>NZ_JBICYI010000016.1:0-202867 GCF_043200825.1 Streptomyces sp. NPDC048370 | reverse complement strand
GTTCCGATCGACGCGGGCTCTGGCCGGGGCGGCATGGCACTCAGTACGGAAGTCACGCATCTAGCGCCCGTACACGGGCCTGGAGCCCGCTGCGCGACCGCTTCCGAGTGAGGCCCGACCGGGGTCCCGCCCCGTGGCCGTGCCGCGTGCGCGGAGGCCGGCCCGAAGGGCGGGACCTGGTCGGTCACCGGTACCCTCCGCCAGCTATGCGGCCGAGCCGGCGCCACCTGGTGCGCGCAGGAACAACTGGAGCAGCTGCCGCCTGTCGGCGACCAGCACGGTCTCCTGACCGTGAAGAGCAGCGGCCGGTCGGCGACCGGCACGGTCTCCTGACCGCTCTGGAGCGTTCCCGACCGTGGAGGAGGTGCGGGGAGGGCCGCCGGGTTCTGCATCGTGGAGCACTCCCCCACCGGCGCGCCCCCTGTCGGCGTACACATGAAAGTGCTCACCGAGGTACGGCGCTACGTGCCCATCCCGTGCGCTCCGGGCCGGCTGTTCAGGCCGCGTCGGAGAAGCACACTCGCACGGCGAGGAGGCCACCCGACGAATCCAGATCGGCGATCACCGGGAAGAAGCCATCGCCCCAGCTCGTCATGGCGCACAGCACTCGGGCATCACCGAGTTCCACGGATCCGGCCCCGACTTGCGAAGCACGTACCTTACGCATGATCTGCCAGTGATGGGAGTGCGGTCGGAAGTCCACCGCCATGCGCCGTCCAGTTTCGTCCTTCCATCTCAACAGAGCGCGTGTTCTGCGCATTGCCTCCGAGGCGGGCAGGCCAGTCCATCCGCGAACATCGTCCTCGCCGAGCTCGCCCAGTTCGGGTGCGGCAAACGTCGCGGCCGCTTCGTCTGCCGCGCCACCCCAGAACGCCACATCGGCCAAGCCGTCCACCGGCTCATCGTGCTGCCAGAGGCTCAGGGCGTCGACATCGCCGAAGAGTACACGTGCCCAGTCCACGCCGATGTCACCCAAGGAAACCGATGACGTCACCTGACCCTCACCCATCCGGATCGAGATCTCGGACCAGCGTTCTCCGACACCATCGCCGTGGTCGACCCGTGTAGCCAGCACGGGCAGGTGCCGACTTCGGGGTACGCCACCTACTGCAACGACGGGCACCCCAAGCATCAGAAAGCTGCCACCGCCCTCATCACCTGTCCGGCGGGCCCTGTGGGCATGTGCCTCGCGAACCGGCAGGGCCTCCAGCCGGGCGTCAAGGCCGGCAGATCGGCAGTGCTCATCGAAAGTCGCCTCGAATTCGGCGGCTTTCGAGGCCGGGATGTCATGGAGCCTGGACCCTGGTTGGCGGTCAAAGCTCCGAACGGCTTCGGAAGCGTCCGGCCCGGTGACCACGAAGTCGATGGCGCCCGTGACGTCGGAGGCCATTGCAGCGTCTTCAATACCCAAGGAAGCCGGATCGATGTCCGCCGGCGACTGGTCCCCGCTCCACGGCCACAGGTAACCACCGTCAACGAGCACCAGGGTGCCAGAGGGGCAACTGATGGTCCCCAGCTCGAACATCTCTTCCACGGCGCGCGAGTCTACGACCACCCGGCAAGCCGTGCGCAGGCGGGCGGCTCAGCTGCCGGACAGCCTCTGGGAGCCTGCGTTGCATAGCAGGGGGGGTGCACGTTTCCGCGCACCGCCCTGTGCACTTCACGCGAACGCCGGCACCCCCCGGGCTAGAAGCCGGGAACCTCTGGGTCGTAAGACTCGATCTTCGCCGGTGCCCCACTCATTCCGGGGTGAGGCACGGCCACATTCGGATGTCGTAGCGCTCCGGGCCCTCGGAGCACCGACAGACGCTCACTTCGTGCTCACCGTCGTCTGACAGAGCCAGGACGGGCCCAGGCTCTCTCCCCTCGACGTTGACGACAGTGACCTCCCTGCCAGGAGCTTCGATGCGCGAAGTCCCCAGCAGGGTGCCTACACCGTCGGGCGCCGGACCTTCCCAGATGGAGATCGCTACTCCGATGTCCGTTGCAGAGCCGAGAGTGGAACGCCGACCGCCTCCCCGTTGCCCCTGACTGAGTCTCCTTCGGGAACAGCGCTCACGATGTCAGCACCAGGCCCGCTGCCGGCAACCAGCCAGAACTCGCTGTGCGAGACCCACAAGGCGTCAAACACCACGTCCCGCAGCTGGTCAGCGGCGAACAGGTCTTCACCGAATGCCATTTCAGGATCCATGCTCGGGGGAGCCGAATTCGGCGTTCAGCGCGCGCAGGGCGTCATCGTACTGGTGGCGGTCGAACTGGAACGGGCCGAACGCCGTGTACTCGCGGGTCTTGCGATGGGGTTGCTCGAAGGCATCCCAGATCACCAGGTCGGTTGTCGTGGTGATGCCGGCCATCAGAGGCCAGCATCCCCACTCACCGCATTCACAGCCGAGGACGGGTGTCTTCGGCCCCATCGCGTTGGTAGACCGTTCGAAGACGTGGTCCTGCAGCGGGCCAAACCGGAAGAACTCCGGGATCAGGCCACCGTAGGCGTCGCCTGCGGGCTGCATCCTTCTGGGGCACCAGCCGCCTCACCCCGGGGCGAAGCGGCCCGCAGAGCGTACGGACGGGGGCGCGCGGCGGGGGCGTGCGCCACCTGCCAGTGGAATATGCCGGGATTCCAGCTGCGGAGTGGCCGCCCGGTTCTGCATCGTGGGGGCAGAGGCCCCAGGCCGTGGGTTGCCTCGCGAGACGATGCGGGACAGGGGAGGCGCGATGGGCTGGGAACGTGAGGGGTTCGAGTCGCACGTGGGCACGGTGGGAGTGCTGCTGGCCGACGGGAGCGAGCCTCGCCCGGTCATCTTCGACATGGGCAGCAGCAGCTCGTTCTACGAGTCGACGTCGTGGTGGCACTACAACGGGACCGGGATCCGGCCGACGGCGACGTCGATGCGGGGCCGGTGCGCCTGCGGGTGGCGCGCCGAACGTACGTACCCGATCGACTGGGAACAGGTCCGCCGCGACGACGACCCGGACGTCTACGACACCAGCGGCCTGTACGAGGACTGGGCCGCCCAGATGGAGAAGGTGGCCGCTCGCCAGGTCGCCCTGCCCGAGGACATGGCGGGGGCGCTCCGGCAGCTGCGCGAGCGCCTCGACGAGCTCGTGGACGGCGAGCCGCTGGTCGTGCTCAGGGCCGTCGGGGAGCTGGAGGAGGTGATCACCTCGTCCGCCCGGTACGCCGCACGGCTCATCTCGCTGGAGGACACCCCGGTGCCGGAGGTGGCCGAGGCGCTCGGGGTCACCGAGAAGGTAGCCCGCTCGCGCCTGTCGCGCTACGAGTTCCTGCGCTAGCCCAGGCCGTGTTCCGCCCGGCGCCGACGTCCCGGGGGCCGCCCGGAGGAACCCCGGAGGGGCTCTGTGGCTGCCCGTTGGAGCCGGGGAGCTGTCGCCGGTGCGCCGATTCCTCTGGTGAACCCGCTCCCCCGGTGCACTGGTACCGACTGCCGCCCGGGAGGCGCGGCCGTGCCTCCCCGCTCCCTTGGCACGTCCCGAGTCGGAGACCGCGAGGCTGCCCCACCCACCACACCGACACCGCGCCCTCAGCCCTTGCCGTGCCAAGGGTTCACGTGGCTGCGGGGAGGGGGTCAGGTGGCTTCGTCGAGGAGGTGGGGGCCGTTGTTGTGGACGTTGTTCACGGCCATGGAGACGGGCCGGGCGTTGAGTTGGCCGTCCGCGGGCTGGGTGAGTAGGGCGCGGAGGTCTTCGGTGTTCTGGTGGTGGGGGTCGAGCCAGGCGTCGTAGTGGTCGGGCGTGAGGGCCAGTGGCATGCGGGGGTGGACGCGGCCGGCTGCGTCGGTGGCCTCGGTGGTGATGATCGTGCAGGTGATCAGCCAGGCGTCGGGGTCGTCGGCGCTCGTGACGTCGGGGTTGCGCCAGTACTCGTACAGACCCGCCATCGCCATCACCTGGCCGTCGCTGGGGTGGATGAAGTACGGCTGCTTACGGGTCTTGCCCGTCGACTCGTCCTTCACCGGCTCCCATTCGTAGAAGCCGTCGGCCGGCAGGACGCAGCGGCGCTTGGCGAAGGCACGCCGGTAGGCGGGCTTCTCGTGGACGGTCTCGACCCGCGCGTTGATCATCCGCGAGCCTGTCTTCGGGTCCTTGGCCCACGACGGCACCAGACCCCACTTGAGCGCCCGCAGTTCACGGCGCACCTCGTCGTCTTCGTCCCGGGCGGTGCGTTCGAGAACCGCGTAGACCTCGTCGGTCGGCGCGACGTTCCAGCTGGGCTCCAGCCTTTCGTCGGGGCGCCAGTCGGTGACCTGAAAGAGTCGGGTCAGATCCTCAGGACTGCGAGTGGAGGTGTAGCGGCCGCACATACCGCCACTGTGCCACGCCACCCCATGTTGGGCACGGAAGCTGAAGTCCCGCGGCGGCCGCCGCGGGCTTCCCCCTCCGGGACACGGTCGACTGCGGCAGGCCCACTTCCCTTGCCATCTGTCTGAACTGAATTTCCGACTCGGAAGGCTAGCGGTCGAGCAGGGGCAGCGCGGTGAAGGTGTGGTCCTGCCAGATCAGGCGCGAGGCTTCTTCCGGATAGGCGGCGAGGCTCGCCCGGCTCTCGGCGTCGAAGAGCCGTACGAGGCGTTCTCGGGTGTCGTACGCGGGCCAGCCCGGATCGCCGTGGGAGGCGAATGATGTCCACGCGGCCCGCATGCGTGCGGACAGCTCCTCCGCCTCTGGGGACGGGCTCTCTCCGATCAGCGCCGCGGGCTGGCCGCGGTCCAGGTTGCCGAAGACCAGGGGCACGTCGAGACCGTGGCATGCGCCGAGGGCGCCGCCCATGCCCGGGGCGGACCAGGTCAGCTCGTAGACGTGGGCGCGGCCACCGGCAGCGGTCTGGGCCTGGGCGAGGTGGAGGGAGGGCATGCGGAACAACCAGTCGGAGTTGACCAGCTCGTAGAGCTCGTCCGGGCCCGCGGCGGGGAACGCCTCGCGGTAACGGTGTGCGGCGTCCCGGCCGGGGCCGAAGACCTGCAGGGCGGTCTCGGCCTGCTCCGGCGTGACCTGGCCCAGCACTCCGTCGAGCGCGGCCAGCAGCCGCGTTTCGTCGCGGGTGTGGCCGACGAGGAGCTCGATGTCCCGCCCGGCGCCGTTCGCCAGGGCCTGCCACGGGGTGACCGGCAGGGTGTCGCCGTCGATGACCGGCGAGAAGGGGATCGCCCGGTGGGCGACCGGCCCCCAGCGATCCGCCCAACTGTCCGTCTTGGCGCCGACCGCGTCACCGGCGGTGGCCAGTCGGGTGGGGTCCACCCCGGACAGGTCGGCCACCGTGGGTCGTAGCCCCAGCTCGGCGGCGCATGCGGCGGAGATGTCGGCGGCGAGCTCCGGCGTGAAGTACGTGCCCTGCACGCTCTGTGCCACGGCCCGGCCGAAGAGCCCGGCCGCGCGCTCCGTCGCCAGCAGGGCGGCGACCGATCCGGCTCCCGCCGACTGGCCGAAGATCGTGACGCGGCTCGGGTCGCCGCCGAAGGCCCGGATGTTGTCGCGCACCCACTCCAGGGCGGCGATCTGGTCCAGCAGGCCCCGATTGGCGGGCGCCCCCTCGATCTGCCCGTACCCCTCCAGGCCCACCCGGTAGTTGAACGTCACCACGACGACGCCGTCACGCGCCAGGAGGCCACCGTCGTACTCGGGAAGACCGGACATGCCGATCGAGTAGGCACCGCCCTGGATCCACACCATCACCGGCAGACCTGCGACCGGACTCGGGTCGGGCGACCAGACGTTTACCGTCAGCCAGTCGTCGCCCGCGGCGTCCCGCGCCAGCGCGTCCATGCCGAAATGGCCGCCCTGCGGCGGCGGCGGGCCGTACGACACCGCCGGCCGCACCCCGTCCCATGCCCGTACGGGCCGCGGCGCGGCGAAGCGCAGCGGGCCGACCGGCGGCTCGGCGAAGGGGATGCCGCGGAAGACCGCCACGCCCGTCTCGCGGCTGCCGCGCAGCACCCCGCCCGCCACGCGGACCTCGGGCCGGGTCCCAGTCCCGGACCCGGACCCGGAGAGATCGGACGGCTCGGACGCACCAACGGTCATCACAGCTCCCTCAGTGGGCGGCCTGGAACGCTCCGGGATCATGCCCTGCCGCCCCTACGTGCGCCAGCCAATTACGTAGGTGTCGCAGGACCGGGGGCCTCCCCGCGCGGGATCACCAGGCGGCCTGCGCTCCCCACTTGTGGTCACTGGCTGTCCGCAAAGTCGACTCGAGGACGTCGCCGGCGTGGTGGGCTGCCTGGCGGGCCCCCAGGGGCGCTGGGTGACCGGACAGAGTATCGATGTCTCCTGCGGTACCTACCTCGGGCCGATCGCGGACGGGTGATCAGCCCGAGGCACCTACAGGGGCGTTGACGGTGGCCGCGACCTCGGTGGAGACGACGACCGGGGGGCCACGCCGGAGGACGCCGGAGGACAGGCGGTCTCGGGGCTGGAGTGGCTGCGTCCCGACCAGGCCCGGGCCCGCCGCAGCGCTCGCGACGGGCCCCGATCGCGACGCTCCCGATCGGCGTCGCGCCGCCGTTGGTCAGGGTCGGGTGCAGTTCACGCGGGCGAAGACGGTCAGCGGCTGGGTGCCCCTGTTCGTGGCCCGGACGGTCCACCCCGTGCGCGTGGGGTAGGACTCGTTGAAGAAAACGGACGGGTTGCCGAGTCCGCCGCCCCCGGTCGGCACCTCGCCGGCGGGGCATTCGACGTGGGTGGTTCCGGTGGTGCCCAGGCCCAGCAGCGTGCCCTCGCTGGACCGCGCACTGTGGGGCGTGTTGGTGCACACGACCTGGGTGGCGATCCGCTGCTGGAAGGTGGAGGCGTTGAAGGCCCGGACGGTCCATTCGTCACCGATGTCGGACGACTGACTCACGTACATCCGGTCGTTGCCCTGCGCCCCGCCGATGTTGCCGCCGCCCGTGGGCTCCGTGCCTGCGGGACACGCTGCGCGGGCGATCCCCGACTCCCCCGCCGGCACTTGCGTGTGGGGAATGCTCGATCGGCGTGTGTGCCACTGCGGGGTGCAGATCGCCACGGCCCAGACCGTCTGCGGGCTGTCGGACTCGTTGTAGACGTCGGCTGCCCAGCCTGCCGCGGACCATGAGGCGGTGATGAAGACTCCGTTGCCCGTGGTCCGCACGCCTCCTCCTGAGCTCTGCTCGGGAGACTGGCAGGGGACGTTGACGTGGGCCCCTGAATGGGGGGCCACGGTTGAGGAGAGCCCTTCCGTGATGGTGTGGGGGGCAAGTGCCCGTGTGTCGTGCGGCTCGGTGACTGCGGTGGCGGCCCCCGTGCACAACGCGGCCGCGCAGAGCGTGCCGGCCATGCCGAGTGCGGCCAGACTGAGACGCCTCATGGTTACTCCAGGTGATCGAGGGGTGAAGAACGACCAGGTTAGGATCCCCCGAGAGTGGTAAATGAATACACAGAGTCACTAGAACAGGTGATCGCGACATGCGGCCCGTTCGCAAGGAAGTGCTGATTCAGGCAAGACGCCAGGGGCTGAATTGGCTGGCGCGGCGGTCGCGGTGGCCCGTAGCATCCGCCCATGATCGAGGACGTGGCAGAAGCCGTGACGGAGCGCATGGCCACCGAGAATCCGCCCCGTCAGGTGTGCTGGCGCGGCCAGGGCGTCGCCTTCGCGCCGCTCGACGTCGACGACGCGGAGTTGGTACACGTCTGGCGCGCCGACCCCGTGGCCGCCCACGAGATCGGCATGTGGCCGCGTTCCCTCTCGGCCGTCCGCGAACGCATCGAGCGCGACCGCGACGAACACGATCGCGACGACTTCCTCGTCCTTCTCCCCGACGGTACGCCGATCGGCCACACCGCCCTGTTCGACCAGGACTTGGTCGACGGCACCGCCGAAATTCTGTTGATGCTGGACCCCGACCACCGGGGCCAGGGCCACGGCGCCGATGCCGTGGACGCGCTGGTCGACCTCGCCTTCGGCGAACTGCCCATGCACCGCGTCCAGGCCGTCACCCACACCACCAACACCGCAGCACTCGACGTCCTGGCCAGGGCCGGGTTCACGCAGGAGGGGGTACGCCGCTCCGCCTGCCTGCACCGGGGCCGGCGCTACGACGTCGCGGTCCTGGCCCTGCTCCGAGACGAGTGGCAGGCGCTCACCCGGTCCCGGTCCTGGGATGTGCCGGTCGACGGCCAGTGACCTGAGCCAAGGATTCCTTCGCGGTTCGCACGAGCCCGCCGGTGGCGTGGGCGTCCTCGCCGTCCTGCACGGCGCCGACGCCCTGCTCAGCGCGGAGGCCCTCAAGGCCCTCCGCGCGCGAGGTCAGGTAGGACTGCGCAGCCCCGCCAGGAGCCGGTCGAGTGCCTGTTCCGCCGCCTGCGGGTCCCCGCCGCGCGCGATCCAGAGCGCGGCCTCGTTCATCGCCCCCGAGAGCAGCCGGGCCAGGGGCTCCACCGGCTGGTCGGCGATGATCCCGGCCGCGGCGAGCGCGGTCAGGGCCTCCGCGAGGTGCCGGGCGGAGGACTCCTCGTCGAGGGCCCTCCACTCGTCCCAGCCCAGTACGGTCGGCGCGTCGACCAGCAGGATCTGACGCACCGCCGGGTCGGTCCCCGCGGCCAGGAAGGCCCGGCAGCCGGCCCGGAGTTGCCCCCAGAGGTCCTCGTGCCGCTCGGCCGCGGTCGCGACCCGCTCGCCCAGTTCATGCTGGACCTCGGCGACGACGGCCCGGAAGAGCCCCGCTTTGCTGTCGAAGTGGTGGTAGGCGGCCCCCTTCGTGACCCCGGCGGCCCGCGCCACTTCGGCCAGCACCACATGGTGGTACCCGTCGGCGGCGAACCGCCGCCGCCCTTCGGCCAGCAGCGCCTGCCGCGTCGCCGCCCGCTGCTCCGCCCGGTTGACCGCCATCGCGTGCGCACCACCCTTTCCATTTCGCATACCGGGGGTATGCTAACGCCACGGTTCACATACCCGGGGTATGTGAAAGGGATCTGAAGGGCCTCTGCCATGACGAAAGACATCACGACCACGCCCACGACCAAGCTCGGCGGCTTCTACCCGGTGCTGGCCACCCGGGACGTCGCGGCCTCCCGCGACTTCTACACCCGTCACCTCGGGTTCGAGGTGACCTTCGAGGCCGACTGGTACGTCAGCCTGCGCCGCCCCGATGCCCCGCAGTACGAGCTGGCCCTCCTGGACCACGCCCACCCGACCGTCCCCGAGGGCCACCGGGCCGCGCTCCGGGGCGGCTTGCTGCTGAACTTCGAGGTCGACGATGTGGACGCCGAGCACCAGCGGCTCGTGACGGCGGCCGGCCTTCCCGAAGTACTGCCCCTGCGTACGGAGGACTTCGGCCAGCGCCACTTCATCGTCGCCGCCCCCGACGGCGTACTGATCGACGTCATCACCGTCGTCCCGCCCAGCGAGGAATACGCCGCCCGATACACCGGTCGACACGCCGACGCCTGAGGCCGTACCGGCCGCCGCCACGGCGCGCGTGGCGGAGGCGCGGTCGGCGGGCTCGCCCGGCCGAGAGGCGACGATCCAGGACCGCGGGAACCTCTCGGAGGGTTCGCCGAGGCGCTGCGGCGGCGCGGGTGTGCCCGTACAGCACTTCGCCCCGCCGATCGAAGGATCGGCGGGGCGACGTGTTCATACCCGGGAGGCTTTCGGCGTCATCCCGTCGGCGTCAGGCGACGTCAGTCGTCGTCCGCCACGAGTTCGTGGACCTTGGGCCACTCCGGCATCCAGTCCGTCTCGATTTTTCCACGGAGGGTACCCACGAGCCATTCCTCAAGGGGAAGGCTCGTCTCGTACCAGTCGCCCCAGTTGCGTCGGAAAGCGGAGACCGTCCAACGCTCACCCGGGCCCTGGGGCACGAGGAACAGCCGGTCCCCGTCGAGCGTCTGGCCCCAGTGGAGCATTCCTGCCGGTTCCGGCAGGACCGGATCGACGATCAGCCGCGATTCTCCGCGCTTCACATAGCCGCTCATCCAGTCCCCCTTTTCCTCCAGGGTGAGGGGGCCGAACAGGTAGAGGAAGTCGTCGATCATCAGGTCCCCGTAGGACGACAGCACGCGGTGGACATCCGCGGGCAGGTCGACTCCCCAGGCCTGCTCGACGCCGGCCAGGGTGCGCTCGGGCCAGGGGGACCGCCCCAAGATCTGGGACAGATCGTCAAAGGACGAAGACATCCGTATTCCTTTCGGCTACCAGCATCGGTACGTGGCTGCGGCTGTGTTGTCGAACTCGCATCGGACATCGACCGTTCCCGTGGAGAAGAATTGCACCTTGGTCGGCATCACCGACGCAGGGTCGTCGTACACGGGAACCACCTGGACGAACTGGCGCCCACCCTTCTTGATGGAATTCACGACCTTGTCCTCGGCATGGTCGTACATGGCCTGATTGGCCGTCTGATACATGGGAACGAAATTCCGCGTATCCGTGTTCGACCCACCCATGGCAAAGCCGATGAGGTGACCGCGAGCGCGGTTCTTGCCCGGGAGGTCCTTGAGTCCCGGCAGAGCGAACCCGAGACCCGGCCGCGGCGGCGGCACGTAGTCGTCCTTGGCCAGGTCGGCGTAGGCGCCACTGGCGACGCACGCGCCGGCCTGACGCTTCCGCGGAAGGTAGATCTTGTTGGCCACGCCCTGCTTGTTCGTGTCCCAGCCGAACCCGGTGTCACACGGGTTGTCGTCGGTTCCCGTGCCGGCACCGGCATCGCCTTCGCTCCCCAGAACAGGCGCGTAACCAGCGAGAGGTTCCTCCGGTTCGAACGCATCGTCGGGCTGGAGCAGTCCCAGCATGCTGTCGGCCGAGAACACCGAGGCCCAGCCGTCGGCAAGGCCCCACCCTGCGTCCCGGACCGCGTCCCACGCGACGTCGGCGACGTGCTTGGGCGCTGGGACGGGGTTCTTGCCGTTGTTGGGGTTCTGGTCGATCGGGGGCGGAAGAGGCCGGCTGGGCTTGGGTGTGCCGGTGCCGACGTTGCAGTGCCGCTTGCAGCCCTGCGGAGGCGGACCGTAGTACCGAGTTCTGGTCTCGGTCCAGGCCCATCCGATGTCCGTCTGGGTCGTGGCCCCGGCCCTGGGGGGAGTGCCGTTGCCGCACATCCAGTGGTTGCAACCGCTGGACCTTCCCGGGCTCCAACCCCATGACTCGTTCTGGTTGAAGCGCTCGTGGTACCGGCGGGCGATGGCTTCGCCGTCGACCTTGTGGGTGAGCATTCCCAGCAGGCCCAGAAGGCCACCGCCCCGGAACCCGGGCATCGGAGGACGTGGCGGCGCCGGCGGCTTCCCGAGGCTCGGGGCCGTCCTGGGCGGGCTGTAGCGCCCGTTGCCCGTGTCCTGCCAGTGTCCGGTGGGGTCGGTACCGTTGAGCGGGCTCGCGTTGCCGTACGTGTAGCGGTTCGCCTGGACCGAGGGGTCCGGGTCGAGCTGCCACGTGTCGCGGCCGGTGAAGCTGCCGGTCCCCGGCTGATACCAGCGGGAGGCCATGTTGACCTCGCCGGTGGAGGCGTCCGTCCAGCCCGACTGGTAGCCGAGGGACGGGTTGGCACCCGTGGAAGCCGTCACGGTCCCGAAGGCGTCGTACGCGCGGGACGAGGAGACCGTGGTGCCGTCCGGAGTGAGTCCGGCGACCACGTCGGTGTGCCCGTCCGTGACGGACAGCTGGGCGCTGCCCGCCGTGCCGGTCACCGCCGACGCGAGCAGCGCGCCGCCGGGCGTCCGGCTGTAGGTCGACGTGCCGTCCTTGACCAGGTTGTTGGAGCCGCCGTCGTAGCTGAAGGCGTTTCCGCCGCTGGTCAGGATGCGGTCGAGCGAGTCGTACGTGAAGGTGCTCGTGCCGTTGTTGACCGTCCGCTCGAACGCGTCGGAGTTGATGACCCGGCTGGTGGCGCCGTCGCTGACCGCCTTGATCGTGCCGCGGGCGCTGTAGTCGAAGGTCTGCGTGCCCCAGGTCTGGACGCGGTTGCGCGAGTCGTACGTGCCGGTGGTGTTCCCCTTCTTGGTCAGGTTGCCGCTCTTGTCCCACTCGTACGGGGTGGTGGTACTTCCCGCGGTGGTGGAGGTCGTCCGGCCGGCCAGGTCGTAGGCGTAGGACTGGATGCCCGCGCCCGCCGTGCCGGTCGTGGTCTTCTTGGTCAGACGGTCGTCGAGGTCGTACTCGTAGGCGATGCTCTGGACCTCGGTGCCGCCCGCGGTGCGGACCACCGCGTCCTTGGTGGCCCGGCCCAACGCGTCGTACGTGTACGAGCGCTTCGCCGCGATGGTGTAGGCGCCGCCGGCGGCGGGGCGTGCGTACTCGTCGACGGTCGGTCGCCCGGCCGCGTCGAAGTCGCTGCGCACCTGCGTACCGGTCAGCGGGTCGGTCGTGGTGTCGAGACGCCCGGCCGGGTCGTAGGTGAAGGCCGTCGCGCCCGCCGCGTCCGTGCGGGAGGTCATCTGACCGTCCGCGTCGTACGTGTAGGCGGACGCGCCCGACGGGCCGTCGCTGTTCAGGAGCTGACCGCGGTCGTTGTAGGCGTACGTGTTGCCCGCGAGGACGCCGTCACCGGCCACTGCGGTCAAACGGCCGACGAGGTCGTAGGTGAGGCTGCGCGGACGGGTGGTCACGGCTGTGCCGGAGCCTGTCTCGCCGGTCGGACGGCCCAGGTTGTCGTACGTCTTGTTGCGCTTGACGTTGCCCGGGAGCAGCTCGGTGACGAGCTGACCCGCCGCGTCGTAGACGTTCGTCCACGTGCGGTTGCTGAGGGCCGGGTGCTGCGTGGTGCTGGGCTCGATGGTCGATTCCTGCAGACCCCACGTGTTGAACGTGTAGTACGTCACCTTCCCGCGGCCGTCGGTCAGGCGCGTGCGGTTGCCCGCCGCGTCGTAGCCGAAGGTCGTCGTGATCGAGTCCGTGGCGGTGACCGGTTCGACCTGCTTGGTCATCCGGCCCAGGGCGTCGTAGGTGTAGGTGCGCCGTGCGCCGGTGGCGGAGACCGATGCGGTGACGTTTCCGTCGTTGTCGTACTCCGAGGACACCGAGCGCAGGACCGTCGTTCCGGTCCCGTGGTCGGACACCCGGACCGGCTTGCCCAGGACGTCGTACGACGTGACCGTCCTGCGGCCGGTGGCGTCCTTCGACTCGGTCTGACGGCCGAGGCCGTCGTACGTGGACCGCGTGACGTCGCCGAGCGGGTCGGTGACGGTCAGGACCTGGCCTGCCCTGTCGTACGTCGCCGTGGAGCGGCGCCCGCCGGGGGTGGTCGAGGCGATCTGGTTACCCGCGTCGTCCCACGTGTAGCGGGAGACGAGGTTCTGCAGAACCGGCTTGCGCTCGACCGTGGTCGCGGTCAGCTTGCGGCCGAGTTCGTCATAGGTGGACTCGGTGCGTGCTCCTGTCGGGTCGGCCGCCGAGAGCGGCAGACCGGTCGGGGTCCAGGTGTAGGTGGAGACGCCACCGCCGGACAGGTCCGTCGTCGTGCCGTTGAAGGTCGTCGCGCCCGGGGCCTGCAGGCCCTGTGCTCCGGCCAGGGCCGGGTCCGTCCTGCGGACGAGGTTGCCCAGCTGGTCGTACCCGTAGGACGTGACGCGGCCCAGCGGGTCGGTCGTCGAGGCCGCGTTGCCGAGCTTGTCGTACGTCGTGCGCGCAACGGCGGTGATGGCCGTCGCGGCACCCGGCGCGGTGTAGTCGGGCAGCGTGACCGCGGTGGGCCGGCCCAGCTTGTCGGTCTCCGTACGGGTGACGAGACCGCGTGCGTCACGCGTCTCGGTCGCCTCGCCGAAGGTGTTGTAGCCGATGAGGGTCCTGGGCGTGACGGCCGTGGCCGCACCGCCGTTCTCCTCGGCCTGCACCTGCGGCGCGGTCGTCTCGACCGGACGGCCGAGCTCGTCGTAGCGGCTGGTGGTGGTGTTGCCCCGCGGGGTGACCTGCGTCAGAGGGAGGCCCCGCTGGTCGAAGGTGCCCGAGATGACCCGCGTGTCGGTGCCGTCGGTGACGGTCGCCTTCTTCGGGTTGCCCGCCGCGTCGTACTCGGTCGTCGAAGCGAGCTTCTTGCCGGAGCCGTCGATCGACTGGGTCTGCTCGGTGATCCGGTTGTCACCGTCGTAGGCCGCGGTCGTGACGCGGTTCAGGCCGTTCGGGTCGAAGACGACGCGGGTCGTGCGACCCGTGGCGTCCACCGTGTTGACCGTCGTCCGGCCACCGCTCTCCGTCCGGGTCGCGAGGTTTCCCGCGCCGTCGTGGACGAGGGATTCCAGGACGATGTCCTTCTTGGAACCGTCGGACTGCGTGATGCCCTTCGCCGTCGCCGAGGCCTTCAGGCCGTCGTCGTAGTAGGTGAAGGCGGTCGTGGCGCCCATCGCGTCCGTCGTCGAGGCCAGGCGGCCCGCCGGGTCGTACGCGTGGGAGACCAGGACCAGGTCGCGGGTCTGGCCGGACGGGTCGCCCGTCCAGTCCTTGAGGACCGACTCGGCCAGCTGCCCGCGCCGGGTGAACGCGTGCGTGACCACGTTGCCCGCGGGATCCGTCTCGCGGATCACCCGGCCCGACGCGTCGTGCCCGAAGGTGCTCTCGTTGCCTGCCGCGTCCGTGACGCTCTCGTTCAGGCCGAGGGCGTTGTAGCGGTAGGTGGTGGTGCGGGTGGTGTCGCCGCCGGTGGTGTCCTCCGTGGACTCGGTGAGCAGGTTGCCGTCCGCGTCGTACGTGCGGCCGATCCTGGCGGTGTGGGTGACGCCGGTGATCTCGTTCTTGACACCGGGACCGGTCTCGGACGAGATCCGGGACAGGGCGTTGTAGGCGTACGAGGTCGTGACACCCGCCGGGGTGGCGTCGGAGACCTGGGTCTCGGTCAGCTTCCGGCCGACGCCGTCGTAGGTGTACGAGGTCACAAGACCGGAGGGCGCCGTCGACTTGGCCAGGTCACCGCTCGAGAAGTACGCGTACGAGGTCGTGGCACCGCCGGTGCTCTTCCTGGCGGCGACCAGGCCCTTCGGGGTCGTTCCGCCGCCCACCGCGGGCTCCGTGCCCGTGGTGTACGTCGTCGAGGTCGTCCGGCCGTCCGCGAGCGTGACCGTGTCGGTCAGGCCGAGGGCGGTGTAGGACGTGGTCGTGCGGTAGCGGTTGTCCGTCGAGCCCGTCGACCGTGCGTCACGGACAGCCGTGGGCTTGCCGTTGCGCGGGTCCAGCGGGTCCGCGGCATTGTGGTGGTGGTCCGCGAAGGACGTCCAGCAGGAGTTCGCATCCCTGCAGACCGTGGTCGAGACGGTGTTGCCGTGCTCGTCGTGACCGGTGGTGGTCGCGTGACCGTTGGGGTCGGTGACCGTGTGCAGGAAGCCGCCGGTGTCGTACGCGTACGTGGTGACACCGCCGTCCGCGTCCGTCGAGGCGGTACGGCGCTGGCCGCGGACCGCGTCGAACGTGCTGCCGGTCTTCGCGCCCACCGGGTCGGTGACCGTCACCGTGGAGGTGAGCGAGGAGACCGACGCGGAGGTACGGGCCTCGTACTGTGCCGTGACCTCGTCGGCGGAGAGACCGCGGCGGAAGACCGCGGCCTCGTCGAGCGTGCCGGTGAAGTAGCTCACGTTGCCGGGGGCGGACGGCCAGAACTTGGCGAAGCCCGCACCCAGGAACGTCCGGCTGTTGCCCTGGTGGCTGACCGGGGCAGCGGACTTCGTCGCGACCTGTGCGCCGTCCAGGTAGAGCGTCTGGACGTCGCCCTTGGCCGTGATGGCGGCGTGGTGCCACTGGTTGTCGGTCACGGTGCCGGGTGAGGCGTTCGACGCGTTCACACCGGCCGAGTAGTACTCGCCGCGGAGCTTGCCGTCGGCACCGACATAGAGGACCGGGGTCCACGTGCCGCTCGCGTCGGCGGCTCCCGCGACGGGTGCCGACTGGTCGCTGAGGATGACGCCCGGCTTGTCGGTCCGGAACCACACGCTGGCGGAGACGTCCGTGGTGGCGGTTCCGACCGGTGGCAGCTCGGCGAATCCGTCGCCGTTGAACTGCGCCGCGGAGCCGTCGCCGGGGCCGAACGCGCTGGTGGTCCCGAGGACCGCCTTGGTGTACGTGCCCGTGCCGTCGACGGACGCCACACGGCTCTTCACCGTGGTGCCACTGGTCTCGTCCAGGCGCCAGTAGCCGGCGGGGCCCGCGGCCGTCACGGCGCCGCGGTACTGGTCGCCGGTGCCGCTCATCGCCTTGGTGCGGGCCTTGAAGTGGTCCGCCACAGCCTGTGCGTCGAGTTCCTTGGCGTAGAAGGCTGCCTCGTCGAGCTGACCGTCGAAGTAGCGGGTCGCTCGTGCCTGCCCGTCCCACGCCTCACTGGAGTAGCCGGCTCCCAGGTAGGCGTGGACCAGGGTCTCCGGCTTGACGACACCGGACTTGGAACCGATCTTGGCGCCGTCGAGGTAGAGCGACTGACCGGTCGGCCCGCCGGTGATCACGACGTGGTGCCACTTGTTGTCGGTGACCTTCACACCGCCCATGACCGGCCAGCCCGCGGACGGACCGTCCCACAGATGGCCGCGGAGCTTGCCTTCCCCGTCGACGAGCAGACTCGCGTTCCACATCGTCGGGGTGGTGCCGAGTTCGGTGTTCTGCAGGCCCAGCAGGACACCGCTGGGCTTGTCCGTCCTGAACCACAGCTCCACGGAGAGCGAGGTGGCGTCGTAGATCGACTCGGACGGTACGGAGACGGCGCCCTTGGACCCGTCGAGCGCGATCGCGCCGTCGTCGCCGTCGAGGAACGCCCCGACGCCGCCGAGGACGACACCGTCACGGTAGGAACCGTTGCCGCCGGCGGATATCTCGTCGGCCGCGGCGGCGCCGCTGCTGTCGCCCAGGCGCCAGTAGTTGACCGGTCCTGCGGACCTCACGGAATCGGCGTAGACCTGGGAGCCCGACGCGTAGCGGGGCGCGGAGATCTGCCACACACCGCCGTTCTCGTCGGTCACCTTGGTGGCGCGCTCGGTGTCGCCGTCGTACTCGGCCGTACCGCCGATCCTGCCCGAGGGCAGGGTCACCTTCGACAGCTTCGAAGCCCCGGTGCGGGCCGCGTAGTGCGAGCGGACCGAGCCGGCGTCGAGAGCGCGGTGGTAGACCGCGACCTCGTCCATCGATCCCCGGAAGAACCGGTTGCCCGTGGCAGCGATCCCGTCCCAGCTGCTGTTCCCGTAGGCCACGCCCAGGTAGGCGTGCGTCTTCTCGGCGTGACTGACCGGGCCGGCGAGCGTTCCCACGGCCGTGCCGTCCAGGTACAGCGTCTGGTTCGTCGCCGTGCTCGTGAGGACCGCGTGGTGCCAGGCGTTGTCGTTCACCGCCGTGGAGGAGGTGATGGGCACCAGACCGCCGTCCGCCTTCTCGAACGCCCCGCGGAGCTTGCCCGCCGCGTCGATGGCGAGCACCGGGTTGTAGCGGACCGGCGGAGCCGGCCCGACCGGCGCGTCCTGGAATCCGACGAGTGCGCCACCCGCCTTGTCCGTCTTGAACCACACCTCGACCGACAGGACGGTGGACGACGCCAAGGTCGACTCCGGCAGCTCGACGTAGGAGCTGGTGCCGTCGAAGGACGCCGACTTGTTGCCCGTGCCCGCGAGAGCACCGGTGCTGGAGAGGGTGACGTCACGGTACTGACCGGCGTTCATGCCGGTACGGGAGACCGCCTCGCTCTGCGCGGCCGAGCCCTCGGTCTCGTCGAGCCGCCAGTAGGCGACCGGGTTGGCGTCCTGGACCATGCCCCGGTAGTGCGAACCGCCGGTGTACTCGTACACCGTGCATGCGGTCGTGGACGTCGGCGGGCAGACCTTCGTCAGGAGGTCGCCCTGGTAGGTGTACGACCAGACGAGAGCCGACGCGGACGGGCCGACGGCATCGGTGGAGACGGACGCGACGTGCGCCCCGCTCCAGGTGAACGTCAGTGCCCGCTTGGACAGGGCGTCGGTGGCCTTGGTCAGCTTGCCACCCGTGTAGGTGAGCACCTGCTCGCGCTCGTGGCCGTCCTTGACCTTGGTCAGGCGGCCGGTCGCGTCGAAGGTGTACAGCGACGCGGACGCGTCCCGCAGGGTCCAACCGCCACCGGTCACCGCGGCGAGTACGCCCATGGAACCGGACGGCGCGCTGTAGGTGCCGTCGGCGTTGCTGCCGAAGCGGACCTGGCTGCCGCCGGCCAGCGTGACGACGACGCTGCCGTCGGGCTCGGCGACCGCCCGCATGTCCCAGCGGGTCGCCCAGCCGGCACCGAAGGCGTTCGCCTGGCGCGGGTCCTGCGAGTTGTACGTACGCGTGACCGCGAGCTCAGGACCGACCGTCGGCACCGCGGCGTCGGTGGCGGCGGTGACGTAGTTGCCGGACCGCTCTCCGAAGGTGCGCCCGCTGTCCGCACCGCCGAGGTGGGAGGTGATGACAGGCTGCGGGACCTGCGTGGTCAGGAGCGACGGGGCGGTCCTGGAGGACTGGTCCTTGCCGTCGTTGGCGTAGGCGAACCAGGCGTACGTCTTGGCCCACTTGAGCCGGCCGGCCGGGACGGTCCAGCTCTCGGAGGCCGCGTGCGTGTTGCCCTGGCAGTTCTTCCGGACGTCCTTCCCCTCGACCTCACAGAGCTCGAACTGGTACGTCAGCGCACCGGGAGACTTGTCCTGGTCGGTGGCCCTCGCCCACAGCGTCGGGGTCAGGGTGTCGACGACCGTGCCGCTCGGCGGGGCCGCAGAGGTCAGGTAGGGGGGCATGTTGACCGCGTCGAACCGTACGGCCGGGCCCGGGACTCCGTCGTCGACGAAGCTGCGGACGCCGAACTCGTCCATGGTCCACTGGATCGTGTACGTGCCGGGTGCCAGCGGGGCGATCGTCGCATCGACGGTGGCCGAGGCGCCGGGCGCCACGTCGTACGGCATGGGCGTCCACCGGATCTTGCTCCAGTAGTCGCCGCCCACCTTGTTGCCGTTGGCGTCGAAAAGGTCGTACCGCAGCTTGTAGTTGCTGTTCACGCCCCAGGTCTGCTGCCCGGTGTTGGTGACGGTGACCTTGAACTTGCCGTCGGTCGTGGCCGTCGGGGGTTGGACGAAACCGCCCAGACCGTACGTGGCCCCGTACTTCGACCACGTGACATCGAGGCTGGGCTTGCCGGTGGGGTAGTCGTCGGAGCCGAACTGCTTCCAGGTCCTGGAGTCGTCCGTGGCGGCCTTCACGGCCAGGCCGTAGTTGGCCTTGCGGCCGTGCGTCCAGTCGTCGACCAGCCTGCGCCCGGACTCGCCGAGCGGGATCGCCTCCCACGCGGGCCCGCAGGACCAGGTTGTCGTGCCCGACGGGCGCCAACCGTGCGCGAAGGACTTCGAGCCGAGGGCGCCGCCGGTCGCGGGACCGGGGTAGCTGGATGTGCTGCCCTCGGACCAGTTCGAGGTGATCTCGTGGACCGTCACCGGCCTTGCGGTGCACGAGTACGACCACGTGTTGTAGAGGCTCAGGTTCGCATTGATCACATACGCGTTCTTGAGGGTGGTGTCCAGACCGTTGAACTTCAGGAAGGAGGCCGCCTTGTGCCCGCCGCCGTCGTACGTGCCGACCTTGAGGACGGTGTCGCTGGAGAAGTTCTGGTTGTAGGGCGACTCGACGTACGTGCCGGATGCGGCCTGAAGGCCCGAGGCGGAGGGGTCGACCTTGACGGGGAAGACCCGCTCGGGCGCCGAGAGCCACTTCTTGTCGAGGGTGACGACCAGGACCTGCCGCGCACCCTCCCGCACGATCTCGTAGGTGACGCCGGAGGAGATGACGCCCTCGTTGGAGTTCGGTGCCTTGCGGGAGTCCTCCATCCAGCCGGCGGGCATCCAGCCCTGCTGGCGACCCGAGGCGTCGACGAAGGCGATGCCGCCGTGCGCGTCGAGCTTCGCCGTCAACCCTTCCAGGGCCAGCGGGAAACGCCACTGCGTGGGTGCTGCGGCGCTCTTGAGGATCAGCGTCTCCTTGACGGAGCTGCTGCCCGCGATGATCTCCACGTCCGCGTGGGGACGGGCCTCGGGGTAGGTGATGACGCTGCCGGTCACCTTGCCCTGCGCGTGCGAGACGCCTTCGATCCCCCACCCGATGGCGGCGGAGTCGTTCACGCCGAGACGGACCAGAGTCTGGGCATCGGCGTACTCGGCGAACCGTAGCTGCTCCTCGGTGGAGCGCGGCTCCCAGTTGGCGCCGGAGCCGTTCATGCTCCGCGTCGCGGTCTGCGCCGTGCGGGCCAGGCCGGTGTCGATGGCCTTCCACGTACCTTCGGACGACCGGAAGTTCACCGGCTCGTTGTAGAAGCGGGTGGTGTACGTGCCGTCCTTGTTCAGGAAGGTCCGGCCCCGCTCGGTCCGCTTGGCCGGCACTTCGGCGCTGGTCTTCGCGTCGAAGCCCTTCGGCGCTGCCACCTTGGGCGCCGGGACCCTTGTGACGGGGACGTCGGCCGGGGCCTTGGGTGCGGCGCCCAGCTTCACCGGCGCGGTACCGCCGTCCGGCGGGAGTTCGCCCGGCGCCTTCAGTGCGCCACTGCGTCCCCCTTCCGCCGGCGCGTCGGTGGCGTCGCCGGGGGCGCCGTGGCCCCGTCCGCGCGCCGATCCCCAGCCCTGTTCGGGTAGTTCACCGGCTCCGTAGCCGGCCCTTGCGGTGACCGAGTTGGTCACCGCGAGTGCAGCCTGTTCTGTACCTGCCAGAACGGCCATCATGAATGCCACTAGGAGCACTAGTGGTCGCGCAGCGCGCACGGCTTTCCCCCACGTAGACGATAAGTGGGGTTGTCATATCTACCTTCACAGCAAACTCACAACATCTGTCTGAAAGATGACGCGCCCTGGCCGAATCCCATGCGAGCCGACATGGGCTTTTGATCACCAGATGTCATGACAGGGGAGGTCGGAACGGCCCTCTCCGAGTGGGGAAGGTCACTCTGCAACGCACACCTTCCGGCGCACGTTTTCTTCGAGTTCCCTACAACCTTGGCCGCCGCGCGTGAGTCGTACTGCGGCACGGCCGGCGCAGCCCTGTCCGGTGCTTCGCCTTTCGTCGTTGTTTGAGAGTGGGGAACGTGAGCAGGAGAAAGACCCTCGGCGCGTGGATGGTCACGGGGCTCGCCGCGGCCGGATTGCTGGCGGCCGCGTCCGTGACGCCGGCCGTGTCGGCCGGTGCGCCGGAAGGAACTCCGCCGGTGCGGACGATCTCGTACAACGTGTGCGGCGCGTACGCGGCGCAGTGCCGGAGCGAGATGCCACTGGCCACGTGGGCCGACGGGCTGCAGGTGCACGTCGCCGACTGGGACGCCGACGTGGTGATGCTCCAGGAAATGTGCAAGGGCCAGTACGACCGGTTGCGCCAGGTTCTTCCCGGCTACGCGGGCGTGTGGACCAGTACCCGGACCGCCGACGGGTGCGCGAAGTGGGGCGATGACAAGAGCTTCGGCCAGGCGCTCCTGGTGAAGGCTCCGCAGAGCGAGGTCACCGGGATGTCGGCGGAGATCACTCCGCCGGGCTTCAGTGGGGAGAAGCGCTCGGTGGTGTGTGCCAAGGCGCCGGTCGAGGGGCGTGCCGTCCTCGCCTGCGGTACGCACCTGCGGCGTGACGACACCGCGCAGAACGACACTCCGGCGCTGCTGGAGCGGATCGAGACCTGGGCGAACGGGCTGCCTGTGATCCTGGCCGGGGACTTCAACGCCCGGCCCGACTACGCGCACATGGACCCGGTGTACGCGGGCCGGCCGGGGACGCTGTCCTTCGCCGAGGCCGACGGCACCGACCAGCAGTACTTCACGGCCGCGTGCAGGACGGCCGGTGCCGCGGAGTGCCGCAGCGGAGCTCCGACTCTCGTCGACAACGAGACGGGTACGAAGTACGTCTCGAAGGTCGACTTCACCTTCTTCACCCGCCAGGACTTCCGCGACCTGCGCAGCGAGACCGTCGAGACCGGGTTCACCAAGGTCAAGGACCATCTGCTGGTCCGCTCGGCAGCGGCGTTCCAGGAGCGGACCCCGGTCGCAGGGGACCTCACCGGTGACGGCGTCCGGGATCTGCTCGCCGTCCAGGACGACGGCTCGCTGCGGCTCTACCCAGGGCTCGGGAACGGGCGCTTCGCCGCCCACCAGGTCATCGGCACGAGCGGCTTCGCGGGTGCCGACGTCAGCCACCGCGGTGACTGGACCGGTGACGGCCGCGAGGACGTCATCGCCAGGATCGGCGACGAGCTGTGGGTCTACCCCAACATCGGCCTCGGCCGGCTCGGCGACCGCATCCCGATGGGCGAACGCCACACCGGCTGGGCACACGCCCATGTCCTCGCCGTGGGGGACGTCGACGGTGACGGACAGGCAGACCTGGTGGGCCGCAGTGCCAACGGCCTGTACCTGCACCGCGGGACCGTCGGCACGAACCCGACCCTGCCGCGCGACGCCGTGGTTCTGGGCGGCCCCGAATGGAAGGCCGCGGACCTGCCGGACATCCTCGCCCCCGGCGACGTGAACGGTGACGGCCGCGCGGACCTGTGGGCCCGCGCCGCCGACGGGCAGGTGCGCCAGTACGTCTCCCACGGGGCCCAGGCCCTCGCCGCCCCCACCGTCCTCGCCTCCGCTCCCCCGGCCGCCCACCCCCTCGCCGGCGCCGTCGGCGACGCCGACCGCGACGGCCACGCCGACCTGCTCCTCACCACCGCACCGCAGGGCACCGACACGGGCACCGGCACCGGCACCGGCAACCTGACGTTCCTGCCCGGCAGCGCGACGGGCACCGGATTCGGCCCGTCCGTCACCATCGGCGAAGGCGGCTGGCGCTGGATCCAGTCCATACGTTGACCCGCCACTACACCGAAGGTCCGCAGCCGGCCCAGCGCGGTCCGCACGATGCCGGCCTTCGCGGCATGCGGACACCGCGTCGCGAGGCGCACGGAACCAAGGGTCGCCGGTCGGCAGTCTGCTCGGGCATGACGTCCCAGCGCATCACCCACGGCTGCGCCCAGTTCTGGCGCTTCGGGCTCGGCCAAGTGCGGGCTGTCGCCTTCGCCGTAGTCCTCGTCGGCGGCATCGGCGCCTCGCGGCTGCTGCCCGGCGACCTGCCGGTCGCTCGCTACGACCTGCTCCTGCTGTACGGCGTGGCACTGACGATCCTGGCCCGCAGGGTCGGCTGGGACGGGCCCAGGGACACGGCTGTGATCCTGGGCTGCCACCTGGTGGGCCTGCTCTTCGAGCTCGTCAAAGTACGCATGGGCTCGTGGACCTACCCGGAGGACGCCATCTCCAAGGTCGCGGGAGTCCCTCTCTACGGCGGCTTCCTCTACAGCGCCGTGGGCAGCTACTGCTGCCGGGCGTGGAAGATCATGGATCTGTCGTTGTCCGGGTACCGGCCCCGGTTGATGGCCGTCCTCGCGGCGGCCGTGTACGTGAACTTCTTCACCCATCACTGGCTGCCGGACGCACGGCTGCCGCTTGCCCTGCTGCTCCTCGGCGCGACGGCCGGGACCTGGGTCCACTTCACAGTGGGCCCCTCCCGTCACCGGATGCCGTTGGCCTTGGCGTTCACGCTGATCGGGTTCTTCCTCTGGGTCGCGGAGAACGCAGCCACGTACGTCGGCGCCTGGGCCTACCCCCACCAACTCGACGGCTGGCAACCCGTACCGCTGACCAAGTTCGGCGCCTGGGCTCTCCTGATCAGTGTCACCTTCGTTCTGGTCGCGCGTACCCGGGGCACTCCGGATCCACGTGACCAGGCGCCCCTCGACGAGGGGGCGGGGAGTGTTGCCGGGAGAAGCCGGGTCCAGTGGGTTCTGCAGGACACCGGTCGCGTGTCTCGCGTGCGGCGGCCGCCGACGTCGCCCCCTACTGTCACTGGTTCGGCCGAGAGGCCCCAGGCGCCCCGGCGGCGCCTGTTGAAGCGGCGGGACGAGCATTCCACGACCTGAACGACGCCCGCTACCCAGAGGGCTGCCGAGCTCTCGATGATCGTGTGCGACGTAGTTGGGCGCCGGCTTGAGGTTCTGCCGCCGGCGCAGCACAGCTACGGGGGCGGAGCGTTTCGCCGGGTTCCTTACGGCGTGGCGCTCCGCCGGGCCTGGGTGGCGGAGATGAGTCCGGCCAGGGAGGTGCGGGTTTCCGACAGTGCGGAGATCCGGTCGTCCAGACCTTCGAGATGTTCTTGGAGGGTCTCCAGCTTGCATTCGGCGACCGTGCCGTCCTGGCGGATGCACGGCTGCAGGTCGCGGATGACTCGGGTCGGCAGGCCGGCGTCCAGCAGGGCGCGAATCCGCCGGACCACCGCGGGGGCGCTGTCGCCGTAGCGGCGGTGGCCGCTGTCGAGGCGGTCGGACTCCAGGAGGCCCTGCTCCTCGTAGTAGCGCAACAGCCGGACGGAGGTGCCCGTTGTGGCGGCGAGCTCGCCGATCTTCATATGGCGCTCCTCACATCCCCTTGAATCTCACATTGATGTGAGATCTTAGCGTGAGGGCCATGACGAACACAGATCGCCCAGATCGCCCCATAGCCCTCTACGGATTCCTGCGCCCCCGGCCGGAGTACGCGGACGAAGTCCGGCGCGTCCTCTCCTCCTTCGTGGAACCCACCCGGCGAGAACCCGGCAACCTGCAGTACCACCTCCACGAGCACGAGGACGGCCGCTTCTTCCTCTACGAGGTCTGGCGCTCCCAGGAAGATCTGGACCAGCACAACGCGACGCCCCCGCTGGCCGCCTTCCTGGGCAGTCTGTCGACCTTCCTGGAGGACGCCCCCGAGGGCTACTTCGACACCATGCTCAGTCCGTACCCCGAGGCAGAACCGGTTCCCGCCTGACGCCAACCGCCGTGCTCGCGGGGGTGAGCCCGCGTTCGCGGATCTGGGTGACGCGGGTGTCGAAGTCGCCCAGGAAGACGGTGTGCCGGGCGTGGCCCGCGTGCTCGGGCAGGACCTCGATGTACAGGTAGCGGTGTTCCGCGAGTTCCCAGACGGCCTCGACGTCGTTCGGGTAGAAGGTGGGAGGTCCGCCGAGCAGCCGCTCGTACCACGTGAGTGCTGTCGCGTAGTCGCTGACGGGGATGCCTGCGAAGAGGTCGAGGGCCATGGCGACATCATAGGAACCCTCGTACGGCACGGGCCGCAGGCGACGTCAGTGGTGGAGCGTGCCTGTATTCCGGCCCCGCCTGTGTCCCGTCCCGAGGAGACCGCGCTACGTCTTCCGGACAATCCTCGCCCCCGTCATGGCGGGAAGATGTCCATGGGTGACCTGGGAAGTACTGGGCCCGGGTCCGGCCCGCCACGAGAATGATCGCGTGCGCGCCGCGCACCACGCATCGCACGCACAACCCAGCGGAGAGTTCGGTTCGCCGCCGGCTTCCGCGCTCCTGACAGCTCCGGTCCGGGACCTAGAGAGACTCACGTGCACCTTCAAGAAATCTGGCGGTTCCCCGTCAAGTCCATGCGCGGGGAGCAGCTGAAGAGCGTCGAGCTCACCGACAACGGCCTGGCCGGTGACCGGCACGTCCACGTCCGGGACTCCCGCGGTCTGCTGACCGCCCGGGTGCGTTCCCGGTTGCTCGGTCTGTCGGCGACCACGGCGGAGGACGGCAGTGTGCTCGTCGACGGGCTCCCGTGGGACAGTCCGGAGGCGGCGGCGCTGGTCCGCGGTGCGGCCGGCCCCGACGCGCAGGCGGTGCACTACACCGGCCGCGAGAGGTTCGACGTCCTCAACCTGACCGTCATCACGGACGGGGCCGCCGAGGCCCTCGGCCACGACCCGCGGCGACTCCGGTCCAACCTGGTGATCGGCGGCGTCCCCGGCCTGGCCGAACGCGACTGGCCCGGCCGTACGCTGCGCATCGGCGACGCGGTCATCGGCGTGCTCAAGCTGCGGTCCCGCTGCGTCATGACGACGGTCGACCCCGATACGGGCGAGCGTGACCACAACGTCCTGCGCGACATCCACCGGCTGTACGACGGGACCTTCGCGCTGGACTGCTGGGTCGCCTCCCCCGGCACGGTGACCGCGGGCGACGAGGTCCGGCTGACCGACGAGGAGTGGCCGGAGCCGGTCCGCGGCGGCTGGATCGTCGGGGCGCCGTACGTGGTGGCCTGAGCCGCCCCCGGTGGCCGCGTCGGCGGCTCGCCCTGAGCCGCCGACGGACGCGCGGCCGCGGCCGCAGGAGGCGCTGCGTCCCTGACGCTACTGAGGTGTGGGAGGTCGGGTGGTCGGTGGTTGACCCACGCGGGCCTCGACGCACTCCCGTTCGCCGTCGGGCCGCGCCGGGCGGAAGCAGGACCGGACGGTGCCGCCGGGGTGGGCCGCGGTCATCGCGGTGTAGACGTAGGTCTCCGCGTCGGCGCCGTTCTCGATGCGCACGTCGCGGCTCGGGCCGCCCGCCGTGACCTCCACCCGGTCGCCGATCGCGGCCCCCCATACGCGGGCCCAACTCGCGCCGCACTTCTCGCTGTAGCGCAGCTCCACGTGGGCGCCGGTGGTGGTGCGGTACGTGGTGAGGGTGTCGGGGCCGATGCCGCAGACCATACGCATCGGGTCCCGGCCCTCGCAGTCGGCTCCGTGGCATTGGGGGGCGAGAGAGTACGGGGCGGAGGCCGACGGCGCGTTGCTCTCCGTGGCCGCGACGTCCGGCAGCAGGAAGAGCACCAGCGCCACACCGCCCACGATCACCGCGGACGCCGACGCCACCACCGCCATGAGCAAGCCCCTGCCGCCGCGCGGCCGTGTCGCCACGGGCGGCGGAGGTTCCTGCGGTTGTCGGCGCGGCTCGTCGGAGGCAGGGGCGGAGACCTCCGCGCGCCCGCTCCAGCCGGACTCCGCGATCTCCCACAGGGCCAGCAGCCGCCCGTCCGGTTCGTTCGCGACCCGGCACAGCTCCTGTACGGCCGGGCGAGGGGGCAGGGCCTTGCCGTTGAGGTAGCGCTCCCATGAGGACTTGCTGTACGCCGTGCGTGCCGACAGCGCCGCCAGGCTCAGACCCGTACGGGCCCGCAACTCCCGTAGCGCCGCGGTCAGCCTGGTGTGTTCCGCGGTCACTTCGGTGCCGCCTCCCGGAGGGCCTTCCAGGTGTGCGGCCCGATCACACCGTCCACGACCAGCCCGTCCCGTTTCTGGATGCCCTGGACCGCGCGCTGGGTCTTGGGGCCGAAGACGCCGTCGATCTCCCCCAGCGGGAAGCCCGCCCTGTCCAGCAGGCACTGCGCCTCGGCCACTTCAGGGCCGATGTGGGTGTACGCCAGGATGGTGTCGGTGGTGCGGCTGAGGCCCGCGTACCAGAGGCCGTCCCGCTGCTCCACCCGGCAGGTGTAGATGACCGGCACCATGGACTCCGACACGATGGCGGGCGTCACCCCGACCGTACGGGCACGTTCGTCCGCCAGCAGGGTGCGGGTTTCGGCGAGCTGCACGGCCAGCAGGATGGCCGCGGAGACGGACAGGACCAGGGCCACCGCTCCCACCGCGACAAGGACGCGCGGGTAACACCCGTACGCATGCTGCTCCGTGTGCGTGGGTACCGGTGTCGAGGGGGTGCTCTCCGGGGAGACAGTCGCGGCCGCGCGTCCCTCCGCCCAGCGTTCGGCGGCGATCTCGTGCAGCGCCAGCAGCCGGGTCGGATCGTCACCGCCGACACGGACGATCGCCTCGACGGCCTCGCGGGGCGGAAGGGCCCCGCCGTTCAGGTACCGCTGCCATGACCGTGCGCTGTACCCGGTCTTCGCTGCCAGTTGACGCGTACTCAGTTCGCTGTGGTCCTTCAGTCTGCGCAATCGCACGATCAACTGATGGATGTGGGGATGCAGCTCAGCGGGCAACTCTTTCCAACGCGACATGTCTCCCCCGCTCGCGTCAGGGACCGCAGGTCCGGCTCCCCGCGTCCCGAGCCCCATTCTGCATCATCCGTACGCTCACGGAACGGCGACCCCGCCCTGGTGCAGAATCGGCCACCACCGCTCGCGGTCGTCCCGTAGGAGCGACTCGGCGGGTGGCGTTCCAGCAGGTCAGAGCCTGGGACGTCCCGAGATGACGTCACTTCCCCGTCGGCTGTGGCCGGACATCGCATCGGACCCGCAGGCTCTGTGCGGAGCCGGTCGACGCGGTCGGCTCCGCACATCACATCAACGGAGGGGACCACCATGCGAGCTCTCACGAAGGCACTCGTCGGTGTCACCAGCGCTGTCGGGATCGCCGCCGGCGGGCTGGCTACCGCGAGCACGGCCCACGCGGCTCCCACGGCGGCCGAGCAGCAGACGGCGAGCGCCGAGGTCGCGCCGCTCGCGGTGAACAACCTGGGGCTGAGCCGGGCGGAGGCCAGGAACGTCCAGCGCTTCCTGGCGAAGCACTGGGAGTACAACGGTGCGATCGACGGGTACCTCGGCACCAACAGTTGGAAGGCGTTCCAGCGCCTCCTGGCCGAGCACCACGGCTACAAGGATGCGATCGACGGCATCGTCGACCCCAACACGATCAAGGCGGTGCAGCGCCTGATGCAGAAGAACGGCTACTACACCGGCCCGGTCAACGGCGTCGCCAACAGCGGGACCAAGGCCGCGTTGAAGCTGTGGTCCACCAAGCTCTGACGGACCGGCCGCACCACGAACCCACCGCGGCTCGCCCTCTCCCTCGGGGGAGAGAGGAAGACGGGCCGCCTGCCGTATGCGGAGAACGGCTCTGAGGAAGAACATCATGCGGTGGCTGATGCCGACCATCGCCTGCGTGCTGGCCGTGCCCTTGTCGAGTGGCTGCGCCATCGACGAGGGCACGGCGCTCGCCGCGGATTTCGAAGCAGACTGGGCCGGCACGGCGAACGTGGCGAGCATCCACACCACCAGGAACAACACGCTCCCCTTCAGCGGTACGGCAACCGGTGTGCTGGTCCTGGAGGAGGGCACGACGGACGAGCTCGTGTCCGAACGGGCGGACGCGTTGCGGGAGTACGTCGCCCGCCACGACAAGGTCACCGGCCGGATCACGGCGGCCGGCATCACGTTCACCGTCGTCGCCGACAAGGAACGCACCCGTGAAGTACTGGCCCTCTGGCGGTCGTTGACGGCCGACGGTCGGGTGATGAACGGCGACATCCATGACGCGTCCCGGAAGGGGACCGACGGCTGGCGGTCCGAAGTCACCGCGGTCGATGCCACCGGCGCGATGGCGGTGTTCAAGGACATGGTCTCCGACGGCGGCCGGCACAGGCCGCTCCCGGACGTGTCGTCGTCGAAGGTCAGCACAGGGCGCGGTGTGCGGCCGGGGCTCTCTGTCGGGACAGGTGCCGACGGGACCCTGCCGACGGAGGCGATCGCCGCGTACGAGGCGGTGGTCACCCAGCACCCGGTCGTCAGCGCGGGCCTCCATCATGATCGCGCGAGCATCGTCGTGGCGGAGGGGGTGGACCCTGTCCGCGCCGGTGAACGCGCCAGGAGTGCGGCGCCGAACCTCGGTGCCGCCGTCACGGTCAGGAGCGACAGCGGTGCCTGATCGCAGGCTGGACGAACCTGGTCGTCCAGGGCTCCTTCGTGCCGACCGTTGGACACAGACACACGAGAAGGGGCCATCGGGTGACCAGGATTCTGGCCCTGCGAGCGCTGCGTCGGTTGCGGACGACTCCCGGCGGGCAGCTCGACTGCCGGATCGACTTCTCCGACGGATCGGGGACATCGCAGCCGGTCGCCTGGGTGGAACGCGCAGTGCCGCCGGCCGGCGTTCCCGCCTACCTCGCGGCCCGGAAGAGCGGCGCCCGCGCCTTCGTCCTGTGGGCAGACGAGCACCGGCAGACCCCCATAGCCACCCTCATCACCCTCACCGGAGGCCGACGGGCACTGTTCCAGGTGCTCGGCCCGCCGGCGCCGACGGACAGGTACCGCTGGAGTTCAGGTCGTCCGGCGACACGATGCGTGTGAACGCACCCGATCTGGACTGGCGGCTCGGAGCTGCTCTCGTGGCCCTGATCCCCTCGTTCGACAGCTGGATCGGGAACCCCTGGGACAGCAGGAAGGACTGACGGCTGCTCAAGGAGTCCAGGGCGGCGAGCGTGGTGTTCGCCGGTGGGCGAGGTGGGGCGCATTAGCCTCCGCGTATGCGTCGTGATCTCTTTCGTTCCGCGTTTGTGTTGGCCGCGTGTGTGGCGCTGAGTGGTGTGAACGGTGCTCCCGCCGCCGGGGCTCGGCCGGGGGGTGTCGTTCGGGAGGACTTCTCCTCCGGTTTTCTGCCCGGGAAGTGGCGGGTGGTCGGTGGGGAGTGGCGGGTGGAGGGTGGGCGGTTGGTGGGGGCTGCCGGGGCGGGGAAGGGGGTGGTGACCTTCGGGGAGGGGTTGGCGGACTTTCGGTTCGAGGCTCGGGGGCGTTTCGATCGGGGGGTGGTGGCCGGCGGGTGGTTCGGCCTGGGGGTGGATGTGCCTGCTTCCGGGGCCGGGTCGTGGGCTGCCGGGGTGGTACGGGCCGGGAGCGGTGTCTCGTTCGGGGAGGGGGACGGTGCAGGGGCGCCGGTTCCCGTCGGGGTGGCTGCCGGTGGGGAGGTTCGGGTACGTGTCGAGGTTCGGGGGCGGCAGGCCGTCTGGTTCCTCGATGGTCGGCAGGTGTTGATGACCACCCTGCCGGAGCGTTCGGTCGAGGGCGGCTTGGCGTTGGCCGTGGGCGGGGGGACCGTGTCGTTCGACGACGTGCGGGTCACGAGGGCGAGTTCGTCCGCGTTCCAGCGTGTCGACGCCGAGCGGTTGGCCGTCGTGGCGCACCGGGGGGCGTCCTCGGTGGCGCCCGAGAACACCATGGTCGCGCAGGAGGTGGGGCGGCGCTCAGGGGCGGAGTTCATCGAGAACGACGTCCGGTTCAGCCGGGACGGTGTGCCGGTTCTGATGCACGACGCGACCCTCGACCGGACGACGGACGGGACGGGGAAGGTCGGCACGCTCAGCGCTGCGCAGATCGGCCTGCTGGACGCGGGGTCCTGGTTCGCGCCGGCGTTCGCCGGAGCCCGCGTTCCCACGCTCGCCGAGCAGTTGGCCGACCTGCGGACCCGGGGTGGGAGTCTGCTCCTTGAGACCAAGGAGGCCGACAGCATCGAGGACATCGCGACAGTGATCGACGTCGTACGGGCGGAGAACATGACCGGCCGGGTACTCGTCCAGAGCTTCGATCCCCAACATCTGCGGTGGGTGCGCGCGTTGGCCCCCGAGATCCCCCTCGGTCTGCTGCGCGACAAGCTGGACGCCGACCCGGTGGCCGTGAGCAAGGAGCTGGGTCTGGCCATGTACATCCCCAGCGGTGCGGCGCTGGAGGCCCGGCCGGGTGTCGTGGGCGATCTGCACGAGGCGGGGTTGGGCGTGTGGGTGTGGACCGTGGACACCGCCGAGCGGTGGGACCGGTACGACCGCTACGGCGTGGACGGCATCATCACCAACCGCGCCGGTGAGCTCACCGGCTGGATCAATGGGCGGGGCGCGGGCACGGGCGTGTCCGGTACGGCGCCTGGGGGCCTCTAGCCCTAGGGCCTTTCGTTTGGATCAGGCCGGATCAGGGAGCGGGGTCTGGTGCGTGCGATCGCAAGGCGGAGGAGGGAGTCAACGCGGAGCGTTGGCGACCGACGACAACGCGGCGAGCGTGCGTGCCAGACCCCGCGAGCCCGGCATGATCCAAACGAAAGGCCCTAGGCCCATAAGGCCTCGTTTGCGCCTCCCGGGCCGCCCCGCCCCACCGTCAGGTCGTCAGCGCCGCCAGTTCCGCGTTCGCCCGCTCGGTCACCTGGGTGAGGACGCGGCCGGCGGCGGCCAGGTCCTCGGCGGGCAGGCCGCCCCAGATGCGGGCGCTGATGGGGGCGGTCTCCGCGCCGACGGTGGCGAGCAGTTCGCGTCCGGCGTCCGTGGCCCGGATGTGCGCGCCGTCCGCGACGAGCAGGTTCTTGGCCAGCAGGTCGTCGAGCGTGGTGCGGATGCCGGCAGGGGCGGCCTTGAGGGAGGCCCGGACCTGGGTGACGAGGTCGTCCGGTGTCTGCGGGGCGTCGGCCGTGACGGCGGCGCGCAGAACGATCTGCTCCTGGAACGTGACGCCGTGCCGGGCCAGGACGTGTTCGAGGACGCCTCGGGCGGCGTAGTGGGCCAGGCCGAGGGCGCGGGAGTCGGCGGCGGGCGCGGGGGTGGATGCCGTGGTGGTCATGGTGTGGTCCTCTCCGTGTTCTCGTCGTTCTCGTCGTGCTCGTCGTGCTCGTCATTCGGTACGGGTGGGGCGAGAGGTGCGTCGAGCAGGGTCATCAGCTCGTCCGTGAACGCGCGCGTCCGTGGTGCGTCGAGGCCGCCGAGCGGTTCAAGGAGCTGTTGGAGGAGGTCCTGGACCACCTTGATCGCCTGCCGTACGACCGTCGTGCCCTGTTCGGTCAGGGCAAGTTGTACGGCGCGGGGGTCGCGGGGGTCGCGGGTCCGCTCGATCAGGCCGGACAACTCCAGGGCCCGCGCCAGCTTGGAGACGTACAGCGCCTCCAGGCCGGTGTGGTCGGCGAGTCGGCGCTGACTGGGGCGCTCGCCGGTGCGCCGCATGCCGTACAGCGACGCGACCAGTACGTACTGCGCGTGGGTGAGGCCCAGGGGCGCCACCGCGCGATCGACCGCGACGCGCCACTTGTTGGCGAGCCGCCATACCAGGAAGCCGGGCGTGGGACCCGGTGAACCCTTGCTCATGACAGATACCGTACATGGACATTATCGCCATGGCTACTATTTCACGCGAGGCGATTCACCCGGACGGGGCCGTCCCGCGCGTCCCCGCGCTCTTCTTGTGGGAAGGGTGGCGGGACGACTGTGCACATACATGCCTGACGACCGGTAAGACGAGGACCATGGCAGCAAAGGTGGGCGGTGGCGGTGCGCGTGCTCGGCTCTGGGCGCGGGCGGCCGTCCTCGCGGTGGCGGGCGCCGTCGCCGTGTTGCTGGTGGCGGTCGGCGCCGGCGGGGCGGTGGTGGTGGTCAGCGGGCTCCTGGGGCTCGTCGTCTCCGCCGTGGGGGTCTGGTGGATGGTGGCCCGGAGAGGGCCGCTGCGGTGGCTGGGAGCGTTGCTCATGGTCGGCGCGCCCGTCGCCCTGCTCGTGCTGTACGTACGGAGCGACCTTTGGGTGATCGCGCTCGTCGCCCTCGTGCTCTGGGGTGTCGCGCTCGCCTGTGGACGGGCCGCCCTTCGGCCCTCGCGCCACAGCCATGTCATGCGGGCCGAGGCCCGGCACGCTCCCCTGCACCCCGTCATCCTCATGAACCCCGCCTCCGGCGGCGGCAAGGTCGAGAACTTCGGGCTCGTCGAGCGGGCCGAGCAGCTCGGCGCGCGCGTGATCCTTCTCGAGCCCTCCAGCGGTGACCAGGTCGTCGGACTGGCCCGCAAGGCCGTCTCCGAAGGGGCCGACCTGCTCGGGGTCGCGGGCGGTGACGGTACGCAGGCGCAGGTCGCCGGGGTCGCCGCCGAGCACGATCTCCCGTTCCTCGTCGTGCCCGCGGGGACCCGCAACCACTTCGCCATGGACCTGGGGCTCGACCGCGCGGATCCGTCCCTCAGCCTCGACGCCCTCACCCATGGCGAGGAGCTCCGCGTCGACCTCGGCGACGTCGGCGGGCGCCCGTTCGTCAACACCGTGTCGTTCGGGGTGTACGCGCAGGTGGTGCAGCGCCCCGAGTACCGCGACGCCAAGGCCGAGACCGCGCTCGACGCCATGCCCGATCTCCTCCATGAGAGCGGGCCGCGCCTCGACGCCACCGCCGACGGAGCTCTCCTGCCGTCCCAGCAGGCGCTTCTCGTCAGCAACAACCCCTACACACGGCCAGATCCGTTCACCGGCCGCCGCACCCGGCTCGACCAGGGCGAGCTCGGCGTCATCGGCGTACGCGTCGACAGCGCGGCCGACGCCGCCGACATGGCGCTGCGGGGCTCGCTCTCCGACAGCCTCAACGTCCTGACCGCACACCGGGTCGACGTGACCGTCGACGGCGCGGACACCATGCCGGTCGCCGTCGACGGTGAGGCGCTCACCCTGGCGACGCCCGTGACCTGCACGATCCGGCGCCACGCGCTGCGCGTACGGGTGCCGCGCGACCGGCCAGGGGCGCCGCCCGTCGCCCCCGCCGTCGACTGGCGACGCATCTTCACACTGGCCTTCCGAGGGAGGGGCGATGAGTAGTCCGCGCGAGGAGAAGCCCGGTGGTCTCGCCGCCGTTCTCACCGATCTTCGGGCTGTCGACGGCGCGCTGTACGCCGCCGTCGCCGCGACGCCCACGCCCACGCTCGACAAGGCCCTGCGGCGGCTGTCGGGTGCGGCCGACCATTCCAAGATCTCCTTCGGGATCGCCGCCGCGCTCGCCCTCTCCCCCGGCCGTTCGCGGCGCGCCGCCGTCCTGGGGGTCGGTGCGGTCGCCATGGCCTCGGCCTGCGCGAACCTCTTCGGCAAGCGACTCGTACGGCGGGCCCGACCGGATCGTGAAGCGGCGCGGGTGATCGTCGATCGTCATGTGCCCATGCCCAGCTCCGCGTCCTTCCCGTCCGGGCACACCGCTTCGGCCGTCGCGTTCGCCACCGCTGTCGGCGCCGTGCTGCCCCCGGCGGCGCTGCCCCTCACCGCGCTCGCCTGTGCGGTCGGGTACTCCCGGGTCCATACCGGTGTCCACTATCCGGGCGACGTGCTGGCGGGGGCGGTCCTGGGGGCCACCTCCGCCACAGCGGTCCTCACTCTGGCCCGCGTCCGGGCCGCATGACCGATACCGCGTAACCCATTCGTTTGCATGGTCATGCGTTCTGATGCATACTCTTCCTATGTCTAAGGTCCTCACCTCCCTTCCTTCCGGCGAGCGGGTCGGAATCGCCTTCTCCGGCGGGCTCGACACGTCGGTCGCTGTCGCGTGGATGCGCGACAAGGGCGCCGTCCCGTGCACCTACACCGCCGACATCGGCCAGTACGACGAGCCCGACATCGGCTCCGTGCCCGGTCGTGCCAAGACCTACGGCGCCGAGATCGCCCGGCTGGTCGACTGCCGCGCCGCGCTGGTCGAGGAGGGGCTCGCCGCGCTCACCTGCGGGGCGTTCCACATCCGCTCCGGCGGGCGCGCCTATTTCAACACCACCCCGCTCGGGCGGGCGGTCACCGGCACCCTTCTGGTGCGGGCGATGCTCGAGGACGACGTGCAGATCTGGGGCGACGGATCGACGTTCAAGGGCAATGACATCGAGCGGTTCTACCGGTACGGGCTGCTCGCCAACCCGCACCTGCGGATCTACAAGCCCTGGCTCGACGCGGACTTCGTGACCGAGCTCGGCGGCCGTACGGAGATGTCCGAGTGGCTGCTCGCCCACGGTCTGCCCTACCGGGACAGCACCGAGAAGGCGTACTCCACCGACGCCAACATCTGGGGCGCCACCCACGAGGCGAAGATCCTCGAGCACCTCGACACGGGCGTGGAGACCGTGGAGCCGATCATGGGCGTGCGGTTCTGGGACCCGTCGGTGGAGATCGCCACCGAGGACGTGACCATCGGTTTCGACCAGGGCCGGCCGGTGACGATCAACGGCAAGGAGTTCTCCTCCCCCGTCAGCCTGGTGATGGAGGCGAACGAGATCGGCGGGCGCCACGGCCTCGGCATGTCCGACCAGATCGAGAACCGGATCATCGAGGCGAAGAGCCGCGGGATCTACGAGGCTCCGGGCATGGCGCTGCTGCACGCGGCGTACGAGCGTCTCGTCAACGCCATCCACAACGAGGACACGCTCGCGCAGTACCACAACGAGGGTCGGCGCCTCGGTCGGCTGATGTACGAGGGCCGCTGGCTGGACCCGCAGGCGCTGATGATCCGCGAGTCGCTGCAGCGCTGGGTCGGCGCGGCCGTCACGGGCGAGGTGACCCTGCGGCTGCGGCGCGGCGAGGACTACTCGATCGTCGACACCACGGGTCCTGCGTTCAGCTACCACCCGGACAAGCTGTCGATGGAGCGCACCGAGGACTCCGCGTTCGGTCCGGTCGACCGGATCGGCCAGCTGACGATGCGTAACCTCGACATCGCCGACTCGCGGGCCAAGCTGGAGCAGTACGCGGGGCTCGGCCTGATCGGCACCGCGAACCCGGCGATCGGCGCCGCGCAGGCCGCCGCGACCGGGCTGATCGGCACGATGCCGCAGGGCGGCGCCGAGGCGATCGCCTCGCGTGGCGAGGTCTCCGCCAACGACGAGCTGCTCGACCGTGCCGCGATGGAGTCCGGCACCGACTGATCGTCCGACGTCGCCCCAGGGCGCTGTCGCCGCCACCGAGAGGTGTCGGCGGCAGCGCCCTCGGTGTGTCTACGCCCGTTTCTCGCGGCGTGCGCGCGGCAGGCGCCAGCGGCGCGGTGGCTGGTCCGGGAGCCAGCCGAAGGCGAGTGAGCTGCCGACGAGGCCGAGGAGCAGACCGATGAAGAAACCTCCGAGGTTCGAGGTGACGAAGGTGGCGAGCGAGGCAAGGACGGCGACGATCGAGTAGAAGAGGCGCTGGCGCGGGTTGAGGACGATCAGCGCCCCGCAGACGATCATGATCACCGGCAGGACGTAGCCGGCCAGGCTGTCCGCCCCCGCCGTGAGGATGACGGAGATGCTCGCCCGTTGGGTGAGGAGGATCTCGCCGCCACCGAGCATGATCAGGAGGCCCGGGGCGAAGGGGCGGCGGTGACGCCATCCGGCGAAGGCCCGCCAGGGGTGTCGGCCGCCGGTGGCCGGCCGTGCCATGGTCAACAGCCTTCGGACGTGAAGCTCATGTGCAGGTCGGGCAGGGTGAAGCGGGTGGCCGTGGTGGCGTAGTTCTTCTGGTACACGTCGGTGATGGTGACGGTGTCGGCCTGCTGGCCGAAGCTGCCGAGCGGGCCCTTGACCGGCGGTTTGTCGAAGGTGCTGGCGTCGCCGCCGATCTCGATGTTGTCGAACGCGGCGACCTTGCCGGAGATCTCGGTGGAGTCCGTGGTCAGGCCGGAGGCCTTGACCGGGGTGCCCCTGTTGCCCGCCGTGATGCGCAGGTGGGTGCCGCCCAGTTCCACGCTCTGGCAGAGGTTGGTGAGTTCGGCCTGGCGGATTGCGGTGACGATGACCAGGACCTGGCCGCCGGTGTCGCCGGCGTTGGGGCTGCCCTCGGCCATGTTGTCCATGGCCCCGAACTGGCCGAAGCCGGTGCCCTTGAGGGTGTCGGCCTTGACGACGAACGGCATGCCGGAGATGGCGAACTGGGCGGCGAGGGCGCCCTGGGCGGTCAGGACGACGAGGGTGCCGGCGATCGCGCAGGCGGGGACCGCCATCAGCGCGGCGCGCCGGAAGCGGACGCGGCCTCTGCGGCGGGGTTCCTCGGCCGGGGTTGCCGGGGATAAGGAGGCGGTGGAGGTGGGGTCTTCGGACAGGGCCATGAGGTGCTCCTGACAGTCGTGAGGAAACAGACCTGTGGCGGCGATGTCCTGGCGCGGACGGTGGATCCGGTGCGGTTCCCGTGCCCGCCGGGGTCTTCCTCGCGTGGCGTACGGAGGCGGCCGCGTGGCAGGGAACCGTCCTGGACGGTAAACCCGTCGTTACCGCCGAGTCAACTAGTGTGCGAAACACGGCAGTTGATCGATCGATGCGCAGGTCTCAGGGGTGCGTGAACGGCGCCACCACGACGTGCACCAGGGTGTCCAGGAGGTGCGGGAGGTGGGCCGTCCGGTCCTCGTCGACCGTGCGGTGGACCGCCGCGTGGACGGCCCCGACGACGGTGTCGACCAGCTCCTCCCGTGCCACCCCCGGCGGGCCCGGCGGCGCGTCCACGAAGAACCGTCGGAAACGGGCCAGAAGTTCGGCGCGCGCACGGCGCCCCGCGGGCCCCGCCGACTCGATCTCGACGACCATCCGCGCGAACGCGGGCGTCTCCGAAAGCAGGGCCAGCATCGTGCGCAGTCCGGCCCGCACGGCCGCCGGCCACGACGCCGCGCCGCCCGCCTCCTCGTACGCCCGTCCCATGGCCCGTACGACCATGTCCGTACCGCTCCGGTAAGCGGCCAGGACCGCGTCCTCCTTGCCCGTGAACAGGGCGTAGAACACCGGGCGGGTCACTCCGGCGGCCCGGCAGATGTCGCTGATCCGCGCACCGCCGTAGCCGTGCGCCGCGACCATGCGGGCCACCCCGTCGAGCAGCCGCTCGCGCTGCCGCGAGGCCACTTGTTCCGGCGTCAGCCGGCGGGGTCCCGGGCGCAGGGAGCGCTCCGGGTCGCGGCCCGTGCGGGCACCGGGCAGCGCCTGCCACTCCTCGGTCGGACGAGCACCCTTCACCGGCCACATCCCCCCGGGGCTGTTGACGTCACATACCCGACAGGTTTACAACCCTGATGGGTTTTCCTCTTCTGCGGCGCTCTGCTCCGCACCGTGCACCGCACCGAGTATCACGCTCTCGTCGCGTCCCGCGACAGCGCTGGGCCGATCCGTGGCGCCGGATCGGCCCGGCCAGGGATTCGCTTCGCTCCGTCCGCACCGTAGAGCCGCATCCTTCCCCCGCCACCGGCCGCCGCCGGGGGCCCACCCACGCATACCCGCCCGCCGGGTGATGTCCCCGCATCCCCGGCAGAGCTCCACCACCCTCACCCTGGGACGAAAGGAACCCCCACCATGAACAAGCGTGTCTTCTTAGCCTCCGCCGGAGCCGCCGTCGCCGCCGTCCTGGCCGTCACGCACCCGGCCACCGCGGCCGGCAGCGTCCTGACGACCGGCAGCGCGAGCGGTCCGGCCGTCGCGGTCGGCGACGTGCTCGCCGCCTCGCTCACCTCGGGCACCACCGCGAAGATCGCCACGACGTCCGGCGGCAGCACGGGGATCACCTGCAACTCCTCGGCGTTCAACGCGACCGTCACGAGCAACCCGGCCGCACCCGGCACCGCGACCGAGACGCTCAACTCCCACACCCTGAGCAGCTGTACGACCAACATCGTGGGCGCGACCGGCGTGCAGAGCATCACGGTCAACAACCTCCCGTACACGACGGCCGTCACATCGGGCGGCACGCTGACCGTGACCGCGGGCAGCGGGGGCCCGATCCAGACCACGCTGAAGATCAACACCATCCTGGGCCTGACGACCTGCGTCTACCGGGCCACGACCCTGACGGCGACCCCGTCGAACGCGGACAACTCGCTGGCCTTCGCCAACCAGCAGTTCACCAAGGCCAGCGGGCCGGGCACGTGCCCCGCGAACGGCTTCTTCAGCGCGAAGTACGGCCCCGTGTCGGACACCACACAGGCGGGCGCCCCCGTCTTCGTCAACTGAGCCCGCCCGCCTCCTGAGTCCGGCCTCCCGCCGCACACAGGACCGTCCGGGAGCGCCTGTCACGCGCTCCCGGACGGTTCCGTACAGGACGCAACTCTCCAGACCTGAGCAGGACATGGTCCGGGGGGGTGCGCCGGGTGGAGCCTAGAGGACGGTCGGGCGCCACTTCTGGTTGGGTGCTCCCGTGCAGGACCAGATCTGGGCGCGGGTGCCGTTCGTGGAGGAGTTTCCGGTGGCGTCCAGGCACTTGTCGGCGGCGACGTTCACGAGGTCGGCGGAGGCCGGCTCGTGGCGCCATCGTTGGGCGCCCGTGCCGTTGCAGGTGTAGAGCTGGACCTTGGCGCCGTTCGTCGTCGAGCCGTCCGTCACGTCCAGGCACTTGCCGAGGGCGCGGACAGTGCCGTCGGCGTGGATCGTCCAGGCTTGCGCGGCCGAGCCGTTGCACTGCCAGAGCTGGACCGGCGTACCGTCGGCGGCCGAGCCGCCCGCGACGTCGAGGCAGGCCCCGCCGAGGCCCACCAGCGACGGGGCGGAGGCCTGGGTGCCCGACCAGGTGAAGGTCGCGGAGGTCTTGCCGGGGAGCGTGTACGTGTAGTGGCCCGAGCCCCAGTTGACGGTCATCTGCCGTGCGGCGGTGGAGTCGTTGTAGGCGATGAGGGCCTTGGAGCCGTCGGGGTTGCGCCAGGCGACGTTCGGGACCTCGGAGGTGGCGGTCGAGGCGATGCGGTGGGCGCCGGGCCGGACGAACTTCGTGAGGTGGCCCATGGTGTAGTACTCGATCGTGTAGTCGACCTGACCGTGCCGGGAGTCGCCGTTGTGGACGGTGATCAGGCCGTCGCAGACACCGCAGCCGCCGTTGTGCGGGCCCCTGTTCTGGTCGACGGCGAGGGACCACTTGGTGACCGACTTCGCCCAGTTCCGGGTGTAGTCGATGATGTTCATCATGTCCTCGCGCTGCTGGTTCGCGTTCCAGGTGCCGCCCGAGTGCTCGGTCTGGAAGGCGTTCAGCTGCGGATGACGGTCGTGGATCTCGGTCTGCTTGGCGACGTTGCCGCCGTAGCCGTGCCAGGCGACGCCCCCGAAGTTCGGATGGCTGCGCACGGCCGGGTCGTCGACGGTCTGGGCGGCGTACGCGTCGTACGTGTCCCAGTTCCAGTCGTGGGCGAGGACCTTGGTGGGCAGGCCGGCGGACTGGAGCCCCGGCAGCAGCTCGCTCTTGGTGAAGTAGGCGAGTCCTGAGGCGTTCCAGCTCATCGACGGGTAGCCGGAGCAGCAGGTCGGTTCGTTCTGGGCGGTGACGTAGTCGACGGGGACGCCCTGGTCGCGCCAGCCCTGGAGGTACTTCACGAAGTAGTCGGCGTACGTGCCGTAGTGCTCGGCCTTCAGCCAGCCGCCGTTCAGCTGGCCGCTGTCCTTCATCCAGGCGGGGGCGGTCCAGGGCGAGGCGACGAGCGTGAGGGCCGGGTTGAGCTGCTTGGCCTGTTTGGTGAGGGGCAGGACGTCCTGGAGGTCGTGGGCGAGGGAGAAGCGCGCGAGGGTGGGGTCGGTCTGACCGGCCGGCAGGTCGTCGTAGGTGTAGCCGAAACGGGCCAGGTCCGAGCCGCCCATGGGGTTGCGGACGAAGGACAGGCCGATGCCGTCGGTGGGCGAGAAGAGCTTGCGCATCGTCGCGTCCCGGGTCGCCTGGGAGAGGGCGCCGGAACCCTTCATCAGCCAGGCGGCGGTGTCGGTGAACGAGGCGCCGCCACCGGTGAAGGTCTGGTAGCGCGTGTTCTCGTCGACGGTGAGGGTCGTGCCCGCGCCGCCGTTGCCGTCCTGGAAGGCGATCGGGGTCTGCTGCTGGAGTCCGCGGGTGACGTGGCGGCCGCCCGCGTCGTCGGTGGTGGTCAGCCAGACGTTCACCTGCTCTCCCGCGGCGTGTGCCGTGCCGGCGGAGAGGCCGGTGATTCCGGCGAGGCCGGTGAGACCTGATGCGGCCAGTGCTCCGGCCAGGAGGGTTCTCACCAGCCGGCTGCCTCGGGGACGGCGGCGCCGGCGGCCCGTGCGGGTGGGGCTGTGCGTCGAACGGAGCATGTGGGTGCCCTTCTCGGCGGGGTGTGGGGGAAGTCCGAGAGCCCGGTCGCGCGTCGGGTGGGTCCCGTCGGATCGAGTCCGGTGCGGTCGAGTGGGTGTCCGGGGGCCGGCTCGCGTCGAGAGTGAACTGGGCATCGGGGTCCGCCGTCAAGGTGTCGCGCATTCATATCCTGAACGCACGACCGGAGTTGAAGGGGCATGTAGGGAGTTTGAGGCGTTCACTGTGTGAACTCTTGACGGCGGTGCGGGGTGGCGGTTGACTCGCCCCACCGTGCCGGAACCGGTTCCGGGAGCGGTTCCGACACCGATGTCAGTCCCTCGACGCGGAGGCCCCCGATGCGTGTCACGATCGCCGATGTCGCACGTCAGGCGGGTGTCAGCAAGACGACGGTCTCCCGGGTCCTGAACACCAGGGCGGAGGTGGACCAGGCCACGGCCGCCCGCGTTCGTGAAGTGATCGATGTGCTGGGCTATGTGCCCAGCTCAGGGGCGGTCGGTCTGGCGCGCGGCTCCAGCCGGACCATCGGCATGCTGACGCCGTCGCTCACCTGGCCGTGGATGGGCGAGGTCCTCCAGGGTGTCGTCGACACCGTCGAGGCGGCCGGGTACGGGCTGTTGCTCTTCACGTGCAACCGAGGTGCCGACTCCGTACGGCACTTCGCCGCTCAGGTCTCCGCCCGGGCCTTCGACGGACTGCTCGTCGTCGAGCCGGAGAGCACCCTCGACACGATCGCCGCGATGCACCGGCGTGGCCTGCCCGTCGTGCTCATCGACGACCGGGGCCGTCATCCGGCCTTCCCCTCGGTCGCCACCACCCATCACGCCGGAGGCCAGGCCGCCGCGGGCCATCTGCTCGCCTCGGGCCGCACCAGGCCGCTGGTCGTCACCGGGCGCCGCGACTTCGGCTGTGTGCGCGAACGGCTGGACGGGTTCCGCGAGGTCCTGCCGACGGATCTGATCGTCGAGGGCGAGTTCACGGAGGAGACCGGACGGTCCGCCGTACGGCGTGCGCTCGCCGGGGGCTGGGACTTCGACGGCGTCTTCGCGCACAACGACCTCATCGCGGCGGGCGTGTTGCGCGCGCTGCGCGAGGCCGGGCGGGTCGTCCCGGACGACGTGGCCGTCGTCGGCTTCGACGACATTCCCATGGCGCGGCACACCGAACCGCCGCTGACCACCATCCGCCAGCCGATGCGTCGGATGGGTGAGACGGCCGCGCGGATGCTCCTGGCGGGTCTTGGCGGCGAGCCGATCCCGCGTGAGCCGGTCGTCCTGCCCACCGAACTCGTCGTCCGGCGCTCCGCGCCGAGCGGCGGCCGATGACGCGGGACGAGGCCAACCACCAGCCACTCCCTCCCCGTACGCCGTCGCTCCTGGCCGCCCCGCAGGCGGCCCCGCGCCGCCGTTCCCGCACGTCCTCTTCCCTCCGTCTCTCCGTCCCGTCCGTCCCGTCCGTCCCTCTGTCCCGCTGTCCCGTACAAGGAGCCGCAATGCCACGAACAACGGCGGTGATAGCCGTCACCGCTCTGCTCGGCACTCTCCTCACCGGAGCGACGCTGCCGAGCGCCGCGGCCGACGTGCCCGCGAGCGCACCCGCGCCGGTGGCCGTCGACCGGTTCGAAGGGGAGATCCCCTTCGCCTCCCCGCCCGCGGAGGGCATCTTCACGTGGGGTAGTGACGCCGACGACCCGCCGAAGCTGCGGATCGCCGAGCGCGCCGACGCCCCCGAGGGCGGGAAGGTCCTCGCAGGCGACTACGACATCAGCGGCTGGGGCGGGTTCAGCCACGACTTCGCGTTCGACAGGCCCGCCCACGACTGGACCGCGTACAAGGGCGTCCGTTTCTGGTGGTACGGGCAGAACACCGCGCCCCTGCCGCCCGGGTCCGGCAAGCGCCTCCACTTCGAGATCAAGGACGGCGGGGCGAACGGCGAGGCGTCCGAGCTGTGGACCACGTCGTTCACGGACGACTGGGAGGGCTGGCACCTCGTCGAGATCCCGTTCTCGGAGTTCCAGTACCGCGCCGACTACCAGCCGGTGGGCGGCATCGACCAGGTGCTCGGTCTGAACGAGATGTGGGGGTACGCCCTGACGCTGCCGCCCGGCTCGCCCGGCGCCTTCGCGATGGACGGCGTGGAGCTGTACGGTACGGCCGAGCCGGCCCTGACCACCAAGGTCGTCACCGATGCCGCCGTGTACCCGGTCGGTGAGGGCGGCACCGCCGAGGTGAAGGTGTCCGTCGCCACGACGGGATCCGCGCCGCTCGCCGAGCCCGTCACCGTCACGTACACGACCGACGGCGAGGGCGGGAGCGCCCGGTCCGGCGAGGACTTCACGCCGGTGAGCGGTTCCGTCACCTTCCCGGCCGGTACGGCCTCCGGCGCGACCCGTTCGGTCTCCGTGGCAACGAAGAAGGACAGCTCCGCCGAGTCGGCCGAGACGATCCCGCTCACGCTGGGCGTCACGGGCGCCAAGGCCCCGACGGAGAACCCGACGGTCGTCGTGAACGCCCATGGGCTGCCGTACCTGAACACGAAGCTTCCGGTGAAGAAGCGCGTCGCCGATCTGCTGGGGCGGATGTCGCTCGCGGAGAAGGCCGGCCAGATGACGCAGGCCGAGCGCAACGCGCTGCGGTCGCCCGGCGACATCGCCTCCTACGACCTCGGCTCCCTGCTCTCCGGCGGTGGATCGGTCCCCTCCCCCAACACGCCCGCCGCCTGGGCGAAGATGATCGACGGCTACCAACTGCGCGCACAGGCCACGCGATTCCAGATCCCGCTGATCTACGGCGTGGACGCGGTGCACGGCCACAACAACGTCGTCGGTTCGACGATCATGCCGCACAACATCGGCCTCGGCGCCGCGCGTGATCCGAAGCTCGCCGAGCGGACGGGTGCCGTGACCGCGAAGGAGGTGCGGGCGACGGGCATCCCGTGGGACTTCGCGCCGTGCCTGTGCGTCACGCGCGACGAGCGCTGGGGGCGCTCCTACGAGGCGTTCGGTGAGGATCCCGCCCTGGTGACCGCCATGGAGACCGTGATCAACGGGATGCAGGGCGCGCGGGACGGCAGGGACCTGGATCGTAACGACAAGGTGCTGACCAGCGCCAAGCACTTCGTGGGCGACGGCGGGACGGAGTTCGGGTCCTCGACCACCGGCTCGTACACGATCGACCAGGGCGTCACGAAGGTCACCCGGGAGGAGCTCGAGGCGGTGCATCTCGCGCCGTTCGCCGAGGCGGTGAAGCGCGGGGCGGGGACGGTCATGCCGTCGTACTCCTCGCTGGACATCCTGGGCGACGACCAGGGTCCTGTGAAGATGCACGCCCACGCGGAGATGATCAACGGTGTCCTGAAGGACCGCATGGGCTTCGAGGGCTTCGTCATCAGTGACTGGCAGGCGATCGACCAGATCCCGGGCGACTACCCCAGCGACGTGCGGACGTCGGTCAACGCCGGCCTCGACATGATCATGGTGCCGACGAACTACCAGGACTTCACCCGGACCTTGAAGGACGAGGTGACGGCCGGGCGGATCGGCCAGGCCCGGATCGACGACGCGGTGGCGCGGATCCTGACGCAGAAGTTCAAGCTGGGCCTGTTCGAGCAGCCCTACGCGGACACCTCCCACCTCGGCGAGATCGGCTCCCCCGGGCACCGCGCGGTGGCGCGCGAGGCGGTCGCCAAGTCCCAGGTGCTGCTGAAGAACGAGGGTGGGCTGCTGCCGCTGAAGAAGGACCGGAAGGTGTACGTCGCCGGGTCCAACGCCGACGACCTCGGCAACCAGGCGGGCGGCTGGACCGTCAGCTGGCAGGGTTCGTCCGGTCGGACGACCACGGGGACGACGATTCTGGAGGGCATGCGGAAGGCGGCGCCCGGGGCGGAGATCGCGTACTCCAAGGACGCCTCCGCCGACATGGGCGGGTACGACGTCGGCGTGGTCGTCGTCGGCGAGACGCCGTACGCGGAGGGCATCGGGGACGTCGGCAACGGACACGACCTGGAGCTCACCGCCGCCGACAGGACGGCCGTCGACAAGGTCTGCGCCGCGATGAAGTGCGTGGTCCTGGTGGTGTCCGGCCGCCCGCAGCTCATCGGTGACCGGCTGGGTGCGATCGACTCGCTCGTCGCGTCGTGGCTGCCGGGTACGGAGGGCGACGGTGTCGCCGACGTGCTCTACGGGGCCCGTCCGTTCACCGGACAGCTCCCGGTCACCTGGCCGAAGTCCGAGGCGCAGCTGCCGGTGAATGTCGGCGACGCGGCCTACGATCCGCAGTTCCCGTACGGCTGGGGGCTGACGACTCTCTCCCCTGCCCCGGCCGGCGGGGACTCCGCTCTGAAGGCCATCGGCGTCGCGGCCAAGGTCCTCCAGGCGCTCGGGCTCGGTACGTCGGCGGAGGGCCGGGAGCTGGTCGCGAAGGCCCGGGCGATCGTCCAGCAGAGGATCGGTCAGCACGTCACGGAGGCGACGGCGAAGCCGTTCGCCGAGGCGGACCATCTGCTGCTCACGGGGGACCTGACGGGCGCCGTGGCCAAGCTGAGGGTCGCGTACGGGGCGGCTGCCGCCTCCTGAGGTGACAGGGCCCCTAGGGAGTGTCCGGAAAGTATGGTCGTCCGCCCGAAGGGCGGGGCCGCGAGCCAGGCCAGACTTTCCGGACGCGACCTAGGGCCATCGGCTGACGGTGAGGGTGCCGGCGTCGCGGGTGACTTCCGCGATGCCGGTGCCGCCGAAGTGGGCGGGGACGATCAGTTCCCGTTCCGCGGCGGCCCGTTCGAGGATGCGGCGGCGGCTGGTGACGGCCGCCGCCGCGTCCAGGCAGAAACAGCTGTTGCACGAGGGCTGGAGCAGCTGCACCGGGCTGTGGAGGAGGTCTCCGACGAAGACCGCACGGTCGTCTCCCGAGGCGAGCCTCAGCACGGCGGAGCCGGGGGTGTGGCCGGGTGCGGATTCCAGCGTGAGGTGCTCGTCGATGCGGTACGTGCCGTCCCAGAGCACGCTCCGGCCGGCCCGGTGCACGGGGGCGATGCTGTCCTCATGAACGAACCGGTCGTGCTCCTGCCTTCCGTGACGGTCGGCGTTCCCGGGGCCGAAGAAGGCGTCGTCGGCGGCGGGGACGAGGTACTGGGCGTGGGGGAAGGTCGGGACCCACTCGCCGTCGGTTCGGGTCGTGTTCCAACCGACGTGGTCGGCGTGGATGTGGGTGTTGACGACGACGTCGACGTCCTCGGGGCGGATCCCGGCACGGGCCAGGCCGCCGAGGAAGTCTCCCTGCCAGTGGTGGAACGGTGTGCCGGGCCGCTCGCGACCGTTGCCCACTCCGGTGTCGACGAGGACGGTCCGTCCTGCGCTGCGCAGGACCCAGGTCTGGAGCGCCATCACGGCGTGATCCGTCTGCGGATCCCAGTGGTCGGGGGCCAGCCGCTGCTCGTTGGCACGCCATACGTCGGGCTCGGCGTCCGGGACAAGGCCTCGGGCGGAGGTGAACGCGCCCTGCCACTCGACGACTCGGATGACCTCGACGTCTCCCAGCGTCATGCGCTGCGCGGTCTGTGTGGTGTTCATGGAGTCGACCCTAGGGAGAGGTTACTGAGTCTCTCAATGCCTGCACTGCTCCTGTGAATACGTGCACGTCTCACATCTGAGCCGGGAGCTACCCTTCCTCCATGGATGTGGTGAGCGATGCGATCGCGACCGTGCGGATGGGGCGGGCGTCGTCCGACCGCGTGCGGGTGAGTGGGAGTTGGTGTGCGCGGTTCGCCCCGTACGACGGGGCGGGCTTCCATGTGGTGTTGGAGGGCGGCTGCTGGCTGTTGCCGGACGGCGGCTCGGCGGTGTCGCTCGGCGTCGGCGACGCGGTTCTGCTGCCGCACGGGACGGGCCATGTGATCGCCGACTCCCCCGTCGACGCGGAGACCGTCGCGCGCGCGGTGCCGTTCGAGCGGTGGACCGGCGGGCCGCCGTCGAGTCCGACGGCGTCCGGGGCGGAACTGTTGTGCGGCAAGTACCGTCTCGATCACAGCCGCGTCCACCCGCTGTTGGCGGAGCTGCCGACCGTGGTCCATCTGCCGAACCGGGTGGGAGACCAGGCCGAACTGCGGGCCGCCATCGATCTGTTGGGAGGCGAGCTGGGCGCGGACCGGCCCGGATCGGGGATCGCCGTTCCCGGCCTCGTCGACCTCCTGCTCGTCTACATGATCAGGGCCTGGGTGGCCCAGGACGGCGGCGGCGCATGGCCGGCCGTCCTGGGTGACCCCGTGACGGCGGCGGCTCTACGGGCGCTGCACGCCGACCCGGCCGCCGCGTGGAGCAACGACCGGCTGGCCGCGGAGGCGGGCGTGTCCCGGCCGACGCTCGCGCGCCGCTTCACGTCCCTGGTCGGCCGGCCGCCGATGGCGTACCTCACCTGGTGGCGGCTGACCTTGGCCGCGGCGCGGCTGCGCGACTCCGAGGACTCCTTGACGACGATCGCCCGCCGCGTCGGCTACGGGACGCCGTACGCGCTGTCGCACGCCTTCAGCCGCGAGTTCGGTACGACGCCGGGGCGGTACCGGGCGGCGCGTTCCGCCGCGATGACGCAGCAGGCGGGGCAGGGGACGGGGAGGTAGCCCGCGAGGGTGTCAACCGCGCGCCGACCACGAGCCGGGGCGAGGGCCGCGGTCAGCAGGTCGCGCGTACGTAGCCGGTCTCGCCGGCGGGGCGGACGTCGGTGTCGCGCAGGACCACGGAGAGGGTTTTGCCCCAGCGCTCGCAGGCGCGCGCGAGGCCGGCGGGTTCGTACTCGATGACGAGGACGCGGTTGTCGAAGGCGGTGGCGTACGGGCCGCACTCGTCGTACTGGCCGCACTCTTCCGCGACCGCGAAGTCGAAGCCGAGGGCGCGGCCGCGCTGGGCGAGCTCGGCGGCGTTCTTCTGGCCGATCGCGAGGCCCGCCGCGTGGGCGCGGTCGATGAGCAACCGCGCGAAGGCGAGGTCGTGTTCCGGGGTGAGGAGGCCTGCGGAGCGCTCGTACGAGTCGAGGTTGTCGGCCTCGACGGCCTGGAAGCCGGAGGCGGCGCAGCCGTCGATCCAGCCGCCGACGATCTCGGCGAGCCGCTCGCGCTTTGCGGGCGTGGAGATGTCGAAGAGGGCTTCGTCCCAGTCCTGGTCGATGACGGGTGCTCCGCCGGCGTTCCTCAGGAGGAGGTCGGGGTGGTTCTCCTGCCACCAGTCCGTGGCGTCCGGCTGGGCCTGGAAGGTGTTGACGTAGCAGATGTTGTAGAGGCCGTCCGTCGGCTCGGCCGTGCGGTCGCGGGAGACCGCACCGACTCCGGGGGGCGGCGGGTAGGCTCCGCCGATCTGGTAGTCGAAGCCTACGTGGGGCTCGGGCGGGACCACGGCGCGGGCGGAGGACGGCGGGGACGAGGGGGCGGAGTCGCCGCCACCCTCGCCGTCACCGGGCGACCCGCATCCGACGGCCATGGCGGCGAGGACGCCCGCCAGGGCCAGGACCGACAGCGCGCTGCGGAGGGGCCGGTGTGTACGGGCGTTCACGGTGCGGGCTCCAGGTCGTCCAGGCCGTCGGCGTTGTCGTTGGCGTGCGGTGCACAGCACAGCAGCGCCGTGCAGTGCAGGGCGATGGGGTGCTCTGCAGGCCTACCGTACGGCGCCAGCGGGAGCCCCATCGACAAGCCCCTCGAGTACGACCTGCCGCTGAACTCGACCTCCGACGGCTCGGCCGCGATCGGCGGAACCGTCTACCCGAGCCGCGTCACCCCGCTCAAGGTCGTCCAGGGCATCGGCATCGAGGTACGTACGACGTCACGCCCGACGACGCCAGGACCAACTTCGGCAACATCGCCCCGGAGTACGCCCAGCACGGCATCGTCCTGAAGTGGGCGGCCAACGTCTGGATCCGGCGCGTCGGCACGCAGATGACCGGCTCCCACGCGGTCGTCACCGAGAGCGCCAAGAACATCCAGGTGCAGGAGTCGTCCTTCGACGGTGCGGCAACGTGTGGCGCGGCAACAGGTCCGACCTGGGTGGGGTGGGTGCGTACGCCATCAAGATCACCTCGACGTCGAAGTGCAGCGCGAATCCGAACGTCGTGTACGCGTCCAACACGGTCACGAACGCGGGCAGCGGACTGACGAACGTCCCCGTCACGCCCTGACCCGACACGGGTGTGCGGGGTGTGCGGGTGTTACGACGCTTCGGCCGCCGCCTTGATGCGGCGGCCGAACGCGTCGGCGTCCTTGCGGGCGGCGCCGAGGGCGAGGCCGACGAGGAGCTTGCCGACTCCGTGGCCCTCAAGGACGTTGTGGATCCGGACCCTCGTACGGCCGTCCGGCAGGGCGGAGAGGTCGTAGCCGCCCTCGCGGGCCATGACGATGTTCTTGGAGGTCTCGGCCCAGCGGATCCGGTGCGGTGCGTCGAACTCGGTGATGCGGAACTCGCGGGACGTCGTCATCCCGGCGTCCTTCACCGTGCTGCGGAAGACGGTGCCGACGGCCGTCGGGGTGTCCGGGACGCGTTCGATCTTCTGCACCCGAGGGCTGAACTTCGGGTCGTTGCGCCCGTCGGCGAGGAAGGCGAAGACCTCCTCGATGGGGCGGTCGACGTCCGTCGTCGCCTCGAATTGTCCGGACATGAGCCCACTCCTTGGAGTCTTCGCTGCCGTGACGGTGATCGTATGGGAGGCGATCGCGCGCCGCGCTCGGGCAAAGCCGTTCGGGTGACGGCGGCTCAGGGGCTGATGGGCGGCCCGATGCGTGGCCTGTTCGGTGGCCTGATGAGTCGCCTGATGGGTGGCCTCAGCCCGTCGTCCACCGGATGCGGGGCGGGCGTACGGCGGCGCAGAGCGGCAGCCCGTGGGCGTCGGTCAGGCCGAGCCGTCCTTCGGCCGCGCCTCGGTCGAGGGCGGTCGCGGGCAGGTCGTCGAGGAAGAGCTTGGCCCGGCGGAACATCGTGAACGTGCCGCCCGGGGGCCACTCGCCCCAGGTGAGGTAGAGGAACCGCTCGCCGCGGCGGCCGTGGACGTACGGTCCTCGGAAGTCCTGGGTCCCGTCCGGTGCGAGCACCGTGTCCACGGTGAACTCCCACACCGCTTCGGCCGCGTCCCCCGGCACCGCGCCGTCGGGCTCGCGCCCGCGCTGCACGGCGACGTGGACGTCGTCGTACGCTCCGCAGGCGCGGCCGGGCAGATCGCCGCCGACGATGCGCAGGGCGAGCGGGGTTTTCGTCGTGCTCATTCCTTGCCCACCACGGCCCTGAGGAGGCCGGGGAAGGCCTCTTCGAACTCCTCGCGGCGCAGCCCGTTCATCCGGGAGGTACCGACGTAGTGCTGGCGGATGAGGCCGGCCTCGCGCAGGACGTGGAAGTGGTGCGTGGCGGTGGACTTGCTGACCGGGAGGTCGATGGCGCCGCAGTTGAGGTCCTGGTCCGTGGCGTGCAGGACGCTGACGATCTGGCGGCGGACGGGGTCGACGAGGGCTTCCAGCACCTGCTGGAGGCTGATCGTGCGCATGTCCGGGTGGGGCGGAACGCGGTCCTGTCCGCTGCGTTGTGGTGTCACCATCGGCTGTCTCGACCTCCCGCGCTCATCGTAGGGCACACCCGGTGAGCGTCCGTGGCCGTCGGAGGCCGGCGCCCCGCGGTTCAGGTGCCCGCCGGGGGCGACCAGATCCGCGGGTACTGCTCGCTTCCCAGCGCCTCGATCCACCGCAGCCGGTCGCGGACGATGGCGCGCCGGGGTTCGGGGCAGCGGTCGAGGAGCCGGTCGAGCATGGTGCGCAGGCGCTGGAGCGACATGGGCGAGGCGGCCGCGACGACGATCAGGTCGTCGACGGCCGTGGAGAGGTACTGCTCCCAGCTCGGGACGGGGACGACGATCCGGACCGCGCCGTCCTCGTCGGTGAGCTCCCCGATGTCCAGGTCGCGGTCGGCGAGGCGGGTCAGCAGGTCCTCGACCTGGTCCAGGGTCTGGACGGCGGTGGCGGGGTCGTTGACGGCGGGCGAGAGGGCCCGGAGCGCGATGTCGGCGAAGAGCCGGAAGGCCAGTTCGGGGTCCTGGTCGAAGGTGCGCTCGACGCCGGTGACGAGGGCGGCGCGGAGCTCGGACTCGGACACGCCCGTACGGGACGCCTCCGTGCCGATTCCCTTTCCGCCGGTCATCTCTCCGCCTGTCACGTCGGCGAGAGGGCCGCCCTTCACGAGGGTGCCCCCGATCGGTACGCGAAAGGTGATGACGCAGCCACGCCTCCTCGCCAGGTCGACGAGGGTCGGGGCGTCCACCTGCTGCAGGACGGCGGCCGCGCCCGACCAGCGCAGGGTGGTCGCCCCGGTCGGCGCCGGCCGGGGGCGCGCGCTCGCGGCGGGGTCGAAGGGCGCGGTGTAGAGGAAGTCGAAGAGCGGGTGCGCCCGTGCGGCGATCGACGCGAGGGCGGGTGCCAGTTGGATCGAGGTGAAGGCCCGGCTCTGCAGGGCCCGCATGAGCCAGAGCGCGACCAGGGCCAGGAGCATGGCGGCGGTCGGGACGAGGGCGGACACGGTCTGCTTGGTGCCGATGGACAGGGCCGCGGTGACGCAGAAGATGAAGACGCCGACGGCGAACGCGAAGGCGCGCCAGACGAGTGGATCCTCGCGGAACAGCCCGAGGCGCGGGGTGAACATCGTGGAGGAGAACTGCACCACCAGGAAGAGCACCGAGTAGATGATGCTCACCAGGCTGATGACGCCGAAGCCGATGGTGAAGAGCAGGCTCACCACCTGCTCGGACTTGGCGTCGGGGCCCACGGTCAGCAGAGGGACCAGCAGCCCGAGGCCGACGCCGGCTCCGGCGCAGACGAGCTGCGCCAGGTCCCTGCGCATCTCCCGCCTCGGTCGGCGGAAGAGCCCGCCGCCGCGGTCCGGCCCCACACGCACCGCCACGCTCCCACCTCCGCCCGGCCCACACCCGCACGTACGTACCTACGCAGGCACGCCCGCACGCACGCCGAAGGGGTGCCTCGGACACCTTCGGACGCCCTCACGCTACGGAACGCCGACCGGGCCCGCCTCTCAGGACGGCCCCGGGTGGGAACGCGCGGGTGGGGAGGTGAAGGTGACGGCGGAGGCGGGGATGGTCGTGTCGGCTTCGCGGCTGAGGGCCCAGGCCGCGACGCGGGAGACCGTGGCGGCGGGGACCGCGTCGGCGATTCCGGGGGCCGCCGGGATGTCGTGCGTCGCGTGGGCGTCGTACGGGAGGACGACGCGGTAGCCGCGCGCCAGGGCCGTGCGGGCGGTGGCCTGGACGCACATCTCGGACATCATCCCGCAGACGGCGAGCGAGCGGACGCCCGCGTCGGTCAACAGGCCGTTCAGTGAGGTCCCTTCGAAGCTGTCGTCCCGGACCTTACGGATGACCACCTCGGCGGGGCCCGGCTCGACGCGATGGTGGAGTTCCCAGCCGGGGGTGTGGGGTTCGCAGTCCGCCCCGGGCGGGCCGTCGTTCTGCACGTGGACGACGAGCGCGCCGCCGGCGCGCGCCCCGGCGATCAGCGCGGCCGTGCGGTCCAGGAGACGGTCGGCGCCCGGAACGGCGCCGGGGCCGGTGACGAAGGCCGTCTGGACGTCCACGACGAGCAGGGCTTCCACGGGGTACGCGGTCAGGGTCATGGCGTCATCCTGTCCGGCGGCGCGGAGCCGCCTCCAGCGGTTTTCCGGCCGGGGCGGCGGGGCGTGCCGGAGCCGGTCGCTCCGACGTGATCCGGCGTAATCCGGCGTGATCCGGCGCACAGACCGGCCGGTAGGCGTACGGTCGCGTGCTAGCGTCCGCGACCGTGACAACCGCCCCCGGCGGGCCGGGGCCCGCTTCCGCCACGGGTCCCGTCGGTTCCTGCCCGTACGGTGGGACGGCCGGCACCGAGGGCTCGCCACTGCTGCGGCTCGATCAGCTGGACGTGTTCGGGGAGGACTTCGTCCGCGACCCGTACCCGTGGCTCGACGCGCTGCGGACCGAGGCCCCCGTCCATCGCGACCCCGCCACCGGGCTGTGGCTGGTCAGCCGGTACGAGGACATCCGCCGGGTGCTGCTCGACCCGGAGGCGTTCCGGCCGGACAACGCCCAGCACGCGGTCACCCCCTTGAGCGTTCCCGCGCTCCGGCTGCTCGCCCGCGCGGGTTTCCGGCTGCGGCCCGCGCTGGCCAACAACGCGACCGAGAGCCACGCGGGGTTGCGCCGTGTCGTCACGCGCTTCTTCAACGCCCAGCGGGTCGCGGCGGCGGTGCCCGTCATCGAGCGGGTCGCGGGCGAGCTGCTGGACGACGTGCGGGCGGAGCTCGACGGGCGGGGCGGCAGCGACCTCTTCGGCACGTTCGCGCACACGCTCCCCTGCCGGATCATGATGGAGCTGCTGGGGATCGACGGCCTCGCGCCGGAGACCCTGGTGCGGTGGAGCGACGCCTCGCTGGAGCTCTTCTACGGACGCCCGACAGCGGAGCGGCAGCTCGAACTGGCCGCGTTGGTCGGCGAGTTCCATCAGTGGCTGACCTCGGTCGTGACCGACAGGTCCGCCCCGCCGGACAGTTTCATCGGCGCGCTGACCCGCCACCGGCTGCCGGACGGCGAACCGGTGGACGTGGCGACGGCGGTCGGCGCGTGCTTCTTCGTCTTCATCGCCGGGCAGTCCACGACCGGCCAGCTCATCGCCACGGTCCTGTGGGGCGCTCTGGACGAACCCGGCCTGTGGCGGCGCGCGGCGCGCGAGGAGGGTCTGGCCGAGGCGTGGGTCGAGGAGGTGCTGCGCCGCGAGCCGCCCGTGACGACCTGGCGTCGGGTGGCGCCGGAGCCGGTGGAGCTGGGCGGTGTACGACTCCCGGCCGGAGCCGAACTGCTGCTGATGCTCCTGGGCAGCGGCTCGGACCAGAAGGTCTTCGAAACTCCCGACCGGATGCTCCCCTTCCGCGAGAACGTCCGCCACCACCTGTCCTTCGGCGCGGGCCGCCACCGCTGCCCGGGCGCGTCACTGGCCCGTACGGAAGCCGCCGTGGCACTACGCGCGGCCGCCCGCCGACTCCCCGACCTCCACCTGACCCCGGGCGCACCGCCCCCACCGGTCCTGGACCTGCTCTCGTTCCGGGCACCGCTCGAAGTACGGGTGAGCGTCACCGCGCGCTGAGGCGACGGGCCGAGCAGGAGTGTTCAACGGTCCAGCCGGTGCCGAACGTAGTCCGGCTGGGCCACACCGAGCTCGATGCAGTTCTCGTCGAGGCCGTTGACGATCCGCAGGCAGCCCCCGGCGAAGGCGAACTCCACAGCCACCGTTCCAGCCGCCAGGTCACGGTCTGCCGGCCGCCACTCAAGCAGCGCGACCTCGCACAGGCCCTGGCCGAGAAACGGCTCGAGGCGTTCGTCGCTGTGAGACCAGTGGGGCGTGAACTCGGACCACTCCCACCCGGTGATGGTCGCCGCAGTGTCGATCGTGTCCCAGCCGATCGAGAGTTCATCGAGCTTCGAGTGACAAACCTCCACCTGAACGCCGTCGAAGTCCAGAAGCACCGGGCAGTCGGCGAACCAGTCTCCGTCCTCGACGAAACGCGCCAGCGCGAACCCCGTCAGCCGCCGACCAGCGAGCCTCGCCAGACGCGATCCGTGCGCCTGTCGAACCGCCTCGACCCCGACCAGGAAGGACGGCTTGAATCCAGAGATCCCCATGTGCACAGCAGCGGAGTTTCCCAGCCTTCAGCCCGACCGGCAAGCGCATATTCGCAGCAGCGGGATCCCTGCCACCGCTGCTCGGAGAGCAGTCGGCCACGCAGGTCTGCAGGCAGTTCACCACCGCATGCAACCACCGCGAACCCGCAGGCTGGGCAGCTGGATCCCGTGTCCCGCGACCAAGCTGAGCCCCCGTGCCTGGTGGTCCGTGTGAAGGGTCAGGCGGGCAGGCGGGCGCAGTGGCGGCAGGCTCGGGCCGAGGGGGCCGTGAGGGCGTGGGAGGCGGCCGCGAGCGTGCAGGCCAGTGCGATCAGGGGCCAGCCGGCGGTCATGAAGGCGGCGACGGCAAGGGAAAGGGTCGCCAGGGCCATCGACACGCTCGCCGTGGTGCCCGTCCAGGCGACCAGGAGGGGCAGCCGGTGCGGGGTGGGTACGTGGCGTGCGAGGGGGCCGGTGGCCGCGAGGGCGGTCGCTGCGAGAAGGGCCGCGACGCCCGCGACGGCGGCCAGTGACTGGGCCGTGCGGGGCAGTACTCCCTCCTGGCCGGTGCCCGTGGTGAGGAGCGCGTACCAGCACGCGAGGAGGAGCGGGGCCACGAGGACGACGGAGCGGGCGGTGTGGCGGGCCTGGGCGATCGTCAGTTCGCGCTGGAAGGCGGGTGCGAGCTCGGCGGGGGTGCCGAACTCCCGCACCGCCTCCTGGACCGCGTCCTCGTACGAAGCCCCCGCGTGGGTGTGGGCCTCCGCGGTGTCGACGAGCCCGCCGCGTACCTCCTCGACGAGGCGCGCCGTGGCCCGGGGCGGGCCGTGCAGGGCCTTCCGTAGGTCCGCGACGTAGGCGTCGATGGGGTCCGTCGAGCCCTTCGGCTTCGCGGGGGCGCTCATGTCGCGGTTCCGGGAGCGAGGGCCGGGTTCAGGACCGAGCCGATCGCCGTCGTGAACTCGCGCCAGGCCGCCCGCTCCCCCGCGAGGCCTTCGCGGCCCGCGTCGGTGAGTTCGTAGCAGCGCCGGCGACGCTCGCCGACCGCATCCCAGCTGCTGCTCAACAGCCCGATCCGCTCGAGCCGGTTGAGCGCCGGATAGATCGTGCCCGTACGCAGGTCGAGCACGCCTCCGCTGCGCTCCTGGACGGCCGTGATGATCGCGTACCCGTGCAGCGGCTCCTGCTCCAGCACGGCAAGCAGCAGTCCGTCGAGGTGCCCTCGCACCGCATCCGCTCTCATAGGTAGGCAGCCTACACACCACACGAGTAGACGTGCTATCTATTGGCAGCCAACATATGGCTCATCAGGCCGGAGGGGCCCGTAGTGACCAAGCTGCTGCTGTCCATACACGTCCTCGCGGCGATCCTGGTGGTCGGACCGATCACCGTGGCCGCCTCACTGTTCCCCCGCTACGCGCGCCAGGACTCGCCCGTCGCCGCGCTGCTGCACCGGATCTGCCGGGGGTACGCCGTCGCCGGTGTCGCCGTCCCGGTCTTCGGGCTCGCGACCGCGATCCAGCTCGGCGTCCTCACCGACGTCTGGCTGCTCACCTCGCTGGCGCTCACCGCGATCGCGGCGGCCGTCCTGGTCCTGGCGATCCTGCCCGGCCAGCGGCTGCTGCTCGACGGCGGCGAAGGCCACGAAGGTGACGGCGGCGCCGCACGCGCGACCGCCTCGCGACTGGCCATGCTCACCGGGGTCTTCAACATCCTCTGGGCGGTCGTCGTGGTCCTCATGATCGTCCGCCCCGGCTCGACCACGGGAGCGTGAGGCCGGTGCGCACGCTTCGCATCGCGGCCGGCGTGGAGGCGGCCTCCCTGGTCGCCCTCCTGGTCAATCTGCTCACCACGCACACGCCCGCGGTCTCGACGCTCGTCGGCCCGTTGCACGGCACGGCGTATCTCGTCACGATCGCGGCCGCATGGCCGGCGCCCGGCGCCGCCGCGACCGGAGCGCGATGGCTGTCCGTCATTCCCGGCGTCGGCGGACTGCTCGCCCTGCGCCGGCTCCAGGGCGGCAGCCGCCATGCTGCTTAGCCGGGCGTGGTGTTGGCTGGTGGCCGACACGCGCCCACCGTACGCACGAGGAGTCGACATGCCCCCGGCCGATCAGCCGCCCCCGCCCCACCGCAACGCCCGGCCGCCGTCCGCGCAGGCCTCGCTCGGGGCCGGTGTCGTGGTGACCGACGCGGCAGGCCGGGTGCTGCTCGGGCTCCATCCGAGCGGCACGTGGGAGCTGCCCGGCGGGAAGGTCGATCCGGGCGAGTCCATCGAGCGGGCGGCCGCGCGTGAACTCGCCGAGGAGACCACCCTCGTGGCCGACGTCGCCGACGTCGACGTCATCGGGATCCTGCTGGACTCGCTGACGTCGACGCGGCTCACCCGTCTGACGGCGGTGGCGGTGGTACGGGCCTTCAGCGGCACCCCGGTCGTCGCGGAGCCGGACAAGATCGAGCGCTGGGAGTGGACCCCGCTCGACCGAATCCCCGGGTCGCTGTTCGCGCCCTCCGCCCAGGCGCTCAGGACCTGGCGTCCTGAACTGCCCATCGAGGAGGGGCCGTTCCACCGCTACGACGTGACCCCGACACCCCCGCGATGACGGATACGCACGTGCGGACATGATCCCGAATCCCGGAACCTAGTCGCGTAATTGAATAGGTACGGTGTTGAATGCCGTCGAGGCGTGCCGCTCGGGGCACGTCGCCGCACGGAGGAGCACCAGGCGTATGTACACCGGCCCGTACGAGCGTTATGTCGCCCTGGGCGACAGCCAGACCGAAGGCCTCGGGGACGGTGACGACAGCACGGGCCTCCGCGGCTGCGCCGACCGGCTCGCGGAGCTGATGGCGGTCGACAGTCCGGGGCTCACCTACGCCAACCTGGCGGTACGGGGCAGGCTCGCCGGGCAGGTGCGGGCCGAGCAGCTCGGTCCCGCGCTCGCGCTGCGGCCCGATGTGGCCACCGTGGTCGCGGGGATGAACGACCTGCTCAGGCCCACGTTCGACGCGGTCGAGGTGGTCGGTCATCTGGAGGCGATGTTCGCCGAGCTGACCGCACAGGGCACGCGGGTGGCGACGGTGACCTTCCCGGACATCGGGCTGCTCGTCCCGCTGGCGCGGCCGCTCGGGGACCGCGTCGTCGCGCTCAACGCGCGGATCCGCGAGGCGGCGGCGCGCCACGGCGTGGCGGTCGCGGAGACCTACCCGCATCCGGTGGTGACCGATGCCCGACTGTGGAGCCCGGACCGGCTGCACGCCAGTCCGCTCGGTCACGCGCGGATCGCCGCCGCCGTGGCCGAAGCCCTCGGGCTGCCCGGCAACGGCGACTCCTGGACGCATCCGCTGCCGGAAGCTCCCGGCGCGCGAGCGTCGGGCCCGCGCAGGGCGCTGGACGAGGCGCGGTGGGTCGCGGGCTTCCTCGGCCCGTGGCTCGGCAGACGCCTGCGCGGCCGCTCCTCAGGAGACGGCCGCGCGGCGAAGCGTCCCGACCTGGTACCGGTCGGGACCGGGGAGGTCAGGAGTCCGAGCGGTCGGCCTTCGCTGCCTTCTCCGCCTGCATCTCCTTGATGCGGACCGCTTCCTTGCGGACGTCGGCCTGGGTGGCGCGCTCCTTCTGGAGCCACTCCGGGGCTTCCTGCTTCAGGGCCTCGATCTGGTCGGTGGTGAGCGCCTCGGTGACGCCACCCCGGGCGAGGCCCGAGATGGAGATGCCGAGCTTCGCCGCGATCACCGGGCGGGGGTGGGGGCCGTTGCGCCGGAGTTCGCGGAGCCACTCGGGCGGATCGGTCTGCAGGGCGTTCAGCTCGGTGCGCGAGACGACACCCTCCCGGAACTCGGCGGGGGTGGCCTCGAGGTACACACCCAGCTTCTTCGCCGCGGTCGCGGGCTTCATCGTCTGGGCGGTCTGGTGCGACGTCATGGTGTCAAGGGTATCGAGCGTGTGAGCTACCTCTGACCACGACGGGTAACCTGGCGGGGTGACTGGCCAGGAAGAACCCTCCTCGTTCCGGCTCGCGTACGTACCGGGAGTGACGCCCACGAAGTGGGTGCGGATCTGGAACGAGCGGCTCCCGGACGTCCCGCTGACCCTCGTCCAGGTGCCCGCCGACGAAGCCTTCGAGCTGTTGCGGGGCGGCGGCGCGGACGCCGGTTTCGTCCGTCTGCCGGTCGACCGTACGGATCTCAGCGCGATCCCCCTGTACGCGGAGACGACGGTCGTCGTCGTACCGAAGGACCACGTGGTGGCGGCGGTCGAGGAGGTGTCGGCGGAGGACCTGGCCGAGGAGATCGTGCTGCATCCGCTCGACGACACCCTCGACTGGGAGCGCCCGCCGGGGCTGCCGGCGATCGAGCGGCCGGCGACGACGGCGGACGCGATCGAGCTCGTCGCGGCGGGCGTGGGGCTGCTCGTGGTCCCGCAGTCGCTGGCGCGGCTGCACCACCGCAAGGACCTCACCTACCGTCCCGTGTCGGACACGCCCGAGTCCCGGGTGGCCCTGTCCTGGCCGCAGGCGGAGACGACCCCGGACCTGGTGGAAGAGTTCATCGGGATCGTCCGGGGCCGGACGGTGAACAGCACCCGGGGGCGTGCCGCGACGCCTCCGCAGCCCAAGGCGAAGGCGAAGCGTCCCGAGAAGGGCGGCAGGCCTGCCGAGAAGAGCTCCCGGAGCGGTTCCGGCGGGGCCAGGGGCGCCAAGGCCTCGAAGAACGTCAAGCGCGGAAGCAAGCCCGGAAAGCCCCGCCGCAGGTCGTAGCCCTCACAGTCGTTCGCCTTCCGGCGCCACGAAGATCCAGGGCCTGGACAGTCCTGCGGGCCGGCTGATCTTCTGGCGCCATGACCGACGACCCGCACGCCTACGCCCGGCGGACCATGCTGCGCGGCGCCGCCCTCGGCGCGGCCTTACCCTCCTGCCGACCGCGGCCGCGCACGCCCGCACCCCCTCCCCCGTTCCCGCCCCCGGTTCGGCGTCGCTGCGCCGGCTGGGGACGGCGGGCTGGACCCCCTGCAGATCTCCGTGGTCAAGGGCGGCGAGGTGCTGGACTTCGGCCGGGGACTCGTCGTCGAGGTCGTGGCGAGCCTGCACAGCCGTAACAAGCAGCACTCCTACTTCGCGCCCGGCACGCTGACCGGGCCGCCGGCGACCGTTCCCGCCACCATCTCCGACCCTCCGGAGGGCGACACCCTCAGGCCGATCCGACGATGGACCTGGCCGGGCTGATCGGCCAGGTCCACCGGGAGGCGCCCGGGACGCGGGTCGTCGTCCCGGACTACCGCACGGTCTACGGCGCGGACCTGCGCCCCCGCCGCTGAGCCGGAGCAGCCGTACCCGTGGAACGCCGTCGCCCCCGGCGGGTGGCCGGGGGCGACGGTCCGTGTCGGGTCGGATCACATGGTGGTCACCAGGCGACCGGAAGGCGCTCGGGGATGCGCTTCATGAAGCGGGTGCGCCAGACGAGTTGGTCGACCGGGACCGCGAGGTGCAGGTCGGGCATCCTGTCGAGCAGGACCTCCAGGGCGATCTCGGCGTGCTTCTTCCCGAGGGCCGTGGCCGGGCAGTAGTGGCCGCCGCCGCCGAAGGAGAGGTGGGTTCCGGCGTTCGGCCGGGTGATGTCCACGGTGTGCGGGTCGGGGAAGACCGCCGGGTCGGTGTTGGCGGCCTCGACGAGGACGAGAAGGAGTTCTCCCTTCCGTACCTCGACGTCTCCGAGGGTGACGTCTTCGAGGGCGAGGCGCGGCAGCCCGTCGGCGATGGACAGGTTGACCCGGAGCAGTTCGTCCACGGCACCGGGGATCCGCTCCGGCTCCTTGCGCAGCCGCTCCCATACGTCCGGGTTCTGGAGCAGGGAGAAGACGGCCATGGTGAGGAAGCCCATGGTGGAGATGACGCCCGCGCCGAAGAAGGTGACGCCGACGGTGGCGAGCATCTCGTCCGTCAGATGGGCGTAGTCGGGGTTCCCGCGCAGGGCGGCGAGTTCGGCCATGAGGCCGGTGGTCGCCGGGTCGTCGAGCCGCTCGACCATGTACGCGATGTCCCGGTCCCAGTTGAGCCGGGCGCCGCTGACGGGGCAGGCCGAGTTCATGAACGCGATGTCCAGGCTGGCGGCCAGGCGCGGCGCGTCGGACTCGGGGATGCCGAGGATCCTGCAGTGCAGCTGCTCGGCGTACGGGCTGGTGAAGCGGTCGCGGAGGTCGACCGGCGGTCCGTAGGCGAGGAGTCCGTCGACCAGCGCGGCGGCGTGGTCGCGCATCCAGTCGGTGAGGCCGTCCGTCTTGGGGTTGATGGCCTTGAGGACGGCCTTGCGCAGTCCCGCGCCGGTGATGTTGCCCATGTTGTTGACCACCTCGGGCGGGATGGTCAGGGCGTACTGCCGGGGCACGCCGGGCGCCGAGGTGTCCTTGAGCGAGAACCTCGGGTCTTCGAGGACCTGCTTGCAGAGCTCGTAGGACGAGACCAGCCATGCCTCGTCGCCGGCGATCGTGCGGACCCGCTTGACCGGTTCGGCGCGCAGGGACTCGATCTCGGGCGGCAGTCGGTCGCCGCGTGCGGAGAACGGGAAGTCGAGCAGCGTGTCAGTGGTCATCGTGGTCTCCGAGCATCGGGGTGACGATGGCGTGGCCCTGGTTGCGGGAGGCACGCAGTCCGGAGCCCCGGGAGTAGAGGAGTTCGGCCATCGGCAGGAGCTGGTGGTAGCAGTTCAGGGAGGAGGGGACACCGAGGATCGCGGGGGTGTCCAGGAAGAGCGGTGCCTCGGCGCAGATGTACTGGAGGCAGACCTCGCGCTGGCGGGCGGTGGGGGTCTGTCCTTCGAGGACCTTGGAGGAGAGGAACGACGCCACGAGCCGGTCGCAGGTGGCGAGGAACTCGGCGTCGGTGGCGAGCAGGTCGTCCAGGTGTTTGCGCAGGTGCCGGTAGGCCGGGATGTCGAGGAGCGCGGACATGGGGCGTCCTCGGAGCCGTTCGCCGCCGGGGTCGATGGCGGCGACGGCGTTGTTGACCTTGGCACGGACGCCGCGGAGGTTCTTGACCGCTTTGCGGCGGGCTTCGTCCGGCGGGTAGCCGAGAGCCTCGTACATGTCGGCGACGTGCAGGTCGGTGTAGATGAGGTCGACCTGTTCGAAGCGCCGGAGTCCCCAGGCGGCGAGTTCGGCCACCCGCTGGGCGGAGAAGTAACCGTTGCCCGGGGATATGCCGATGACCGCGTGGGCGCCTTCGGTGTGGATCACTTGGCAGTGCTGCGTGTACGGCTGGACCTTGAAGCTGTCGGTCGCTGTCGTCAAGTGAAGAGATGTCCTTCGTTGCCGCTAGTCCCGTCGGGGCCTTGTGCCCCTGGTGTGGCGGCGACGGCATGAAGTTACCGGCGATCTCCACAGAGTGACGAATCTGGGCTAGAGGTGGCCGAATACCTTCGGTACGTGACGAGAATTGACGCATCGTCCGGCCAGGAAGCGACCAGTTTCGGTCACTCCGGACAGCCTCCACCGCTGACCGGACGCACGGCCACCGGCCTCGCCTCCGAGGGGAGGTGGGGCCGGTGGGGTGGAGGGGGCGTCACGCGGAGGCGGTGGGGACCCGGTTGAAGACCCGGCCGCCGAGGTCGATGCCGGTGACGGCGCCGCTCGTGTCGCGGGAGAGTTCGCGGGAGAAGTCATGGGAGACGTCGCGGGAGAAGAAGCCTCGCTGCCCCTTCAGGCCACCGGCGGTCACGATGAACTCGTCGCCGTCGCCCGGCAGGAGACCCATCGCGGCCGGCTCGTAGTCCGCCGGCATCTCGAAGTCGGCCGCCGCGCGGATCTCCGGCTTGATCACGGCCCCGAGGGTCAGCCCCGCCGCGTCGGTGGCGACCGTGAGGATCATGCCGTCGTTCTCGTAGGCACCGACGACCTCCTGGGCGCGCGCCTCGTCGTACGGCAGCGGCTCCGGGTCCTTGTCGACGACGCCCAGGTGGTGCTCCAGGGCCCAGCGGACGACGGACCGGTTGAAGGCGATGCCGTCCGTGCCCGAGTTGGACAGGGCGACGACGGCGAAGTTCCGCTCGGGCACGATCAGCAGCTCGGCGAACTGGCCGTTGGTCGAACCGCCGTGCTCGATCGTCCGCACACCGTCCACCTCGCGCAGGAACCAGCAGATGCCGAAGCCGTCGCCGAGGTTGCTGCCGCGCAGTTCGACCGTCTGCTCGCGCATCCGGTGCAGCAGCTCGGTCGGCAGCAGCCGCTCGCCGTCCTCCGTACGACCGTCGCCCATCTGGAACCGCGCCCACCTGAGGACGTCCGCCGCCGAGGACGCGAGACCACCGCCGGGGTTGTTGCCACGGGTGAGCCTCCACTCCTTCGCGACGGCCAGGTCCCCGTCCTCGCCGGGGTTGTGGCCCACGGCGAACCGCCGGGTCATGACCTCCGCGGTCCCGAAGAAGCTCTGGGTGAGCCCCAGCGGCTCGAACAGGAGCGAGGCGATGGCCTGCTCGTACGTCTGCCCCGTGACGTTCTCCAGGACGCGGCCGAGCAGGTTGAACCCGGCCTGGCTGTACGAGGCCCGGCCGCCCGGCGCGCCGATGAACTGCAGGTCGGCCATCTTCGCCACGAAGCCGGCCAGGGCGTCGTCGCCGTCACCGGTGTCGACGATGATGTTCCAGTCGAGGCCGGAGGTGTGGTTGAGCAGGTTGAGTACGGTGATCTCGGCCGCCGCCTTCTCGTCGGAGAGGACGAGTTCGGGAACGTACCGGCTCACCGGCGCGTCCAGGTCGAGCCGGCCGTCGGCGACCAGGCGCATCAACGCGGTCGCCGTGAAGGTCTTCGTCGTGGAACCCAGTTGGAAGAGCGTGTCCTTGTCGACCGGCAGCGGGTTGTCCAGGCTCGTCACACCGTGGCTCGCGAAGATCTCCCGGCCGTCGGCCCACACGCCCACGGTGGCGCCGGGGATGCCGTGCTGCGTGGCCGTCCGCTCGACGAACTCGGACAGCGGGGACTGAGGCTGGGGCTGGTCCTGGGACTGGGACTGGGACTTCTCGACGCTGTTGACGCTCATGGTGTGTTCTCCGTGTCGGGTGTCGTCGTTCTTGATGACCACGACGATGCCCGGGCGCGCTGACAGCGTGCCGACGGGACGCTGACGGGACCCTGACGACGGCTGACCTGCTCCGGTCGGCGCTGTCAGCGGGCCGCACCGGCTGTCAGGCGCGCCGCTCGTGTGCGGCTCGCGCGCCGCCTCGTTGCCGGAGTCACCGCGCGATCGCGTCGGCCGGCCCCATGACGATCACCGGTTCCTTGGCGGGGTCCAGAGCGCGCAGGAGCTGCTGCATGACGTCGGCGGTGAGGGAGACGCAGGCCTGGGTGGGGCCGCCGTGGTCGACGTGGATCCAGACGCCTCCGCCCCGCTCCAGGCCGAGCGGGCGTTCCTTGTTCAGGGGTGTCGTGCCGGGGATGCGGTTGTAGTCGATGGCGACGACGTAGTCGAACGAGCCCTCCAGGGGTTCGCCGAGGAACCCGACGCCCGGGGAGACGAACTCCTCGTCCTGGTCGTAGGGCAGCTTCGAGCCGGGGTCGGGCAGCCGTCCGCCCGCGTCGCCGAGCCGGAAGACACCGGTCGGGGTGCGCAGGTCGCCGGCCCAGTGGTCGTCGGTCCAGCCGCGCAGGGCGTTGTGCGCGGTCCACGGCCCGGCCGTACGGCGCCAGCGCCCGGCCGGATCACGTTCGTAGAGCACGGCGGTGGCCTCGTTGGTGTCCTGCGTCCGGCCGGTCACGACGAACACCTGGCTCGTGCCGTCCGGGATTCGCGTCCGGGTCACCGGCCCGACGCCGGGCGGTGCGGAGTCCGCCTGGGGCTTGGGGGTCACCGGTGAGGCGGGTGAGGAGGGCGGGGCCTCCGGTCCGGCGTTCTTGGCGGCGGCCACGCGGGCCCCCGACGCGGTGTTCGGGGCGGCGGCTTGCTCCTGGGACACCTTCACGTAGCCGATGAGCGCGAGGGTCGCGCAGAGCGCGGCGGTCAGCACACGCGGGCCGGGGCGGACGTTCCTGACAGGCATGGGGCAGCATCCTCCGACGCTCGCGGACGGCAATGCCGCGATACGTACCCGGTCCGCGTCCACGCCTGTCGGGAGAGCCGCGCACTCACCCGCCTGGGGCAGAGCCGAGGACGAGCGCCCGGCGGACGGCGGTCGTCCGAGCGACCGTCAGAAGGCGCCGACGACGCCGACCCGCCGGGCGTCCCCGGGAAGTCAGGCCGTGGCGGCGGGTGTCTCGTCGAGCTCCCAGGCGTGGCGCTTGAAGTCCCGTGCGAAGTCGGGGTGGTCCTCCCAGTTGCGGGCGACGCCGCGCAGGACGTCCCAGTTGTGCTCCAGGGCCTGGTCGATGATGTGACGGAGCGCCGGGTCGGCCGCCGCTCGCTGCTCGGCGAGGCCCTTGACGGCCGCGGCGGCCTTCACCGTGCCGAGGAGGGACCGCAGGGCACGGGAGGTGTCGTCCATCCCGAAGCCGTGGTCGCTACCCTTCGCGGGGTCGAACAACGGCCGGAGACGGTCCTCGATGAACGCGGTGATCCGCTCGAAGTGCTGCACGTCCATCGGTCTCTCATCTCCTGGATCGGCTGGTCTCGCGTCTGCGCCCCCATTATCCCGTGCGCGTCACCGGATCGACGGCGGGGCCATCCGTACGTCGCGCCAGAGCGCGTGCGCGGCGCTCGGCCCCTCGGTGCGGTCCCTCGGGACGTCCCACACGTGGATGGCGAGTTCGGCGGGATCGGCGGGGTCGGCGGTCGGGGCCCAGCCCGGGTCACCAGTGGCGGCGAAGGCCGCCCAGGCGTCGACCATACGGCGGGACAGGGCGCGGTCGTCGGCGTCGGCGGGGCCTCCGGTCAGGAACTCGACGCCCGTGGCGTCCAGGGTGCCGAGGGCGAAGGGGACGTCTCCGGCGTGCCAGGCGCGCACCGGCCTGCCGTCGGGGCCGGGGCGGCGCCGGTCGAACCGCGACAGGAAGGTGCGACCGTCTCCCGCACGCGCGTGTGCTTCGGCGAGACGGACTGTGGGCACGGTGAACACGGCGTCGCCCGCGAGGGCGAGGAAGACGTCGAGGACCGGCGCTCCCGGCATGAGGGCCCGGTAGGCGTCGACAAGGCCCGGGGGAAGGCCGTAGTCGGCGGCGAACCGGGCGAGTCCGTCGTCCGTGGTGACCGTCGGCATCGCGCCCACCCGGTGCATGAGCCAGTACTCCTCGGTGGTGTGGCAGACGAGGAGGTCGACGTGGCCGCCGGCGGCCGGGGCGTCGAGGGGGTCCCGGTCCAGCAGGACGCCGTCGAGGACCGGCCCGTAGAGGACGGTGTCGTAGTGGAGGAACCCGGCCGACGGATCGCCCGCGTACCGTGCCACCACCCGGTCCGAGGCCTCGACGAGTTCCTGCGGGCTCGCGGAGAGCAGGCCCTGGGCGGTCGGCGCGACTCCGGCGGCCTCCGCGACCTCGCGGGCGATGCGCTCGGCGAACTCCGGCCGGAAGAACGCGTCGGGGACGCTGTGCGCGATGGCGCGGTGAAAGAGTCCGTCGGCCCGCGCGCTGTTCATCAGACAGGCGATCGAGCCGCCGCCCGCGGACTGTCCTGCCACGGTGACGTTGTCCGGGTCGCCGCCGAAGGCCGCGATGTTGTCGCGTACCCACTCCAGCGCGGCGATCTGGTCCAGCAGTCCCCGGTTGTCGGGGAAGCCGGGCACGTGGCCGAAGCCTTCGAAGCCGAGACGATAGTTGCAGGTCACCACCACGGTGCCGGCGCGGGCCAGGGTGGAGCCGTCGTAGTCGGGCTGGGCGGAGGAGCCGAAGGTGTAGGCCCCGCCGTGGATCCAGAAGAGAACGGGCAGCGGTTCGGAACGCTCCGCCGGTGCCCAGACGTTGAGCGTGAGAACGCCCTCCTCGTCCGGGTTCCAGGCCGGGGAGCCGGGCAGTTCCGCCGACTGCGGGGCGATCGGTCCGTAGCGCGTGCAGTCCCGCACCTCGTCCCAGGCCGTCGCCGGCCTCGGCGCCAGGAAGCGCCCGGCGCCGAAGGGCGGGTCGGCGTACGGGATGCCCAGCGTGATCCGCAGCCCGTCGGCGACCGTGCCGCGCACCGGTCCGCTCCCGGTCTCGACGGTGTGGTCGGCGATGCCCGTACGCACAGGTGGAGCTCCTTCGTGCTGCCGTCGGCCCCTCCGAGCGGCAGCACACCCTCGCACGGGCGGCGCGGGGCGGACAATCGATTAAGGATCTTGAACGGAGTCGAGGTCCAGGTCCGTGCCGGAGTTCGGGCCGAGGGCCGGGGCGGCTGCCTCGAGGGCGGCTTCGTCGAGCTCCAGGGGCTGTTCGGCCCAGATGATCTTGCCCTCGGCGGTGTAGCGGGTCCCCCAGCGCCGGGTGAACTGCGAGATCAGGAAGAGGCCCCGGCCTCCCTCGTCGGTGGTGCGCGCGTGGCGGAGGTGCGGGGAGGTGCTGCTGGCGTCGAAGACCTCGCAGATCAGGGTGCGTTCGAGGATGAGGCGTAGCCGGATGGGTCCTGAGGCGTGCCGGATGGCGTTGGTGACGAGCTCGCTGACGACGAGTTCGGTGGTGAAGGCGAGTTCCTCCAGGCCCCAGGCGGCGAGTTGGCGGGCGGCCATCACCCGGGCGCGGGCGACGACGGCCGGGTCGGCGGGGAGGTCCCACACGGCGACCTGTCCGGCCGCGAGGCCGCGGGTCCTGACCAGGAGGAGGGCCGCGTCGTCGGTGTACGGCCTGCTGGGCGCCAGTTCGTCGACGATGCTGCGGCAGAGTTCGTCGAGCGGCAGGTCCCGGGACTCCAGGACCCGGCGCAGCCCGTCCTTGCCCGCTCCAGGCGCGGCGATCAGTCCGTCGGTGTAGAAGGCGAGGACGCTGCCCTCCGCGAGGGGCAGTTCGACGGCTTCGAAGGGGAGCCCGCCGATGCCGAGGGACGGTCCGGGCGGGAGTTCCGGGAAGGTGACGGTGCCGTCGGGCGCGCGGACGGCGGGCGCGAGGTGGCCGGCGCTCGCCAGGTCGCAGCGGAGGCTGACCGGGTCGTAGACCGCGTAGAGGCAGCTGGCGCCGACGCCCGCCGGGTTGGGGGCGCCGCCGAGGTCGGTCACGTTGCCGTCGCGGGTCACCTGGACGACGAGGTCGTCGAGGTGGGCGAGGAGTTCCTCGGGCGCGAGGTCGAGGTCCGCGAGGGTCCGTACGGCGGTACGGAGCTGGCCCATGGTGGCGGCCGCCTCGATCCCGTGGCCGAGGACCTCGCCGACGACCAGGGCGACCCTGGCTCCGGAGAGCGGGATGACGTCGAACCAGTCGCCGCCGAGGCCCGACAGTTCGTCGGCGGGCCGGTAGAAGGAGGCGGCGTCGACGGCCTCCTGCGCCGGGACGCCGTGCGGCAGCAGACTGCGCTGGAGCACGAGCGCGGCGGCCTGCTCACGGGCGTAGCGGCGGGCGTTGTCGAGGCAGACGGCGGCGCGGGCGACGAGTTCCTCGGCGAGGCGCAGGTCGTCCTCGTCGAACGGCTCGTCGCGCCGGGTGCGCAGGAAGGTGGCCACGCCGAGGGTGACGCCCCGGGCGAGGATCGGCACGACGATGGCCGTGTGCGGTACGGGGTCGGACGCCCCGGCGGCCTCGGCGGCGGCCGCGGCCTCGGCCACCGAGATCGGAATGGCGGCCGCGCGTGTCGCGGCGTCCAGGTGGGCCGCCCGCCAGGAGCGGCCGTGGGCCAGGGAGTCCATCTGGGGCGACGACGGCCGGTATCCGGACGGCTCCCCCGGTTCCAGGACCTCCTTCACCCCGCCGGGGCGTACGTTCTGGGCGCCGCCGCGGACCAGTCGCAGGGAGGTGGCGGCGGCCGTCGGCCCGGGGGACGGTTCCGCGCCCCGCAGGACGGCGTCCAGGAGGTCGACGGCGACGAAGTCGGCCAGGGCGGGGACCGCCACGTCGGCGAGGTCCTGGGCGGTGCCCATGACGTCCAGGCTGCGGCCGATGCGCTCGCTGGCCCGGGCCATGAGGGCGAGGCGGAGGCGGGCGCGGTAGCGGTCGGTGATGTCGACGACGGCGTAACAGACGCCGAGGGCACGGCCGTTGTCGTCGTCGAGCCGGACGAAGGACATGGCGTGGGCGTGGTCCCTGTCGGGGTGGGAGCGGGTGCGGCCCACGTGCTCGTACGCGACGACGGGTTGGCCGGTCGTCAGCACCTGGCGCATCTTCGACTCGACGATGTCGGCGTTCATCCCGGGCTGGATCTCCGCGAGGCGCTTGCCCCGCCGCTGCTCGACCGTGCCGCCGCCGAAGTGTTCCAGCGCGGTGTTCGACCACACGCACCGCAGTTCGGTGTCGACGAAGCAGAGCCCGATGGGCATCTCGGTGACCATGCGCTCCAGGAGCGCGGGGCCCATCGTCCACTGCCGGGACGGCGCCGCGCCGACGGCGACGACGAGCCAGCGGGCCGGGCCCGCCTCGCCCGGCAGGGGCAGCACGGTGACGTCGACGGCGACGGTACGGCCGTCCCGGTGACGCGCGAGCAGCACCCCCGACCAGCCGCCGTCCCGCTTCGAGGTCGCCAGGATCTCGGGAAGCCGGCCGGCCTCGTCGCCCGCGAGCAGGGAGCCGACGCGGCGGCCGCCGAGCTCCGCCGCGGGGTAGCCGAGCAGCCGCTCGGCGGCATAGGGGCGGCCGACGACCGTCCCTGCCTCGTCGAAGAGGAGAACGACGGAATCGGCGACACCGAACACGGCCTCGTGCGCGGTGGTCTCTGTGTCCTCGGGTCTCCCCACGGCCGTCGGCTCCGTTCTCACACCCCCACCCTGCCTGTCCCTATCTATCACACTATGCCCAGATCATTGCCGTTACGTCCGCCTTTGCCGTCACCCCTTCGGCGGACAGTCCGGGTTCCCGCTCGGCCGGAGAGGTTAGTGAGGTCTCAAGGACCGACGACCAGGGAGACGGGCACCGTGACTCGACCGAAGATTCTCGTGGTGGGCGCCGGCTTCGCCGGGGTCGGCTGTGTGCGGAGGCTGGAGCGGCGGCTCACCGAGCGCGAGGCGCAGATCTCGCTCCTTTCACCCTTCTCGTACCAGCTCTATCTGCCGCTGCTCCCCCAGGTCGCGGCCGGCGTACTGACCCCGCAGTCGGTCGCCCTCTCCCTGCGACGCAGCAAGCGGCACCGCACGCGGATCATCCCGGGCGGCGCGGTCGGTGTGGACACCAAGGCGAAGGTCTGCCTGGTACGGACGATCTCGGGCGAGATCATCGACGAGCCGTACGACCACCTGGTGCTCGCGCCCGGCAGTGTGACCCGCACCTTCGACATCCCCGGGCTGAGCGAGCACGCGCGGGGCATGAAGACGCTGGCCGAGGCGGCCTACATCCGTGACCACGTCATCGCCCAGCTCGATCTGGCGGACGCGAGCCAGGACGACGCGGAGCGCGCGGCGCGGCTCTGCTTCGTGGTGGTCGGCGGCGGGTACGCGGGGACGGAGACGGCGGCCTGTCTGCAGCGGCTGACCCACAACGCGGTCCAGCGCTATCCGCGCCTCGACCCGGCGCTGATCAGATGGCACCTGGTGGACCTCGCACCCAAGCTCATGCCCGAGCTGGGCGACAAGCTGGGCGCCGCCGCTCTGGACATCCTGCGGCGGCGCGGGATCGAGGTCTCGCTCGGTGTCTCGGTCGCCTCCGTGGACGCCGAGGCGGTGACGCTCACCGACGGGCGGGTCCTCCCGAGCCGCACCCTGATCTGGACGGCGGGCGTGGCCGCCAGCCCGCTGATCGGCACCCTGGAGGCGGAGACGAACCGGGGCCGCCTGGTGGTCGGGCCCGACATGGTGGTCCCCGGTCTCGACGGGGTGCACGCCCTCGGTGACGCCGCCGCCGTACCGGACCTGGCCAAGAACGAGGAGGGCGCGATCTGCCCGCCCACGGCGCAGCACGCGATGCGCCAGGGCAAGCAGGTCGCCGACAACCTCGTCGCGACGCTGCGCGGCGAGCAGACCTACCCGTACCACCACCGGGATCTCGGTCTGGTGGTGGACCTGGGCGGGCGGGACGCCGTCTCGAAGCCGCTCGGGATCGAGCTGCACGGCATGCCCGCGCAGGCGGTGGCCCGGGCCTACCACTGGGCGGCGCTGCGGACCAACGTCGCCAAGGCGCGGGTGATGACGAACTGGCTGCTCAACGCCGTGGCCGGGGACGACTTCGTCCGTACGGGATTCCTGTCGTCCCGGTCCGGGACCTTGGCCGACTTCGAGTACACGGACGCGTATCTCACGCCTGATCAGGTACGGGCCCACACCGCCGCGCTGCGGGCTCAGGTGTCGCCGGGGCCGTGAGCAGGGCCAGTGCGGTGGCGCCTGACGTCCGTTCGCTGCTCACAGCCAGCCGTTGCGGCGGAAGCTGCGGTGGAGGAGGAAACAGGTCACGGCCATCACGCTCACGACGAGCGGGTAGCCGTAGGTCCAGCGGAGCTCGGGCATGTGATCGAAGTTCATGCCGTACACGCCGCAGACCATCGTGGGTACGGCGATGATCGCGGCCCAGGCGGTGATCTTCCGCATGTCCTCGTTCTGGGCGACGGTCACCTGCGCCAGATGGGCCTGGAGGATCGAGTCGAGGAGCGCGTCGAAGGAGGTGATCTGTTCCGTGATCCGCGAGAGGTGGTCGGCGACGTCGCGGAAGTACGGCTGTATGTCCGCCGAGACCAGGTTCAGCGGCTGCGCGGCCGCGAGGGACTGCAGCGGGCGGTCGAGGGGGGCCACCGCCCGCTTGAGTTCGAGCAGTTCGCGCTTGAGCTGGTAGACGCGGCCGGCGTCGCCCCGGGAGGCCTGCTCGCTGAAGACGGCCGTCTCCACGGCGTCTATGTCGTCCTGCACGGCGTCGGCGACGGCGAGGTAGTCGTCCACGACGTGGTCGGCGATGGCGTGCAGGACGGCCGCGGGGCCCTTGGCGAGGTGTTCGGCGTCGGCCTCCAGCGCCTCGCGCAGCGGGCCGAGCGAACCGTGGTTGCCGTGCCGGACGGTGATGACGAAGTCAGGGCCGGTGAAGACCATGAGCTCACCGGTCTCGACGACCTCGCTGGTGGCCGTGAGCTCCTCGTGCTCCACGTAACGGACCGTCTTGAAGACGGCGAAGAGCGTGTCGTCGTACCGTTCCAACTTGGGCCGCTGGTGGGCGTGGACGGCGTCCTCGACGGCCAGCGGATGGAGTCCGAACAGCTCGGCGAGCCCGGCGAACTCCTCGACGGACGGCTCGTGCAGACCGATCCAGACGAAGCCGTCGCCCGACTTGCGGACCCGTCGCACCGCCTCGTCGGCGGGGCAGGACCCGCGCTGCCGCGCTCCGTCCTCGTACAGCACGCAGTTGACCACCGAGCTGCCCAGCGGTGAGCGGGCGGGGTGGCTCAGGTCGACGGTCCGACGGTAGGCACGGCGGACGGTGCGCCTCAGATTGCGGATTATCGGCACGTGGGGCTCCTTGGAACGATCAGCGGCCAGTCTGCCATCGACGCACGGTGGGCGGGACTCCTGACAAATGTCACCCCTTCGTCGTGCACAAGATCCTCCCGAGGGCGGAGGGCGGATCGTGCCCGTCCGACGAGGATGGGAGCACCGCCAACTCGAGGGAAGCAGGACCCATCCATGACTTCGTCCCGCAGGGCACCCCTGTCCGTCGTCGCCGCCGCCACGCTGGTCGCGCTCTCCGCCACGGCGTTACCGGCGCAGGCCGCCGTCACCGCCGAGCCCGGCTCCGCCACGCCCGTGTCCGCCGTGTCCGCCGTCTCGGCGGCCGCCACCGGCCATCGTCTCGACCGCGCGGCGCTGCGCGGCTCGCTCGGCGCCTTCCACAAGGCGGGTATGTACGGCGCCTACTCGGCCGTCCGCGACGGCTCGGCGCAGTGGCGAGGAGCCACCGGGTTCGCCGACATCGACAGCCACCGCCCCACTCGGCCGGACCTCGAACACCGGGTCGGCAGCATCACCAAGACCTTCACGGCCGTCGCCGTCCTCCAGCAGGTCGAGGGCGGGCGTGTCGACCTCGACGCTCCCGTCGGGCGCTACATTCCCGACATCGTGTCGGACGAGCGGGGCCGGCAGGTCACCGTCCGGATGCTGCTCAACCACACCAGCGGCATAGCCGACTACGTCCTGCCCGCCTTCCCGGGCATCCTGGAGAACCCCGGCAAGGCCCTCGACGAGAACCGTCTGCGTCGCATCGCGCCCGAGGAGCTCGCCCGCCTCGGTCTCGCCGCCCCGCCCGTCGCGCAGCGCGGGACGCACTCGTACTCCAACACCAACTACATCCTGGCCGGGCTGATCCTGGAGCGGGTGACCGGGCAGAAGGCCGAGGCCTACATCACCCGGAACGTCATCCGTAAGGCCGGGCTCCGCCACACCTACTTCCCGAGCTCGCCGTTCATCAAGGGCCCGCACGCGAAGATGTACGAGTCCTTCTTCGGCCTGATCGACCCGCCGCGCGACTACAGCGTCACCGACATGTCCTGGGCGGGCACGGCCGGCGCCCTGGTCTCGACGCCGAGCGACCTCAACGACTTCTACCGCAAGCTGCTCACCGGCCGGTTGCTCGGCGCGGCGCAGCTGCGCGAGATGAAGACGACCGTCCCGGCCTACGAGACCCAGCCGGGCGAGGAGCCGCTGATGCGCTACGGCCTGGGCATCTACACCCTCCGGATGCCCAACGGCGGCTGGTACTGGGGTCATGACGGTGCCGTCTTCGGCGCCGGCACCTGGGCCCTGTCGAGCGAGGACGGCCGTCGTCAGGTCGCCATCGGCTACAACCTCATGAAGTACCAGCGCTTCGACGCGGAGGGCCGTCCGCTGCCGGACCCCATCACCGAAGCGCTGTACGCCCACGTCGACGGCGCCCTCGCCGGCACCTCCGCCCCCGCGCCCGGTGCGGCGCCGCAGCGCACGCAGGGTACGCGGGCGCTGCCCGACCTGCCGATCGGCCCGGCGTCGCTCCACCAGGCGACCCTCCGATAGCCGCGCCACGTCCCTGACGGAGGTGTGGCGGACGGGCCGTCACCTGGACTGCAGGGCGTCCAGGGCGACGGCCTGGGCTATGGCCAGGCGGCGGTCGAGGTGCTCGTCGTGGATCGTCAGGACGTATCGGTCGCGCAGGCCAAGTCGCTTCTGCACCGACATGACGGGGCGGTCCGCGTGGGCGAAGTCGAAGTGGTACGGCCAGGCGAACGGCAGGATGTCGACGAAGGGGACGAGGCCCCAGGCCCGGCGCAGGAGGGCCACGGTCCTGTTGCGCTCGACGCCCGTCGTCTCGGCCGCCGCCCCCTCCTCGCTCATATGCCAGGTGCTGCGCAGCAGGGAGGCGGCGAAGTTCTTGCGGAGGGTGCCGACGGGGCTGCCCGAGGCCGCGCGGATGTCGTACGTCGCGCCGAGGTCGACGACCTGCCGGGCCTGGAAGGTGAAGAGGACCTGCTTCTGGGACTCGTCCGTGTAGAACGTGATCCGTTCCTTCAGGGCCATGCGCTTCTGGTGGGCGAACGCGACGATCTCGCCCTCGGTGCCGTCCGCTCCGGCCGCGTGGACCACGTAGCGGTTGGCCATGGGCGTGAGCTTCTGGTTGATGTGAAAGCGGTGCTGCGACTGCTCGAGACCCATGGTGCACTCCACGCTCGTCGTCTCCGTCCCGACGATGGTCGCCCGCCGTGAGCACCCGCCGCAGTCATCGAAAGTCGCTCCCCGGAGAGACGAACGGATCGCGTGTCCCCCGGCCTTCAGGGCACCTGCGTCGGGGAGACGACCGCCCGTCCGGCAACGGCCCGGACCGTCCCGACGAAGGTCACCAGCCAGGCCGCCGTCGCGATCCACAGGAGCACCTGACCGAGGACGTCGAGCCAGCCGATGGCCGTCGCCGCCGAGGTCGACAGGCAGGCGACCGCCGTCATCCCCATCGGGAAGACGGTCGCCCAGCGCCGTACGTCGTAGCCCGGGCGGCGCCGCAGCAGCTCGGCCCCGAGCAGGACGAGGTACCAGGCGAGGTCGCCGGCCAGCAGGATCAGGGTGACGGTGCGCAAGGCCGTGTGGGCGCCCGTGCCCGCCCAGAGGCCGGTGGCGAGCAGCTTGGAACCGGCGAGCGCGGAGATGGCGAGGGCACCACCGGCAACCCATTGGTCGCCGGCGCCCTCGGCGACCTGACGGAAGTCGAACCGGAACAGGGCGGCCGCATAGAGCAGCAGACCGAGGACGAAGAAGACCAGGGCCGTCCGGGCGAGCCAGTCGCCCGCCGAGACCGCGAGCGTGGCTCCCAGGACCACGAGTCCCTGCGTGGCGACACAGATCAGGAAGACACCGCCGGGCATCCGGCGGCGCAGGTGCGTGAGCACCGCCGCGAGCAACGGAGCCCACAACACGGCGGACAGCGCCAGGAGGACGGCCGCCGCCGTGGTCCAGCCGAGGACCACGACACGCACACCGAGCACGGTCGTCGCGGCGACGGCGGTCAGCGCGGGCGGGGTGTCGGCCTCCGCGACCCAGCGGGGACGGCTGCGCAGCAGCCGGGAGGCGAAGTCGCACGCGAGCAGCAACCACACGAGAACCGCGAGGCAGAGCAGTACGCGGGACACCGTTTCACGGCCGGTCAGATGGAACCCGACGGACAGGATGCCGGTGGCCATCACGGCGGAGCCCGCGGCGGGCGGCAACTCGGCCCACCAACGGGCGACGCGCGACTTCATGCCCCCTATCGCACCGGCTGCCCGCCGACCTCGCCACTCGGACACGAGGTGGGGACATGGGGCGCCGCCCGCCCGTCCGAGCCGCCGTTCAGCCCCGAGGCATCGTTCAGCCCCGAGCCGTCGTTCAGCCCCCTGCCGTCGCCAGGAGCGCCTCGGTGGTGATGAGTGCCGTGGAGCCCGGGGCCGTACACGCGTGGGCTCCGGAGATCGCCCCCAGGCGGGCGCAGGTCAGGACGGACTCACCGGCGAGGCGACCGTAGAGGAAACCGCTGACGAACGCGTCGCCCGCGCCGTTGGTGTCCACGACCGGGGCGTGCGGGGCGACGGCCGGGACGTGCTGCGGCGTCGGCCCTCCGTCCCGGGTGAGGACGTAGGAGCCGTCGGCGCCCGCCGTCGCGACCACCGTCCGGGCTCGGCCCTCACGCAGGATCTCCCGCATCAGCGCCGTCGTACCGTCGCCCGCCCCCGCCGCGCTGAGGAAGACGAGGTCCGAGCGCAGGGCGAACTCCCGGTGGTGGTCCGCCAGCCCGTCCCAGTCGTGCAGATCCGTGGAGACGGGTACGCCGAGCTCCTCGATGTCCTCGTACAGGAAGCGGGCGAAGTTCATGATCGAGACGTGGACATGGCGCGCGCGGCGCAGCCGGGGCAGATAGTGCTCCCTGGGCATCCGCAGGTCCGCCGGGTCCCGGCTGTCGTAGAAGGACATCCGGCGTCCGGTCGCGTCGACGAGGTTCACCGCCCGCCGGGTGCCGGCGGGCGAGATCACCGGGTGGAACTCGACGTCCCCCTCGGCCATGCGCTGCCGTACGAGCGTGCCGATCCAGTCGTCGCCCACGCAGTCGAGCAGGGCGACGCGCAGGCCGAGGGCCCGTGTGCCGAGGGCCACGTTCCCGCCGGTGTGCCCGGGCCACTCCTCGATCGGTCCCACGTGGACCGAGTCGGCGAGGGGCACGGGCAGGGCGTCGACGCGGATGACCGTGTCCACTCCGCTGCCGCCGACCACCACGACGTCGTACAGGTCGTTCTGTGTACTCAACTCTGCCGCCTCTCGGGTCCCGCCGCGCCCAGTATGGTGCGCCGCTCGCGGGAGGGAGCAAGGGGCTCGTCAAAGGCTCGTACACGGGTCGTCAAAGAGGTCCGGCGGAGCGGGGCTTCGGGCCTAGCGTGCATCGCATGGAACCTCCCGAACCCTCGTCGCCCTTCGACCGCCATGTCCCGGTCGCGCACGGCGCGTACGCGGCGCACACGACGCCCGAAGAGCAGGAGCACAACGCAGCACGCGGAGGCCACACGACACGCGAGGCGCACGACGACGAGTGGGCGGGCGAGACGCGTGCGGCCGCGGGATGCGCGGCCCTGCTGCTGGCCCTGTCCCTGACCATCGACGCCGGCACCGGCTCCCTGAACACGACCCGGGCGATGCTCTGGATCGCGCTCGCCGCCCTGCTCTTCGCGATACTCGTGCCCCCGCACGTCTCCGCCTCCCCCGGCCGGCTCACGGTGCGCGGCCTGTGGACCCGGCAGTCGGTGCGCACCGACCGTCTGCGGTCCGTCCGATGGTCGAACGGCGTCTCCCAGCGCCTGGTCCTGCGGGACACCGAGGACGGTCGGGCCGAGATCGACCCGCGCGTCCTCGTCGCCAACCCCGCGCTCTGGCACCTCGTGGCGGCGGACGCGCGCATCTCCTCGGCCCGGGGCACGCTGCTCTGCGGCTCGACCGCGCTGGACCGACTCTCCCGGCGCATGGACCGGGAGACCGCGCAGACCGTCTTCAAGGTCTCCGGCCTGCAGTAGTCGACGCGGAGACCTGCACCGGCCGGCGCGGCGATCCGATACGCGGAGAACCGATATAGAGGTAATCATTCCTCTATGGACGAAAAGCCGGTTGTCGTCGGTGTGGACGGGTCGGAGCACAGCAAGCTCGCCCTGGCCTGGGCCCTGGGCGCCGCGCAGCGGCTCGACGCGCCCCTCGTCGTCGCGCACGTGCGCTCCGAGGCGCTCCAGCTGGGAACCGCCCGGATCGCCTCGCTCGGCCAGAGCCCGAACATCCCCGACACGGTCGTCAACGGCGTCGCCGCCTGGATCGAGGGGCAGGACACGCAGGTGCCGGTACGGTACGAGTCGCTCGACGGCACCGTGCCCGACGCGCTCCTCGACATGGCCCGGACGGCGCGCCTCCTGGTCACCGGCTCCCGTGGGCGCGGCGGCTTCGCGAGCCTGCTGCTCGGTTCCGTCAGCCGCTCCCTGGCGGCCTCCGCGCCGTGCCCGGTCGTCGTGGTGCCGCACGAGGAGCGGACGGTGCCGAAGGAGAGCAAGGACGAGGCGGGCCGGGTCCTCGTGGGGCTCCATCCGGAGGAGACGGCCGACGAGGTCCTCGACTTCGCGTTCCACGCGGCCCAGCAGCGTGGCGTGGCCCTGGAGGTGGTGACGGCCTACCGGCTGCCGCCGTCGCCGGTCATGCTGGTCGGACCGCCCGCGCCCGCCCTGCAGATGCCGCCCCCGCTCCCCTTGGACGAGGAGACTCCCGAGCTCGTCCGGGACACCACGCGCCTCCAGGAGGAGCGGCTCCAGCCCTTCACCGAGCGGTACCCGGACGTGCGGGTCGCCCCCACGGTCGTACCGGCGGACGCGGCGGGTCGACTGGTCGAGGGCTCCCGCAGCGCGGACCTGGTGGTCGTCGGCCGCCACCGCCGGTACCGGGTGGCGTCGCTCCTCATGGGCTCGGTCGCCCACGCCGTTCTGCACCACGCCCACTGCCCGGTCGCGGTGGTGCCTCCGCCCGCGGCTTCCTGAGGCGCCGGTCACCCACGCCCGGGAACCCTCGACCAGTCGCCACGCCCCGCTCCGGCCTCACGTCAGGAGGCCCGGGGTCGCGCGGTCGAGCACCGAGGCGATCCGGTTCCAGGTCTCCTCGTCGCGGGCGACCGGCGGGAGGATCTCGCCGTCGCCCGTGCCCCAGGCCGTGGCGAGCCCGGCCGGGTCCTCGCCGGTCGCGGCGGAGGCGGCGAGGGCGGCCGCGCCGAGGGCGACGAGTTCGGTCGCGGCGGGAACCACCAGGGGCCGGCCCGAGAGCCGTCGGATCGTCTCCCGCCAGGCGCGGCCCTGGGCTCCGCCGCCGATCAGGCGCAGCGGACGGTCCCGTACCGCCGCGTCGGAGGGGTCGAGGCCGCAGGCGGTGAGGAGGTCGTCGAGGGCGCGCAGCACGGTGAACGCGGCGCCCTCGTAGGCCGCGCCGAGGACGGCACGCGAGGTGGTGGTGTGCCGCAGGCCGGTCACGAGGCCGGTGGCGTGCGGCAGGTCGGGGGTGCGTTCGCCGTCGAGATAGGGCAGGACGACCACCCCGCCACCGGGAACGGTGTCCTCGCGGTCGAGGCCGAGCAGGCCGGCGAACCGGTCGACGGCCAGTGAGCAGTTGAGGGTGCAGCCGAGCGGCAGGTACGTGCCGTCGGCGGCGGCGAACCCCGCGAGTCCGGCGGAGGCGGGGCGGGTACGGGTGGCGGCGTAGACGGTGCCCGAGGTGCCGAGGCTGACGACGGGATGGTCGAGGAGCCCCCCGCCGCCGAGGCCCAGGCCGACGGCTGCGGCCATGTTGTCCCCCGTACCGGCGGCGACGGCGACGCCGGAGGGCAGTCCGAGCGCGCGGGCGGCTTCCGGGGTGAGCGTGCCGACGCGGGTGGCGCCGCTCGCGGCGACGACGGGCAGCAGGGCCGGGTCGAGGCCGAGGTGGCGGAGGATCTCCGGGTCGTAGGCGTGGGTCGCCGTGTCGTACCAGCAGGTGCCGGATGCGTCTCCGGGGTCGGTCGCGGCGACGCCGGAGAGGCGCTCGGTGAGGTAGTCGTGGGGCAGCCGGACGGCCGCCGTGGCGGCCGTGACGGAGGGTTCGTGGGCGCGCAGCCACTGCCAGGTGGTGGCGGTCATGGAGGCGACCGGCAGCGAGCCGGTGCGGGCGAGCCAGCGTTTGGGGCCGCCGAGGGCCGCGGTGAGTTCGACGGCCTGCGGCGCCGAACGGGTGTCGTTCCAGAGAACGGCGGGGCGCAGCGGGCGGCCTGCCGCGTCGAGGACGACGAGGCCGTGCTGCTGGCCCGCCACGGCGATGCCGGTGACGGCGCGCGGGGGCACGTCCGCGGCGGCGAGCGCCGCAGTGACCGCCTCGCACAGCGCGGACCACCACTGCTCGGGGTCGCTCTCCCGGGCTCCGTCCGCCCCCGTGACCGTGTGCGCGGCCCGCCCGACGGCGCGTACGGCGCCGGTGGCCGCGTCGACGACGGCCGCCTTGGTGGACTGTGTCGAGCTGTCCACGCCGATCACGACCGGGGGTGCGGTGCCCGTCGCCGCCATGGGTCTCACCTTTCGTCGAACCGCGTGACCACTCTGGCGCGGGATCGCCCCGTGCCGTATTAGTTATCTCAGAAAACAAATAGAGGGGCCAGGCCTTGCCGCGCCCTTCTTTCCCCCGTGGACGCGCAGAAGAGGAACAGACCATGTCGGAACGCTTCTCCCCCGCACCCCTGGCCGCCGAATCCTTCACCCCCACCCCCGACGACCGGTTCACCTTCGGCCTGTGGACCGTCGGCTGGCAGGGCCGCGACCCCTTCGGCGAGGCCACCCGCCCCGCGCTCGACCCCGTCGAGTCGGTCGAGCGGCTCGCGGCACTGGGGGCGTACGGCGTCACCTTCCACGACGACGACCTCATCCCCTTCGGTGCGTCGGAGGGCGAGCGCGAGGCCGTGGTCAAGCGCTTCCGCGCCGCCCTGGAGCGCACCGGCCTGACCGTGCCGATGGCGACGACGAACCTCTTCACCCACCCCGTCTTCAAGGACGGCGCATTCACGGCCAACGACCGTGACGTGCGGCGCTACGCCCTGCGCAAGACGATCCGGAACATCGATCTCGCCGTCGAGCTGGGCGCCACCACCTATGTCGCCTGGGGCGGCCGCGAGGGCGCCGAGTCGGGCGCGGCCAAGGACGTCCGTGTGGCCCTCGACCGGATGAAGGAGGCCTTCGACCTCCTCGGCCAGTACGTCACCGAGCAGGGCTACGCGCTGCGTTTCGCGATCGAGCCGAAGCCGAACGAGCCGCGCGGCGACATCCTGCTGCCGACGATCGGTCACGCGCTGGCCTTCATCGAGCGTCTGGAGCGGCCCGAACTGGTGGGCGTGAACCCGGAGACCGGCCACGAGCAGATGGCCGGGCTCAACTTCCCGCACGGCATCGCCCAGGCGCTCTGGGCGGGCAAGCTCTTCCACCTCGACCTCAACGGCCAGTCGGGCATCAAGTACGACCAGGACTTCCGGTTCGGCGCCGGGGATCTGCGCCAGGCGTTCTGGCTGGTGGACCTGTTGGAGACGGCGGGGTACGAGGGCCCTCGGCACTTCGACTTCAAGCCGGTCCGCACGGACGGCTTCGACGGTGTGTGGGAGTCCGCGAAGAACTGCATGCGCAACTACCTGATCCTGAAGGAGCGTGCGGCCGCCTTCCGCGCGGATCCCGAGGTCCAGGAGGCGCTGGTCGCCTCCCGCCTGCCCGAACTCGCCCTGCCCACGGCCCCCGACGGCCTCGCGGGCCTGCTCGCGGACGCCGGCGCCTTCGAGGAGTTCGACGTGACGGCGGCGGCCGAGCGGTCGATGGCCTTCGAGCGGCTGGACCAACTCGCCCTGGAGCACCTGCTCGGCGTACGCCGCTGACCACCATGCGCGACCACCCCGTCAGGTGATCCACATCACGCCGCCGTGCCGATGAGTTCACGGCCCGCCGACGGTCTGCCCTACAAGATCTACAAGATCGACGAGATCACACCGCACCCGAAGGGACATCAACGCCATGGCCGAGACCGTCAAGGGCCCCGCGAGCTACTTCCCCTCGATCGAGAAGAAGTACGGCCGCCCGATCGCCGAGTGGCAGGAGCTCATCCGGACCTCGCCGCTCACCAAGCACATGGAGCTCGTCGCCTGGCTGAAGAGCGAGCACGGCCTGGGTCACGGCCACGCCAACGCCCTCGTCGCCCACACGCTCGCCGAGTCCAAGGACCGGTGAGTGGGATGGTGACCGATGGCCCGTGACCGATGACCGCCACGGGCTGGGAGCTAGCGGGTGTCGCCCTCCCAGTCCCAGTGGAGGTCGTCGCCCTCCCGGGGCCCGTAGCGGGTGTGGCCCCCTGGGCCGTAGGCGCCTATCTCGGTGGCGAGGGCGGCGCCCTCGTCCAGCCGGCGGCGCGTCCAGCCGGTGACGTCGAGGAGTAGGCCGTCCAGGGGGCCGGCCACCAGTTCCCGGTAGTCGTGGCCGGGTCGGGGGCCGGGGTCGGGGTCGTCATGGTCGGCGCCGTACACGCGGCCTCGCATCAGCTCGTCCATACCCCGCAGCATCGCACCCGGCACTGACACTCGCCCTGTCACGGAGGTCCGTTCAGGCGCCGACGGTTCCGTCGACGCCCTCGCGCAGGAAGTCCGCGTGGCCGTTGTGGCGGCCGTACTCGAGCAGTACGTGCACCATGACCATCCGCAGCGACACCTCCTGCTCCCACCTGGGCTGATATCCGGCGAGGTCGAGGGTGGCGGCCTCACGTTCGATCCGCCGGGAGTTCTCCACCTCCGTCTCCCAGGCGGCGAAGGCCTCCGCGCGCGTCGACCGGCTCGCGTCGTACGCGGCCTGGAAGTCGACCTTGTCCGACCAGACCATCGGCGCGTCGCCGTCCTCGAAGACGCGCCGGAACCAGGCCCGCTCCACCTCCGCCATGTGCCGGACCAGGCCGAGCAGCGACAGTGTGGACGGGGGCATCGACCGCTCCCGCAGCTGTTCGTCGTCGAGCCCCTCGCACTTCATCGCGAGCGTCGTGCGGTGGTAGTCGAGAAAGGCGCGCAGGGTCTCGCGTTCACCACCGAGGTGGGGCGGCGAGAGGCGCGGGTCGCCGGTCATGGGCGTTGCTCCTCGTCAAGATCCGTCAGGGGCCCCGAACTTACCCGGGGAACCCGGACCGCCGACACGAGGCCCCGGGCGCTCACTCTCCGGGCGGCCGCCCCTCGTCCGAGCGCCCCCGCTCCGCCGCGAGGGAGGCGACCAGGACGCCGGCCAGGCCCGCCCACACCACCGCCGCGCCGCCGACGGTCGCCCAGCCCACGGCGCCGAGCACGCACGCCACCCCGAGCCCTGTGCCCAGGGCGCGCCGGTCGGTGGCGAAGGCCCAGGCGCGGCGGCCGGCGCCGGGCGTGCGCATCTCGAGCACCGCGGCGCGGCACACCAGCGCCACGGCGGCGAGCAGCGCGGTCATCACGGACGGATCCATGCGCTCTCCCTCCCCGACCATGGTCGCGCAGAGCCGCTCGGACGGCGCGGTTCGAACGACGTACAGGGGACCGCGGGTCCGCCCCGACACCCCCGCGTCACGGCCCTTCCCGAGATGCGGGGCCCCTCGGCCGGGGAGCATGCTGGCAGTGTGATCCCGCACGGCGTGGCCGGACAGCACCCGTCGGCCGAGAAAGAGGACGCGCCCGGGAGCGCGGACGCCGACGGGAGGCTCCTCGACGCGCTGCCGCTGGTCGTCGCCGAGGCCGTACTGCGGACGATCGAGGCGGTCGGCGGTTACGCGGGCTGTGTCTATCTGCGCTCCGGGACCCCGGGGCTGCTGCGCATGGCCGTGCTCGCCGGGCTCCCCGGCCCCCTGTTCCGCCCGTGGTGGCGCATGCATGTGAACCGGCCGTTCCCCGTCGCGGAGGTCCACCGATCGGGCCAGCCCGTGCACCTGGCCGACGTCGAGGAGGCCATGCGGCAGTTTCCGCAGCTCGTGGCCAGTCTGCCGTTCCCCTTCGCGTCCCTGTACGCGCCGATCGTCAGCGAGCGGGAGCGGTTCGGGGTACTCGTGGTGCTCCGCACGCCGAGCCCCGGTGTGCCCGTGAACGCCAGGGACCGGGCCCGGATGGCCCGGGAGGCCCACCGGCTCGCGGCCGCCCTGAAAGGGCTCGCGGGAGCCGGTACGTCCGTGGAATGGCCCGCCGAGCCGGTCTGCGTCCAGCTCCCGTCGGGCGGCACGAAGCCGGTGCGGATCGGCACCTTCGACTGGGACCTGGACACCGGCGAGGTCGTCGCCGACGAGGGACTGCGGGCGATCCTCGGCGACGACGACACCGTCCCCGGCACGATCGAGGCGCTGACGTCGCGCCTCGCCCCCGAGGACTCCTACGCGCTGTGGACGATGGCGCGCCGGGCGGCCGAGTCAGGTTCCCGGGTCGCGCGCCGGATCCGGCTCAAGGCCCCCGACGGCGGGCTGCACCTGCTGGAGATCTCCGCCCGGGTCGCACCGGGCGGACGCGCGGGACGGCTGACGGGCTCGCTGGTCGACCTGGGCACCGGGCTCGTCGGCTCCGACGCCGTCGACCGGCTTCCCCGGGCGATCCTGGCGATCGACCGGCTCGGCCGGGTCACCTATGTGAACCATCTGTCCGAGGCGCTCCTCGGCGTGCCGCGCGCCTCGCTCGCCGGGCAGAGCGTGTGGCAGGTGCTGCCCTGGTTCAACCAGCCCGCCTACGAGGAGCATCTGCGAGCCGTGCTGCTCTCCGACGAGCCCGTGCATTTCCTGGTCCACGCGGCCGAGCGGGAATGGCTGTCGGTCTCGCTCTACCCCGGCCATGACGGGGTGACCCTGGTGCTCGTACCGGAGGGTGATCCCGCCTACGAGCCCGCATCGGTCTCCCGGCCCGACCTGGGGCTCGGCTCCCCCGCGGACAAGGCGTCGGCGCTGTACCGGCCGGTGGCGCTCGCCATCGCGCTGACCGAGGCGATCACGGCCCGCCAGGTGTCGGCGGTGGTGACGGACGAGCTGCTTCCCGCGTTCGGCGGCCGGCAGCTGGCGATCTACCTGCTGAGCGACCGGCATCTCTACCTGGCGTGGGAGACCGGGTTCCCGCCGGGTTTCCTGGAGCCGTTCGACGGCGTGGGGCTCGATGCCCACATGCCGGGTGTCGAGGCGCTGACGACCGGCCGCCCGCTGTTCTTCGAATCGATCGACCAGATGAGCCGGGCCTATCCGGACCTCCCCCTGGACGCCCTGTCGGGGGCCCGGGCGTTCCTGCCGCTGATCGCCTCGGGCCGGCCGGTGGGCTCGTGCATCCTCGGCTTCGACCGGCCCCGCGGCTTCAGTCCGGAGGAGCGCACGGTCCTGACGGCGCTCGCCGGGCTGATCGCGCAGGCCCTGGAGCGGGCCCGCCGGTACGACAGCGAGGCCGCCCTCGCCCGCGGACTCCAGGACGCGCTGCTGCCCGCCCGACTGCCGGTCATCGACCATGTCGACACGGTGGCGCGCTATCTGCCCGGTACGCAGGGCATGGACGTGGGCGGCGACTGGTACGACGTGGTCGAGACCAAGCGGGGGCTGCTGGCCCTGGTGTGCGGCGACGTCCAGGGCCACGGTGTCGCCGCCGCGGCGACGATGGGGCAGCTGCGGAGCGCGGTACGGGCCTTCGCGCTCGGCGGCCACGCTCCGGAGGAGGTCCTGAAGGGCACGAACCGGCTGCTGATCGACCTCGACCCCGGTCAGTTCGCCAGCTGCTGCTACGTGGTGCTCGACCCGGCGACGGGCCTGGCCGAGGCCGTGCGCGCCGGGCATCCGCAGCCCCTCCTGAGGCACCCGGACGGGACCGCGGAGGTCCTGGAGCTGCCGGGCGGTCTGGTCCTGGGGATCGACGCCGACGCCACGTATCCGGTCACGAAACTGCAGCTGGATCCCGGGGCGGTCCTCGCCCTGTACACGGACGGTCTGGTGGAGCGGCCGGGGCGGGACATCGACGAGGGGGTCGAGTGGCTGCGCCGTACGTTCTCCGGCACCGGGTCGATCCCCTTGACGGAGACGGCGGACCGGCTGATCCGGGACGCCCGGCAGGCCAGTGACCGGCCGGACGACATCGCCCTGCTGCTCGCCGCCCGGTGGACGGACTGACCGCCCGGACTGACCGCCTGGACGGACTCACCGCCGTCACCCGGTCGGCCGCGTGGCGCTGGTCGGCCGGCCGGGGTCCGGGGAGGCTGGGGCCATCGAATGGCAGTCCGAGGAGGACGTGTGCAGCAGGACAAGCAGCCGGAGTACGGCCCCGTGGTCTTCCGCGACCGCTCCGCCGGGTTCGCCTTCCTGACCCGGTCGACGGCGACCAGCGAGCAGACCATCGAGTGGGACGACGGCAAGACCTATCCCGTGGTCGACGTCGAGATCTCCTCCGAGAGCCACCCGTTCTACACGGGGAAGGCGCGGACGGTGGACGCCGAGGGGCGCGTAGCGAAGTTCCAGCGCCGCTACGGGGAGGACGACGAGGAGGAGGAGTCACCCTCCTGAGACGGCCGAGACGGCACGGCGCCGTCGCCGCGGCGCGTCGCCGCGGGCCTCCCGAGCGGGCTCCTGCAGCCACGAATGGCGCGGGAAACGGCCGACCGCCCCCGTGCCGTGGCTACGGGGGCGGTCGAAGGGGGCGGGTGCTGCTCAGCCCTCGATGACGCCGGACTCGGCGACGGCGATCCGGGCGCTGGTGGCGCCGGAGCGCGAGCCGAGGCCTTCTATCTTCTTGACCAGGTCCTGGCCCTCGACGACCTCGCCGAAGACGACGTGCTTGCCGTCCAGCCAGTCGGTCACGATGGTGGTGATGAAGAACTGCGAGCCGTTGGAGTTGCGGCCCGCGTTCGCCATCGACAGCAGGAACGGCCGGTCGTGCTTCAGCTCGAAGTTCTCGTCGTCGAACTTCTCGCCGTAGATGCTCTTGCCACCGGTGCCGTTGCCCCGGGTGAAGTCACCGCCCTGGAGCATGAACTGCGGGATGACACGGTGGAAGGGGGAGCCGGCGTAGCCGAAGCCGTGCTCGCCGGTGGCGAGCTCACGGAAGTTCTTGGTGGTCCGGGGGACGACATCGTCGAACAGCTCGAAGACGATCCGCCCGGCGGGCTCGTCGTTAATCGTGATGTCGAAGTACACATTGTTGCTCATACGTACATTCTGACATTCACGCTTAAACAACGCGCGGACGGGCCGCCCCTCGGAGGATCACACAAGCCCGCCGGCGCCCGGCGTCTGGGGCAGGCTGTCGGCCACCAGAGGGGCGGCCCCGTCCAGGAGGGGCTCCACCGGGTTGTCGTTCTGCAGGAGACCGGTCGCGCCGGTCGCGCCGTGGTCGGCGGCGGAGGCGTGGGGCGGCGGGGTCACGAGGGCCGTGACGACACCGGCGGCGAGGGAGGCGATGGCGAGCATGCTGCGCTTCTTCATGCCCTGGTCAACTGTCGAGAGGCTCCGGGGTTACGGCCTACGTCCCGGCCGAACGGATTCGTGGGAGCGACGGCCACGACGTCGCCCCCTCTCGCGGCCGGTCGCTCGGCGTGTTCAGAAGTCGGTGCGGGTCTCCACGTACACCGTTGTGCCGGAGCGCCGGGCGCGGTCGATCTCGGCGAGCCGGGCGAAGTTCCTCGGTGCCATCTCCCGCTCCCACTCGGCCATGGTCCGCACGCGGAACTCGCTGTGCTCCTCCGGGTCGAGGACGACGCCCGCGATCTGCTCGTCGGTGAGGACACCGCCGTCGAAGATGAAGCCGATGTGGTTGGCCGGCCAGTCGTCGCCCCGGTCGGTGACGAAGTGGGTGCCGAGGAGCCTCGGCGCACCCTCGAAGACGATTCCGGTCTCCTCGTGGCACTCGCGGACGGCCGTCTGCCAGGGGGTCTCCCCCGGGTCCATGTTGCCGCCGGGCCACTGCCAGAGCTCGGTGGAGTAGGTGGCGCGCAGCTGGAAGGGCCGTCCGTCGGTGTCGGTGAAGTACAGGCAGGCGTACGCCGTCGCCCTCGGCAGCGTCGCGATGTACTCGGCGGGCGGCAGCCAGGTGTTCGCCATGGGTCAGCTCTCTTTCGACGGACCGGGTGGAACCCCCATCCAATCGCTCCCGCGGCCCCGCCCCGGTCCGCGACGATCATGTCCACCCGGTCGTGTGATCACGGGGTCACCAGGCCCGTCACGAGTGTGGTGGTGCTGCTCCTGCTGCCCTCGGTCTTCTCCGACCAACGGCACCGGTCGGCCGTGGTCGGCCACACGCTCCCCTGCCGCGCCTGGCTGCGGCTGGTGCAGGTCGGACCGTACGAGGTCCCCTTCCCCTGGTCGCTCGGCTGGGCGTGGTTCGTGTACGGGGCGTGGGCGCTGGTCGCCGCCGTCGTCACGGTGACGGCCGTGCACCGACAGGACCGGTGACCTGGGGGCTCAGGGGAGGTCGTCGCCCGGGAGTTCGGCCGGCAGTCGGTCGATGTGGCGCCGGACGAGGTGCTCGTGGATGAGGCGGCCGACGAGGGCGGCGCCGTAGACCACGAAGCCGACGCCGACGAGCCAGGACTGCAGGACGAGGACCGTGCCGAAGGGGCCGTAGGTGACCGCGTTGGAGGCGATCAGCGGGGAGAAGACGAACTGGGAGAAGACCCGCAGTCCGAACAGCCCCAGGGCCGTGCACAGCGCCCCTGGGGCGAGCGCGCGCCAGCGGATCCGCCCGCAGAGGAGGAAGCGCTGCGACCACCAGAAGAAGAGGAAGGCGCCGAAGACGTCGCTGACGGCGACCAGGAAGGTGACGGCCGTGGAGGACTCGGCGGGGACGGGGGCGGTGACGAAGAGGAGGAGGGCTGCGACGAGGACCGCGAGCCAGACGACGTGGCGCCACATGGTGTGCCAGCGGGCGGTGGGCAGGTCCCAGACGCGTTCGTAACCGGTCTGGACGGCCGATCCGAAGGTGACGCCGAACGCGGCGAGGGCGGCGAGGCCGAAGGCGGTGGTGCGCTGCAGGGCCTCCCCCGGCTTGCCGAAGAGCATCTCGACCTCCTCCTGCGACACCTCGGAGACGCCGAGCCCCTGGATGAGCCAGCGGGCGAAGCCCTGGCCGCTGGCGAGGTCGGCGGCGGCGACGACGATGAGCAGCGGGACGAGGGTGAGGAGGCTGAGCGCCGCGAAGCCCATCGCGCGGTGCATGAGCTCCACCTCGCGGCCCCGGTTCCAGGCGAGCCCCACGACCGACGTGAGGACGGACCGGTGGAGCCGTTGGAACCAGTCGCCGTGCTCTGCGGGGGCACCGTCGTGGGGCGCACCGGAAGTGGGGGGCATGCCACGGGACGTACCCGCCCAGGCGGCAGGACACCTCCGCCATGCCGCCGAACGGGGGGATGGGAGTCGTCGTGGACAGAGGGGTACGGGGGGTCTAGCGTCGATCTTCGCGTCGGTTCGCGGCGCGGACGGTGAGTCTGAACCTCAGGTTCAGGGTCAGGCTCAGGGTCGAGTTCAGGTCCAGGGTCGGGGTCGGGGTCGGTTCCGAGGCCAGGTCCGAGGCCGGTTCCGAAGGCGGCTCCAGGGCCGGGGGCGAGGTCGGTTCCCAGGTCGGTTCAGGGCGAGGAGTGGAGTGGAGTGGAGTGGGCATGAAGCGGTCACGCACGGTCGAGTGGGAGGACGCCACCGCCACCGCGAAGGCGGCGGGGACGATGGCGGGCCTTGAATTCCTGCGGGAGATCGTGGCCGGGCGGCTGCCTCCCGCCCCGCTCGGGTCGCTGCTGGGCTTCGCGCTGGAGGAGGTCGAGGACGGCCGTGCGGTCTTCGGCTTCGAACCGGCCGAACAGCACTACAACCCGATCGGAAGCGTGCACGGGGGCGTGTACGCGACGCTCCTCGACTCGGCCGCCGGGTGCGCGGTGCACTCGACGCTCCCGCGCGGCATGGCGTACACCTCGCTGGACCTGTCGACCCGCTTCCTGCGCCCTATCACCGTGGACACGGGCAAGGTGCGCGCGATCGGCACGGTGATGAGCCGGGGCAGGCGCACGGCGCTCGCCGAGGCAGGCCTGTACGACTCCTCGGACCGGCTCCTCGGGCATGCCACGAGCACCTGCATGCTGTTCCCGACGGAGTGACGGGGGCTCAGATCCGCGCGTAGGTGCGGCAGGAGCGGGTGCAGCCGTCCGGCGCCGTGTCCGGGCGGCCGGTGGAGGCCTGCAGCGCGGCGCTCACCAGGGTCGCGAGCAGGTCGATGTCGGAGCCCATGTCCAGCCGGACCGTCACCCAGCCCGAGCCGGCGCGCAGGCGCACGGCGCTCGACCCGAGGAGCGCCGGGCGCAGTTTCGCGATCATGGCGCGGGTGAGGTGGACGTCGGCCTCGTGCTCGCCGTGGAAGTGGACGATGTCGTGCGTCGGGGTGTGCAGACCGAGCTCGGCTCCGCACTGGGCGCGGCCGGGGGCCAGCGAGGGCCAGCTCATCAGACGTTCACTGGCGTGCCGGGCGGTGTTCATACCCAGGAGCGTGCCGGGACGGAGGGCCTTGCACAAGCGTCCTGCGAGATTAATCGCGCCCAGGCGTGAAACAGGCCCGCCCGTGGTGACGCAGGGCGCGTACGACGCCCCAAAAGCCCCTTGCGGGACGGGGGGTGGTGGCGCGTTCGCACCGGCTGCGACCGGCGCGCGCCGACCGTCCACCGGTTCACTGGGCGTTCACCGGCTGATGCGCGTTCGTGCGGTTCGCGGAGTTCGCCTGGGGGCTCCGACGGGCGGCCGATCGGCCCGCCTTCACTGGGGCGTGGTGCGTTCGCGGATCCGGGCGGCCAGGACGGCGACGTCGTCCTCGGCGTGGTGGGCGTCGAGCCGCAGGAGGACCTCCTCCACGAGCTCTTCGGGGTCGGAGCCGGGGCGCACACGGAGCGAGGAGAGCCGGGCGAGCGAGACGTCGATGTCCTCGCCGCGCCGCTCGACCAGGCCGTCGGTGAAGAGCACGAGCGTGTCGGCGGGGGCGAGGGCGCGGGTGACGGGTTCGTAGCCGCCGACGCCGGTCCCCAGCGGCGGGCCGACGGGGAGTTCGACGAGGTCGGCGGAGCCGTCCGCCGCGAAGACCGCCGGCGGGAGGTGGCCGGCGCTGGCGAAGGTGGCCGAACCGCGCGCGGGGTCGACCTGGACGAGCAGGCAGGTCGCGGGGCGCAGCCCGCCGTCGTCGGCGATGACGGAGTCGAGCTGGCGGAGCACGCGGTGCGGGGGCAGGTCCGTGGAGGCCACGTCGCGGAGCGCGGAGCGGTACGCGTTCATGTCGACGGCCGCGTCGAGGCCGTGCCCCATCACGTCGCCGACGACGAGCAGGCTGCGGCCGAAGTGGAGCCGTACGCTCTCGAACCAGTCGCCGCCCACCAGCGTTCTCGCGCCGACCGGCAGGTAGCGTCCGGCGACCTCCAGATTGGGGTGCGGCCGGCCCGGCTCGGCCACGAGGGCCTGTTGGAGGTGGAAGGCGGTCCGTTCGGTGGCGGCGAGCCGGCGGGCGTGGGCGAGGTGGGCGGCGGCGAACCGCGCCGCGTCGCGGACCGTGGCCGTCGCGTGCTCGCCGAGGCGGTCGGCCAGGGCGCTGACGGCGCTCACGTACCCGATGGTGCGGCCCTGCAACGCCAGGGGCGCCGACACCACCTGGACGTGCACACCGCCGGGGGCCACGTCGGCGTGCGCGTGGGGGACCCCGCCCTCGTGCGCGGGCTCGACCCGGTCGATCAGCTTCGGGTCTCCGGCCACCGCGGTACGTACCCAGCCGGGCCCGTCCTCGGGGCGGACGTCGACCGCCACCGCCTCGTACCCGTGTCGGCAGAGGAACCGGGCCAGGTCCTCACAGACGCCCTGTTCGTCGGGGTGTGAACCGATCTCCTCGATCGCGTCCGTCGCGGCTCTCAGCCGGGCCAGGACCGCCGCATGCTCCTCGACCAGGGAGGCCTGTTCCCCCGCTCTCTCCGACAAGACACCTCCACCGCCGCCACGGACCCCGAGCAGCGCACACATCCATTGGACCAGCGGGGCGACACGCCCGCGCGCCGCACCGGCCGGACCAGGAGTCCATCACATTCCGTGACCCCGTAGCCAGATCTTCCGCCCCCTCGCTACGCCGCGACGGTGATCTCGTCCGATCTTCACCGAATCCCCCGTGAGCTTGGCCGCACTCACGTTCCTCGCGGTTGTGGAGCGGGGCGGGAGCTGATCGAGTACGCGCATGGCTACCCGCCAGTACGGGATCTCGCGGCTCCGGGGGGAACAACACATGACGACCGGGTACTTCAGCTCCGTCGACGACGTCGCGGAGCGGCTCGCCGCGACCGGCTATCTGGCCTCGCCCGCCGTCGCGACCACCGTCTTCCTGGCCGACCGACTGGGCAAGCCGCTGCTCGTGGAGGGCCCCGCCGGGGTCGGCAAGACCGAGTTGGCGAAGGCCGTCGCCGAGGTCGCGGGCGCCCGGCTCGTACGGCTCCAGTGCTACGAAGGCGTCGACGAGTCGCGGGCCCTGTACGAGTGGAACCACGCCAAGCAGTTGCTGCGGATCACCGCGGGCCGCGACGAGTCCTGGGACGAGACGCGCACCGACATCTTCAGCGAGGAGTTCCTGCTCCCCCGCCCCCTCCTCACCGCCATCCGCTCCGCCGAGCCGACCGTGCTGCTCGTCGACGAGATGGACAAGGCCGACATCGAGGTGGAGGGGCTCCTCCTGGAGGTGCTCGGCGACTTCCAGATCACCGTCCCCGAACTGGGCACCATCACCGCGACCCGGCGCCCCTTCGTCGTCCTCACCTCCAACGCGGGCCGCGAGCTGTCCGAGGCCCTGCGCCGCCGCTGTCTCTTCCTCCACATCGACTTCCCGGAGGAGGAGCTGGAGCGCAGGATCGTCGCGACCAAGGTTCCGGGGCTCGGGGCGGCGCTGACGACGTCGGTCGTCCGGGTGGTCGGCGCGCTGCGCGCGATGGACCTGCGGAAGGCGCCCTCGGTCGCGGAGACCATCGACTGGGCGCGGACCCTGCTCGCGCTGGGCGCCGACACCCTGGACGAGACGGTGGTCCGCGACAGCCTGGGCGTGATCCTCAAGCATCGGGACGACATCCAGAAGGCGGCCGCCAAGCTCGAGCTGGACGCGGTGTGACCACGCCGCCGGGCGGGGTGACGGACCGGCTGACCGGACTGGTGCACGCGCTGCGGGCGCACGGCCTGTCGATCGGTACGGGCGAGAGCGTGGACGCCGGACACGCCCTGGAGGCGGTGGGGTTCACCGACCGGGAGCGGACGCGGGAGGCGCTCGCGGCGACGCTGCTCCACAAGGCGGGGCAGCGGCCGCTCTTCGACCGGGTCTTCGACCTGTACTTCCCGCTGTCGTCCGCCGACCCGGACGCGGATCCTTCCGAGGAGTCCGAGTCTGCGGGCGCGTTCGACACGGCGGCGCTGCGGGAGCGGCTGGCCGCCGCCCTGGCCGCCGGCGACGGCTCGGCGCTGACGCGGCTCGCGGGCGAGGCGGTGGGCGGTCTCGGCGGCTACGGTTCCGCGCCGGGCTCGGACGGCTGGTCCTCGCACCAGACCCTCGCCCGGCTCCGCCCCGAGACGCTGCTCGCCCGGGTCCGGGCCATCCTCCGGGACGCGGCGGGGGCCGGGGCCGGGGAGGGGAAGGGCGGCGGTGACGGATCGGCGTTCACCGATCGGCTGACGGACGACGAGATCCGGCGGCGCATCGAAGCCTTCCGCGAACGGGTACGGACGGAGGCCCGGCGGCGGGTCGCCGAGCGGCAGGGCCGGGACCGGGTCGCACGGCGCGCGGTGGCGGGCACACCGGACAGTGTCGACTTCCTGCTCGCGGGCCGGGCCCAGCTGGACGAGCTGCGGACGACGGTTCGGCCGCTCGCGCGCAAGCTCGCGACCCGTCTCGCGGCCCGGCGGCGACGCGCCGCGCGCGGGCGGATCGATCTGCGGCGCACGCTGCGCGGCTCCCTGTCGACCGGCGGCGTACCGATGCGGCCGGTGTTGCGGCGCCGTCGACCCGTACGCCCGGAACTCGTCCTGCTGTGCGACGTGTCGGGGTCCGTCGCGGGGTTCGCGAACTTCACGATGCTCCTGGTGCAGGCGCTGCACGACCAGTTCAGCAAGGTGCGGGTGTTCGCCTTCGTCAACCGGGTCGACGAGGTGACCGACCTGATCGCGCGGGGCGCGGCGGATCCGGCCGGCCTCGGCGCGCGCATCCTCGACGAGGCGGAACTGACCGGCTGGCACGGGCAGAGCGACTACGGGACGGCGCTGGGCGAGTTCGCGGAGCGGTACGCCGACGCCGTCGGCCCGCGCACCGCGGTCTTCGTCCTCGGCGACGCCCGTACGAACATGAGCGACCCGAACCTTCCGGCGCTGAAGGCGATAGCCGATCGGGCCCGACGGGTCCACTGGCTCAACCCCGAGCAGCCGGCGCTGTGGTCGACGGGCGACTCGGTCGCGCTCGCGTACGCCGAGCTCGTCGACATGTACCCCTGCCGCAACGCCCGGCAGCTCGGTGAGCTGATCGGCCGCCTCCTGCCGGTGTGAGGAACACGGTCGTGGCACGATCACGGGCATGACCGAGCGCGACGCCTCCTCCGCCACGGACCTGCCGCACCGGATCGGCGCCCCCGCCACCCGGGCGCTGACCGCCGCAGGACACACCGCCCTCGAAACGCTCGCCGGGGTACCCAGGGCAGAGTTGGCCGCCCTGCACGGCGTGGGCCCGAAGGCGCTGCGCGTCCTTCAGGAGGCCCTGGAGGAACGCGGCCTCTCGCTGGGCTGACCCCGTCTGGCAGCTCCTCCCCCACGGTCCGACCATGAAGGCATGGACACAGGACGGACGGGCACGACGAGCGGGACGGGCGGTGAGCCGCGATGGCACGGCTGACGGTGGACGGCACCGACATCGTGGTCCGGCTGTCCGTACGCGAAAGACTCGCCGCGCGTCGCGGGAACGTACGCGTACCGCTGACCGCCCTGCGCGAGGTACGGGTCGAACCGGACTGGTGGCGGGCGCTGCGCGGGCGGCGCGGGCGGGGGTTGTGGATCCCCGACCGGCTGTGCGTGGGCGTCCGCGTCCTGCCGGACGGCCGTGACTTCGCCGTGGTGAAGGCGGGCACGCCGGTGGTCTGCGTCGAACTGCGCGGTGACGTGCCCTTCGGGCGGCTCGCCGTCTCCGACCCCGATCCGGAGCGGGCGGTTCGAGAGCTTCGCCCGCACGTCCCTACGGACCTCCTGGGACGAGGCCCGGGGTGAGGGCGTTCGGGGTTACGGCGTTCGAAGTGACGGCGTTTGCGTTACGGCGTTCGAGGTGACGGCGTTCTCGTCGATCAGGTGGGGCTGACGTTCTCGGCCTGGGGGCCCTTCGGGCCCTGCACGACGTCGAACGCCACCTTCTGACCCTCGGCGAGTTCGCGGTAGCCGGTGCTGGCGATGGCCGAGTAGTGGACGAAGACGTCCGGGCCTCCGCCGTCCTGCTCGATGAAGCCGAAGCCCTTCTCGGCGTTGAACCACTTCACTGTTCCGGTTGCCATGACGAGCTCCTCGGCTCTTGACTACACCTCCATGGTCTCTCGGCTCGGGCGGGAAGTCCCGGCGGGTAGCGTGGCGGCATGGAACTCATCGGAGACATCACGGCCGACCGGCCCCTGCTCGTCCTCGCCGTCAAGGAGGAAGCACAGTTCCTCGACACGGATCTGCCGGTCCTGCTGACCGGTATGGGCAAGGTGAACGCGGCGACCTCGCTGGCGACCGTCCTGGGGCGCGGCCCGCGGCCGTCCGGTGTCGTCAACCTGGGGACCGCCGGGGCGCTGCGACCGGGGTGGACGGGGACTCACGTGGTGGGCACGGTGATCCAGCACGACCTGGACGGTGAGCTGCTCGCGACGCTGACGGGCGAGACGTACGGGGAGCCGATCGTCCTGCCGGACGGCGGTGACGTGACCCTGGCCACCGGTGACGCCTTCATCTCGGACGAGGCCGCCCGGGCCCGGCTCGCCGCCCGCGCCGCGCTGGTCGACATGGAGGGCTACGCCCTCGCGACCGCCGCCGGTCTGGCCGGGGTGCCGATCCGGATCGTGAAGCACGTGAGCGACGAGGCGGGCGACGGCGCGGCGAAGACCTGGCGGGAGTCGGTCGCGGAGTGTGCGCAGGCGCTCGCGCAGTGGGCGCGGGAGAACACTCCGTACCGCTCCTAGGAGGCCGGGGGGACGGAGACGAGCCTCGCCGAGACCGGTGCGGCGGTCGGTGACGCCGTCGGGCCGAAGCGTCGGCGGTAGGCGGACGGGGAGAGTCCCGTCTCGCGGTTCATCAGGGTGCGCAGATGGGCGGCGGTGCCCAGGCCGCTGGCGCGGGCGACGACGTCGAAGCGGGTCTCGCCCCGTTCGATGAGCCGGCAGGCGAGGGTCACCCGCTCACCGGTGAGCCAGGCGAGCGGGGTGGTGCCGAGCTGGGCGCGGAAGCGGCGGTGCAGGGTCGCGGGGCTGACCGCCGCCCTGGCCGCCAGGTCGGCGACGGTGAGCGGGGAGCCGAGGCGTTCCTGCGCCCAGGCGAGGAGCGGGGCGAGGGACTCGTCGGGGATCTCGGGGACCGGCCGCTCGACGAACTGCCGTTGCCCGCCGTCCCGGTGGGCCGCGAAGACGAGTCGGCGGCTGACCGCGTTGGCGGCCTCGGCGCCGTGGTCGCGGCGGACGACGTGCAGGCCGAGGTCGAGGGCGGCGGCGCTGCCGGCGGCGGTGAGGATGTCCCCGTCGTCGACGAAGAGGACGTCCGGTTCGAGGCGTACGGAGGGGAAGCGGGCGCGGAAGGCGTCGGCCCACTGCCAGTGGGCGGTGGCGCGCCGACCGTCGAGCACCCCGGCCTCGGCGAGGGTGAAGGCGCCGCTGCAGAAGCCGATCAGGCGGGCACCGCGCGCGTGGGCGCGGCGGACGGCGTCGAGGACGGCGGGGCGGCGGGGTACCTCGACGTCGGGGCGGTTCGGGACGATGAGCGTGTCGGCGGTCTCGGCCGCGTCGAGCCCGGCGACGCCGCTGAGGGTGAAGAAGCCGTCGCGCATGAGCGTGCGGGGCTCGGGCGAGCAGAGCCGGAAGTCGTACAGGTCGCGTCCGAGCTCGGGTCGGCGCAGGCCGAAGACCTCGGTGGCACAGCCCAGTTCGAACGGGTTGGAGTTCGCGTCGACGATGACGACGACGCGGTGGAGTCCGTCGTGCGAGGATCCTTGCGGCATATGCTATTTCTAGCACTCACACCGGGGGACGGACCCGGAGCAGGATGGCCGCATGAGCCAGAACCCCGCTGTGACCAGCGCTTCCCGTGCCCCCATCGCCCTCGCCACCGCGTTCGCTTCCTTCGAGGATCTGTGGAGCCCGCGCATCCTGACGCGCGTGAACGACTACGACGTGCGCGTGGCGAAGGTCGCGGGCGAGCACGTGTGGCACGTCCATGACGACACGGACGAGTTCTTCCTAGTGATCGAGGGCGAGCTGCACATCTCGCTGCGCGAGAGCGGAACGGAACGGACGGTGTCCCTCCCCCGGGGCTCGGCCTTCACCGTCCCCAAGGGCGTGGAACACCGCCCGTACTCCCCCTCCGGCGCGTCCCTGCTGCTCTTCGAGCCGACGGGCACCCTCACGGTCGGCGACCGTCACGACGACGTCCCCGACCACGTGGACGCGACGACGGGCCACGCGCTGGAGGTGTGAACCCGCGCCGGAGGAGCCCGCGCCGGACGTGCGAGCCCGCTAGGACAGCGGCAGATCCAGATACGTCGGGTTCTCCGCCGTCGAGTGCACGGCGATCTCCGTGCGGTCGATGCTCGCGTCCGCGTACAGCTGGTCGCGGCTCGTCAGCGCCAGCATCAGGCGGTGACCGGCCGGGATGTCGTACGCCGCCGCCTGGAGGTCGATGTGGGTGGTGATCGGCTCGTTCGGGATGACGTCGAGGAAGGTCTTCGGCTGGTGGGTGATGATCTCTGCCGTGCCGAGGACCGGGTTGACGTCGAAGAGGTACGCGACGAGCGTCGCCGAGACCGCCGACGGCGTGAAGGTGAGGTGCAGCCGCGGGGTGCCCCGGACGCTCTTCACCGCGGGCAGGACGGGCGTCTTCCAGATCGCCGCGTTCTTCCGCTCGAACCAGCGGGTCCGGTACGTCACCGGTGCTCCGTAGACCTCGGCCGCCCCGGTCGTCACCGGGTTCTCGGCCGCGGTGAAGCCGGCGTCCGCGCCGGCCGTGAACGGCCGCTCCCAGCTGGGCGCCACGCCCTGGGACAGTTCCCCGTCCTGCGGGTGGAGGAGGTCCGGCTTGGTGGCCGGCTTGAGGTGGAGGCGCTCGGTGGAGCCGGTGACGTCGGCCCACGCCTTGCGCTCCTCCACCTCCGCCGGCCGCACGATGAGCCGGGAGATCGGCGGCAGGTTCGGCACGGTGATGGGCACCGGCAGCGGGACGGTGGTGTACGTGAACATCACCTCGTTGGCGACCTGCGGCAGGGTGTCGACCCCGTTCTCCTCGCCGAGGAGGTGGTGGGCGAGCCAGCGGTAGCCCTCGTCCACGACCCGGTTCGGCAGGCCCGCGAGGCCTGGGAGTTCGGCGCCGCTGTGGTCGCCGATGGACAGCAGCAGCCGCTTGGGGCCGGTGAGTCGCTCGAACATGTCCAGCGTCTGCTCGACCGGGCAGAGCGTCTCGTGCCAGTGCCCGCCGATGAGGATCGGGACGCGTCGGGCGTTGATGGCGTCGACGTACGTGACGGGTGAGCGCACCGCCGCCCACTCCGTGACCGCGTCCATGTTCCGGTGGACGAAGAAGTCGTCGAGGAGCGCGCGGGTGGCCGGGTCGAGGTGGCCGATCGCCTCGCCGGCCTCGTTCTTCGTGGCCGCCAGGAGGGCCTGGAAGGCGCGGATGCGGCGCGTGTCGTTCCCGTACATGCAGGCCGCCAGGTCGGACCAGCCGCTGAGCGCGACCACCGCCTCCACGCGCGGGTCGTGCGCCGCGGCCATGCAGCTGATGCCGGCGCCGTAGGAGTCGCCGAAGAAGCCGACCTTGGTCGGTGCCGACCCCGTCTGCGCGGTGGCCCAGTCGATCGCCGCGGAGGCGTCGCGCCAGTCCTCCTCGCCGCAGACGCCGATGAATCCGCCGGACCGGAAGAAGCCGCGCGGCTGGTAGGCCAGGACATCGTAGCCCTGGAGGGAGAGTTTGAAGGCGAGGATCGCGAACGCCTGCCAGGGCGCGCCCCAGGCGGAGGGGATGACGACGAGGGGGCGGGGGTTGCCGTCGCGGTGGCGCCAGAAGCCGCCGTCCAGGACGACGCCGTCCTCGCGTCGGATCGTGGCGCGCTCCCAGACGGCGATCTGGGTGAAGCCGGCGATGTCGGCGGCCAGGTCGTCGGGGAGCCCTGCCGTGGCGGCTCCGGTGACGGCCCGCGCGCCGGGACGCAGGGCCGCGAGGAGCGGCTCCCAGGCCGCCTGCGGGGCGCCGATCCGGCTGAGCGCGACGGCGGGGGGAACGGGAAGGAGGGTCGGGTCGGCCTGCTGCTCGTGCTCGTCCTGCATGTGTCTTCCTTCGCTGTGTACGGATGGCCTGGTACGGGTGGCCTGGTACGGGAGCCCGGTGCGGGTGGCCGGGCGTGGGTCGTCAGCCGAGCGGCAGTTCGAGGTGGGCGGGGTCGCCCACCGGTGAGCTGACGACGGTCTGCGTCCAGGCGACGGAGGCGTCTCCGTACAGCGGGTCCTTGCTGTCGATGACGAGCATCAGCCGGTGTCCGGCCGGGATGTCGTACGCGGCGGCCTGCAGCTCCCACTCGACGGCGTTCTCCTGATCGGGCGTCAGTCCGTGGAGGTTGAACGGCTCGTGGGTGATGATCCGGGCCGTGTCGTCCTCGGCGACGTCGAAGAGGTGGGCGAAGAGGCTCGCGGAGGTGGCGGTCGAGCGGGCGGTCAGGCGCAGCGTCGGGACGCCGCGGACGCGGCGCGGTTCGGCGAGCGGCTCGGTCGTCCAGACGGCGGCGTGGGCGCGGTCGACCTTCCGCGTGTCGTAGATCTTGGGGTTGCCCGCGTACTCGGCCTCGCCGGTCTTCATGAGCTGGTCCATGGCGGTGGCCTCGGTGTCGACGCCCGCGATGAACCCGAGCTCCCAGCCGGTCTCCTGAGCGGGCTCCCGGCCCTCCGGGGCGAGCCGGCCATCGGATCCCTGTCCGCCGGCGCCGGTGAGGGCGAATCGTTCGGTGCCCGTGGTCACGTCGGCCCAGTCGGCGACGGACTCACGCCGCGCCGGTTCGACGATCTTGTTCTTGCCGGTCGGCTCGCCGGTCACCGGGTCGAGGACCGGTTCGGTCACGTAGGTGAACATGACCTGGTTGCTGACGCGGTCCCAGCTGTCCACGCCGTTCCGCTCGCCCTTGAGGTGGTGGTCGAGCCAGTCGTACGCCTCGCGCAGCGGCGTGTTGTCGGCCACCGGGCCGATGAGCCCGGGGCCTTCGGGGGCGGCGTGGTCGCCGATCCACATGTTGAGGCGCTTGGGCACTCGGAGCAGGTTGAAGGTCGTGAGGAGCTCGTTGACCGGGAAGAGCCCCTCGTGCCAGGTGTTGGAGATGAACGTCGGGGTGCCGTTCCGGTTGGTGTCTTGGAAGTACGACTCGGGGGCGCGCCGGTTTCCCCAGTCGACGACGTCCTCCATGTTCCGGTCGGCCAGGAAGTCGGCGAGGATCCGGCGGTTCTCCTCGTCGAACTTGTCCTCGACCGGGCCGCCGGTGAGGCTCAGCAGCGCCTGAACGGCCTGGACGTGCCGGGTGCCGTGGTCGTACAGGCTGGTGGCGAGGTTGCCCCAGGTGCTGAGCGCCACGACGGCGTCGACCCGCTCGTCGTGGGCGGCGACCAGCTGGCTGATGCCCGAACCGTACGACTCGCCGAGGAAGCCGATGGTGCTCGGCGTGAGGTGGTCGACGGCGTGGTCGATGACGGTGGAGCCGTCGGCCCGATCCTTCGGGCCGGCGACGTCGACGAAGCCCTCGGATGTGGAGGGCAGGAAGGGGAATCCGAGGCCGCGGGGCGTGTACGCGAGGACGTGGTACCCCCGGCGGGCGAGGGAGAGGTACGCCCACATGAAGAGCGGCCAGCCGAACGGGTGCCAGCCGGCCGGGACCACGACCAGGGGGTGCGGGCCTTCGCCGCGCTGCTTGAGGCTGAAGGCGGAGAGCTTGTACCCGTCGGCCGTCACGATCTGCGGGAACCCGGGTTCGGCCAGTTCCCGCACCTGGCGGACGGTCTCGCCGAGGTCGCCGGGGAGGAGGTCGGCGCCCTCCCCGTTCCTGACGGCGTTGGCGAGGGCCTGGCCCAGCCGGGCGGCCACGGGGTGGACCGATCCGTCGGCGGCCCACACCCCCTCGTCCGCGAGCTGGGCGATCTCCGCCGAAGCGATCCTCGGGCTCTCGGAGGCGAAGCCGGATCCGTCGAACGAGCTGAAGGAATTCTCCGGGCTGAAGGAATTCTCCTGGGGCACGTGCACCCGTTCCTCTCGTCTGATCTGCCGAAGTGTCCGCTGTGCGGACGGCCGCCCCAGCCAAACGCATTGCGGACAGAGCCACCAGAGAGCGCAGGAACAGCGCACGAGGCACCGAACCGGTCGTCAGCGACACGCCTTGCCCGGATTTACACGTTTCGGACGGGCGGCCCCCATGGCCACGCGCGCGTGGCCGTCGGCCGTCCTCGCCGCTTGGCCGATGTCGGGACCATCCTGGAGGCATGGGCACCGTCCGGAATCCGCACCGCGGTGCGGGTGGTGCGCCCGTGCGCCCCCGATGAGGACGTGAGCGCCGGGTCGCGATCCGCGCACGATGCCCACCTGGGGCCTTCGAGGGAGGCGGGACGCATGAGCGAGTCCGGGACAGGGTGGTCCGGCACAGGCCGGTCAGACACGGGATGGTCCGGCGGAGGCGGGGCGGGCGATGCGCGCGAGGGGGACGGCACGAGCGGCACTGGCGAGGCGGACGGCACGGGCGGCACTGGCGAGGCGGACGGCACGGGCGGCACGGGCGCCCCGGGAGGCAAGACGCGGTTCGAGGACATCTACGACCGGCCCGACCCGCGCGCGTACTTCCGCCGCCTCGCGCCGCTGGAGTACGAGATCCCGCAGCAGGCCCGGGCCGCGTTCCGGCGCGCGGCGGCCGAGCGGGGCGGCGGTACGGTGCTCGACCTGTGTTGCTCGTACGGGATCAACGCGGCCCTGCTCAACCACGACGTCACTCTGGCCGAGTTGTACGCGCGCTACACCGACCCTGCGGTGAGCGAGCTGACCTCGGCCGAACTCGCCGTACGGGACAAGGAGTTCTACGCGTCACGGCGCCGCGAGGACGCGGCCCCGGTCATCGGCCTCGACGTCGCGGACAACGCCCTGCGGTACGCGCGGGCGGTCGGGCTCCTGGACGACGCGTACGCGGAGAACCTGGAGGAGGGAGCGCAACCGAGCCCTCGGCTGCGCGCCGCGATGGCCGACGTCGGCCTGATCACGTTGACCGGTGGCGGCAGCTATCTCACCCGGCGCACGTTCGACGCGCTCCTCGGGTGGGCCGGGCGGCCGCTGCGGGTGAGCGCGTTCGTCCTGCGGACGGTCTCGTACCGGCCGATCGCCGACTGTCTCGCCACCCACGGTCTGCGGACCTTCTGCGACCCCTCGCGGACCTATCCGCAGCGGCTGTTCACCGACGCGGGCGAGCAGCGCTTCGCGGTCGAGGCGGTACGGGCGCTGGGGGCGGATCCGACCGGCCGGGAGGCGGCGGGCCGCTTCCACACGGTGCTGTACGAGTCGGTTCCTGAGGAGTAGGACGGGCGTGCTCAGGGGCCCGGCGTCCCGGCGTCAGGACCGGTGCCGGGGCCCCGGCGTACGACGAGCATGGCGGCCACGTCGTCGTCGAGGCCGTGGGCGCCGTAGGCGTCCAGTTCGGCGTGGAGGAGGGCGGGGATCCGTTCGCCGGGCTCGTCCGCCCACTGGCCCATCCGCTCCTCCAGGGGGTAGAAGACGCCGGCCCGGTCGCGGGTCTCGCTCACCCCGTCGGTGTACAGGAGCAGCCGGTCCCCCGGCACGAACGCGACCTCCTCGACCCGGTGGCGGGAGTGGAGGAGGCCGGACAGGTTGATCGGCAGGGACGGGTCCGCGAAGGGGACGAACCCGACCCGGCCCTCGTGCTGGAGCAGGGGTGCCGGGTGTCCGCAGCTGAGCATGCGTGCGACGGCCCCGTCGTCGGGGATCTCGACGAGGACGACGGTGGCGAAGCGTTCGGCCGCGTCCGTGTCGGGGTCCCAGGCGCCGTAGCGCCCGAGCCCCTCCTCCAGGCGGTCGGCCAGGGCGGGCAGGTCGGGGGCGTCGTTGACGGCCGCGCGGAAGGAGCCGAGCAGGACGGAGGCGGTCTCCACGGCGCCGAGCCCCTTGCCCTGGACGTCACCGAGCATCAGGCGTACGGCTCCGGGTACCTGCACGGCCTCGTAGAAGTCGCCGCCGATCCGGGCCTTGGCGGCGGCCGCGACGTACAGCAGATGGAGGTCGACGGGACCGAGCCGGGGTGCGAGGGGGCGGAGCACGACGCGCTGGACGACCTCGGCGACGGCGGTGAGTTCGCGCAGGTCCCGCTCGTAGCGCAGCCGGGCCCGGCTGACCCAGGCGGCGGCCGCGGTCACCACGCCGAGGGCCGCCTCGTTCGCGGCGATGTCGGGGACGAAGGGATCGCCGCTGGTCGTTCCGAGCAGCACGCCCAGCGCGATGGCGACCAGACCGATGATGACGGTGCCCCGGACGCTCCAGGTGACGGCGGCGAGGGCGGGGGCGGCGGCAAGGAGCCGGTCGTAGCGTTCCTCGTTCGAGGAGAAGCGGTCGGCGAACACCGTCAGAACCATGACCAGGATCGGCAGCGCCCGGCCGATGCCGATCTGCGTGCGCGACCGCTTCCAGCGGGGGCCGTGGGGATCACCGGAGGGCATTTCGTGATCGTACGAGGCGGGAGCGGCCCGACCCCGGCGCCGCCCCCGCTCTGGCGTGTCAGACCGCACGGGTCGACGGTTCGGGCCGGGGTTCGGACGCGTCCGGGGCGCTCGCGGGCGCGGCGCGTCCGGGCAGCCCGAGGGCCGCGACGGCACCGAGGGCGGCGACGGCGGCCAGGACCAGGAACGTGGTGCCCATGGCGGGGACGAAGCCCGAGGACGCGGTGACCGTCATCAGCAGGGTCGCGACGGCGACGCCGAGCGCGGGGCCGATGTTCATGACGGTCTGCTGGAGACCGCCGGCGACCCCGGCGTCGGCCACGGCGGCGCGGCGCACGACGACGGCCGTGGCGGTGGCCATGACCGTGCCGAAACCGGCGCCCAGCAGGGCGAAGCAGACTCCGGTCGGGGCAGCGGTCGCCGTCTCGTCGAGCCGGGACAGCAGAGCGACGCCGAGGGCGAGCAGGGCGCCTCCCCCGGCCGTCGTGCGGCGGGGCCCGAACCGGCGTTGCAGTACGGCCGCGGCGGGCGCGCCGAGCACCGTCAGAACGGCGAGGGGCAGCACCCACAGGCCGCTGGCCAGCGGGTCGAGCCCGCGGACGTCCTGGAGGAAGTACGTCGCCACGAACAGCGTGCCGAAGAGGGCGGCCGACGAGGCCAGCAGGGTGGCGAGGCCCGCCACGACGGGCCGGGACCGCAGGAGGGCGGGCGGCAGGAGTGGGCGGGCGGCACGCGATTCGTGCCGTACGAGGACCGCCCCGGCCGCGACGGCGGCGCCCACCGCGAGCCCGGTCGCCGTGGACCAGCCCGACTCCGGGACGGCAACGAGCACATGGACCAGGCAGGCGAGCGTGACGGCGAGCAGCAGGGCGCCGGGGAGGTCGAGCGGCGACGCGCCCGAGGCTGTCCGGGGCTGCGGCGGCCCGGCCTGCGCGGGGTCCCGCTCCGCGGCATCGTGCGGCGCGACATCCGGCTCCGCGGCACCGCGCGATGCGGCATCGGCCTTCGCGGCCGGGCGTGCCGGCGTGGCGGCTGCCAGGAGGGCGATGGCCAGGGCCGGGACGGCCGTCAGGGCGAAGACCGAGCGCCAGCCGTAGGCCGTCACGAGGGCGCCGCCCACGAGCGGGCCGACCGCCGCCGCGAGGCCGATCGCGCTCATCCGGAGAGCGATCGGCATGGCCAGCCGGTCGGGCGGGAAGGCCGCGCGGAGCATGCCCAGGGTGGCCGGTTGCAGGAGCGCCCCGCACACCCCCTGCAGGACCCGCAGGGCGATCACCCAACCGATCCCCGGCGCGAGGGCGATCGCGGCCGAGGTCGCGGCGAAGCCGAGCGTGCCGAGGACGAAGAGCCGCCGATGACCGTACGCGTCTCCCAGCCGGCCCGCGAAGACGAGGAGGCTCGCCACCGCGACGAGATACCCGGTGCTGGTCCATTGGACCTGGCCGAAGTCCGCGCCCAGATCGCGCTGGAGCGTGGGCTGGGCGAGCGTCAGGAGCGTGCCGTCGAGGGCCACGACGGCCGCGCCCACGACGCTGCAGGCGAGGGTCGCCCGCCGTTGGCGTATCACCGTGCACGCCCGACGGGGCCGAGGTGCGCGTCGAGGACGGCACGCACGAGCGGCTCGACGTCGTCGGTGCGCGTGGCGAGCTGGAGGCTCCCCCAGGCCCGGAGCTGGGCGATGCCGTGCAGGTTCGCCCAGAGCGCGGCCGCGACGACGGTCGGTTCGGGTCCGGACCCGGGGCGGGCACGGGCGACGAGCCGGGCCAGCAGGTCGAAGAGCGGCAGGCTCGTGCCGCGCAGCCCGAGCCGGCCGCTCTCCAGCAGGTCGTGCCGGAACATCAGCTCGTACATCCCTCGCCGGGTCAGCGCGAAGTCGAGATGGACGCGGGCCAGGGCGTCGAGCTGGGCACGCGCGCCCTCACGTTCCTCCGCCTCCTCCCCCACGGCGGCCGCGATCCGTTCCGCGAGCTCCGCGAAGCCCTCGCGGGCGATGGCCGACAGCAGGTCGAGATGGGTCGGGAAGTACCGGCGCGGCGCCCCGTGGGAGACCCCGGCGCGCCGGGCGATCTCCCGCAGGGACAGCGCCTGCGCGCCTTCCGCGTGCACCAGCTCGATCCCGGCGTCGACCAGCCTCGCGCGCAGGCCGGCCTCCGGCCCGGCCTCCGGCTCGGCCGCCGGCCCGGTCTCGGTCTCCGTCCGCGTCTCCTCAGTCATAGACACTGTCTACCAGGCGTCGTAGACAGTGTCTACCAAGATCGACGAGTGGCTCCGCTACACTGTTCGACAGCGAAGGGGAGTAGCCCTGCGAACCGGTCGTCGACACACTGGAACCCTCGGGTTCCCGGTGACCGGGTCCGTGCGAACAGCGCGGACGGGCGAGACCTTCGGCCAGGCATTCGCCATGTCCGCGTCCCGTGGGCGTGGTCCGTCATGCCGGGCCGAGTGGTTCTCCCGTCGCCCACCGTGGTGCCGTGCGGATCCCGGGCCCGGAACGAGCAGAGAGCCCCCGGTCCATGCATCTCGATCCCTTGGCGATCCTCACCGCCTTCGGACTGATCTTCCTCGCCGAGCTTCCCGACAAGACGATGTTCGCGTCCCTCGCCATGGGTACGCGGATGCGACCGCTGTACGTCTGGTTCGGCACCTCGACCGCGTTCCTCGTGCACGTGGCCATCGCCGTGGGCGCCGGCAGCCTCATCGGTCTGCTGCCCGACTGGACCGTCAAGCTCGTCTCGGCCCTGATGTTCGGCTTCGGCGCGTTCATGCTGCTGCGCGGCGGGGACGACGACGAGACGGACGAGGCGGGCGGCAGGACGGTGACCGGCTTCTGGCCGGTCTACTCGACCGCGTTCATGGCCGTCTTCATCAGCGAGTGGGGCGACCTGACGCAGATCACCACGGCCAACCTCGCCGCCACCAACGGCACCTGGTCCACGGCGATCGGCTCCGCCGCCGCGCTGATGAGCGTCTCGGCCCTGGCGCTGATCGCGGGCCGTTTCATCGCCAAACGCGTCCCGCTGAAGACCGTCCAGCGCATCGGCGGCCTCTGCATGGCGGCCCTCGCCATCTGGTCGCTGACCGAGATCTTCATCGGCTGACGCGTCACTCCGCACTGCGCCCCCGGATCGGACGATCCGGGGGCGCAGTGCGTCTCGCCAGGCTCTTGTTGAAGCACTGAATCACTGCTTCACTTCTTCCATGCCCTACCGACGCACCCCCGCCGTTCAGGCCCGGCTCGACGACCGGCGTGCCACCGTCGTCGACGCGGCGCTCCGGCTCCTCGCCGAGCAGGGGTACGCGGGCTGCACGATGGCCGCCGTCGCCGCCCGCGCCGGGATCGCGACCGGCAGCGTCTACCGTCACTTCCCCAGCAAGGCCGAGCTGGCCGTGGAGCTCTTCCGCACCGTGGTCTCGCGCGAGGTGGCGGCCGTGGCCGAGGCGGCCGGCCGGCCCGAGCACGCGGGGGCGGCCGAGCGGGTCGTCGCGGTCATCGAGACGTTCGCCCAGCGCGCCCTGAAGTCCCCCCGGCTCGCCTACGCCCTGCTGGCCGAGCCGGTGGATCCGGCCGTGGACGCCGAACGGCTGGTCTTCCGGCGGGCGTTCCGCGATGTGTTCGCCGAGCGGATCGCCGAAGGTGTGCGGTCCGGTCAGCTTCCGCCGCAGGACGCCCTGTTGACGGCGTCCGCGCTGGTCGGGGCGGGCGCGGAGGCGCTTGTCGGACCGCTGGCGGAGGGGACGGTGGGGCCCGAGACCGTACCCGCCCTGGTCACCTTCACTCTGAGAGCCCTGGGAGTTCCCGATGCCGCACACGCATGAGGTCACCAACCAAGTCCCGCCGCTGAGCGGCTACGACGTGTCGGCCGACCCGGCCCTCCTGGAAGGGCTGCGCCGCGAGGGCGCGGGCTGGGCCGAGGCCGAGGTACGCGAACTCGGGGTGCGGGCCGGCGGCGAAGAGGCCCAGGAGTGGGGACGGCTGGCCGAGCGGCACTCCCCGGTGCTGCACACGCACGACCGGTACGGCCACCGCGTCGACGAGGTCGAGTTCCACCCGTACTGGCACGAGCTGATGACCGTCGCCGTACGGCACGGACTGCACGGGGCGCCGTGGCGCGACGAGCGGCCGGGCGCTCACGTGGCGCGGGCGGCGAAGGTCTTCGTGTGGGGGCAGGCCGACCCCGGGCACCTGTGCCCGATCTCGATGACGTACGCGGCGGTGCCCGCCCTGCGCGCCGAGCCCGGACTCGCCGAGGTGTACGAACCGCTGCTCTCCTCCCCCGTCTACGACTTCGGGCTGCGGGAGCCGACGTCGAAGCGCGGCATCATCGCCGGGATGTCGATGACCGAGAAGCAGGGCGGTTCGGACGTCCGCGCGAACACGACGCGGGCGGTGCCGACCGGCGAGGACGGCTTCTACGCGCTCACCGGCCACAAGTGGTTCACGTCCGCGCCGATGTCGGACGTCTTCCTCACCCTGGCCCAGGCGCCCGGCGGACTCTCCTGCTTCCTCGTGCCCCGGGTGCTGCCCGACGGCACGCGGAACGCGATCCGGCTGCAGCGGCTGAAGGACAAGCTCGGCAACCGTTCCAACGCCTCGTCCGAGATCGAGTACGAGGGCGCGCTCGGCCGTCTCGTCGGCGAGGAGGGCCGTGGGGTGGCGACCATCATCCGGATGGTGAACATGACCCGGCTCGACTGCGCGGTCAGTTCGGCGTCCGGGATGCGTCAGGGGCTCGTCCAGGCGGTGCACCACGCCACGCACCGCAGCGCGTTCGGGGCGCGGCTGATCGACCAGCCGCTGATGACCAACGTCCTCGCCGACCTCGCGGTGGAGGCGGAGGCGGCGACCGTCGCGGGCCTGCGGCTCGCCGGAGCGGTCGACCGGGCGGCCGCGGGCGACGCGGACGAGGAGTTGCTGCGCCGGATCGGTCTCGCGGTGACCAAGTACTGGGTGTGCAAGCGGGCTCCCGCGCACGCGGCCGAGGCGCTGGAGTGCCTGGGCGGCAACGGGTACGTCGAGGACTCGGGGCTCCCCCGGCTGTACCGCGAGTCCCCGCTGCCCTCGATCTGGGAGGGCTCGGGCAATGTGGCCGCCCTCGACGTGCTGCGCGCGATGGGGCGGCAGCCGCAGGCGGTCGAGGCGTTCTTCGCGGAGATCGACCGAGCCTCGGGCGCCGACCACCGACTTGACGCGGCGACGGCCCGGCTGCGGAAGGATCTCGGCGACCTCGGCGACGACCCGGCGGCCCTGCAGTACCGGGCGCGGCGGCTCGTCGAGCGCATGGCGCTGGTTCTCCAGGGCTCGCTGCTGGTCCGCCACGGCCACCCTGCGGTGGCCGACGCCTTCTGCGCCTCCCGCCTGGACAGCGACTGGGGCATCGCGTTCGGCACCCTGCCGCCCGGCCTGGACACGGCGTCGATCATCAGCCGCGCCACACCGCAGCCGGCGACCACGCCGGCCTGAGCACCGGGCCGGGCCTCAGCACCGGCCCACGTAGGGCCCGACGCGCGGCCTGAGCACCGGTCCAGCGAGCCGTCCGTGTCGGCCGTGGCCTCCCGAGCCACGGCCGACACCACCCGCCCCACGGCTCCACTACAGCGGGACCGGCGCGGTCGGCCGCTCCTGGTGGTCCCGGTCCGCGAGGGTCAGCTTGCAGCTGCCGCCCTCGCAGCTGCGCTGCAGGCGCCCCCGCGAGACGGTCTGCATCAGGCCGATGGCCCAGCACATCGGGCAGCCGCGGAGCGCCAGGACGCCGACCGGCAGGAGCAGCAGGCTGACCGGGCCGAGGACCGGGATCAGCGCGAACGCGCCGATCAGACTGCCGAAGCCGATGACGCCCCGGACCAGGTGGCGGGGCAAGGACGTACTCGCGAAGTCAGGACCGTCGGAATTTGTCGTCGTCATGGCTGTCTCCAGACGCGGGTTCGGGTGGGGCAAGGAGGGACCGCTGGACCGAGGTGCGGGCGCGGTGCAGACGCGACTTCATCGCGGCGGTGCTGAGGCCGAGCGCATCGGCGACCATGCGTCCGCTGTAGCCCTGGATGTCCCGCATGATCAGCACGCGGCGCTGCTCCGCCGGCAGAGCGGCGACGGCGGCCGCCACCCTGCCCGCCTCGATGCGCTCCAGAACCACGTCCTCGGCCGAGCGTTCGGCGCCATCCGGCAGAGGGACGTCCGGCAGGGGAGCGTGGGCCCGCAGCGTCCGCGCGCGCCGCAGGCACTCGTTGCGGACGATGCGGAACATCCACGACGCCAGGGCGCCGGACGCCCGGAGCATCCCGATCTTGCGATAGAGGATGATCAGGGCTTCCTGTGCCGCGTCCTCGGCGTCCTCGGGCGTGGCGCAGAGCGAGCGGGCGAATCGCCGCACGTTCGGGTGCGAACCCGACACCAACGCGGTGAGCGAGTCGACGTCACCGCGCTGGGCGGCGACGATCAGCTGCTCACCGGGCCAGGACGGGTCAGCCACGGGCTTGCTTCCACTTGCGGATGGCGACGTAGCTGCACGTGCAGAGCAGCACCGCTCCGACCGCGACGGCGATACCTATGATCATGAAGACCTCCTCGTCAGGTCCCGACGTTCGTCGGCACATGTATAGGAGGCACCGCCCCACCGAAAGGATTCGGTCCGCGCCCGGAAGAGTCGACGCTCCTGCTCACCGGTGTCGGACCGGTGAGGCCCGGTCCCGTGAGGGCCTGTCCCGAAAGGGCCCCTGAAGGCCGACCCCGTAAGGGCCCGTGAAGGCCCGTCACCATTCGCGGGCGGCGATCAGCTCCTCCACGTCGGCGTCCGCGAAGCCGTACGCCGTGGCGACGAACCAGAAGTTCTCGGCGATCTCCTCCCGGGCTACGGTCTCGATCTCGCTCCCGGCCTCGTCGAAGTCGGCCTCCAGCTCGTTGAACTCCTCCGTGGCCACCTCCGTGAGCGCGTACAGCGCGGTCAGATCGGTCGGCCGCTCCGCCTCGATCCGCTCGCAGAGCCTCAGCAGGATCGCCCGCCCCTTGTCGACCACATGGTCCGGGTAATACCCGTCCTCGTACAGCGCCTTGAGAAACGCGTACCCCGCCACCTGCTCGTTCGTGATCGGCATCCTGGCCCCTTCCCCTGATGATCACCGGACGTGTCCATCGTGCACCATGCCACTGACAACGCCCCTCGGGACCTGCGGCGGACGGTCGCCGGACGCACTCCGTGCGTTCCGGTGAGCGCGATCGGGTACGAGTGTCACCCTGGAGGGACGGTCCGACGACGACGAGGGGTGGCCCTTGAGCACCGATCCGATCCACCGGGAACTGGACCGACTCGCGGAGAAGACGGCCCCTCAGGTCGTCGCGTGGCGGCGGCATCTGCACCGGCATCCCGAGCTGTCCAACCGCGAGGCCGGGACCGCCCGGCTGATCGCCGATCACCTCCTGTCCCTCGGCCTGGACGAGGTCCGTACCGGGATCGCCGGGCACGGAGTGGTGGGTGTGCTGCGCGGTGGCGTGCCGGGCGGGCGCGTGACGGCGCTGCGGGCGGACATCGACGCACTGCCCGTCGAGGACCTGTGCGGCGAGGACTTCGCCTCGCGGGTGGTCGACGCGGACTACCCCGGCGGCCCGTTCCCCGTCTCGCACGCGTGCGGCCACGACTGTCACACGGCCATGCTCATGGGGGCCGCCACCGTGCTCGCAGGGGTGCGCGAACGGCTGCCGGGGACCGTGCTGTTCGTCTTCCAGCCCGCCGAGGAGGGTCCGCCGGTCACCGAGCGGGGCGGGGCGCGGGCGATGCTCGACGAGGGCGCGTGCGCCGATCCTGTGCCGACGATGACCTTCGGGATGCATGTGACGCCGTACCCCAAGGGGTACGTGGGGTACCGCGTGGGCAATCAGTACGGCGCCTCCACCCTGGTGCGGATCGTCGTCACCGGCAAGCAGACGCACGGCTCCACTCCGTGGCAGGGCGTCGACCCGATGCCTGCCGTCGGCGCGGTCCTGACCGGCGTCGGTCAGCTGTACCGCCAGGTCTCCGCGTTCGACCCGATCACGGTCTCCATCGGCCACATCGAGGACGTCGGTCGCTTCAACATCATCGGCCGGACCGTCACCCTGTGGGGCACGGTCCGCTGCGCGGTCGAATCGGACATGGCGGAGGTCCAGCGCCGCCTGACCACCCTGGCCGAGCACTCGGCGGCGGCGTACAACGCCTCGGCGACGGTGGAGTACCTCCAGCCGGTCCCGCCCGTGCACAACAGCGCCGAGTGGGTCGCGGCGGGCCTGCCGACGATCCGGCGGGTGGTCGGCGAGGAGCGGACGGTGGAGACCGGGGCGACGCTCGGGTACGACGACGTGTCCGAGTTCATCGCCCGCTTCGGCGGCCTGTACGTGATGCTGGGCGTCCAGGACGCCTCGCTGGACGCGGACGGCAGGCCGGTCCCCCTGCCGGGAGGCCGGGGCCTGGTCACCAACCACAATCCGCACTTCTACGCGGACGACGACACCCTCGTCACCGGCGTCCGACTGCACGCGCACGTGGCGTACGACCATCTGACGGGCGCCCTGACCGTCTAGGGCCTGTCGTCACCCCTTCCGGCGCTGCGCCGCGAAGGCCGTCGCGGCCTCCGCAGTGAAGGCCCGGACCAGCGCGTTCTCGGCGGCCGTCGGCCAGACGAGTCCGTACGCGAGGGGCGGGGCGTCACGCAGCGGTACGTAGACGATGCCGGGCCGCGGGTGGTACACGCCACCGCGCGCGGCGCCCGGTGAGACCCCGCGCCCCGCGCTCACATGGGAGAGGACCTCCTGCCAGGAGGAGGCGACGGGCCCGCGCGGAATGGCGGCGCCGGAGGGGGTGCGCCGGGGGTAGTGGGTGTCCAGCCAGTGGCCGGGGTGGCCGCCCGCCGTGGCGACCATGGGGACGCCGGCGAGGTCGTCGAGCGCCACGGAGTCCCGGCGGGCCAGCGGGTGGCCTGCGGGGACGAGGAGGACGCGGGGCTCCTCCGCGAGGACGGGGCCGGTCATGAGCCCGGGTTCGCGGACGGGGTGGACGGTCAACTGGACGTCGAGCGCGCCGTCGAGGAGGGGTCGGAGACCACCGTCGAGCGGTACCTCACGCACGGTGATCTCGCAGCCGGGATGGCGGACGAGGAGGGCGTCTGCGGCGGCGGTCAGCAGTTCGCCTCCCCAGGGGGCGCCGAAGCCCACGCGGAGGGTGCCGCGCACGCCCCGCCCGGCCGCGGTGGCCCGTTCGAGGGCGGCGAGGATCTGCTGGTGGGCGGGGCGGAGGTCGTCGTGGAGACGGCGGCCCACCGGGGTCAGTCGGACGCTGCGGCTGGTGCGCTCGAACAGCGGCGTGCCGACGCGACGCTCCAGCTTCTTGACGGTCTGGCTGATCCGGCCGGTGGAGACGCCGAGGCGCTCGGCCGTGCGGCCGAAGTGGAGCTCCTCCGCGAGGGTCAGGAACGCCTCCAGTTCGTACCGTTCGAGCACCTGCCCCTCCCCACGCATCGTTGAGCTCTGCTAAACGTCGTTTGCATTGTCGCACCTTGATGGGGCGGTTCGGCGGGCAGCAGGGTGGGGGGCATGGATCTGCTGACCGGCCGTCGGCCACGGACGGCCCCCTGGCCCGAGCCCCGCCTCCTCACCCGCACCGACGTCCTCGTCATCGCGGTGGCGGGCGCCGTCACCGTGGCCAACCTCTACTTCCCCCAACCGCTGCTCGACGCGATCGCCCGTGGGCTGCGGGTGTCGCCGCACACGGCGGGGCTCGTCGCCTCGGCCGCCCAGCTCGGGTACGCGCTGGGCATCCTGTTCCTCGTGCCGCTCGCGGACACCGCCAGGCTCCGCCGTCTGACCACCGTGCTGCTCGCCCTGACCAGCGGCGGGCTGCTCGTCGCCGCGGCGGCGCCGAACGTCCTCACCCTCACGCTCGCGACCCTCGCCGTCTCCACCACCACGGTCCTGCCCCAGATCCTCACGCCCGTGGCGGCGGCGCTCGCGGGCCCCGGCCGGCGCGGCCGGGTCGTCGGGCTCGTCGGCCTCGGACTCACCCTGGGCTCCACCCTGTCCCGTACCGTCTCGGGCGTCGCCTCCGACGCCGGCGGGAGCTGGCGCACGGCCTATCTGTTGGCCGCCGCCGCGACGGCCGCCCTGCTGTGGTTCGTCCCGCGCGCGCTGCCGGAGCGCCTCGGCACGACCGGGAACCGGCTGCCCTACCGGAGGCTGCTCGCCAGCCTGCCCCGGCTGTTCGCCGAGCACCGGGAGGTACGTGAGTCGGCGCTGACCGGGGCCGCGGTCTTCGCCGCGTACAGCGTCTTCTGGGCGACCCTCTCCTTCCATCTGGCCGCCCCTCCGCTGGATCTCGGGCCGGGCGTGGCGGGCCTCTTCGGGGTGCTGAGCCTGCCCGGGGCGCTGCTCTCGGCCTACGCGGGACGGCTCGCCGACCGCTACGGAGCGGGGACCGTCCGCACCGGGGCGCTGCTCTGCCTGGCCGTCTCCTTCGTCGTCGTCGGCCTCGGGGCGCGCTCCCCGGTGGCCCTGGCCGTGGGGGCCAATCTGCTGGTCCTGGGGACGAGCGCGGCCCAGGTGGCGAACCAGGCGCGGATCTTCGAGCTGGACGCCCGGATCGCGGCGCGCGTCAACACGGTCTTCATGCTGTGCACGTTCGGCGGCGGAACCCTCGGCACGCTCACGGCGGCGTGGCTGTACGGGGCGTACGGCTGGTCGGCGACGGTCCTGTCGTCGGCGGGGTTCACGGCCCTGGCCGCCTTGGTGGTGGCGCTCGCGCGGCGGGCGGCCCCGAGTTGCGGCGCGCGGGACAGGCGAGAGGCTGGGACTCACAGCCGCGTTCCCCGCAGGGAGAGACGATGAAGGATCTCGTAGCCCTCGCCGACGAGCATCTGGCCGCCGCGCGTACCGCCCCGCACGGCCGGAGCGCCCAAGTGGTGATGCACGACGGGGTGCTCCGGCAGAGCGTGATCGCCCTGCTGTCCGGCACCGCTCTCGACGAGCACAACGCGCCGCCGGCGGCGAGCCTGCTCGTGCTGCGGGGACGGGTGAGGCTGACGACCGCGGGGTGGTCGGAGGACCTGTCGACGGGAGAGTTGAACATGATCCCCAAGGAGCGGCACGGACTCCTCGCCCTGGAGGACGCGGTCGTCCTGCTGACCGCCGTCAACGACTGAGCCGCCGCGCCCGACCGCCGCAGACCGCGAGCGCCCGAGGGGCCGAACGGCCCAGAAGCCCGAGCGCCCGACGAGCCCGCGTGCTCAGACGGTCTCTTCGAGGTCCTCGGCGTAGTGCTCGATGGCGCGCCGGTACCGCCGTACGGACGGGTCGTCGCTCGTCGCCGCGAGCAGGCGCAGGAGCAGCATGGCCGACTCGTGGTGGTCCCCGGTGTTGAACAGGGCCATCGCCAGGAAGGTGCGCAGGGCGCCGTCGTCGGGGAACTCCTCGACCGCGCCGCGCAGCGTGGCGACGGCTTCCTCGTACCGGCCGAGGATGCGGAACGTGCTGCCGAGGCCGAGGAGCGCGCCCCTGCGGTCCTCCTCGGACAGGCCGGTGGTGCCGGTCGCCTTCAGGGCCCGCTCGTAGTGGGGCACCGCTTCGGCCTCAAGGCCGAGGACGTCGTGTGCCCAGGCGGTCTGGTAGGCCACCTCGGCGTCGTCGGGCCGGCGCGCGGCGAGTTCCACCAGGCGGTCGCGCGCCTCTTCCTGTCGGCCCTGCTCGCGCAGGGCGACCGCCGCCGCCAGCAGGCCGTCCCGCTCGTCGTCACTCAGGGGGGTGGTGTCCATGGGCCCATCGTCGCAGGTCGCCGTGGAGTGCCGGTCAGCGACTGCCAGATGACGGAACGCCATACTCCTGCCGTCCGGTTGTGGCGGCCGGGCCCATAGGTTGCCGACTCGGCCCGCGCCTAGTCTCCCGGCCATCGATCCCCCATGCCCCCTGGCATGACCGACGAGCCGCCGGGAGATCCCATGCGTCCCACCCGTCCAAACCGTCCAGCCCGCCTTCGCCGCCCGCGCGGGCCAGGCAGGCTGACAGCGTTTCTGCTGTTCGCCGCCACCGCCCTGTTCCCCGTCGCGACGCCGTCGGCGGCCGCAGAGCCGGCCGCCGTCCCCGTCGCAGCGACCGCCGCCTCGCCCGCCGCCGCCCCCGTGCCCGTACCCGGGCAGCTCCAGCCGTACGACGTGGACGCCGTCTACAGCGCCGGCATCTCGTCCGGCGGCTACATGGCGACCCAGCTCCACGTGGCGTACTCGGGTACGTTCAGCGGTTCGGCGGTCTTCGCATCGGGCCCGTACAACTGCGCCCAGAACACGCTCTCCACCGCCCTCAATGCCTGCATGAACACCGTCCAGGACCTCCAGCTCGCGCAGCTGGAACAGACGACGCGGAACTGGTCGACGCAGGGACTCGTCGACCCGGTCGCGAACCTCTCCGGAGATCCGGTGTACGTCTTCAGCGGCTCGGGCGACTCGACCGTGAAACGGCCGGTCGCGGACGCGCTGGCCGACTACTACGGGCGGTTCGGCGCGCGGGTCCGGTACGACCGGAGCACGGCGGCCGGACATGCCTGGATCAGCCCGCTCGGCCCCAACTCCTGCACGGTCACGCAGAGTCCGTACATCAACAACTGCGGCATCGACGCCGAGCGGGATCTCCTCGGCCATCTGCGGGGCTCCGTCGCCGCGCCGAGCGCCACCCCCGGTGGCACGCTCATCCGCTTCGACCAGAACGCCTACGCCCCCGGCGGCACGGCGGCGCTGTCGCTCGGCGCCGAAGGGTTCGTCTACGTCCCGAAGTCCTGCTCCGACGGCGCGACCTGCTCCCTGATGGTGGCGCTGCACGGCTGCAAGCAGGGGTACACGTATCAGGGCTTCGGGACGCAGTTCGTCGACCGGGCGTATCTCAACGAGTACGCCGACACCAACGACATGATCGTGCTGTATCCGCAGGCGGCGGCGACGGGCACGCTGGAGAACCCCAACGGCTGCTGGAACTGGTGGGGTTATCTCGGCGACTCCGCGTACGCCCGGCACGGCGGCAAGCAGATCGAGGCGATCATGGGGATGGTGCGGGCGCTGCGCGGTGATTCCACTCCCCCGCCCGTGGCCGACCGGGTGACGCTCTCCAGCGTGGACGCGCAGGACGGCTATGTGAAGGCCGCGGCCGACGGTACGGGTGCGGCGGTGGGCCCGTTGGAGGACAGCTACGGCCTCGCGCTCGGCCGGGGCACGGACGCGAACGTGAACCGGACGCTGCTCTCCTTCGACACGTCCAGGATTCCTGCGGGCAAGGAGATCACCCGCGCGTATCTGACGGTGGCGCGCAGCAGCGGTGTCGGCGATCCCTGGTCGTCCCCGGCGGGCAACCGGCTGCTGGTGGACGTGAGGACGGGCTGCTTCGGCGGGTGCGCGGTCGAGCCCGCGGACTGGTCGGCGGCGGCGACGGTGGCGGGCGGGGCGGGGTTCACCGCGTTCTCCTCCGGCTCGGCGACCTCGACGGACCTGTCGGCGGCCGCCCTCGCGGCGCTCGACCGCAGCGGGACGACACAGGTGCGGTTGCGCTTCGAGTCGGCGCCCACCTCGACCGCGTACCTCTTCGTGAACAGGGACACCCCGGTGACGCTGACGGTGGAGTACCGCTAGCGTCCACGCGCGCGTGCCGGTCGGGGTGCCGGTCCGGTACCGCTGTTACGTTGCACGAATGGGACGAATCGGCGGACGGGGCGGGGTCCGGTGAGGTTTCCGCGCCTCGATGTGCGCGGGCTCGTGCGCAGGGCCGCGGCGGTGCTGCCCTGGCGGAGACGGCGCGCGTCCACGGTCACGCTGCCCGAGGCCGGGGACGTCGAGCGGGAGCGGCTGCGGGATCTCGCCGCGCTCCTGTGCGAGCTGGGGTCCGAGCTTCTGCGGGCCGGCGAGCGGACCGCGGAGGTGGAGCGCGTGCTGCGCGACATCGCCGCGCGGTACGGGATGCGGGCGCGCTGCTTCGTCGTCCCGACCGGTCTGTTCGTCCGGGTCGGCGGCGGGCCGGACGGGCGGGGCGGGGAGCTGGACTTCGCCCCGGTCGAGGGTCCGGACCTGCGCCTGGACCAGGTACAGACCCTGCAGTCCCTGGTCGACCGGATGCGCGGGGAGGCGATGCCCTTCGAGGACGTACGGCGGGCGTTGCGCGCGGAGCGGGAGCAGCCGGAACGGTTCAGCCCGGCCGCCTCCGTGCTCGGCTACGTCCTGCTCACCGTGGGGCTCGGGGTGATGCGGCACGCCACGGTGGCGGCCGTCCTCGGGTACGCGGTGCTGGGCGCCGGGGTCGGTCTCCTGCGGCTGTTCGGGGACCGGCTGCCCGCCGCCCGCACCGCGCTGCCGGTCGTCGCGGCCGTCCTGGTCACGGCGGCCTCGCTGCGCTGGGCGGGGCCGCTGCTGCACGAGGTGCCGACCGTGCTGTACATCCCGCCGCTGATCGCGTTCCTGCCCGGCGCGGCCCTCACGCTCGGCGCGATCGAACTCGCCACCGGCGCCGCCCTGTCGGGCATCTCGCGGCTCGCCGGCGCCGTCAACGTCCTGCTGCTCCTCGCGCTCGGCATCCTGGTCGGCACCGAGCTGCAGAAGCCCCGGCCGCTCGGCGGACCGCAGTCGGAGGCGCTCGGCGCGTGGGCGCCGTGGGTCGGGGTGCTGCTCCTCGGCTTCGGGTTCCTGCTGTACTTCTCCGCGCCGCCCAGGGTCACCGGCTGGCTCCTCGCCGCCCTGCTCGTGGAGCGGTTCGTGCAGTCGGCGGCGACCGAGCTGGCCGGGGCGACGTTCGGGGCATTCGCGGCCGGGACCCTGCTGCCGCCCATGGCGACCTGGATCGAGCGCCGTTCGCGCACCCCGGACCAGGTGGTGTTCCTGCCCTGTTTCTGGCTGCTCGTGCCCGGAGCCATCGGCCTCACGAGCGTCTCGGAACTCATCGTGGAGCGTGGCACGGCCGGGCTCGCCAACCTCGTGGACACCGTGATCACCGTCGCCGCCATCGCGCTGGGCATCCTCGTCGGCGCGGGCCTCCAGCGCCGGCCACGCCTCCTGGTCGGCGAACCCGCGCCGAGCGGCGGCGGGCAGGCCCTGGCGGCCGACGCCGCCGCGACCCGAGGCGGCGACGGGGCGGCCCGAGGCGCGGACGGGGCGGCCCGAGGCGGCCTCCCTCACCCGATCGGCGGGCCGGACGGCGGGGACGTCCCGGTGGACGGCGCTCGCTGAAGCCGCGGGCCGGGGCGGCGGGGCCCGCTCCGGGCCACGCTCCGTGACCGGCCTCGCCGGGTGGGGGCCGCCGGGATCTGTTCCAGTGACAGGAGTACTGCCCGAAACGTCGACGCATTTGGACGGCCTCACATGACCATGTCCCCCTTCGGCTCCTTCGGTGGACCGGACCCGTTCAACGAGCTGCTCAACCGTTTCTTCGGCATGTCGCCCGCCGCCTCTCCGCCGGCCGTCCAGCGCGTGCCGATCGGCCGGCTCCTGACGGACTCGGCGCGGGAGCTGATCGGCCGTGCCACCGCCCGCGCCGCCGACGACGGCAGTGCCGACCTGGACACCGAGCATCTGCTCTGGGCCTGCACCCAGATCGACCCGGCCCGTTCCCTGCTCGCCCAGGCGGGCGCCGACCCCGACCAGCTGGCCGCCTCGATCGCCGAGGTGCTGCCCGGCGAGAGCGGTGTCCCCTCGGCGGAGCCGGGGCTCACACCGGCGGCCAAGCGCGTCCTGCTCCGGGCGTACGAGCGCTCCCAGGAGTCGGGGGTCTCGTACATCGGCCCCGAGCACATCCTCGGCGCCCTCCTCGACGACCCGAACTCGGCGGCGCCGAAGCTGCTGACGGCGTACGGCACGGACGTCGGCGGCCTGCGGTCCACCGCCGACCGGGCGGCGAGGACGGACGGGACGCCGTCGGCCAAGCCGGAGAGCAAGACGCCCACGCTCGACGAATACGGCCGGGACCTGACCGAGGAGGCGAGGGCCGGGAAGCTCGACCCCGTGGTGGGACGGGCCGAGGAGATCGAGCAGACCATCGAGATCCTCTCCCGCCGTGCGAAGAACAACCCGGTGCTCATCGGTGAGCCGGGCGTCGGCAAGACCGCGATCGTCGAGGGGCTCGCCCAGCGGATCGTCGCCGATCAGGTCCCGAAGACCCTGGAGGGAAAGCGCGTCATCGCCCTGGACCTGTCCGGGCTCGTGGCCGGTGCCCAGTACCGCGGCCAGTTCGAGGAACGGCTGAAGAACGTCATCGACGAGGTGAAGGCCGACGCGGAGTCGACCGTGCTCTTCATCGACGAGCTGCACACCGTGGTCGGAGCCGGCGCGACCGGCGAGGGCGCGATGGACGCCGGCAACATGCTCAAGCCCGCGCTCGCCCGAGGCGAACTGCATGTGGTCGGGGCGACCACGATCGACGAGTACCGGCGGTACGTGGAGAAGGACGCCGCCCTGGAACGGCGCTTCCAGCCCGTGCTGATCCCCGAGCCCTCGGTCCCTGAGACCATCCAGATCCTGGAGGGGCTCCGGGACTCCTACGAGGCCCACCACCAGGTCCGCTACAGCGACGCCGCGCTCGCGGCGGCCGCCGAGCTCTCCGACCGCTACGTCTCCGACCGCTACCTGCCCGACAAGGCCATCGACCTGATGGACCAGACCGGCGCCCGGGTGCGGCTGCGCTCGCTGGGCAAGTCGACCGAGGTGGTCGACCGCGAGGACCGGCTGGCGAAGCTGCGCCGCGAGAAGGACGAGGCCGTCGCCGCCGAGGACTTCGAGAAGGCGAACGAGTACAAGAAGGACATCGCCCGCCTCGAGGGCGAGCTGGCCGGGCTGATGGAGCGGCGCGAGGGCGTGATGGAGGTGACGGTCGACGACATCGCGGACGTGCTGTCGCGCCGCACCGGTATCCCCGTGGCGCAGATGACGCAGAGCGAGAAGGCGAAGCTCCTCAAGCTGGAGGACGCGCTGCACAGCCGGGTGGTCGGCCAGGACGAGGCCGTCACGGCCATCGCCCAGGCGGTGCGGCGCAACCGGGCCGGCATGGGCGACCCGAACCGTCCCGTGGGGTCCTTCCTCTTCCTCGGCCCGACGGGTGTCGGCAAGACCGAGCTGGCGAAGGCGTTGGCGGAGCTGCTGTTCGGCGACGAGTCGCTGATGATCCGCTTCGACATGGGCGAGTTCCAGGAGAAGCACACGGTCTCCCGGCTCGTCGGCGCCCCGCCCGGATACGTCGGCCACGAGGAGGCCGGCCAGCTCACCGAGAAGGTGCGCCGCCATCCGTACAGCGTGCTGCTCTTCGACGAGGTGGAGAAGGCGCACCCGGACGTCTTCAACACCCTGCTCCAGGTCCTGGACGACGGGCGGCTGACGGATGCCCAGGGCCGGACGGTCGACTTCCGTCACTGTGTGGTCATCATGACGTCGAACATCGGCGCCCAGCGGATCCTGGCCCACCACGGTGACGTCTCGGAGATCCGCGACGACCTGAAGCAGGATCTGCGCGGCTACTTCACGCCGGAGTTCCTCAACCGCATCGACGAGACGATCATCTTCCACGGTCTCGGCGAGGGCGATCTCGGCGACATCCTCGATCTGCTGCTGCAGCAGAGCGAGCGCCGGGTCCGTGCCCAGGGTCTGGAGCTGCAGGTGACGGAGGCGGCGAAGAAACTGCTCGTGGCCCACGGCCACCAGCCGGAGTTCGGTGCCAGGCCGCTGCGCCGCACGATCCAGGCGGAGCTGGACAACCGGATCGCGGACCTGCTGCTGGGTGGTGAGGCGAATCCCGGCGACACGATCGTGGCGGACGTCCAGAACGATGCCCTGGTGTGCCGGGTGAAGTCCCCGCAGGCCGCTTCGGCCTGACCGCGGCACTTCCACCGACCGCGGACACCTCCGCCTGATCGCAGGCCTCTCGGGCCTGCCCCCGAACGCCGCGGGGCCTGAAGGGTGTTGTCCCCCGCTTCAGGCCCTGCGGCCATCCCGTGAACGGTCGCGGGATCAGGAGGACTTGGTCCATTCGAGGGTGACCCGCAGGTTCGCGCGACCGCTGCCCCTCACGATGAGCGCGGTCAGTCCGCCCGCGTCCAGGCCCAGTTCGCAGCCGAACTCCACCGTCGCCCGGTCGGGGGCCGCCTGGTGCATCGCCTGGCTGAGCTGTCCGGCGAACGAGGACAGGGCACGCGTGACCCCGGAGAGGTCCGGGGCGCGGCCGCCCAGGCCTTCGAGGTCCGAGTCGGGGCCGAGCCGCTCCGCCTCCACGTAGAGGACGGCGTCTTCGATCTCGACCCTGGTGATGTCCCGCATCACGGATCCCTCCGGGGGTGGCTTGCGAGCAGAGCGCCAGTATCACCGAGGAGGGGTCAGAGGTCGGGCAGCAAGCCTCCCGAGGCGTGGCGGGTGAGGCCCGCCGCCTCGGCGAGCGCGCTGCCGCGCTGCCAGTCCGGCCAGGCCAGGTTCCAGTCGCCGTACCCGTTCCCGAACGGGGTCATCGGTGCGCCGTAGCCGTTGACCACCTCGACGAGGTCGCCCTCGCGGACGGTACGGAAGAGCCAGGCGGCGTCCTCGGTGCTCATGCCGGTGCAGCCGTGGCTGACGTTCTCGCTGCCCTGCACGTCCGTCGACCAGGGCGCCGCGTGCAGGTACTCACCGCTCCAGGTGACCCTGGTCGCCCAGCGGACCTTGAGGTCGTAGAAGTCACGGCTGCCGCGCGCGATGCCGATGGAGTCGCCGCGCATCCGCACCAGGGACTCCTTGCCGAGGACGACCTTGACGCCCCCGCGTGTGCGGTAGCCGGCCTTGCCGGTGGTGACGGGGATGGTCCGGATGACGCGGCCGTTGCGCCTGACGGTCATCCGGAGGGCCGCCACGTCGGTGACGGCCTCGACACGGTCACCGGTGGTGAAGGTCAGGGGGCTCGACGTGCCGCCCTGGAGCCGGTCGTCGACGCGCACGGAGTCGAGTCCGCTGCGGACCCGGACGGTGGCGTGGGCGGGCCAGTAGGCGCGGGGCCGGTAGTGCAGCGTCGTGGGCCCCACCCAGTGCCAGGCGCCCTCGACGGCGGGCTCGGAGCGTACGACGAGGGCGCGTTCGACGGCGCCGCGGGCGTCGGGGGCGTCCGCGGGCACGGGGTGGCTGAGTTCGGCGGTGATCGGCTGCCCGACTCCGTACGTCCGCCCGGACGACGGCCCGAAGGTGGCGGTCAGCCGCTCCCCCGCCGGCGCTCTGCCGGTACGGAAGTCAAGGCGCGCCGCCCTGCGTACGGAGCCCCCGGGGCGGGGTTCCTCGACGGTGAGGCGCGCCGTGTAGCGGGCGTCGGAGCGGAGCGCGACGGCGCTGGTCCAGCGGCTGCCGTCCGGGCTCGGGCTCCCGGCCAGGCCGCGCCCGCGCTGGTCGGTGACGGTGACGTCGGTCAGCCGGCCCGGGGTCCTGAGCGTGATCCCGACCGGCCCCGAGGCCTCGCGGCGGTCGAGCAGGAACGGCCGTCCGGTCAGGGCGGACGCGCCGGAGAGCTTCACGGTGTGACGTGCCGGGACACACGGGCCGCCGCCCGTCCCGCAGCCGCTCACCGTGACGATCGCGGAGCCGAGGGAGCCCACGGGGTCGACGTGCTCGGCGGGGCGTGGTGGGCGCGGTGCGAAGGGGGACGGTCCGGCCGGGTACTGTCCGGCCGTCGTGACGAGGACGGCCCCGACGGCGAGCGACAGCGCGCCCCAGCCCTTGATGTTCCTGTGCGACGGCACGACGACACCCTCCCCTTCCGATCCGCGGCGGTACCGGGCATCAAAACGGATCAGGAGAAGAAAAGATGATCACGTGACCGGGCGTGGCGTCGGAGAGGGCTTGGAGACGACTCGAATGAACCAATCGCGGCTCCGGGCGGCGGTTCCGGGCGGCCCCGATGGCTCAGCGCGGCGGTTCCGGCAGCTCCTCGCCGGTCTCCAGGAGCGACTTGAGGCTGGAGAGCAGCGCCGGCCAGCCTTCGCCGATCATGCCGCGCACGGTGCTGCCGGGCTCCAGGTCGTCGTGCACGACGGTGAGCTTGACCGTGTCCCCGGCCGGTTCGATCTCGAAGGTCACCTTCGAGCGGCACTCCGTGGCGAGCTTCGCGTACACCTCGTCGCCGATGCCGACCGCCTCGGCCCACTCGGGCGTGAAGGTGTGCCAGGTGTAGGAGAGCCGGCGGCCGGGCTCGGCCGCGAGGACCACCTGCTCGGGGTCGCTCGTCTTGCGACCGCCCTCGTCCCAGACCATCGGTGATCCGGCGGTCCAGGTCGTCTCGAAGGCCACGCCCCAGTAGCGCCGGGTGAAGGCGGGGTCGGTCAGGGCCTGCCAGAGCTCCTCGGGGGTGGTGCGGATGTACGTGGTGTAGACGAACGCGTTGCTGTCCATCGGGTTCTGCTCCAATGCTGACTTCAGGTCGGCGAGCGCGCTGACGCGCTCGCGGGCGTACCGGCTGATCCAGCGGTCCCCGATGGCGTGGATCGGAGCGGCGTTCAGGTAGTGCAGCTTCTCCCGTCCCCGCCGCACCGTGACCACCAGCCCCGCCGCCTCCAGGAGCGCCAGATGCTTGCTGACGGACTGCCGTGCCATGTCCAGCTCCGCGCAGAGTTCGCGCAGGGTCTGGCCGTTGCGGGCGTTCAGACTGTCGAGCAGCCGTCGCCGACCGGCATCGGCCAGTGCCTTGAACACCTCGTCCATCGCCCCACCTCAACATGCAGCCTTTTAGCTGCCTCTACGATAGGCAGCCGATCAGCTGCATGTCAACGACCGTCCGCCGCACCCGCACCCCGGGCGGGCCGTAGGGCCGCCATCACCAGGCCTTCCACCTCCTCCGCCGAGACGCTCCCACCCCGGACCACCCGGTCGAGCACGAGCCCGTCCACGCACGCGAGCAGTGCGAGCGTGCGCCCTTCGGGGTCTTCGACCCCTTGGGCGGCGAGGAAGCGGCAGACCGCGTCCCGCCCCGGGTTCTCCCGTGGAACCAGGATTTCGCGGAGTTCGGGGTCGCGCACGCTCTCGACGGCGCAGGCGTAGCGGGCGAGGGAACGGCGCCGACCCTCGCCGGTGAGCCGCCGGTCGACGAGCATGAGGACGGCGTAGGCGAGTTCGGCCGCCGAGCGCGGCTCGGGCAGGCGTTCCCCGGCGGCGCGCAGCTCGGCCTGGTCCAGGTCGACGAGCCTGTGAACCAGCGCGGTCAGCAGGGCCGAACGGGTGCGGTAGTACGCCGAGGTGGTGCCGGCCGGGAGTCCTGCGGCGGCGTCCACGGCGCGGTGGGTCAGTCCGCGCATCCCGGCGTCGGCGAGCACCCCGAGCGCGGCATCGGCGAGCAGGGTGCGCCGGTCGGGACGCTTCGGGGCGGGGTTCTGCGGGGCGGGGCCCTTCGGGGCAGGGCGATCAGGAGTCACCCCCTCTTTCTACACCTGTAGAGACTGCACGCTAGTCTTCTACAGCTGTAGAAGATGTGGGACGGAGCGGGAAGGGCTGATCACCATGGGGAAAACGGCTGTCGTCGTCGGCGCGGGCATCGGCGGACTCGCCGCGGCCATCGGGCTGCGGCGCGTCGGCTGGGAGGTGACGGTCGTGGAGCGTGCGCCCGTGCTCGACGACGCGGGCGCCGGGATCTCGCTCGCCGCCAACGGCATCCGCGCCCTCGACGCCCTCGGGGTCGGAACCGCCGTGCGCGCCGCCGCGCGCGGCCAGTACACGGGCGGCACCCGTACACCGGACGGGAGCTGGCTCGCCCGCATGGACGGCGCCGCCCTGGAACGCGCCCTGGGCACGCCGATCGTCGGCATCCCCCGCGCCACGCTGCACCGGCTGCTGCGCGAGGCCCTGCCTGCCGAGGCCCTGACCGTCGGCGCCGAGGTGACCGGCCTGGACCGTACGGAACCGGGGCGGGTCCGCGTACGGGCGACCGGTTCCACCGACATCGAGCTCGACGCCGATCTGGTCGTGGCCGCCGACGGTGTCAACAGCCGCACCCGAGGCGCCCTCTTCCCGGGCCACCCCGGCCCCGCCTACAGCGGCTCGACCGTGCTCCGCGCCCTCACGGACCGGCCGCTGGACCTCTCCTCGGACTTCGAGATCACGTGGGGACACGGTGCCGAGTTCGGGCACATCGCCTTCGTGGACGGGCGCGCGGAGTGGCACGCCGTCCTCAACTCCCCCGCCGGGGTCCGGCACGCCGACCCGCTCGGGGAGCTCCGCGGGCGGTTCGCCGGCTGGCACCGGCCGATCCCGGAGCTGCTCGACGCGACCCGCCCGGAGGCCGTCCTCCACCACGACATCCACGAGTTGACGACGCCACTGCCCTCCTTCGTCGCGGGCCGGGTCGCCCTGCTCGGGGACGCCGCCCACGCGATGACCCCCAATCTGGGCCAGGGCGCGTGCCAGGCCCTGGAGGACGCCGTCGTCCTCGCCTCGGCGCTGACTCAGGGCCCGGACGTCGACACCGCCCTGAGCGCGTACGACGCCGAGCGGCGCCCGCGCTCCCAGGCCGTCACGGTCGCCGCTCGCAAGGCGGGGCGGATGGGACAGCAGCTCTCGGCGCCGGGAGCCGTGGCCCTGCGCAACACCACCATGCGGCTCGCGCCGTCCGGCGCGACGCTCCGGATGATCCTGCGGCACGCGGACTGGACGCCGCCGAGCCTTCCGGAGCCGCCGACCGCACAGGCCCCCCTCGTTGAATAGGTGCGAAACCACCTGATCAACGGTGCTGCTAGCGTGTCCGGATGTCCCTGAAGCACGCTGTCCTCGCGGCCCTCCTGGAGGGCGAGGCATCCGGCTACGACCTGGCCAAGATCTTCGACGTGTCCGTGGCCAACTTCTGGGCCGCCACACCGCAGCAGCTCTACCGGGAGCTCGACCGACTCTCCGAGGCCGGTCTGATCGCCGCCCGCGTCGTGGAACAGGAACGGCGCCCCAACAAGCGGATGTTCTCCCTCACCGAGGCGGGCCGACAGGACCTCACGGCGTACACGGCCCAGCCGCCGCGTCCGACCGCGATCCGCGACGAGCTGATGGTCCAGGTGCAGGCCTGCGACGAGGGCGACACCGAGGCCGTACGCGGCTTCGTCCAGGAGCGGATGGAGTGGGCGCGGGGCAAGCTCGCGCGGTGGGAGCGACTCCGGGAGTGGATGCTCGCCGGGCGGGACGAGGCCACGTACCTGCGCGAGGCGGAGCGGATCGGCCCGTACCTCACGCTGATGCGCGGGCGGTCCCTGGAGGAGGAGAACCTGCGCTGGGGCGAGCAGGTCCTCGCGATCCTGGACCGGCGCCAGGCCGCGCGCCAGCGGGCCTGAGGCGGCCCTCGCGCCCCCCGGTGACGGGCTTCCCTACCCTGCGGTAGCGTCACCCGTCGATGACCGGAGGAGCCGGTCGGAGACAAGGGGCGGGCCGGATGAACGTCGGTGACATCGTCGAGGACTTCACTCTTCCGGACGAGACGGGGGCACCCCGTTCGCTGACCGGTCTCCTCGCGAACGGGCCGGTCGTCCTCTTCTTCTACCCGGCGGCCATGACCGCCGGGTGCACCGCGGAGGCCTGCCACTTCCGTGACCTGGCCGCCGAGTTCCGGGCGGCGGGGGCGCATCCCGTCGGCATCAGCTCCGACAGCGTCGCGCGACAGCAGGAGTTCGCCGACCGCCACTCGCTCGGCTACCCGCTGCTCTCCGACCCGGAGGGCGCCATCCGCAGCCGTTTCGGCGTCACGCGGGGCTTCTCTCTCGCGCCGACCAAGCGGGTCACGTTCGTCATCGACGAGGACCGCCGCATCCTGGAGGTCGTGCGCAGCGAGCTGCGGATGAGCGTGCACGCGGACCGCGCCCTGGCGGCGCTGAAGACACGTACCGCCTGATTCGCGGCGGGGCCGGCCGCCTCGACATGCGGGGGTGCGGGGGTTGGGCAACACTCGCTCGTATGGCCGGTGCCCCGGTGGCCGTGGCCGGAACGGAGTGCAGGAATGGACGACTACCCCCTCCTCAACCTCTTCTGGACCATGCTCTGGTTCTTCCTCTGGATCATGTGGCTGTTCCTGCTGTTCAAGGTCATCACGGACATCTTCCGCGACCACGAACTGAACGGCTGGGCCAAGGCGGGCTGGCTGATCTTCTGCATCCTGCTCCCCTACCTCGGTGTGCTGGTCTACGTGATCGCGCGCGGTAGGAGCATGAGCCAGCGGGACATCAAGCAGGCAAGGGAGAACGAGGCCGCGTTCCAGTCGTACATCCGCAAGGCGGCGGGTACGGGCGGTGACGGCACGGGCAGCAACGTCGACGAACTCGCCCGACTGGCCGAACTCAAGGAAAAGGGCGCCATCACGAACGAGGAGTTCGAGAAGGCGAAGGCCAAGGTCCTGTCCTGACGAACGGCGCACCGGACGAACCGGCCCCGGCGGAACCGGTCCTCACCGAATCGGCCCCGGCGCTCTCCCGCTCGCTCCTGCGGGACGCGCGGGCCGAACCGGGCCGGTTCCCCGAGCTGCTCGCCGCCTTCGCCCTGCGGCACATGGGCCCTCCGGCCGGCCGGAGCGTGGAGCGGCTGCGCGGCGCGCTGCCGGAGGCGGATCCCGCCGAGCTCCGGGCCCTGGTCACGGAGCGCGGTCGGCGCGCGGTCACCGCCGAAGGGGCGTTCGTGGGCGGGCCGTTCATGCTGCTGATCCCCGTCGCGTTCTGCGGGGCGCTGCTGCTCCAGGCGCGAACGATCCTCGAACTGGCGGGCCTGGAGGGCCGGGACACCACGGCGCCCGAGCGCGCCGCCGAACTACTGGTCCTGCAAGGGGTGTACGCGGACACGGCGGCGGCCATGGCCGGTCTGCGCGCCCGCCCGAAGACCGCGGACGGAACCCGGCCCCGCCGCGGCCGGATCGCCGCGCTCCGGCGCCTGGTCCTGCGCATGGCCCGCCTGCTCGGCATCCTCGCGCCGGACGATGCAGGGAGCGGTCGCAGCCTCGTCGCGCGGCTCGGCCAGTGGGCGCTCCTGGGCGTCGTGTTCCTGACCGGTCTCGTGGCGCCGCTGGTGTGGCTGCCGTACATGGCGCTCTCGTACCACCGCTCCACCACCGAGCTGACGGACCGGGCGACCCTCTTCTACTTCGGCGTCCGCGACCGCCGGGCACCCCGCACCGGCCGGATCCACCCGGACATGGTGGTGGCCGTTCTGCGAGCGCTGGTGTCGATCCTGATCCCGGTCGTGGGAGTGGCCCTGATCGTCTTCACGGACGTACAACTCTCCGGCGCGCGCTGGCCCCTGCTGGCCCTCCTGCTGGTCACCACCCCTCTGGTCGTAGGCGGCCTGTGGCTCTGGCGACACCGCCCGTCCCGTCGCTCCCACGGACCGGCCTGACGGCGCTACGCGGCGAAGCCGAGGTCGGTGACACACCCCTACCCGGCGGTCCCGCACCCCGTGGGGGCGCGGGAGCACGTCGTGGCGAGGGAGCCGGTCAGCAGCCCATCGCCCAGGTGTGGGAGTCGCCGCGGTCGTTGGCGGCTCCGTTGTACCCGACCTCCTGGCCGGGGGCCAGGCAGATGGTCATGGAGCCGCCCTGGTGGGCGTCCTCGTAGACGCGGACGTAGTCCTTGATGCCTGCTCCGGAGATGCCGTGGTTGGCCCAGGAGGAGTCGGTGTCGGCGATCCAGCTCTCCCACCAGCCGTCGTCGCCGCTCCAGTTGGCCCGCTGGCCGCCGAAGTCGGCGTCCTGCCAGGTACAGAAGTGTCCGCTCGGACAGTCGGCCGCCTGGGCGGGTGCCGTCAGGGCGAGGCCGCCGGTGAGGGCGAGCAGGGCCGCGGCAACGGTGGTGAGGATGCGCTTCATGAGGTGTTGGTGCCTTCCTGTGTGGTGAGGGGTGCGGACAGCTCGGCTGCCCGCCGCAGCGCGCGGGTGCGCAGCTGCTGGTACGTGGTGAGCTGGTCGACCCGCAGGGCGCGCACCTTCGCCAGCTCGGCGCGTTCCAGTCGGGCACGCACCTCGGCGAGTCCGCTCTCCTTGTCGCAGCGGGTGACGACAGCGGGGGCGGGGCGTGCGGCGCGGGCGGGGACCGGGGTGCCGGGCGGGGTCGCGCACCGGTTCCAGCGGGCTAGGGCGTCCCGGTGTGCGGGGTCGTCCTTCATGCGCTTCTGCGCCTCGGCGCGCAGGTTGTCGACGGTCACCTGGGCGCGGAACCAGCGCGCCTGGTCGCCGTAGAGGGTCTGCCGGGCGGCGGCGAGGCAGCCGTCGGTGTGGGCGGTGACGGTGTGGCCCGTGGCGAGGGTGAGCGACAGCTCTCGGGGGCCGGTGCCGAAGAGCGCCGCCTGGAGGCGTCGGTCCTCCTCGGAGGTGGCCGGTCGGCGGGCGAGGGTGAGTCCGCGGGCTTCGAGGCAGCGGTCGACGAGGGTGCGCTCGACGGTTCTGAGCAGTGCGTCCTGGGCCTGAGGGGTCGGCGGGACGGTCGGTCCGGGGACGGCGGTGACACACCCCGTGAGCAGGAGCCCGGCGGCCAGGGCGCCAGCCAGGGCGCCGGCGGCGCGCCGGACGCGCGCGGTCGTGTCCTGCATGGCGGCCCCCTCGTGACGTCCCCGGTCGGTGGGCCGCCGACATGATCGTCACAGCCCGTGACGATCACTGCCCGGGCCGCGAGGGGGCATGCGCGAGGTCACTCGAAGGGGTCGAACGCGCCGGAGCACGCGCCTCTCAGGCGCGGGCCCGCGCCTCGGTGAGGCGATGAGAAGGGGCTATTCGTCGACTCCGGGAACGACAAAGCCCCGGTTGGACGGGGGATTCCAACCGGGGCCGATTGCCGCGACGACGAAGAGCGGTCACCTCAAGGGGGGGACCTGGGGACCGGGCCCCTTCACCGTCACACATTGATGAACGATAAACCTTCAAGACGAGTTCCGAGGCGCCCGGGCTGCCCGATGTGAGACACATCACCCCATTTTCACCGTTCGTGCGTCTCACATCACGGACGGTAGACGGCTCCGGGTTCGGCCTTGCCGGGCGCGAGGAGTTGGGGAACCGTCACGAAGGTGAACCCCCGCCGCTTCAGTTCGTCGATGATGCCGGGCACCGCGGGAACGGTGCCGTCGTAGATGTCGTGCAGCAGGATGATCCCGTCACCATCGGCGGCGTCGAGCACCCGCTTCCGTATGAGTTCCGAATCGGTCGTGGAGTAGTCCTTGGCCGTGACGCTCCACAGGACCTGAGCCAGACCGAGTTCGCGGCTCACCTCGGAGACCGTGTCGTCGGTGCGCCCCTGCGGCGGCCGCATCAGGGTGGGCCGCTTCCCGGTGATCTTCTCTATCGCGTCCTGGGTGCGGGAGAGTTCGTCGCGCACCTCGTCCGCCTCCAGGTCGGTGAGGATGCGGTGGGTCCACGTGTGGTTGGCGACCTCGTGCCCCTCGTCGGAGATGCGCTTGACGACGTCGGGGTAGCGGTCGACGTGCTTCTTGCCGAGCAGGAAGAACGTGGCGGGGACCTTCTTCTCCTTGAGCACGTCGAGGAGGTGGGGGGTGTCCTTGCCCGGCCCCGCGTCGAAGGTCAGCGCGATGCACTTCGTCTTCGCGCAGTCGACCGCCCCGGCCGCCCCCGCCTTGTCGTCCGATGCCGCGACCTTGCCCCTGGCGTCACCCGGGCTGATCGGGTCGACCCCGCAGCCGCTGAGCGCGAGCACGAGAGAGGCCGCCGCCAGAAGGGCGACGGCCGGTCCCCGGCGCTTCCCCGTTTCGGTTCGGAACATGGTGCTGCAGACCCGCTTTCCCCATAAATGGCTTCGGAACGCCACGCACGCCTGGTCAGGGGCGTCTCCACGTGGCTCGCCGAGCACTCTACACACGGTGTATACACGCCGTGCATAGGGGGGTCGGGGCAGACGTGTGCCCCGGGCGGCGCCCGTCCGCTCCGCCCGGGGCGTCGATGTGCCGGCGGAAGCCGGCAGGTCAGCGGGTCAGCAGGTCAGGACTCCGGCACGACGGCCGGTCAGCGGGAGGAGAGCAGCAGCCGTGCCTCGGTCTCCTGGTCACCCGACACGGACTGCATCGACTGGATGTCGAAGGTCTCGGCGAGGGTCTTCTCGACCTCGTCGACCGCGTGGTAGCCGCCGGTCAGCAGCGCTCCGACCTTTCCCGTCAGATGCACGGGTCCGGTCTCCTCCCGACGCCCCTCGGCCGTGTCGAACGTGGCCATCCAGACGGTGGGGGCGGGGGAACCGGCCGCCCGCGGGCCCGGCGCGCTCATGTCCTCGAGCTTGTAGACGTGGTCGAGGGCGTCGAAGACGGCCTGGGCGTCCTCCCGGTCGCAGTCGCTCAGCTGCACGGTGACGTCGGTGTCGATGTGCCTGTCGTACACGTCGCTCATCTCCTCGCTGCCGGGCGGCGTTCCTGTCGTCCCGCCACGCTTCCAGCATCCCTCGCGCCGAGGCGTCACGCGACGTTCGGGGATTGAAGCCGCCCCCGCGCGGTTATTCGCAAGGTGGGGGCGACTACGGGAGGTTCCGTGTCCACTCGACCGGCTCATGACCAGACGGACAGCACCGGCGACGGCCGAGGACGTGACGAGACGCAGGAGGAGCGCGCGGACCGCCGGTGGGGCGAGCTGATGCAGGAGATCAGGGTCGCCCAGACGGGCGTGCAGATCCTCTTCGGCTTCCTGCTCACGGTCGTCTTCGCACCGACCTTCGTCGATCTGTCGGACACGAACCGGACCATCTACGTGGTCACGGTGTCGCTGGGCGCCGCGGCCACCGGGGCCCTGATCGGGCCGGTGTCCTTCCACCGGATCGTGGCGGGGCGCCGGATCAAGCCCCAGACCGTGGTCTGGGCCTCCCGGCTGACGTTCATCGGACTCGTCCTGCTGCTCGCGACGCTGACCTCCGCGCTGCTGCTCGTCCTGCGGGTGGCGACGAACGACTCGTTCGTTCCGTGGCTGGTCGCCGGTCTGATCGCCTGGTACCTGCTGTGCTGGTACGCGCTGCCCCTCTGGGTCCGCCACCGGTACACCGACCGGGAGGAAGACTGAGCCCGGGGGTCACGCTCCGCCGACGACCCGCTCGACGGTGTCGGCCTCGGCAGCGGGCTTGTCCGGCCGGTGCCGTACGACCCGGGCGAAGCGGAGCGTCACGCCGCCCGGGTACCGGGTGGAGCGCTGCAGCCCGTCGTAGGCGATCTCGACGACGAGCTCAGGACGTACCCGTACGGTGAACCCGTCGTCCTCCACGGCGAGTTCACCGAGCTTGGCCGTCTGCCAGCGCAGCATCTCGTCGGTGAGCCCCTTGAAGGTCTTGCCGAGCATCACGAAGGTGCCGTCTGCCGCCCGCGCACCGAGGTGGAGGTTGGAGAGCAGGCCGGTACGGCGGCCATGGCCCCATTCGACCGCGAGCACCACCAGGTCGAGGGTGTGCACCGGCTTGACCTTGAGCCAGGTGCGGCCCCGGCGGCCCGCCACATAGGGCGCGTCCAGGGCTTTGACGAGGACTCCTTCATGGCCCCTGGCCAGGGTGAGGGTGAAGAACTGCTCCGCCTCCCGGACCTGTTCGGCGTCGTCGGGGTCGTCGACGACGAACCGGCGGACCCGCCGGTTCTCGGGGAGGAGCCGGACCAGCGCGGCGCGGCGCTCCTGCCCGGGTCGGTCGATGAGGACCTCGCCCTCCGCCGCGAGCACGTCGAAGAAGACGGGTGAGAGCGGGAGGGTGACGCCGGCGCCCTCGACGTCGACACGCGAGCCGACCCGCGAGGCGATGTCCTGGAACACCATGGGCCGACCCGTGGCGGGGTCGACCGCGATGACCTCGCCGTCGAGGATGAACGGGTCGCCGGGTGTCTCCAGTGCCGCGGCGACGACTTCGGGCAGCCGGCCGGTGATGTCGTCGAGGGAGCGGGTGAACACCCGGACCTCCTCGCCGTGCCGGTGCACCTGGATACGGATGCCGTCGAGCTTCTCCTCGACGGCACAGGGACCGAGCCCGGCGACGGCCTCGGTGACCGAACCGGCGGTGTGGGCGAGCATGGGCAGGACAGGGCTGCCGACGCGCAGCGCGAAGGTGCCGAGGGCTGCGGGCCCGTCGACGAGCACGGCCCGCGCGACCCGAGGCAGAGAGCCTTCGAGCATCACGGCGCGGCGGAGGTCCGCGGAGGGCACGGTGGCGGCCCGTGCGACGCCTTCGAGGGCGATGGCGTCGAGGGCGCCCTGACGTACCTCACCTGAGAGCAACCTGATCAGGAACTCCTGCTCCTCCAGAGTGGCGGCGGTCATCAGTTCATGGACGAGCCGGGCGCGCTCGGCCTGCGATCCGGCTCCGGAGACGGCGGCGAGCTCGGTCATGGCGGCATCGGTGCCTGCGAGGGTGAGCGTGGGCCGCGCGGCGGGCGGCACGGCGGGCGGGATCGCGTTCTTGAGGACGCTCCAGCCGACGCCGATGCGTCCTTGCGGGAGCCGGCCGGAGAGGTACGCGATGACGAGCGGGCTCTCCTCGGGCGCAGCCTCCGAGAAGAGCTCGGCCAGGACCGCGATCTTCCGTGAGCGGGCGGAGGTGGCGGCGACCTGGAGGGACGCGTCCGCGAGTCGGGCCAGCAGCATGCGACCATCCTCTCCCTCCCGTGAGCGGAGCCGCATGTCGGGCGGACGCACCCGGTGGCCGGTGGCACCCGGACCACCGCGCCGAACCTCGACGCGCCCGCCCCGGCCCCGAGCCGACCGCCTCTCCTCTTCCTCCCTAGCTCCTGTCAGCCGTCACCTCCGCCTCTCCCCCGGCTGCCGTCCTGCGACGCCTCAGGCGGTCGAGGAGTCCGCGTCGGGTACGGGGCACAGGCGGGCGGACGAGTGTCGCGGGACGGGCCGGCCGCGCCACGCCGGCGCCGCCCGGCCAACTGCCGAGCCCGTCCACCGGCCTGCCTCCCGGCCCGGCGCCCTGCCAATCGACCCGGCCGTCGACCAGCGCCGGCCCCTCGACCGGGCCCACCAGCGAACCCGCCGCCCCCAGGGCACCCTCCGGGCGCGGAGCCGGGCGGTCGGAGCGTGCCTCGTCCAGGGCGAGGGCGAGGCTCATCCGGTGCCAGAGGATCTCGTCCGGGTCGTCGGCCACCGTCAGCCGCTCGGCGATCTCGCGGGAGGCCGCGGACTCCGGCAGCCCCGAGGGTGGTTCCGGACGCAGCCGGTCGAGATGGGTGCGTTCGTAGGGGTCGTCGACGACCTCGGCCAGTTGGACGGGGCCGAGGAGCGAGGCGATGGCGGCCGCCCGGACCCAGGGATCCTCGGTCGCCCGGAGAAGCAGCCCGAGGCGCCGGGCCCGCCAGTTGCGCGGCCGCCGGTCCTCTCCCTCGTCGACGCGCTCCCTGATCTCGCCCGGCAGCCTGCCGGTCAACAGCGCCGGGTACGTGAGCGCGAACTCGCCCAGTTCGGCGGCCAGATAGAGCCAGACGACCGCGCGGTAGCGGTTGAGATAGAACCGCACCGGGCTCAGGTGCCCCGTCCTTGCGAGCTTGGTGAAGCGCTCCGGCGGAACGGCGAGCAGCTCCGCCGCCTCCGTCGTGCCGACCGTCCGAACCCGCTCGCGCAGTCCGGCCGGGAAGTCCGGCGCGGCTTTCAGTCGCTCGACCTCTGCCTGCGGGACCCTGGGCCGCCCGCCTCGCGCTCCGGGGGCCACCGGCGCGGCCCCCGGGGCCCGGGGCGTGCCGGGCACGGCGCCCTGCACTGTCCTCACCAGGCCCAACTGCACGGCGAGCTGGAATTCGTCGCGCCTCAGTTCCAGTTCCTGCGCCGCGCGTGTCGGCGCAAGGGTGCGGGTGTCTTCTTCTGTCATGACGGTCTCCCCCGTGAGTGATGACTACTCTCGGTGACGACCGTAGCTCCGGCGGGCCCCACCCCGCTCGCCCCTGTGGATAACGTCGACAACTCAGAGATCGGCGATACCCGGCTGCCGTGCCGCCACCCCGAGGTGCTCGCCGACCCGGTTGACCAGCAGCGTCATCTCGTACGCCACCTGGCCGACATCGGCCTCGGCTTCACTGAGGACGCAGAGGCAACTGCCCTCGCCCGCCGCCGTGACGAAGAGGAGTGCCTCGTCGAACTCGACCATCGTCTGCCGCGCGCGCCCGGCCTGGAAGTGCCGGCCCGAGCCGCGCGCGAGGCTGTGCAGTCCGGAGGAGACGGCGGCCAGGTGCTCGGCGTCCTCCCGGGCAAGTCCGCTGCTGGCTCCCGTGACCAGCCCGTCGTTGGACAGCACCAGCGCGTGCCGTATGTACTCGACCCGCCGGGTCAAGTCGTCCAGGAGCCAATCCAGTTCCGTGTCCAGCGCCATGCGTCGGTCCTTCCCCCTGTGTGTGGCGTCCCCGTCGACCCGAAGTCCCCGCGGTCCGCGTGTCGTCGGCAAGCCTTACGCACTGTCGTGGACAGGGCAAGCACCCCTGGAGGCCTGGTGTGCCACGGAGCACCGCCGGTGGCGGACCATGGGGACATGGCAAAGATGACCGAGGAACAGTGGCGGGCCTTCGTGTCCACGGGAACCCGCACCGGCAAGTTGGCGACCGTCCGCGACGACGGCAGTCCGCACGTGGTCCCGATCTGGTTCGTGCTCGACGGCGACGACATCGTTTTCAACACCGGCAAGGACACCGTGAAGGGCCGCAATCTGGCCCGCGACGCGCGCGTGGCGGTGTGCGTCGACGACGACCGGCCACCGTTCGCGTACGTCTCGCTCCGCGGGCGCGCCGAGCTCAGCGAGGACCCGGTGGAGCTGCGCCGCTGGGCCGCGCGCGTCGGCGGCCGGTACATGGGCGAGGACCGCGCCGAGGAGTTCGGCGCGCGCAATGGAGTCCCGGGTGAACTGCTCGTACGCGTACGGATCGAGAAGGTGACCGCCGAGTCCGGCGTCGCCGACTGAGCCCGCGCGCCACGTGGTGCCGCTGCCGGCACCGGGAACGGCAGCGGCAGCGGCAGCGGCAGCGGCACCACGGACCTCACCCGACCGAATCCAGCAGTCGCGCCGTGTGGACGCGGCCCGCGTACTCGACCAGCCTGATCAGCACCTCCTTGCCCGAGTCCCGGTCCCGCGCGTCGCACAGCACCACCGGCGTTCCCCGGTCCAGGTCCAGCGCCCGCGAGACCTCGTGCGCCCCGTAGTTCCGCGCGCCCGCGAAGCAGTTGACCGCGACGACGAACGGGATCTTGCGGTGCTCGAAGTAGTCGACCGCCGGAAAGCAGTCCTCCAGGCGTCGCGTGTCGGCGAGGACGACGGCACCGAGCGCCCCCTGGGACAGCTCGTCCCAGAGGAACCAGAACCGGTCCTGCCCCGGCGTGCCGAAGAGGTACAGGGAGAGCCCGGACCGGATCGTGATCCGGCCGAAGTCCATGGCGACCGTCGTGGTCGTCTTCTGGTCGACGCCCCCGGTGTCGTCGACCGACTCCCCCGCCCGGCTGAGCTGTTCCTCCGTACGCAGGGGGCGGATCTCGCTGACCGCACCCACCAGGGTGGTCTTGCCGACGCCGAAACCGCCGGCGACCAGGATCTTCAACGCGAGGGCCGTGGAGTCCACGCCACCGCCCGCACCCGTGCTCTCAGAGCGCTCGTAGGCCATCGATGACTTCCCTCAGGATCCGTTCGTCGGGCAGCTGCGCGGGCGGTACGGGTCGGCTGACCTTGACGAAGCCCGCTTCGAGGAGGTCGCCGAGGAGGACCCGGACGACTCCGACGGGCAGGTCGGCGTCGGCGGCGAGTTCGGCCACCGACTGTGTCTCCGCCCGGCACAGGGTGAGCAGGGCCCGGTGTTCCGGGCCGAGGAGCGACTCCTCGGCCCGGCCGGGCGGGTCGTCGTCGACGACGACGAGTGCGATGAGGTCGAACCGTACGTTGCTGGGCCCCGGCTTCGTACGGCCACCGGTCATGGCGTACGGCCTGACGAGCGGCCCTGCGTCCGCGTCGTACCACTGACTGCCCGGCGCGGCCTGGCCGTCGCCGGTGCTGTCCACGTTCATCGGTGTTCTCCGGTCAGCCGGCGGCCGGCGGGGTCGCGGTGAGCCGCGGCGGGGTGTGCAGGTGCTCGCCGACCCGCTTCACCAGACGAGCCATCTCGTAGGCGATCAGCCCGATGTCGGCGCTCGCCGAGCTGAGGACGGCGAGGCAGGACCCGTCCCCGGCGGCGGCGACGAAGAGGAATCCGTCGTCCATCTCGACCATCGTCTGGCGGACTCCGCCGGTGTGGAACTGGCGCCCGGCGCCCTTGGCGAGGCTGTTGAATCCGGAGGCGATGGCGGCCAGGTGCTCGGCGTCCTCACGGCTGAGTCCGCTGGAGGAGCCGACGGCGAGGCCGTCGTTGGACAGCACGACCGTGTGCCGGACTTCGCGGACCCTCAGGACGAGGTCGTCGAGGAGCCAGTCGAGTTCACCGGAGCGGTGGTGGGACATCCTCTCGTGGTCGATCATGCGTGGTCTCCTTCACTGCCGGGGTCGCGGCCGTAGTCGGGGCCGAAGTCGCGTCCGTGGTCGGGTTCGTTGCCGTGGTCGCGGCCGGAGCCGGTTCCGAGGGGGCGTCTGCTGCCGGGGGCCGCGCCGCCGCCCCGCGTCCAGCCGTCGCGGTAGGCGGTCATCCGGTCCCTGACCTGTTCGGGGGTGCGTTCGTCCGCGCCCTGGACGGCCGGGGTGGGTGGGAGATCGGCCGGTGGGGCCTCGCGCAGCTGCGGTACGAGGTTGGCCTGGCGGACCCGCCTGGGCAGGTCCCCGGTGTCGTCGGCGGGAGCGCCCGCCTGGGCGGGGACGGGCGGGGTCCGGGGCGCCTGCGGGGCCTGCTGGCTCTGCGGGGAGGGGCGGCCGCGCCTGTGGAGGCTGGTCACCCCGGCCGGGGTCTGCTCGGGCGTCGCTCGCGCCACCCCCGGGTCCGTCCTCTGGTCCACCCCCTCCGGCTGCCCCGCGAGAGCGGGGATGCGGGGCGGGCGCGGCAGGGGCTGCGACGGGGACGAGGACGGGTGGGCGGTCGACTGAGGGTGGGACGGGGGCAGGGACTGCGGTGGTACGGAGCCCGCGGTGACGGCCTGTTGGGGGTGCTGGTGGCGCGGGAAGGCGGCGTCCGCGACGCCCGGACGCTCCCGGTGCACCGTGTGCCCGTACGGCCCGTCCCCGAAGGCCGGCTCGGGCGTCCGGCCGTTGGGAGCGCCCTTGCCGGGCGGGAGCGCGCTCTGCAGCACGTCCATGGGGAGCAGGACCACGGCCGTCGTACCGCCGTAGGGCGAGGTCCGCAGGTGGACCTTGATGTCGTGCCGGGAGGAGAGCCGGCTGACGACGAAGAGGCCCAGCCGGTCGCTGTCGAACAGGTCCAGGGCCTGGGACTGCGCGATCCTCGTGTTGGCCTCGGCCAGGCTCTCCTTGCCCATGCCGAGGCCTCGGTCCTCGATCTCCAGGGCGTAGCCGTTGCCGACGGGTTCGCCGCTGATCCGCACTTTGGTGTGGGGCGGGGAGAACTGGGCTGCGTTCTCGATGAGTTCGGCCAGCAGGTGGGTGAGGTCGGCGACCGCGCCGCCGACGACCGACGTCTCGGGGAGCTGGCGCACCTCCACGCGCGCGTAGTCCTCGATCTCGGAGACGGCGGCCCGTACGACGTTGGTCAGCGGGACGGGCATCCGCCAGGCGCGCCCGGGCGCTGCGCCGGACAGGATGATCAGGCTCTCGGCGTGGCGGCGCATCCGGGTGGTGAGGTGGTCGAGCCGGAAGAGGTCGCCGAGCTCGGAGGGGTCGTCCGCGCGGCGCTCCATGCTGTCGAGCAGGTTGAGCTGACGGTGGACCAGGACCTGGCTGCGGCGGGCGAGGTTGACGAAGACGCCGGAGATGCCGCTCGCGAGCTCGGCGCGTTCGACGGCGGCGGAGAGGGCGGCGCGGTGGACGGTGGTGAGCGCCTCGCCGACCTGGCCGATCTCGTCCTGCGGGGCGGGCCCGGGCGGTGCCTCGGCCTGTACGTCGATCTCCTCGCCGGCCCGCAGTCGCGCCATGGCGGAGGGAAGCTTGCGCCGGGCGATGCCGAGGGCCGTGTTGCGGAGGCTGATCAGTTCGATGACCAGGCCGCGGCCGATGCGTACGGAGATCACGAGGGAGGCGGCGACGGCGGCGAGGCCGAGCAGGACGGCGGCGCCGCCGGCGGTCAGGATGCCCCCGCCGAAGGGTGCCGCGCGGTCGGCCGCCGCGCGCCGGGCGTCGGCCTCGATGCTCGTCAGGCCACCGCGTACGACGGCCATCGCGTCGTCCCAGGTGGTGGCGGGCACGGCCTGGAGCGCCTTGCGGCCGGGAGCGGCGGCGCCGATCCGGTCCTCGGCGGCGGTGAGCTGCTGGTAGCCGCGCTGGCCGGCGAGCTTCTCCCAGGCCGCCCGTTCGGGGCCGCGCAGGTCGGCGGTGGCGGACTCGGTGAGGGTACGACGGGTCTCGACGGCGCCGGTGAACAGCCGGAGCCGTTCCGCGCTCAGTTCGCCCCCGAGGTACGCGGAGCCGAGGAGGGCGTCCTCGCGGGCGAGCATCTCGCCGACGCGGCCGAATTCGAGGAGCACGCGCGCGTGGGCACCGACCTCGGCGTCCTGGATACCGGCCAGGGCGCCGCCGACGGCGAAGGCGGCGGTGATCGTGGCCGTGTACTCCGTGTACACCTCGTCCCAGTCGGCCTTGCCCGCCGCGGCCGCGGTGCGCAGCGGGCCGAGGCCCTCGACCTTGGTGACGAACCGGCCGACCCGGTCGGCGACGTCGCGCGGGAGGTCGCCCGTGGCGCCGACGGTGTGCCGGTCGTCGAGGCGGAGCCGGGCGACGGCCGCGTCGGTGCGCCGCGCCTGGTCCTTGAGCTCCGTGGCGCGACCGGTGCCGGGCGAGGCGACCTGGCGTACGGCGGCGCGCCGTTCGGCCTGAAGGGCGGTGACGGCGACGGCGACCGGCTCGCGGATCTCCGCGTCGACCTGCTGGAGTTGGCGCAGCCGGGCGATGTCCTGGGCGGTGGTGACGGTGGCGAATCCCCACAGGGCGAGCAGCGAGACGACGGGCACCATCAGCAGCGAGACGATCTTCGCTCGGACGGTACGCGGACGCAGTCCACGGCGCCGTGGAGGGGCCGGGGCGGGGCCGACGGGCGGGGTGGCCGGGTCGGCCGTCCCGGGCGGGGCTTCGGGGGCGCGCTCGGGCGGTTCGTCGGCGGGCGGCCCCGCGTGCGCGCGCCGCCCGCGCGCCGCCTGCTGCGGCGCCGTGGTCGTCGTCCCGGCGTCCTGGGTCTTGCGGGGAGTTCGCATGGCCTCCTCGTTCCGGCTGCGTCTGTCCTGATGCGATGTGCGTGCCCACGTGCCCCCACGCGCGCGGTGGAACCGATGCGCGCGCCGTCACCCGACGGGTGCGCCGCGTGCGCCGTGCGCGCCGCGTTCGGGAGGGGTCGCGGGGGTCCCTGTCCGAAGAGGGCGGGAGGCCCTGCGACCGTGCCCTACGGCCCCGGTGGACCGGTGTCCACGGGCCCCGCCGGGTAGGCGTACGACGGTGCGGCGCCGGCCGACGAGCCGTACGGGGACCCCGCGGTCGCCTTCGCCGGTCCCTCGGCGTCGTGCACCCGGCCGCTCGGGGCGCGGAAGCCGGGCGGCGCCACGTCCACCGCGCGCTCGTCCGGTTCGGTGAGCTGCTCGGCGGAGGCGTACGCGGCGCGCTCCTTGGCGGTCGGGGAGAGCGCCACGAAGGCCGAGGTGATGAAGAGATAGGAGCCGAGGCCCACGGCGAGCGGGAAGATGAACTGCATGGCGGTGGCGCCGGGGAGCTCCGCCGACGAGGGCGCCACCTCCACCTCGACCGCGAACATGCCCGTGTAGTGCATGCTGCTGACGGCCACTCCCATGACCAGGGAGGCGAGCGCCACGGCGCGCGGCGCGTGGATGTTGAGCGCGGCCCACAGCGCGGCCGTCGCGGCGACGACGGCGATGACGACGGAGAGCGCGACGAGCACCGGGTCGTACGTCACCTGGCCGTGCAGGCGCAGGGCGGCCATGCCCATGTAGTGCATGCTCGCGACGCCGATGCCGGTCGTCAGTCCGCCGATCAGCAGGGAACTGCCCCGGTTGCGGCCGTAGCCGACCGCGAAGACGCCGACCCCGACGACGGCCATGGCGATGAGGAGGCTGAGGATGGTCAGCGGAACGTTGTAGCGGATGTCCGTTCCCGTGACGCCGAAGCCGAGCATCGCGACGAAGTGCATGGTCCAGATGCCGGTGCCGATGGCGGACGCGGCGGTGAGGAGCCAGTTGCGGCGCGAGCGGCCGGTCGCGTCGAGCGCTCGTACGGTGCAGCGCAGCCCGAGGGCGGCGCCTATGCAGGCCATCGCGTACGACAGCACAGGTGTCAGCCAGCCGAAGGCGGCGTGGTCCAGGTGTCCCATGACTCAGGGACGCTAGTCCGGACAAGGGGGCGCATCAGGGGCGCATTTCGAAACCTGATGGAATATGACATAGAGATGTTCCAGAACGATCGTGCCGCGCTCGAACATGCACACAGGTCGTTCACCCTTGGGGCTGAGGCATCATGCACGCATGAGCGATGACCCCACCCATGTCCAAGAGTTCTTCGGCCCCCGTGCCGCCGACTGGGACGCCCGCTTCCCGGACGACACCCCCGCCTACGCCGCGGCCGTCGCCGAACTCGGTCTGCGCCCCGGTGCCGCCGTGCTCGACGCGGGGTGCGGAACCGGCCGGGCGCTGCCGGCGCTGCGCGGGGCCGTCGGCCCGAAGGGGACCGTCATCGGCGCGGACCTCACCCCCGAGATGCTCGACGCGGCGGTGCGCGCAGGCCGCGACACTTCCGGCTCCCTGCTCCTGACCGATGTCGCACGGCTGCCGCTGCGCACCGGGGCGCTCGACGCGGTCTTCGGAGCCGGGCTCGTCTCCCATCTGGCCGATCCGGCCGCGAACCTGCGCGAGCTGGCGCGGGTCGTGCGCCCCGGCGGACAGCTCGCCCTCTTCCACCCCGTCGGCCGCGCCGCGCTCGCCGCCCGCCACGGCCGCCGGATCACCGAGGACGACCTGCGCGCCGAGCACAATCTCCGCCCCCTTCTGTCCGGTTCAGGCTGGCGGATGGTCAGTTATGTGGACGAGGACGACCGTTATCTGGTCCTCGCCGTTCGCCAGGACCAGTGAGCGCTTCGGCGGCGGTGTTCGGACGGACCTAAGCCGGGGGTAAGGCAGACGCCAACAGGGCGTAAGCGAGGTGTAGGCGGGGCGTGGTCACGCCGACCGTGCTCCGCGCCCTTCTGTCCCGGCACTTCCCTGTCTACGGTGGAGGTGCCGGGCAGCCGTGTCCGGGAAAGGCGGCAGGCCATGGCCCGTGTACGAACGTTACTGAACTCCCTCCTGCCCGCGGCGCGCCGGACACCGGGCGAGCGACGCCCGCCCGCCGAGCCGCGGCGGCAGCACAACATCTTCGAGGCAGCGGCTACCTACGTCACGGGGTGCGTGGAGGAGGACCAGGACCGGATCGACGAGGCCGTCACGTGGGTGTCGCCGGAGGCCCTCACGTTCGGCATCAACGAGCTCGCCTGCCGGGCCGTGATCGCGCTCGCCCGCGAACGGGACGAGTCGCCGGAGACCGTGGCGCGGCATCTGCTCGGGCTGCCGCCCGCCTGACCTCGTACGGAACCGACCGCGCCACTTTCCTTCCGAAGACTCTCGACGCGCGGGTTACCCACTGGTTAAGGTGCGCCGACGACCAGATGGGGAGGCTGCCGTGGCTACCGCCGACGACGACGCGCTGTATGTGCTGACCGCCGTGCTGCTGACGCCCGCGCAGTTCCCGAGCGTGCTGGGCGACGACTACCCGGCGGCGTGCGCGGCGCTCGGCCTCGAACCGTACGCCGAGGGGTACGGCCTCGTCCTGGGCCAGGACGGCACGGGCGCGCGCTGGACGGTGATCATCGACGACGTGTCGCTGGTCGCCGTGGCCATCGCCTCCTGGGACTGCGGGATGGAGTACGACCTCTCCCCCGACGAGCGTACGGTCGTGGCGGCGCTGCCCGGCTGGCCGCTCGCCGTGGCCACGGCCGCGCCCGGCCTGCCGGCCCCGCACGACCCGGAGCCGGAGGAGGGCGACCGGGCTCCCCTGTCCCCGCCGGACGGCGACGGCTGGGGCCCTGCGCAGCGGAGGCTCGGCGCCGACGAGGTCGCGCTGCAGTGGGCGGACTGGCGGGGGCAGATGGACGAGTCCCCGGTCGCCGCCGTACCCGATGCAGGACCCGCGCCCGCCGCCGTACCCGAACCCGACGCCGTACGCGAGCCTGCCTCCGAAGCCACCTCCGGCCCGGAGGAGACCTCCGCGCCGCGGTCGCACGACCCCTACGAAGGTGTCCGACGTGCGCTCGCCGAGCTCCGCGGCTACCTGGAGGAGGCTCCGCCGGTGGGCCGGGTGCGGTCGAGTTTCGCGGACGGTGAGGCGCGGACGCTCCGGGCCGACGGGCCCGGCTGGTCGCTGGTGGCCCGGACCGACGACATGGCCTTCGTCCTCCTGGACGACGAGCCGCGCGAGGTCCTCCCGGTGGCCCGGGGCCCCAAGCTGCCCGCGCTCCTGGAGGCCCTGGACGCGATGGCGGTACGCCCCTCCTGACGCGCCTCCTGGCGCCTCCTGACCCCCGCCCGGCCGGCCGGGGCCAACTCCTGGGCGCCGGGGAACCTGTGAGGGCAGGGGCTCAGACCTTCTCCAGGGGACGGTGCGGCTCGGCGGGCAGTTCGACGCGGATCGGATCGCCGGGCCGCACCTCGCCGCCCGTGAGCACGACGCTCATGATCCCGGCCTTGCGGACGATCTGCCCGTCCTCGTCCCGGCCGAGGACCTGCTTCAGCAGGCCGTGCCGGTAGTTGTCGATCTGGGCGCAGGGGTTGCGCAGGCCGGTGACCTCGACGACGGCCTCGGCACCGAGGTGCAGCCGGGTGCCGGTCGGCAGGCCGAGGAGATCGACACCCCGGGTGGTGATGTTCTCGCCGAGGGCGCCGGGGGCGACCTCGAACCCGGCCCCCAGGACCTCGTCGAAGAGTTCCGCGTGGATCAGGTGCACCTGACGCAGGTTCGGCACCGTGGGGTCCTGGGCGACCCGGGACCGGTGCTTGACCGTCACACCCGCGTGGACGTCCCCCTCGACACCGAGACCGGCGAGCAGCGTGACGCTGTCGCGGTTCGGCTTCGTGAACGCATAGACGGCGTTGCTGCTGACCGACGTGACCATGGCAGTGCTCATGAGGTGGAGCTCCCCTTCTCCGGTGTGATGATCACATGCGGGTGATCACCTCCGAGCCTACGCCAGACGTTCTTCGAGGTCAGCGGCCCCGGGTCAGCGGTGGAGTTCCTTGCGGGAGACCCGGCGCAGTCGGCGCCGCTGGCTGGGGTCCAGGGCGAGGTAGGCGACGGCGGGAACGCCGAGCACCACGAGCAGGGACAGCCAGAACCCGATGAGGGGCATCAGGAGCAGGCCGACGGCCACTCCCCCGATCACTATCTTCGTCCGTGTCGACATGTGCGACGCCTCCTTCTCACGCTGCCGAGCGCAGCGGCTCGCCGACCTCGTGCAGATGTCCGAGCGCCTGTCGGTAGGACTCGACGAAACCGGTCTCTGTGTAGGGGATACCCACCGTACGGCAGTGCGCACGCACGGCGGGCCGGGCCAGTCGCAGATGCGGGCGCGGCATGCTCGGGAAGAGGTGGTGCTCGATCTGGTAGTTCAGTCCGCCGAGGAACCAGTCGGTCAGGAACCCGCCCCTGATGTTGCGCGAGGTGAGCACCTGGCGGTGCAGGTGACCCCAGCTGTCGCCGTCGGGGTGCGCGTCGGGCGTCTCCATGCCCTTGTGGTTGGGCGCGAAGGCCATCCCGAGGTGAAGCCCGAGAAGCATCTGGTGGATCAGGGCGAAGAGGAGTGCCTGGCCGGGCGTGAGGACGGTCAGCAGGAGAGCCGCGTAGCCGGCGATGTGGGCGAGGAGGAGGGCGCCTTCGACGAGCCGCTCGCGCCGGGTCCGGTACGGCCCGTTCCTGGAGAACAGGGCCTGGATTCCGTAGATCTTGAGCGCGATGCCCTCCAGGGTGGTCAGCGGGAAGAAGAGCCAGGCCTGGTGGCGGGTGAGCCAGCGGCGGAATCCGACGCGCCCGGTGGTCTGGTGCTGGGCGAAGACGAGGATGTCGGCCGCGACGTCCGGGTCCTTGTCGAGGTGGTTGGGGTTCGCGTGGTGGCGGTTGTGCTTGTCGTTCCACCACTCCTGGCTCATGCCGAGCAGCAGGTTGGCGTGGACGAGTTGGATGAACCGGTTCCGGCTCCGGTCCGCGCTGATCTGCGCGTGTCCCGCGTCGTGGGCGACGAAGGCCACGCGGGCGGAGAGCAGGGCGAGCGGTACGGCGAGGAGGAGGGCCCACCAGGAGGGCCCGAGCAGGACCATGCCGGCGACGACGGCGGCGAGTCCCAGGAAGTTGACCGCCATGCCGCGCGCGTACCAGCCGGTCCTGCGCTCAAGCAGTCCCTGGTCCTTGATGGTGCGCAGGAGCGGGGCGAACTCGCTGGCGCCGCGCCTGGGGGCTGCGCCACGGGTGACGGCCCCCGGATCGGCGGCGCTCCGATCGGGCGCCGTGAGCGTTGCGGTGGCCTGAGGCATGGCGGTCTCCGGGGTCCGTGGGCGGGGTCCCGGGCGCGGGCCGCCCGGTCTCCCTCGAACCTACGGATCGGTGATCCTCCGCAACCATGACGTCACCCCCCGAGATCCCGGGGGGATTGCCCGGGGCTGGAGGTAGGGCTGGCTCCACCCCCACGGCGGTGTCGGGCGGCCAGGTCCGTGCGAAGCGCCCGAGCGGACGGGGGAACGTGAGTCAGCTCACTTCGATCCCGCTCACGGGTGGGCCGGTCGCTCCTGTACCCTCGGCCGCTCGGCCCAGTAGTCAAATTTGAGGAATGTGTTGTCGCCGTCCCAGAGACTCGATGAACTCGCCCGCTGTTCCGCCGTTTTCCTGCCCGCCGATCCGCCCCGCGCCGGCCGCGTCGCCTTCTGGTCGCCCGACTGGACACCTGACGGGTCACCCGACGGGGCAGCCAGCTCGACACCCGACGGGGCGCCGCAGACCGACGGCCTTCCGGAGACGGTCGACCGACTGACCGTGGTGGCCGAGGACGTCCGCCCGCGGACGGTTCCGGCCGTACTCCTCCCCGTACGGGACGCCCTGCCGCTCCTCACCCGCGCCCGCTTCTCCGACGGGGCCTCGCCCGCAACCGCGTTCTGGGGCGCCGCTTCCCTCTTCGCCCTGCACCTGGCGGCGAGGGGGCTCCTGCTGCCGGGCCTCACGGCCACCGACCACGACGCCTGGCGGGCCGGGCCACTGGGCCCCGAAGAGCTGGCCGACCTCCGCGCCCTCGCCGCGTCGATGCCGCCGGCCGCCCATGCCGTACCGCTGTCCGAGGCCGGGGATGCGGCCGGTGACGGGCCCTTGCTCCTCCCCGAGCCGGAGAGGCTGCTGCGCGCCTTCGTGGACGCGGTCGTGGACGGGCTGCCGCGCACCCCGGCCGCCCCGCTGGCCGCCGGCGGGCCCGCCTTCGCGGCCGACGAGCCCCAGGAACTGCCCGCACACCGGGCCTGGGCCGCGGACGTGGCGGCCGGTCACGACGCGGGCGTACGACTCTCCCTGCGTCTGGAACTCCCCGGGCTCAACGAGCGACAGGCCCCCGCCTTCCGGGCCGTGCTCCAGATGCACAGCGTCGCCGACCCGACACTGGTCGCGGACGCGGCGGAGGTCTGGGCGGGGTCCGGCTCCGCCGGATCTGCCGGTCCGGGGGGCTCGGCGGCCTCGGCGTTCGGGCCCCGGGCCCGGATGGACGCCCTGCTCGCCCTGCGCCGCGCAGCACGCGCATGGGCGCCGCTGGCGCCGCTGCTCTCGGCGGCCGTCCCGGACGCCGTCGAGCTGGCGGACGAGGAGGTCACGGACCTGCTCGGCCCCGCGGCCCGGGCGCTCGCCGCGACCGGCGTCCAGATCCACTGGCCGCGCGACCTGGCCCACCGGCTCACCGCCCACGCGGTGATCGGCCCATCGGACGAGTCCACAGAGTCCACAGAATCCGCCGGACCCACTGGTCCCGCCGGACTCGCGGGACCCGCCGGTGACGCCGCATCCGTAGAGGGCGCCGGAGGCGCCGACGGCGGGCGCTCCTCCGCGCTCCCCTCCTTCCTCTCCGCCGACGCCCTCCTCGCCTTCAACTGGCGTTTCGCCATCGGCGACCAGGACCTCACCCGCGCCGAGCTCGACCAGCTCGCCGAGGCCGGTCGCCCGGTCGTCCGGCTGCGCGACCAGTGGGTCCTCGTCGACCCCGCCGAGGTGCGCCGCGCCCGCGCGTCCCAGGACCGCAAGTTCACCCCGGTCGACGCGCTCGGAGCCGTACTCACCGGGACCGCCGACCTGGACGGAGAGCGGGTCGAGGTCCGGGCGACCGGCTGGCTGGAGCAGTTGCGCGCCCGCCTCGCCGACCCGGAGGGCGGCCCGCAGGAAGTCCCGCAGCCTGCCGCGCTCGCCGCGACGCTCCGCGACTACCAGCTGCGCGGCCTCAATTGGCTGCACCGGATGACGTCGCTCGGACTCGGCGGCTGTCTCGCCGACGACATGGGTCTGGGCAAGACCATCACGCTCATCGCGCTCCATCTGCACCGGCAGAGCGATCCGTCGGCCGCCGGGCCCACCCTCGTGGTGTGCCCGACCTCGCTGATGGGCAACTGGCAGCGGGAGATCGAGAAGTTCGCGCCCGGCACGCCCGTACGCCGCTTCCACGGCCCGTCGCGCACGCTGGAGGAGCTGGCCGACGGCGAGTTCGTCCTCACGACGTACGGCACGATGCGGCTCGACACCGACCAACTGGCCGCCCGGACGTGGGGCATGGTCGTCGCGGACGAGGCCCAGCACGTCAAGAACCCGTACTCGGCCACCGCCAAGCAGCTCCGTACGCTCGGCGCCAAGGCGCGCGTCGCGCTCTCGGGCACCCCGGTCGAGAACAACCTCTCCGAGCTGTGGGCCATCCTCGACTGGACGACCCCCGGTCTCCTCGGCCGGCTCGGCACCTTCCGGTCGCGCTACGCCTCGGCCGTCGAGGGCGGCGAGGACCCGGCGGCCGCCGAGCGCCTGGCCGCGCTCGTCCGCCCGTTCCTGCTGCGACGCCGCAAGTCCGACCCGGGCATCGCCCCCGAGCTGCCGCCGAAGACGGAGACCGACCGCGCCGTCTCCCTGACCAAGGAGCAGGCCGGGCTCTACGAGGCGGTGGTGCGCGAGACCCTGGCGGCCATCGCCGAGGCGGACGGGATGGAGCGGCGCGGTCTGGTGGTGAAGTTGCTGACGGGGCTCAAGCAGATCTGCAACCACCCGGCCCAGTACCTCAAGGAGGAACGCCCCCTGATCGAGGGCCGTTCCGGAAAGCTGGAGCTGCTCGACGAGCTGCTCGACACGATCCTCGCCGAAGACGCGAGCGTGCTCGTCTTCACCCAGTACGTCCAGATGGCTCGGCTCCTCGAGAGCCATCTGGCGGCGCGGGGCGTGCGTACGCAGTTCCTGCACGGGGGCACTCCGGTCGCCGAGCGCGAGGCGATGGTCGCGCGCTTCCAGGACGGCGAGGTGCCGGTCTTCCTGCTGTCGCTGAAGGCGGCGGGTACGGGGCTCAACCTCACCCGGGCCGGGCACGTCGTGCATTACGACCGCTGGTGGAACCCGGCCGTGGAGGCCCAGGCCACCGACCGCGCGTACCGGATCGGCCAGACCCAGCCGGTGCAGGTCCACCGGTTGATCGCCGAGGGCACGATCGAGGACCGGATCGCGGACATGCTGCTGCGCAAGCGGGCGCTGGCCGACTCCGTACTCGGCTCGGGCGAGGCGGCGCTGACCGAACTGACCGATGCCGAGCTCGCGGACCTCGTCCGACTGCGCGGGGACGGGGACCAGAACGAGGACGGAAACGGGGAGGACGGACGATGAGCGCCTACGGACAGGGACAGGGACACGGACAGGGATCCGACGAGGAGCGGACGTTCGAGGCGCTCCCGCCCGCGCGGGGATCGGCCTTCGCCCGCACCTGGTGGGGCCTCGCCTGGCTCAAGGCCCTGGAGGACACGGCGCTCGACGGCCAGCAGCTCAAGCAGGGGCGGCGCCAGGCGCGCGCCGGCGCGGTGGGCGCCGTGTCGGTACGTCCTGGCCGGATCACGGCGGTCGTGAAGGACCGTGACGGTTCCTCGTACCGCAGCGACGTCCTCCTCCAGGAGCTGTCGGACGCCGACTGGGACCGGCTGCTCGACCTCGCGGTCGAGAGCGCGGGGCACATCGCGGCGCTGTTGGACCACGAGATGCCGCCGCACCTGGTGGAGGACGCGGCGGCCGCCGGGCTCGAACTGCTGCCGGGCATCGGCGACCTGGACCCCGAGTGCGGCTGCGAGGCGTGGGACCACTGCCCGCACACGACCGCGCTCTGCTACCAGGTGGCGCGGCTGCTCGACGAGGACCCGTTCGTGCTGCTGCTGATGCGGGGGCGCGGTGAGCGGGCCCTCGTGGACGCGTTGCAGGAGCGGAGTGCGGCGAAGGCGTCGACGGCCTCGGCCACGGGCGCTCGCGAGTCCGCCGAGGGGGCGGGGGCCGAGGGCGTACTCGCCGAGGAGGCGTTCGCCGCGCGGGACATCCTGCCGCCGCTGCCGGCTCCTCCGGCGCTGCCTTCCGTACCGGGCGAGCCGCCCTCGCTGGACACCGAGGCCGAGCCGGCGCCGGGTGTCGACCCGGCGGCGCTGGAGTTCCTGGCGGCGGACGCGGCCGCCCGTGCCCACCGGCTGCTGGCCGAGGCGCTCGCGCCCGGCCCTGAACGCCATGACCGCCTCTTGACGCCCAGTCAGGACGCGGTGCGGATGGCGGCCATGGGGGCTCCCCCGACGCGGGTCGTGACGCGGCTCGCGGAGGGGTCGGGGCGGCGCCGGGCCGACCTCGACCTGGCCACGCGCGCGTGGCGCTTCGGGGGCGCTGCCGCCCTCTCCGTACTGGAGGAGGAGTGGACACCGGATCCCGAGGCGCTGGTACGGGCGAAGGCGGTGCTCGCGGAGGCGTGGGAGGAGGCCGACCGGCCCGTTCTGCGGCAGGCCGGGGCGGCGCGCTGGACGGTGGTCGGCGCGGAGGCGCAGCTGCGCCTGGGCGAGGACGGCCGCTGGTGGCCCTTCCGCAAGGAACGCGGCTCGTGGGCCCCGGCGGGCCCCGCCGACCAGGACCCGTCCGCCGCGCTCGCGGGCCTGGGGACGCCGGAGGAACGAGAGGGATGACGGGGAGGATGCCACTGGGCGGCAGGGTCAGAGCAGGGGCGCGGTGAGGGGGCGGGCGGCCGTGCCGGGTGCGGCGTACGCGGTGAGGCTGCAGGCGACGGTGTCGGATCCGAGGAGGTAGCCGGAGCGGTACGGGTACTGGACGAAGGTGGTCCAGCGCGTACCGCGCGGCTGCGCGGAGGCCTTGCGTCGGAGCGGCTCGCGGCACAGGGCCGCCGCCGCGTCCCGTATCCCCCGGTCGGTGCGGTGCTCGCCGGTCAGGCGGACGACGGTGACGAGCTGGGCGTCGTGCGGCCGGCCGCAGCCGCGTCGTACGACGGTGCCGGGCGCGGCACGGTCGATGTCGAAGCACTCCCCCGGCTCGAGGTGGTGGTACGCGACGGCATCGGCGGGCCCTGCCGTTCCGCCCTGCGCCGCGAGCCGTTCGCCGGCGGCCGGGGCGACGTCGACCGTCGCGCCGCCCCGCGTCCGCGCGGTCGCGTCCCACCGGCTCTCACCCTCCTGGCGGCTCGCGAACGCGACGGCCGCGACCAGCGCGAGAAGCGGTACGAAGACGTACCGGGCGAACGACGGCGCATTCTCGCCGGAGAACGGGGACATGGTGACCAGGGTCACCCGCGGAGGGCCAACAGGGTTGTTCTGCAGCCGAGTTGAGGCCCGGCCCGTACAGAACTGTGACAGTTCCCTTGCCTGTACGGGCCGTTCGGATCCTCGTTCCACTCCGAGAAGCTACAGACCGAGCTGGCGCTCGGCTCCCTCGACGGTCTGCGCGAGGAGCACGGCGATCGTCATCGGGCCGACACCGCCCGGTACGGGGGTGATGAGGGAGGCCCGCTCGGCGGCGGAGTCGAAGTCGACGTCGCCGACGTTGCCCGGGTTGTAGCCGGCGTCGATCACGACGGCGCCGGGCTTGATGTCCTCGCCCTTGATGAACTGGGGCTTGCCCACGGCCGCGACGAGGATGTCCGCCTCGCGGACGACCGACGACAGCTCGGCGGTGCGCGAGTGGCAGTACGTGACGGTGGCGTCGCGCCCGAGCAGCAGCAGTCCTGCGGGCTTGCCGAGGATCGCGGAGCGGCCGACGACGACGGCGCGCTTGCCGCGCGGATCGACGTCGTACGCGTCGAGCAGCCGCATGATGCCACCGGGCGTGCAGGAGACGAATCCGGGCAGTCCGAAGCCCATGGCGGCGAAGGAGGCCATGGTGACGCCGTCGACGTCCTTCTCGGGGGCGATCGCCTCGAAGGCGGCCCGCTCGTCGATGTGCGGGCCGACCGGGTGCTGGAGCAGGATGCCGTGGACCTCGGGGTCCTGGGAGAGCGCGGTGATCGCGGCGACGAGCTCCTCGGTCGTCGTCTCGGCGGGCAGCTCGACGTGCTTGGAGCGGATTCCGGCCTTCGCGCAGCGGTTCTGCTTCATCTTCACGTACGTCACGGAGGCGGGGTCCGAGCCGACGAGCACCGTGGCGAGGCACGGCGTGACGCCGGTGCGGCGGGTGATCTCGGCGGCGCGGGCTGCGGTCTCCTCGACTGTGCGGCGGGCGAGGGCGGTGCCGTCCATGAGGGAGGCGGTGCTGGTGGACATGGGCCACTCCTGGGCGTCGTCGATGACAGGGTGATCGCCCAGGCGCACGGCAGCGTCGGATCCGCACGGGTGCGCGGGGTCCGTGGGCCGCTCCCCGGTGGTGATCCACCTCAAGCGCCAGTCACGGCCCGAGCCCCACTCTACGTGAGCCCCGGGCGGGGCCCAGGGGCGGTGTCAGGACAGGGCGCATATGCCGGGGTGTCGGGACGCTTGTCGACGACCTCCGCGCGCACGACGATGACGACGGATGGGACGTCCGACGGATGGGACGTCCGACGGATGGGACGTCCGGCCGACGAAGCCGTACGAATCATGGACGCCGTGGAAGCCGTGGGACCTCGACGTGGAGGCCGAGTTGAGCGATGCGTGGGAGGCGGCGGAGCCGGACGCCGGGGCGCTGCGGAGGGCGCACGAGGCGTTCACCAGCGGCGGCCGGGTCCACCTCCCGCCGGTGCGGCCGCTGGTCGCGGCGTCGTGGCGGCGCTCGGCGCGGGCCCGGGTGAGCCCGGACGGCGCGGCCTGTGTGGAGCTGGCGGACGACGAGCTCGCCGACCACCGCGCGGGGCATCCACTGTCCGCCGCAATGCCCGTGATCCGGGAGCTGATGGGCGCGTACGCGACGGACGGCGAACACCTCCTGGCGGTCTGCGACGCGGCGGGCCGGATGCTGTGGGTCGAGGGCCATCCGGGGACGCTGCGGAAGGCGCGGGCGATGAACTTCGTCGCCGGGGCCCGCTGGTCGGAGTCGGTGGCCGGGACGAACGCGCCCGGGACCGCGATCGCCGTGGACCGCCCGGTGCAGGTGTTCAGCGCCGAGCACTTCCAGCGGCCCGTGCAGGCGTGGACCTGTGCCGCCGCTCCCGTACACGATCCGGGCAGTGGGCGGCTGCTCGGCGCCGTCGACATCACCGGCGGGGACCGGCTCGCACATCCGCACAGTCTGGCGTTCGTGCAGGCCGTGGCGCGGGCGGCGGAGTCGCAATTGGCCCTGCTCGCGCCACCGCCCGCGGCCGAACGGATACGGCTGACCGCGCTCGGCCGGGACGAGGCGCTGCTCACCGTGGCGGGTCGGCGGCTGCGGCTGAGCCGCCGCCACAGCGAGATCCTGGTGGTCCTGGCCCATCGACAGGAGGGCGTGGGTGGCGAGGAACTCCTCACGCTCCTGTACGAGGACGAATCGGTCACCCCGGTCACGCTGCGGGCCGAGCTGTCCCGGCTGCGCGGGCTCCTGGGGCCGGAGCTGCTGCGTTCCCGCCCGTACCGCTTGGCCGCGGAGGTGGACGCGGACTTCGCGACGGTGGACCGGCGCCTCGGCTCGGGTGCGGTGTCGGCGGCACTCGCCGACTACGCCGGGCCGCTGTTGCCCGCGTCCCGCGCTCCCGGGGTCGTACGAATACGGGAGCGGCTGGCCGGCCGGCTGCGGGCGGCGCTGGTGGACCGGGGCGACGCGACGCTGCTCGCGGACTGGACGTACAGCGCGTGGGGCGAGGACGACGTGGAGATGTGGCGGGCGCTCGCGCGGGTGGTGCCGGCGTCGGGGCTTGCCCCCGTGCTTGCGCGCCTGCAGGCGCTGGACGAGGAACTGGCCGCGGGCGCAACGGGGTTGCAACGTCGGGCTCCGCACACTCGGGGTTGAGTGCCGGTCAGGGACGGCCGGCGCGGTTCGAGGGAGGCCATGTCCATGACCCGTTACGCCGCACCCGGCACCGAGGGCGCGCTCATGTCGTACCAGGCCCGCTACGACCACTGGATCGGCGGCGCGTACGTGGCCCCGGCGCGGGGCCAGTACTTCGAGAACCCGAGCCCGGTCGACGGCCGTCCGTTCACCGAGGTCGCCCGGGGCACCGCGGAGGACGTGGAGCGCGCCCTCGACGCGGCGCACGCGGCGGCGCCGGCGTGGGGCCGTACGTCGTCGACCGAGCGCTCGAACGTCCTGCTCAGGATCGCCGACCGGATGGAGGCGCGTCTGGAGGAACTGGCGGTCGCGGAGAGCTGGGAGAACGGCAAGCCGATCCGCGAGACGCTGGCCGCCGACATCCCGCTGGCGATCGACCACTTCCGCTACTTCGCGGGGGCTCTGCGCGGCCAGGAGGGCGCGCTGAGCGAGATCGACGACGACACCGTCGCGTACCACTTCCACGAGCCGCTCGGGGTCGTGGCGCAGATCATCCCGTGGAACTTCCCGATCCTGATGGCGGTCTGGAAGCTGGCGCCTGCGCTCGCGGCGGGCAACGCGGTCGTCCTCAAGCCGGCCGAACAGACCCCGGTGTCCATCCACTTCTGGATGAGCCTGGTCGCCGATCTGCTGCCACCGGGCGTGATCAACATCGTCAACGGCTTCGGAGCGGAGGCGGGCAAGCCGCTGGCGTCCTCCCCGCGCGTGGCGAAGATCGCCTTCACGGGCGAGACGACGACGGGGCGGCTGATCATGCAGTACGCCTCCGAGAACATCAAGCCGGTCACGCTGGAGCTGGGCGGCAAGTCCCCGAACATCTTCTTCGACGACGTGTGGGCGTCGGACGACGACTTCAGGGACAAGGCGCTGGAGGGCTTCACGATGTTCGCCCTGAACCAGGGCGAGGTCTGCACGTGCCCGTCCAGGGCCCTGATCCAGCGCGGCCACTACAGCGAGTTCCTTGAGGCGGCGGTCGCCCGCACGGAACAGATCGTCCCCGGCCACCCGCTGGACACGGACACGATGATCGGCGCCCAGGCCTCCAACGACCAGCTGCAGAAGATCCTGTCGTACCTGGACATCGGCCAGCAGGAGGGCGCGAAGATCCTGACGGGCGGTCAGCGCATCGAGTACGACGGGGAGTTGGCGGGCGGCTACTACGTCCAGCCGACCATCTTCGAGGGCGACAACCGCATGCGGATCTTCCAGGAGGAGATCTTCGGCCCGGTCGTCGCGGTCACCTCCTTCACCGACTTCGACGACGCGATCCGCACGGCGAACGACACCCTCTACGGCCTCGGCGCGGGCGTCTGGACCCGCGACGCCACCACGGCCTACCGCGCGGGCCGCGCGATCCAGGCGGGCCGCGTCTGGACGAACTGCTACCACGCCTACCCGGCCCACGCCGCCTTCGGCGGCTACAAGCAGTCGGGCATCGGCCGCGAGACCCACAAGATGATGCTGGACCACTACCAGCAGACGAAGAATCTGCTGGTGAGCTACTCACCGAAGAAGCTCGGCTTCTTCTAGGGCCTGTCGTTTGGATCAGGCCGGATCGGGGAGCGGGGTCTGGTGCGTGCGATCGCAAGGCGGAGGAGGGAGTCAACGCGGTGGGGGCACCTCCCGTGCCCGAAGGGCTACGGGGGACGTTGACGACCGACGACAACGCGGCTGGGGGTGCCCCCTGCTCGAAGAGCTTGGGGGAGCGGTGCCAGGGCCCGCGAGCCCGGCATGATCCAAACGAAAGGCCCTAGGGGCACCATCGGTGCCGCGTGCCCGGCGGCTCGTCCTGCTCGGCCCCATTCGGGTGAGAGCGGCTGTACCGGGCGGAACGGGTGCCTTCGAACTCGGTTGAACCGGTGAGCCGAAGCCCGTCCAGCGGGCCGGCCACGCATGACGGGCACAGCCGGACGGAGGATGCGCGACCCGTGGACGACAGAAGAGTGGCGCGGCGCACGGTTTTCGCGGCTGCTGCAGGGCCAGCCGCCGCGGCCATCGCCGGATTCCGCCTTCCCGAGCCGCCCGCCGACCCGGCGCGACGGGCCGACCCGGCACCGGGCCGGCCCAGCGCGACAGGTCTGCGGGCGCTGCTCATGCAGTTCGCCGCGCACCCTGACGACGACCTGTACTTCATGAACCCTGACACGCAGCGGCTGCTCGACGCCGGGGTCCCGATCGTCTCCGTGTTCATGACCGCCGGCGAGCACACCGGCAAGAACTGGATCAAGGGCATGCCCGTGACCCCGCCCGACAAGGCGGCGTACTCCTCCGCACGCCGACAGGGCCTGCGGCAGGCGTACGCGGACGCGCTCGGCGCCGACAAGTTCACCGCCTGGGACCGGCGGGTGACCACCCTCGCCGGTGGGCGCGGTGCCGAGGTCAACACGCTCGTCCACAGGGGACGGCGGGTCGAGCTTGTCTTCCTCAACCTGCCCATGCACACCCCCCGCCGCTACATGGCCGTGCCCGCGCTGTGGAAGGAGCTCGCCTTCGAACTTCACACCCACCTGTCCGCCGACTCCCCCGTCACCCGCGCCGACAGCTACGACCACGAGCAGCTCATCGAGGTCCTTGCCGGGCTCCTGGCCGCCTACCGGCCGACCGTCGTGCACACGCTCGACCCCGACCCTGACATCCAGATCAGCGACGAGGCCACCCGCAAGAGCGACAGCGAGCAACCCGGCTACTCCGACCACGGCGATCACACCGCCGTCGCGTCCTTCACCTGGGCCGCGCTGCTGCGCTGGGTCGCCGCCGCGACCGCAGGGGGAGGGGCGGTGCCGGCGTTCACCGTGAGCGCCTTCCGCGGCTACTACAACCGGCACTGGCCGAAGAACCTCCCGCCCGGCGTCCTCGCCGAGAAGGCCGCGCACCTCGTACCGTACGGCGGCGACCCGACCTGGGACTGCGGCAATCCCTCCGGCTGCGGTGACTACAGCGTCGGCGGCGATCGTCCGCTGACCAACCGGAAGGGATGGGTGCGCTCCACCCACTACCGCTGGCCCGCCCCGGCACCCGCCGTCGCCGAGGAGCCGGGCGGCCGACTGGCCGCCTACGCGGTACTGGGTCTGCGCGTGGTCCGCTGGCGCGAGACGGCCCGGGCGTCCGGCCGGTGGGCCAAGCCGGAGGACCTGGGCGGCGGCCCGTTGGCGCCCGCCCTCGCCTCCGCATCCCTCCCCGACGGCCGCCTGCTCCTCTTCGGCATCCGCTTCGCGGCCCTCTCCGGCCCGGGCGACAACCGGCGCGAACTCGTCTTCCTGGAGCAGCGCTTCCCGGGCGGCCCCTTCCTCGCCTGGCAGGGCCTGGGCAACCCCGACCGCGGCGACGACCGGGGTCGCCGTATCGGCGCCCCGGTGGCGGTCACCGCTCCGGACGGACGAGTCCACCTCTTCGTACGCAACGCGGACAAGGGCGTCTCGACGCGGGTACGGGCGGCTGACGGCAGTTGGCGCCCATGGCAGCCGCTGGCGGCCCAGGAGGAGCTGCAGGACGGCCTGACGGCGCTGGTCGACGCCACCGGCAGGGTGCATGTCCTGGCCGCGGGCCGCACGGCCGTACGCCGCTGGGTCGACGGCGTCCCCGCCGCCCCGTTCCCCCTCGCGGGCGGCCCGGTCGCGGCGGTCCCGGACCCTGGCCCGGACCACGTCCGGGTCTTCTACCGCGCCCCCGCCGACGGGCTGCTGCGCGCGACGACCGGCCAGGCCCCGGCCTTCGAGGGCTACGGCCTCTTGTCCGCCGCTCCCGGCCCGGTCCTCCTGGGCCGCGACCTGGGCCATCGGGTCCAGTTGTACGGCGACGGCCGACTGCACACCCGAACCCAAGGGGTGGTGCCGGTCGGCGACGCGGTGCTGGTGCGCGGGGCGACGGCGGTGGGCCTCGGCGCGGACGCCCGGCCGTGGGTCTGGCGCCCGTAGGAACGTCGTGGGCCCGTTTCTTTGGGGGAAGCGGGCCGCACGCGGGCAACGACACGAGGCCGACGGGCAGCCGGCGGCATTGGCGCGTCGGTCGTCCGGCTAGGCGATCGCTACGTTGATCCGGCGTTTGCGCAGCTAGGATCGGTTGGCGCGACTGGGGTACGCCTTGTCGCCACGTCCCCGGTGCGGTCCGGTACGGGCCATGTTCAGGACCCGGCAGGTGGTCGATCCGACGTTGACCGCCGATCAGCCGTCCGCGTCCTTCCCGGTGGTGTCGGCCCTGTTCTGGAAGGCACGCAGGATCCTCGACCAGGTGCTGTCGGCCGACCAACGGCGGTGACGTTCGTACACGGTCTGCCAGGTTCCCTAGCGTTCGGGCAGGTCACGCCAGGGAATGCCGGCCCGCGTCCGGTAGAGCACACCATTGACCACGGTTCGGTGGTCGGCCCACCGCCCGCCCGGGCTCCCCGATTCCGGCAGCATGGGAGCCCATCGCTCCCACGGCTTCCCGCTCTTGCCTCCTGCCAGCCGCTCGGGCGAGCGCCTACCAAGATCCGGACCATTTCCGGACCAGCCCCAGCCAGATGGCCGCACAAGCAGCCGTTAGATCAGGTCAGCATGGGTGAAGCTGCTGTACCACCAGCAGACGAAGAACCTCCTGGTGTCCTACTCCCCGAAGAAGCTCGGCTTCTTCTAGAGCCTGGAGTCGGTTGCCCGTAAGCAGCACCTGGCCGGGGGGGGGGGGGGGGGGCCCGCCGCCGCCCGCGGGGGGGGGGGGGGGGGGGGGGGGGCGGGGGGGGGGGGGGGCCGCCCCCGGGGGGGGGGGCCCCCCCCCCCCCGCCGCGCCCCCCCCCCCCCCCCCCCCCCCCCCCCCCCCCCCCCCCCCCCCCCCCCCCCCCCCCGGTGGTCGCTAGGTGGGTGTACGGGCGGTCTTGTTCGTCGTGGTGCCGTCTTCGTCCTGGACTTCAGGCGCAACGGGCTGTTGCGGAACGGGCGGCGTACGGACCAGCAGCGCGACCAGCACCGTCAGCCCCCCGAGCACGGCGCCGATACCGAATCCCCACCGGATGCCCGCGGCCAGGGCGCCGGTGGCATCGGCGCCATCGGCTGCTGCCGTGGCGGCGCGTCCCGACATGACACTGATGACCAGAGCGGTGCCGGCGGCGGCCGCAACCTGTTGGAGCGAGCCCAGGATGGCGGAGCCGTGGGGGTAGAGGTGGGGCGGAAGTACGGACAGGCCGGAGGTGAAGACGGGCGTGAAGACGAACGCCATGCCGGCGCTCAGTGCCACGTGAAGGGCGAGCACCAGCCACGGCGAGGTCTGTTCGTCCGTGAGGGCGAACAGCGCGAGGCAGAGCGCGGTGAGTACGGCTCCGGGGACGACCAGCCGTGGTGCGCCGATCCGGTCGTAGAGCTTTCCGACCTGTGGTCCGAGCAGGCCCATGGTCAGGCCGCCGGGGATGAGGAGCAGCCCGGTCTGCAGTGAGGTCAGGCCGCACACCTCCTGCAAGTAGATCGGCAGCAGGATGAACGCACCCATGAGCGCCATGAAGGACAGGCACATCAGGCCGAGGGCCACGGAGAAGTGACGAAACGTCAGGGCACGTAGGTCCAACAGTGGGGTGGACGAGCGCTGCAGTGCCAGCTGCCGCCATGTGAACAGGCCCACCAGCACGGCACCGACCAGGGTCGTGGCCTCTGGGGGCACGACCGCCGAGGCTTCGTCCCCGGCGCCGAGGCCGCTCAGGCCGTAGACCAGGGCGCCGAAGCCCACCGCCGCCAGAGGGATGGACAACCAGTCGATCGGGGTGGCCTGCGGCTCGCCGATGTTGACCAGTTTGCGCTGACCGACCATCGCCATGGCTCCGGCGATGGGCAGTACCGCCAAGAACAGCAGGCGCCATGTTCCCAGCTGCAGCAGCACCCCGGAGACGGCGGGGCCGAGGGCGGGTGCGACGGAGATGACGAGGGTGATGTTGCCCATGACACGGCCGCGGTCCTGCGGCGGCACGAGGGTCATCAGCGTCGTCATGAGCAGCGGCATCATGACGGCGGTGCCACTGGCCTGGATGACCCGGGCGACCAGGAGCACGGGGAAGGCGGGCGCGGCCGCGGCCAGCGCCGTGCCGGCGAGGAACAGCGCCATGGCCAGGCCGAAGGCGGTCCGGGTCGTCACGCGCTGGAGGAACCACCCGGTCACCGGGATGACGACGGCCATGGTGAGCATGAAGGCCGTGGACAGCCACCCCGCGGCTGCCGCCGTGACCTCGAACTCGCGCATGAGTCGCGGGATCGCGTTGACCATGATCGTCTCGTTGAGGAGAACGACGAACGTGGACAACACAAGGATCCGCAGCACGGCGGTGACACGGTCGGGCGAGAGGGTGGGTGTTGCTTGTGGTGCGAGCATGGCGCCTTCCGTCATGTGAGTGTCCTCCGCACATAGCAGGTCACACCAACAGACCGCGGCGCCGGGAAGAACTCATCGGTGTCCCCCCGATCCTGTCGGCGCCGCCGCCCGAGCTCAAATCATTTTTTGTCGTTGACCCCGTCACCGTTCCGGCGCTCACCAACTCCTGAACACCCGCCGGACCGGCGGGGCAGGCTGCCCGACACGGACGTCACGGTCCTTGCGGGAGTTCCGCGAGCGCATCGAGCGCGAACTGCCCGGGGACCTCGCCCGCGGGGCACGGACCCGGGGCGACGGCAGTCGGACCGCCCGGGCCGTGGACGGCGACCCGGACACCGCGTGGACCTCGCCCGCGCCGAACCGGGGGACGCTCACCGTCGACCTCGGCCGTGAGCGGGCCGTCGACCGCATACGTCTCGCGGAGGACGTCCGGCACGGCCAGCAGGTCGAGGCGGCGGTCGTGGAGGCGCACACCGCGCACGGCTGGGAACCGATCGCCGACGTCGGGACCCTCGGCGCGAGCCGGATCCTTGTCCTGCCCGCTCCGGTGACGGCACGTCAGTGGCGGCTTCGTGTCGTCGGGTCCAGGAACGCCGCCCGGATCGCCGCGTTCGAGCTCCATCGCTCGCGCGTGTGAACACGACCGCGGGTGCCTGCCGACCGCCGGGGGGGGGGGGGGGGGGGGGGGGGGGGGGGGGGGGGGGGGGGGGGGGGGGGCGCCGGCCCCCCCCCCCCGCCCCCCCCCCCCCCCCCCCCCCGCCCCCCCCCCCCCCCCCCCACGGCGCGGGATGCTAGGCCGGGTCGATGCGGGCGATGTTGCCGCCCAGCGCAAGCACGTACAACTCGCCCTTGCCGCCCTGCACGAACGAGATGACCTCGCCGCCGTTGACGACGAGGTCGTTCACTCCGGTCACCGTGCCGTTCTTCAGCTCGAGCGCGCGGAGGGTGCCGTCGCAGTAGTCGCTGAACACGTACTGGCCCTTGAGGGCCGGGATCGCGTCCCCCCGGTAGACGAATCCGCCGGTCACCGCGCACCCGAGGCCGCCGCGGGCGTACTCGTGGATCGGGCGCACGTGGTCGGCCGGCTCCGTGCCGCCACGGAAGGGATGGTTGCCCTCCATCTGGGACCAGCCGTAGTTCTCGCCGCCCTTGTTACGCGCCGGCGCCCAGTCGATCTCCTCCCAGTCGTTCTGGCCGACGTCGCCGATGAGCAGGTCGCCGGTGCGTGAGTCGAAGGAGAACCGCCAGGGGTTGCGCAGTCCGTAGGCCCAGATCTCGCCCCTCGCGTTCGGGTCGTTCACGAACGGGTTGTCCGACGGAATCGCGTACGGCGTGCCACCGCGCGGGTCGATCCGCAGCATCTTGCCGAGCAGCGTGGCGAGGTTCTGTCCGTTCCCGTGCGGGTCGCCGCCCGCGCCGCCGTCGCCGAACGCGATGTAGAGGTATCCGTCGGGCCCGAACTTGATGTCGCCGCCGTTGTGGTTCGAGTACGGCTGCGTCTGAGTGAGGACGGTGCGCCGGGTGTCCGGCTGGAGCTTGCCGTTCCGCACGGCGAACTCGTCGATGGTGCTGGTGCCTTCGAGATTCGTGTACGAGATGTAGAAGTGCGCGCGCTGGTTGTCGAACGCGATGCCGAGGAGGCCGCGTTCACCGTCGGTGGTGGTCTCGGCGGAGATGTCGAGCACGGGCGCTCCGAGCCCTTGATCGCCCAACACCCGGACCGTGCCGGCCCGTTCGGCGATCCAGATCTTGCCGCCGGGACCGGCGGCCCCGGCGATCGGGTTCTGCGCCGTGGCCACGTTCGTGAGCGCGATCTTGGCGACCTTGTGCCGGGGTGTTCGGTCTTCCGCGGACGCCGTGCTCAGGGCGAGGGAGGCGACGAGGCAGGCGGTGCCGATGATCGCCGAGCTTGTCGTGCGAACTTTCACCGTGATCCTCCTGGAGGCGGCGAACGGGGGCTCCCGGCTGCTCAAGGCGGTAAGAAGTCGGCGTCGCCCGCGCCAGCACACAACCGGGGTGGGGGGAAGGGCGCACCAATGGCCACGGACGAGACTACTGGCACCTGAGCGATTGGTATAGGCCAAGCGAGCGCATGCTGCGCGGCAGCGGATTGCCGCTTCACGAAGCCGGCGCTGGACAGCGGGCGCCTCGGCCACGGAGGTGAGGAGTTCGCCGAACGGTGCGGGTGGTCCGGCCGTCGTGCACCAGCGCGCACAACTGGTGCTCGGTGCCCCGTACGTACTCCTCGGCGATCCACCGCCGGTCCGGGCAGGCCTCGTCCTCCGCTGGGACACCGGCGCGCAGGTGGAACGCCGGCCTACCCGTCCGGCACTTCGACCGTGGACGTCTCCGGCTGGATCATCCGCGCGCCACGGGACGGAATCTGAGGGTGAAGGGAGTTCCGATGCCCGCGGACATCTGCACCTTCCGCCATCTCATCGCTGGACCGGCTGCGCCATGTCGCTCAGGGGCAACTCGAGGCCGGGTCGTCGTGGACGAGGGCGCAGATCATCTGCTCGCCTCGCCGGTGGTCCGGGTAGGTTGTGCGCAGTTCGGCCTTGAAGTCGTTCCACTGGCGGGTGGTCTCGGCGGTGGCCCCGGAAAGTGCGTGGCTGAAGTTGTCGCCGGTCTTCGAGCGGCGGGCTGCGGCAGTGTCCTTGTTCAGGTCGCGGTTGTGCTGCACACGGCCGGCGCAGTCGTCGTCCTTGACCCCGGTGGAGTCGAAGTCGGAGTAACAGCCCGTTGCGAGGTCCACGGGTATGCGGGTGCGTGCGTCCCGGGTCCAGGCGGCGTCCTCCATCCCGCTGTAGCGGCGGATGTCGAAGAAGGGGGCGACATCCGTACGTGCCAGTCCGGGAGGGTTGTCCAGGCCGACAGGACCGGGGGCGGCGCGGTCGGACCAGTTCGAGTGCGCGTAGAAGTCCTGCATCTGGTGCCAGCCGCGGCCGAGCTGCTCCAACACGTCGCACTTGGCACGGTCGGGAGCCTCCTTCCACGTGCAGTGGGAAGTCAGGTCGCTCTGGTCGGCCCGGACCTTGCCCTGTGCGTCGACGAGGCCGTCGGCCGCCTGGATCGCGTTCCGGAAGTGGGCGACGGAGGTACGGATACAGGCGAGGAGCTCGGTGGTGGCCTCGTCCCGGCTGCGGGGATAGTCCTCGACGTAGCGGGGGCTGACGTAGTCGGCGTTGTCGCAGTGCAGAGGGCCGAGGAGGAAATAGCCGCCGTGGTCATTGGCATTGATGGCCCCGTTGCGGGCATCCGCCATCTCGGACAGTGTGGCCGACTCCCATGGGAGGGCCGCCCGTGTCACGGTCTCGTGGTTGCCCCCGGTGAACGCGAGTGCGGGGTCGGACGGCGCAGCGGCCAGGGCGATCATGAAGACCGCCACGGTGGTCGTTCGCGCCAGGCTGGGTATGGGGCTGTTTGGCATGCGACGCTCCAGTCGTACGGGAACCGAAGGTTCTCGGTGCCCCGGCAGTGGCTGCGCTTCCGACGGAGACGGATGTCTTCAGGCCAGCCTAACGAAGGAACGGCACGGACGCCGGAGGGGTCATGGGGCGTCACGCCCGCGTAGCAGAGCGGCACCCATCAGGACCATCGGCATCCTGCCGTTTCACCTCAGTGGTCGAGTTCGTGGCACCGCGGGTGCCGCCCGGGCTGGCCGGGCTGTCCGGAGTGGCATCGATGAACCCCGGATCCGCGGTGCGGGCGTTGGTGTCGCCGACGGGACGGCACCCGCCTTCGCCCGGCAGGGCAAGGGGCGACGTCGGTGTGACGGGCCCTAGGTCTGTTGGACGGTACCCCTGCAGGAAGGAATCGAGCGCGGAGTTGAGCCTCCGAAGACGGCCGAGGGCCTCGGCATCGGCAGGCGGGGACAGGGCGACCGCGCCGGCGGGGCCGCGGACGGACAGCGCCCCGCGCTTACGCGCGAGCCGCGACTCCCACACCACCGTCTCCCCTTCGGTGCGGTGCCAGGTGCGCCGGGTCGTGAACGGTCCTGCGCCTTCGGCGCGTTGCTCGGGCGGTTCCACGACACGAGCCCAGTTCCAGCTCCACGGCCCCCCGGGCAGTGAAACGTGGATGTTGTCCTGTCTCCCCGAGTGCCCGGTGTCCCCACCTGTCAGGCGTGTGGCACGACGGCCGCAGGACAGGAGGCGTGGTGGATGACGGCGTGGGTGACCGATCCGATGTGAGCCCCCTGGCCGCCCTGCGTCGACCGACGACCATCAGGCGCCCGTCCGGCGGATGACACGTCGTGCCCGCCCTTTCGGGGTACGGGTGGGGGAATTCAAGGAACCTCTGTCCAGCCGTTCCGCATGGCGTGGGCTCCCAGCTGCATCCGGGTCCTGACTCCGGCCAGGTCCATGAGGTGGCGCAGGCGTCGGTGCAGCGTACGCGGTGACAGACCGAGTTGGGTCGCGGCGGTCAGGTCCGTCAGGCCGGCCAGGAGCAGGGTGACGATCCTTCGGTCGAGATCGGTGGGACCTTCCGTACCGACCTCGACGGTGGGATCGGCCCCTCCGCCTGCGCCCGACAGTTCGAGGGGGCGGGCCGTGCGCCACACCGTCTCGAAGAGTGCGTCCAAAGCGTCCAGGAGGCCACTGCGGTGGAGCAGTACGGCTCCGGGTTCTCCGGCCGCTGTGACCGCGAGCGGGACGAGTCCGAGGTCGGCGTCGGCCAGGACGAGCTTCATCGGCAGTTCGTCGGCGACGCGCAGGTGCACGCCCTTGCCCAGGGAATCGATCGCGTCGTCGACGATGCCGGGTTCCGCCAGTACGGCCCGGTCCAGCACGGCGCGGAAGTGCACACCCCGGCCGATGGCCACGGGTTCGGCCGTGTTCTCGTCGGGCGGCAGGGCGACGAACGGCGCGGTGATGAAGGAGCGGACCTGCGTGCGGGCCGCCTGCTGCACCTGGAGGAATCGATGCCGGATGGCGTCGACGCCCGTGACGACCTCGATCAGATCGTTGATGCTGCTCCCTGTCATCGCCGCCCGGTGTTCCTCGGCGAAGGTCACCAGGGCATGCTCGGCCATGCGCAGCCCGTCCCTGCGCTGGCTGATGAGGGCGCCGAGCGCCATGGCCGGCGGCGCGGCGGTGAACCGGTCGTCCGCCGACCTTGTCGCCAGTCCCCACTCGACGAGGCGGGACAGGGCCTTGTCGAGGTGGGCCTGCGACAGGACGGCCAGGTCGGCGAGGAGGCTCGCGGGGGAGTTCGGGCGTCCGAGCAGCGCCCGGTAGACCCGCTCGTCGTCGGGTTCAAGGCCCAGAACATCCAGCATCGGCGACCGACTCTCTTCCGCTTGCCGCAGCGGGGAGAGTATGCGCCATGGCGGCAGACCCTGAATAGTCCCTGGTGGGAGCGGGTGCGGGGGGGAAGGGTCCCGGGGAGCCGCCTCCCCGGGACCCGACAGAGCGGTTCATCGCAGGCCGTACGCCCGGATGATCTCGTTCTTGACGCTGTAGCCGCTGTCCGTCCCGGCGCTCGCGCGGACCGAGAGGAAGCCGCCGGGCTTCTTGGCCGTCCTGAACGAACCCGTCCAGTAGCCGTCGGTGCCCTTGGTCAGGGTCACCTTCTGCCAGGTCGTGCCATCGTCGTACGAGACGTCCAGCTTCACCGTGGTGACGGTGCCCGGCAGGGTGCCGCGGCCCATCGGCACCGGCTTGAGCGCGATCTTCTGGGTCGAGTTGGCCCTCACGTCGCCGTGCAGGTCCGACTCCAGCTTGTAGTCCAGGTTCAGCACCGAGAACGGCTCGAAGAAGTCCGAGTCGACGGTGTCGGACATGAACGTCCACTCGGTTCGGGTGCGCGTCGACAGCCGGAAGTGATCACGGGGGCGCTCGGCGTCGAGGACGGCGCGGTAGGGCAGGTTGCCCGCCGGCACCTCCACCCACTGCATGTCCGTGCTGTGCGGGTTGTCGTGGATCAGCTTCTCGCCCTGGAAGACCTGCAGGTGGGTCGGCGTCTCACCCCACGGCAGGAAGCCGCCCAGCCGCATGGTGTCGCTGGCCGATGCCCACGCCTGCACGTTCCAGGTCATGTGGTTCTGCCAGCGGGAGTTGTACACGCCGAAGGACTCGCTCTGGCCGGGGCGGGTCGCCGGAGCGAACCAGTCCAGCCGGGTGGTGCTGCCCTTGGCGTACGTGTTGTCGCCCGACACCATCACCCACGGCAGGGTTCCGTCGACACCCTGCGCGTGGAACTCCCTCCAGACCTGGTCCGGCGTCACCCATTCGGTGCGGGTGCCCGGGTGCCACTCGGCCTCGGGGAAGTTGAACGACGGGCTGAGGGTGAAGTCGGACCGGTAGCCTTCCGCCACCGTGCCGCCCGCGGCCGAGTAGTAGCGGGCATCGATCCGGGCGAGGTCACGCTTGGTCGGCTTGTAGACCAGGTCCCGGTCCGGCACCTGGCCGGGGTATTCCCGGGTCAGGTCGTAGACGAAGGGCGTGTGCTCGGTCTGCTCCACGGACAGCCTCAGCATGCCGGTCCTGGCCATCGAGACGAGGGACTTGCCCGCGTCGCGGTGCACGGTGGCGACCGGGATGGCCGACTCGCCGACGTACTCCATCAGGCCACCGACGCCGTCGTTGACCACGATCAGCGCCTTCGCGCCGGCCGCGACCGCGGCCTCGGTGCGCTCCTGCGGCGAGACCTCGTCGCTGCGCGTGATGACGACGACCTTGCCCTTGGCCTTGATCCTCTCGTACGCGGCCGCGGCGCCGTTGCCCGCGTAGGCGGCGTCCAGCTTGTCCGTGGCGGTGCCCAGGGCACTGCCCGCCTGCACCCGTGTCTCGAAGCGGAGCCCACCGCCCAACGTGCTCAGGCCGAGCGCCGGTTCGCCCTTGCGCCAGCGGGTGGTCAGGATGAACTCTCCCTGTGTCATCGGTTTCGTCGGCGCGACGTAGACGTCGTCGTACGTCGGCGGCAGCACATACGCGCTGCGGTAGTCCATGAACGCGTCGAGGCCCTTGTAGTGGACGTTGAAGTCGACCTTGCGCTGGCGGTCCTCGGTGCGCTGCGGCGCCTCGGTCTGCAGCAGGCGTGCCTTGCTCGCGTCCAGCACCACAGACGCGGAGCCGTCCTTGAGCACGGTCTCCGGGGCGACCATCACGGCCAGACCCGAGCGGTCCTCCTTCTCGCCGGCCACGTCGAGGTACCCCGCGACGGTGTACAGGCCGGGTGGCATGCGCATGGTGGTCTGGCCGTCGACGTGGACCGACCACGGCCAGAAGTCGCCGGCGAGGTTGACCGTGACCTGGCCGACGGCGGGCTTGCCGTCCCGGCCGACCAGCTTGATGGTCAGGTCGTGACGCTCCTCCTCCTTGAGCAGCGCCACGGATGTACGGGTGACCGGCTGCCCGGTCGCCGCGTCGGTGGCTGTCACGTAGCCGACGTGCCGGCCGGCGGAGGCGGCCTTCGGGTCACCCGTCACCGGGACGGCGGCGGTGCCGCCCGCCGGGACGGTGACCGTGGTGGCTCCCAGCGTGAACGGGCCGCCGTCGTCGGTCAGTGCCAGGTCGAGCGTGAGGTCGGCGGAACCGGCGTTGGTGAAGGTCAGGTCCTTGGTGACGGCGGCGTCGCTCGGCTCGTGCGGCCATGTGTGGTTGCCGAAGAAGAGGGATCCGGTGGCGCGGACCGTGCTGCGCACGGCGGCGGCCACGTCGAGGCGGCCGGTGCCGACCTCGTACGGCGAGTACCCGCCCTCCAGGCCCTTCGCGGTGCTCATCAAGTGTTCCTTGAGCTGCGCGCCGGTCCAGTCCGGGTGCTGCTGGGCCAGGATCGCCGCCGCACCGGCCACGTGCGGGGTGGCCATCGAGGTGCCGCTGATGGTGCGGTAGAGGCCCTCACCACCACCGGTCATCTCCTGCGAGCGGGCAGCGGTGATGTCCACGCCCGGCGCGGCGATGTCCGGCTTCATGCCGCCGGAGTGGGCCAGCGGGCCTGTACTGGAGAAGGACGCGAGGCGGTCCTGCTTGTCCGTGGCGGCCACGGTAAGCGCGGAGGCAGCCGCACCCGGGGCTGAGATGCTCTCCGGACCGGAGTTGCCGGCGGCTATGACGAACAGGGTGCCGTACTGGGCGGAGAGCGCGTCGACGGTCTGCGACATCGGGTCGCTGCCGTCCGTGGGGTAGGAATCGCCGAGGCTCATGTTGACGACGTCCGCACCGGACTCGGCGGCCCACTGCATGCCGGCCATGACCCAGGAGTCCTGGCCGGATCCCTCCGGGCCGCCGAGCACCTTGCCGACGTACAGGTCGGCGCCGGGTGCGACCCCCTTCTCGTCCCCTCCGGAGGCAGCGCCCGAACCGACGATCGTGCCGGCCACATGGGTGCCGTGCCCGTTGACGTCGGTGATGCCCTCACCCGGCACGAAGCTCGCCGTGCCGTCGATCAGGCCGGCGAGGTCGGGGTGGTTGACGTCGATGCCGGTGTCGAGCACCGCGACCTTGACGCCCTTGCCGTTGTACCCGGCCGCCCAAGCCTCGCCCGCGCCGATCAGCGGCACGCTCTCCTTCAGACTGGCCTTAACGCGACCGTCGAGCCACAGCTTTTCGACACCCGCGCCCAACGTCGCACCGCCGTGCGGCACGACGGAGGTCCAGAAGGTGCGGGCCTGCCGCTTCTCGGTGCTGAGCACCGCGCCTCGGATGCCCTTGAGCTCGCGGGTCAGCTTGCTGCCGCGGGGAGCCGTCGGCTCGGCGGCCGCGCGGGACTTCGGCTCGGCGTACGTGGCGATCAGCGGTACCACGGCCGACTTGGCGTCGTCGTACCCCATCTCGATCAGGTCGGTGACGTTGAACAGCCGCCGGTCCAGCCTGTCCGTGCCCAGCAGCGGCGCCGCTTCGTCCGGGATGACGAACAGGTCGCCTTTGATCTGCTGGAATTTCACGCCGCCGACGGCGCTGTCCGGCCGGTCGACGTCGGCGATCTGCTTGCCGTCGGCCGTCGTGGTGACCGTGACGACATCGCCGGTGACGAGGGTGACCTTGTGGGTCGGCGAGGGTGCGGGGGTGACGGTGGGCTTGCTCGGGGCGGCTTGTGCGGGTGCCTGCAGAACTGCGAGGCCCGACGCCAGCAGGGGCACCGCGGTGGCTGCCGAGATCAGCCGCCAGCGCCTGCGCCGGAAGGCGGATGCGTGAGAGGGGGAGTACATGCCATGGGTCTATCGATCGGTGAACGCCGTCGTGAAGGCCTCGGGACGGCAAGTCCTCGCCATGGCAAAGGCTTGTCAGCCGTGAATCGTGGTATTCCGGACGGAAGACGACGCCCCTCGGTGGGCGTCCTGCGGTGCCGACCCCATGCCGCTGACGTGCGAGGTTGCTTTCCAGACGCTGCTGGAAGTCACGGCGACACGGTCTTCTCTCCTCTCCGACGTGCGCTCGGAGGACGACGGGAGTCAGATGGAAAGTATCCGGTCCACCGGACGGAGATACGCCTCGGCGGCCCGGCCGGACGACATGGAGGAGCCTGGCATGACGACCCACGCAAGCTCACCCGGTCGGCGCGAGGACACGCACAGCAGCGGTTGGCTGGTGTTCGCCGCCGTCATCATGATCTTCAGCGGGATCATGACGCTACTCGGAGGCATTTCAGCCATCGCCAAGGACGACGTGTTCCTGGCCACCCGTAACTACGTCTACGAGCTCGACCTCACCGGCTGGGGCTGGATCCACCTCATCCTGGGCATTCTGATCCTGCTCACCGGCGTCGCCCTGTTCACGGGCGCCACATGGGCCAGGGTCGTCGGCGTGGTGCTGGCCGGTCTCAGCATGATCGCCAACTTCATGTGGCTCCCCTACACGCCGTGGTGGGCGCTGCTGATCATCGCTATCGACGCCCTCGTCATCTGGGGGCTGTGCGTCGCGCCACGGCCGATGAAGGACTGACGGCCGGGACCGACGCCCGTGGCACACGACCCAGCGGCAGGGGAGCTGCCGACAGCTGGTGCTCCTCCTCGGCGTCGCCGGCTCCCCCGACGTCCTGCGTGCCCGGCTTGCCGCGCGGCACACCCGGTACGTCCAGCACGCGACCGCGCACCAGCACGCCCGTGTCGTCGCTCTTTCCAACGACGTCCACTCCTGTCTGCGGGAAATCGCCAACGCCGATGTCGAGTTCGTCTTCAACCTCCCCCTCGTGCTCGCGCACGACGAAGGCACGGACCTGGAAACAGCCGTCGCCGCCGCTGCCGCCGTCACGCAGGACCACATCGACAGATTCACCCGCGGCTACCACGACGCGGTCCCGGAGCTGCCCCCGTCGGCGCGCGCTCACCTCGAAGGGGTGGCCTTGTGGACCCAGGGGACGTTCGACCGGCTCGGCGACTGCGGCCGCTGCACCGCCTACTGGGACACGAAGTCTTCATCGCAGCGGATGAGGTTCCTGGAATATCGAGGCCTGAAGCACCGATCCAACTCCCGTGCGCATCCCGGACATTGGCGTTCCTCTCGATCGCGGCATGATCACATGTCGAGACGGGTGTCTCACCAGACCCCTGAACCGCGTTGACATCGTTCGGGTGATCGTTCATATTTCTCGGCATGTCGCACCGTCACGTCGTCTCCGAGCACGCCGCCCTTGAGCTGGCGCTCATCGGCGTGTCCGGACACTCCGTCGCCGACATTCTCTGTAGCTGACGCCAGCCCGAGCGCCCGTCGGCCTTCTCACCGTTCCGTAGTGCCGACGATCTTCCGCGTCCGGGTGTTCCCTCCCCGCAGGCGCGGCTCTTCTCTGTGAACCCTGTGCTCGGCCATCTCCTTCGGCCGGGGCCGCTCGCCGCTGTCTGCGTGGAGTCTCTTTCCCGCTCATACAGTCATTCGAGAGGCCTTTCCGATGCGTCAATCGTCCGTCATTTCGCGCCGCGTGGCAGCGGCCGCCGTCAGTCTGGTCCTGGCCTCCGGCGCTGCCGCCTGCGCGGGGCCCGAGGACTCCGGCGCCAAGGGCGGCACCTCCGGCAAGGCTGGGGACGCCCCGCAGAAGGGCGGCACGCTCACCGTCCTCAACGCCGAGGCCCAGACCGACTTCGATCCGGCCCGGCTCTACACCTCCGGCGGCGGAAACGTTCCCTCCCTCGTCTTCCGCACGCTCACCACCCGCAACCGCGAAGCGGGCGCCGCCGGCACCCAGGTCGTCCCCGACCTCGCGACCGACACCGGCCGCCCCAACAAGGACGCCACGGAGTGGACGTACACGTTGAAGGAGGGGCTGAAGTTCGAGGACGGCACGTCCATCACCAGCGCCGACATCAAGTACGGCATCGAGCGTTCCTTCGCCGCCGAACTCTCCGGCGGAGCCCCGTACCTGCGTGACTGGCTGGTCGGCGGCGACACGTACCAGGGCCCGTACAAGGACAAGAAGGGCCTCGCGTCGATCGTCACCCCCGACGCCCGGACCATCGTCTTCAAGCTGAAGAAGCCCGAGGGCGAGTTCCCCTTCGTCGCCACCCAGACCCAGTTCACCCCCGTTCCCAAGGCCAAGGACACCGGCGCGAAGTACGAGGAGCACCCGGTCTCCTCCGGACCGTACAAGGTCGTCAAGAACGAGAACGACGGGGAGCGCCTCACCCTGGAGCGCAACGAGCACTGGGACCCCAAGACCGACGAGGAGCGCAAGGCCTATCCGGACAAGATCGACGTCCGGTCCGGTCTCGACGAGGCCGTCATCAACCAGCGCCTCGCCACCTCCACCGGCGCCGACGCCTCCGCCGTCACCACCGACACCAACCTCGGCCCGGCGGAGCTCGCCCAGGTCGGCTCCGACAAGGCGCTTGCCGCCCGGGTCGGCACCGGCCACTTCGGCTTCACCAACTACATCGCCTTCAACCCCAAGGTGAAGCCCTTCGACAACCCGAAGGTGCGGCAGGCGATCTCGTACGCGATCAACCGCACCAGCGTCGTCAACGCGGCCGGCGGCTCCGCGCTCGCCGAGCCCGCCACCACCTTCCTGCCCGAGCAGAAGTCCTTCGGGTTCACGGCGTACGACCACTTCCCCGCCGGGAAGACCGGCAACCCGGAGAAGGCCAAGCAGCTCCTGAAGGAGGCCGGCTTCCCGAACGGGCTCAAGATCACCCTGCTGCACTCCACCGCCCAGAACCGCGCCACCAGCCCCGAGATCGCCACCGCCGTCCAGGAGGCCCTCGGCAAGGCCGGCATCACCGTCGAGCTCGACGGCCAGGAGCCCAACTCCTTCAACGAGAAGCGCTGGAGCGTCAAGGACGCGCCCGGCTTCTTCCTCTCCCGCTGGGGCGCCGACTGGCCGGCCGGCGGCCCGTTCCTCGCGCCGATCTTCGACGGACGCCAGATCGTCACGAACGGCTCGAACTACAACCACGCGCAGCTGAACGACCCGGCGGTCAACAAGGAGATCGACGAGATCAACAAGCTGACCGACCTCAAGGCCGCCGCCGCCCGCTGGGGCGCCCTCGACAAGAAGATCGGCGAGCAGGCGCTCGACGTGCCGCTCTTCCACCCGGTCTACAAGCGGCTCGTCGGCAAGAACGTCAAGAACGTCGTCATCAGCGACTGGACCGGCGTCCTCGACGTCTCGCAGGTCTCGGTCAAGTGACCGCTCCGACCGACACGACGGCGCCTGTGGCGGGCCTCCCCGCCACGGGCGCCGCCCGGCAGGTGTGGCGACGGCTGCGCACCCGCCCCGCCGCCCTCGTCTCCGCCGCCGTCCTCCTCCTGCTCGTACTCCTCGCACTCGCCGCGCCGCTGATCGCCGCCCTCGGGGGCCAGGACCCGAACGCCTACCACGACGACCTCATCGACTCGGCCCGCGGCGGCGTCCCGTACGGCGCCTTCGGCGGGGCGAGCGCCGACCACTGGCTCGGTGTGGAACCCGGCACCGGCCGCGACCTGTTCATCCGGCTGCTCTACGGCGCCCGGATCTCGCTCCTCGTCGCCGTCGGCGCCACCGCCGTCCAGGTCCTCATCGGCGTCCTCGTCGGCCTCGCCGCCGGGCTCGGCAACCGCTGGGTCGACGGCGTCCTCGGCCGGGTCACCGATGTCCTGGTCGCCCTGCCGATGCTGGTCCTCGCCGTCGCGCTGACCGCCGTCGTCCCGCGCGGCTTCCCACGGCCGCTGCTGCTGATCCTCGTCATCGGCTTCCTCGGCTGGGCCGGGACCTCCCGGATCGTGCGCGCCCAGACCCTCACCCTCAAGAGCCTCGACTTCGTCGCGGCCTCCCGGCTGGCGGGCTCCGGGCCGTGGCGGACCGCACGCCGCGAGCTGCTGCCCTCCCTCGCCGCCCCCGTCATCACGTACGCGGCGATCCTCGTTCCCACCAACATCGTCGTCGAGGCCTCGCTCTCCTTCCTCGGGGTGGGTGTCACCCCGCCCACCCCGTCCTGGGGGCAGATGCTGTCGACGGCGCAGACCTGGTTCCGGGCCGATCCCGCATACGTCCTGCTGCCCGCCGGACTGCTCTTCGTCACGGTGCTCGCCTTCACCGTCCTCGGCGACGCGGTCCGTACGGCCCTCGACCCGCGCGAAGCAAGCCGGCTGCGCGTGGGCACCCGTAAGGAGAACTCCCGATGACCCGCTTCGTCCTCAAGCGGCTCGCGGGTGCCGTGCTCGTCCTTCTGGCGCTCTCGGTCCTCGTGTACTCGCTCTTCTACCTGGCACCGGGCGACCCCGCGCGGCTCGCCTGCGGAGAGCGCTGCAACCCCCAGCAGATCGCCCAGGTGCGTGAGCAACTCGGCCTGAACAGCAGCACGTTCACTCAGTACCTGCACTTCCTCCAGGGCATCTTCGCCGGCCGCGACTACTCCACAGGCACCTCGCTCGTCCACTGCGACGCGCCCTGCCTCGGCCTCTCCTACCAGACCGACCAGCAGGTCACCCAGCTGGTCCTGGAACGGCTCCCCGCCACGGCCTCCCTCGCCCTCGGCGCCATGGTCATCTGGCTCGTCATCGGCCTCGGCACCGGTCTGCTCTCCGCACTGCGCCGGGGCGGCCCCACCGAGCGGATCCTGACCCTGCTCACCCTCGCCGGGACCGGCACCCCCGTCTTCATCCTCGGACTGCTGCTCCTCATGGCCGTCTGCGCCTACCTCCAGTGGCTGCCCTTCCCCAGCTACGTGCCGCTCGGCGAGAACCCCGAGCAGTGGGCCTGGAACATGCTGCTCCCCTGGCTCACCCTCGGCTTCTTCGAGTCCGCCAAGTACGCGCGGCTCACCAGGAGTTCCACCCTGGAGACGCTCGCCGAGGACCACATCCGCACCTTCCGCGCCTACGGGGTGGCGGAGCGGTCCGTCGTCACCCGCCACGCGCTGCGCGGCGCCGTCCCGCCGGTGATCGCCGTCAGCGCCGTCGACCTCGGGTCGATGTTCGGCGGGGCCGTCCTCACCGAGTCCCTCTTCGGCATCCCCGGGCTCGGCAAGACCCTCATCGACGGGGTGCGCGCGATCGACCTGCCCGTGGTGGTGGGCGTCGTCATGGTGACGGGCACGTTCGTCGTCCTCGCCAACGTCATCGCCGACCTGCTGTACGCCGCCGCCGACCGAAGGGTGGTCCTGACGTGACCCCGCTCGTCGAAGTACGGGACCTCACCGTCGAGTTCGCCCGCGAGGGAGAGCCCGTACGGGCCGTCGACGGACTCTCCTTCACCCTCGACGAGGGCCGCGCCCTCGCCCTCGTCGGCGAGTCCGGCAGCGGCAAGTCGACCGTCGCCGGCGCCCTCCTGGGGCTCCACCGCGGGACCGGTGCGAAGGTCGGCGGCACCGTCCGGGTCGGCGGCATCGACGTCGCCACCGCCGGGACGGGCGAGCTGCGGCGGCTGCGCGGCGGAGTCGCCGCCATGGTCTTCCAGGACCCGCTGTCCGCCCTCGACCCCTACTACGCCGTCGGCGACCAGATCGCCGAGGTGTACCGCATCCACGCCGGGGGTTCTCGGCGCGCCGCCCGCGCCCGCGCCGTGGAGGTCCTCGACCGGGTCGGCATCCCCGACGCGGTCCGCCGCTCCCGCTCCCGGCCGCACGAGTTCAGCGGCGGCATGCGGCAACGTGCCCTGCTCGCGATGGCCCTCGCCTGCGAACCCCGGCTCCTGGTCGCCGACGAACCGACCACCGCCTTCGACGTCACCGTCCAGGCCCAGATCCTCGACCTGCTGCACGAGTTGCGGCGCGAGACGGGCACGGCGCTGCTCCTCGTCACCCATGACGTCGGCGTCGCCGCCGAGAGCGTCGACGAGGTGCTCGTCATGCGGGGCGGGCGGGAGATCGAACGTGGTCCCGTCGGTGGGGTCCTTGGCACACCCTCGGAGCCGTACACGCGCAGGCTGCTCGCCGCCGTGCCCCGGCTCGACGGGCCGGTGCGCGCCCCCCTCGCGAAGGGGGAGCCGCTGCTCGAAGCCCGGGACCTACGACGGGAGTTCGGGCGCGGGAAGAGGACGGTGACCGCCGTCGAGGGCGCCTCCCTCACGATCCACGCGGGAGAGACGCTGGGCATCGTCGGGGAGTCCGGCAGCGGCAAGACGACCCTCGGCCGCATGCTGGTACGGCTCCTCGACCCGACCGCCGGTGAACTCGATTACAGGGGTGGCGGGATCGGCGAACTGTCGGAGAAGGAGCTGCGGCCGTACCGCCGTGAACTCCAGATGGTCTTCCAGGACCCGGTCGCCTCCCTCAACCCGCGCCGCTCCGTCGGGGAGTCGATCGCCGACCCCCTGCGCGTGGCGGGTCAGCGCGACGAGAGCCGGATACGGGGCCGGGTGCGGGAGCTGCTCGACCGGGTGGGACTCGACCCCGACCGGTACGAGGCCTACCCCCACGAGTTCAGCGGTGGGCAGCGCCAGCGCGTCGGTATCGCCCGCGCGCTCGCCGCCGATCCGCGGCTGATCGTCTGCGACGAACCGGTCTCCGCGCTCGACGTCACCACCCAGGCCCAGGTGACCACGCTGCTCGCCGATCTCCAGGCCGAACTGGGCCTCGGGCTCGTCTTCATCGCCCACGACCTCGCGGTGGTCCGGCAGGTCAGCGACCGGGTCGCCGTCATGCGCTCCGGCCGGATCGTCGAGCAGGGCACGGTCGAGGAGGTGTACGGCGCGCCCCGGCACCCGTACACACGGCAACTGCTCGCCGCCGTCCCCTCCCTCGATCCGGTCCGCGCGGCAGAACGCCGGGAACGACGCCAGGAGCTGACGGTCGTCTGACCCGCACGAGGAACAGACGCCCATGGGTGCGCATCGGCGGCGTTCAGCCGGCTGGTGGGAGACGGTTGCGGCAGGCGGTGGCGATGGCTTCGGCGATCCCCGGCATGTCGGGCCGCCAGGTGGGGTTGCAGTTCACCTCGCACACGGTGAAGGAACCGTCCGCTTCGAAGAGCAGATCGACGCCGGCGACGCCGAGGCCGACGGCGTCCGCCGCTTCGACGGCCAGCGCCTCCGCGTCCGGATACCTGCCCGTGCAGACGGTGTGGGTCCCGCCCTGCGCCAGGTTGGAGACCAGGCGGTCGTCGCCGGCCGTGCGCACGGCGGCGGCCACGGCCACGCCGCCGACCACGATGACGCGCAGGTCCCGGCCGTGGGAATGGGCGACGTACCGCTGAAGGAGGTAGGGGTGCCGGTCGTCCAGACTGCCGGCCACACCGCGCAGCCATGTGTCGTCGGTGGCGAGGAAGACCCGTCGGCCACGATGGCCGCGCACGGCCTTGACCACGCACGGCTGCGGCACACCGCTGTCGAGGACGTCCTCCAGGGGTGCGTCGGTGTGGGTGCGGGTGTCGGGGACGGGGACGCCCGCGGCGGCGAGCTGTTGCAGGTGCCAGAACTTGTTCACCGCCGCCAGGACCGCTTCGGCGGGGTTGAGCAGCTGCGTGCCCATGGCGGCCAGGTGCCGCAGCAGGGTGACTTCTCTGTCGGGTGACAGCTGAGGCGTCGACAGGCGGGCGTAGGCCACGGCGGGCGCCGGGACGGGTCGCCCGCTGGTATCGGCAAGGGTAAGCCGTCCGCCTTCCACGCCGAGTACCAGCTGACTGCTGTGGACGACCGCGGCCCGGTGCCCGAGCTCCGCGGCGAAGGAGGCCATGAGTGACGACGTGACCGGGCCCGGATTACGGCCTGCCGTACCGTCCGCGTCCCGGCTGAGCCCAGGACACAACAGCAGCCACACACATGCTTCGTTCCCCGACGACATGCCCGTCTCCTTCCTCACCGGCACCCCTCTGCCTGCCTGCTACGGACGATGGCAGGGCGAGCGTCAGCCTACTGACCTGGGGTAGGGAGCAAAGGCGAACGCACCGATGCCTGACGGACGGCTACTTGCCTCCCACCAGCGGTGCGTGCAGGGTGGCCTCGCCCGTGACGCGGATGCCGGTCCTGGCGCCCGGGTGTACCTGGAGCGGTCCCGGGGCCCGGATCTCGATCTGCTGATCCAGTCCGTCGACGGAGACGGTGACCATGGAGTCGTGGCCGTAGAAGCGGACGTCTGTGACGGTGCCTCGGGCGGTCGCCTCGTCAAGTCCGGTGAGGTGGAACTGTTCGGGGCGGAGGAGGACGAGCCCCTCGCGCAGGCCCCCGGGGGCGGCGGTGAGGGGGATGCGGCCCAGTGCAGTGGTGGCGGTGTTCTCGTCGGCCGTGCCGGTGACGAAGACGGCGTCGCCGACGAAGGAGGCCACCCAGGGATCGGCGGGGCGTCGGTAGAGCTCCTCGGGGGTGGCGCACTGGGCGACGCGGCCGTCGCGGACGACGGCGACGACGTCGGCCGTGGAGAGGGCCTCCTGCTGGTCGTGGGTGACGAGGACCGCCGTGGCGCCGCTGGCCCGGAGTACGGCGCGGACCTCTGCCCGTACGGCCCCGCGCAGTCCGCTGTCGAGGGCGCTGAACGGCTCGTCGAGGAGGACGAGATGGGGTGCGGGGGCGAGGGCGCGAGCCAGGGCGACGCGCTGCTGCTGGCCGCCGGACAGTTCGTGCGGCATCCGGTCGCCGTAGCCGGCGAGACCGACGAGGTCCAGCATCTCCTCGACACGCTTCGCGCGGGCCCCGCGCTCCGTTCCGGTCAGGCCGAAGGCCACGTTGCGGGCCACGCTCAGGTGCGGGAAGAGCGCGCCTTCCTGGGGGACGATGCCGATGCGGCGACGCTCGGGCGGGAGGTGGACGCCGGGACCGACGAGCGTGCGCCCGGCGACGGTGACGGTGCCCGCGTCGGCGCGCAGGAAGCCGGCGATCACCCGCAGCAGCGTGGTCTTGCCGCAGCCGGACGGCCCCAGGACGGCGGCGAGGTGCCCGCCCTGGACCGTGAGGTCGAGGCCGTCGAGGACCGTGGCGCCCGGACCGTACGACTTGACCACGCCACTGACCTGGAGGTCGTTCATGTGCGGTGCCTTCCGAGGAGGTAGGAGGGGACGGCGGCCAGCAGGATGAGCAGGGCGGCGTACGGGGCCGCGGCGGCGAAGGATCCGGTGCCGGTCTCCGTCCAGAGCCGGGTGGCCAGGGTGTCCATGCCGGTGGGGCGCAGCAGCAGGGTGGCGGGCAGTTCCTTCATGCAGACGACGAAGGTGAGGGCCGCGCCGGCGGCGACGCCCGGTGCGGCGAGCGGAACGGTGACTTCGCGCAGCACGCCGAAGGGGGTACGGCCCAGGGAGCGGGCGACGTCGTCCAGTACGGGTGGGGCCTGGAGTACGGCGGCGCGGGTGGCGGCCACCGCGACGGGCAGGAAGAGGACCGCGTAGGCGCAGATCAGCAGCGGGGTCTCCTGGTACAGCGGCCGGGCGTAGCGGACCGCGAAGAAGACCAGGGCGAGCGCGACGGTGATGCCGGGTACGGCGTGGCCCGCGTAGGCGGCCTGTTCCAGGAGGTGGGCGAGCCGGCCGCGGTGGCGGGCCGCGATGACGCCGACTGGCAGGGCGAGCAGGGTGGTGAGCGCGGCGCCCGCGGCGGCGACGCCGAGGGTGGTGAGCGCGGTGCTGGTGAGGGTGGCCGGGTCCCAGGTCGCGGAGGAGCCGACGGCGAGCCAGTACCCCAGGGTGGCGAGCGGGAAGCCGACGGCGGCCGCGACGACGGCTCCGCACCAGGCGAGGGCGGGCAGCCGCAGTCGTCCGAGCGCGGCGGGGACGGCCCGCCGGGCGGTTCCCGCTCCGGTGCGGGAGTACCCGGCCCGGCCGCGGGTGCGGGTCTCCGCCGCGACGAGCGCGATGGTCATGAGGACGAGCACGGCGCTGAGCGCGGCCGCCGGGGTGCGGTCGAAGCTGGCGCGGTAGGAGGTGTAGATGCCCCGGGTGAAGGTGTCGTACCGCATGAGAGAAACGGCGCCGAAGTCCGAGAGCACGTAGAGCGCGACGAGCAGTCCGCCGCCCGCCGCGGCCGGCCTCAGCTGGGGAAGGGTGACGCTGAGGAAGGTACGCAGGGGCCCGCGTCCGAGTGAGCGGGCGACCTCCTCGTGCCCGGGGTCGGTGCCGCGCAGGGCGGCGGCGACCGGCAGGTAGACGTACGGGAAACTCGCGAGGGTCAGCGCGAGGGCCGAGCCCGTGAACCCGGCGAGCGAGGGGGCCGCGGAGAGCCAGGCGAAGGCGGTGACGTAGCTGGGCACGGCCAGGGGCAGGGTCACGAGGACCGACCAGACGCGGGCGCCGGGGAGGGCCGTGCGCGTGGTCAGCCAGGCCAGGGAGATGCCCAGGAGCAGGCAGGCCGCGACGACGGTGGCGGTCAGGCCGAGGCTGCGCAGGAGCAGTTGGCCGGTGCGGTCGTCGGCGATGACGTCCCAGGCGAAGGCGGGGCCGTGTTCGAGGGCGCGTACGGCGAGGTAGCCGAGGGGCAGGACGGCGAGGGCTGCCGCGAGGCAGGCGGGCACGATCAGGACCCACGAGGGTCTGGAGGCGCGGTCCGGGCGGCTGTCGGCACGCTTACGGTCGGCGGCACGCTTCCGCCCGACGGGCGCGGGGGCGCTCGCCGGGCGGGAGTCGTGACGCGTCCGGACCGGGGAATCCGGTGAGGTCACGTCAGACCAGTCCGGCTTCCTGGAGCATGGCCAGGGTTTCCTTGAGCGAGTCGAGCTTGCCGAGGTCGATCTTCGGCGGCTGGAGGGTCTCCAGCGGCGGGACGCCCGCCGCGGACTTCACACCGGCGGCGAGGGGGTACTCCTTGGTCTCCTCGGCGAAGTAGCTCTGGGACTCGGCGGAGAGCAGGAAGTCGACGGCCTTCTGCGCATAGGCGGCCTGCTTGGCATCGGCGCCCTTGAGAATGCCCACGCCGGCCACGTTGACGAGGCCGCCCGGGTCGCCCTTGGGCAGGTAGTGGATCTTGGCCTTGATCTTGTCGGCGCCCTTCTCGGCCACCTGCTCGTACCAGTAGTAGTGGTTGAGCAGGCCGAGGGAGACCTCGCCCTTGTCGACGGCTTCGAGGACCTTGAGGTTGTTCTCGTACGACGTGGGCTCGTTGGCCTTGAGGCCCTTGAGCCAGGTGCGGGTGGCCTCGTCGCCCTCCAGGACGCGCATGCCGGTGACGAACGCCTGGAAGGAGGCGTTGGTCGGCACGAAACCGATCTTGCCCTTCCACTCGGGCTTCACGAGCTCGTGCACGCTGTTCGGCGGCGTCGAGACCTGGTCGGGGTTGTACCCGAGGACGCGCACACGCCCGCTGACGCCGGTCCAGTCGCCGGCCGAACCACGATAGGCGGGGTCGACCTTGTCGAGGGTGGCCTTGGGGAGCGGGGCCAGGCGCTGCTCCTTGGAGAGCGCTCCGAGGGCTCCGGCGTCCTGGGAGAGGAAGAGCCCGGCCTCGGTCTTGTCGCCCTCCTCCAGGAGCTGGGCGGACAGCTCGGCGCTGTCGCCGTACCGGACCTCGACGTTGGTGCCGAGGCTGTTCTCCAGCTTCTCGATGAGCGGCTTCACCAGGTTCTCGTTACGGCCGGAGTAGATGACCAGTCCGGCCGGTTCGTCGCTGCCGCAGCTTGCGAGCGCGGGGACGAGGAGGGCTGCCGCGGTGAGCGCGGTCAGCGTGCGAGCCAAGGGGCGGCGCATGTGTGGTGATGCCTTCCTGCTGTGCCGATCGCTGCCCTCGCCCACGGCGATCGGGGGCTGCGACGAGCGACGATGAGCTACGGGGAGAACCTGTGAATACCGCATTGATAAGGTAAAGCTAACCTAATGGTCAAGCCAGAATTTGATAACGGACCGGCCGCAAATGGGCATCCAGTGACACCACCCCCTCTTCTCGGATAGGAAAGCCTTACCTACGATGCGCCCGTGACGCTCCTCCCCACCCCGCCCATCGGCGGCCACGCCCTCCCCCTCGCCCACGGACTCGCGCTGCACGGCGACCGCACCGCTCTGGTCACCGCCGAGGGCGAGGTCTCCTACGGCGAGTTGGCCCGGCGGGTCGCGGACACCGCCCGGCGACTCGGCCCCGGACGTCGCCTCGTGCTCCTCCCCGGCGCCAACACCGTCGGCGCGCTCGTCGTTCACCTGGCCGCGCTCTCGGCGGGCCACCCCGTGCTGCTCGTCCCCGGCGACCACCCGGAGGCCGTGGCGGCGCTGACCGCCGCCTACGACCCCGACGTCGTCGCCCATCCGGACTCCGGCTCCGACTCCGGCGAGTGGCGGATCGAGGAGCGGCGCACCGGCTCCGCACACTCCTTCCACCCCGACCTCGCCCTGCTGCTGAGCACCTCGGGCTCGACCGGCTCCCCCAAGCTCGTCCGGCTCTCGTACGACAACCTCCAGGCCAACGCCGAGTCGATCGCCACGTACCTGGGAATCCGAGACACCGACCGAGCGGCGACGACCCTGCCGATGCACTACTGCTACGGCCTGTCCGTCGTCCACAGCCACCTGCTGCGCGGCGCCGGCCTCGTCCTCACCGAACTCTCGGTCGCCGACGCCTGCTTCTGGGACCTCTTCCGCACCGCCCGCGGCACCGCCCTGGCCGGAGTCCCGTACACCTTCGACCTCCTCGACCGGGTCGGCTTCGCGGAGATGGACCTGCCGCACCTGCGGTACGTCACCCAGGCGGGCGGCCGCCTGGCCCCCGAACGCGTCACCCACTACGCCGAACTGGGGCAGCGACGCGGCTGGGACCTCTTCGTCATGTACGGCCAGACCGAGGCGACCGCCCGCATGGCCTACCTGCCGCCGGAGCTCGCGACCGCGCATCCGGGAACGATCGGCGTACCCGTGCCCGGCGGTTCGTTCTCCCTCGAAGCCGTCGACGAGACCTCCGGCTCCGGGGCGGACGTCGGTGAACTCGTCTACGCGGGCCCGAACGTCATGCTGGGCTACGCCCACACCCCCGACGACCTCGCCCTCGGCCGCACCGTCGACACCCTGCGCACCGGAGACCTGGCCCGGCGCACGGACGCGGGCCTGTACGAGATCGTCGGCCGCCGCAGCCGCTTCGTGAAGATCCTCGGTCTGCGGATCGACCCCCAGCAGGTCGAGACGATGCTCGCATCGCGCCACGGCCTGAGCGTGCTGTGCTCGGGGGACGACGAGGGGCTCACCCTCGCCGTGGTGCGCGAGCCGCGGTGGGACGAACGGCGGATCCGAAGACGCGTCATGGAGGAGTTCGGCCTGCCGGCGCGTGCGATACACGTCCACCTGCTGCCCGAACTCCCCCGCCTGCCCACGGGCAAGCCCGACTACCAGGCCGTCCGCGCCCTGAGCCGGCCGCACGACGCCGGAGTCCTGCCCGGTGGCGCGGGCCCCGACGACCTGTGCGCTCTCTACGCCCGCATCCTGGACCGTACGGATGTGACACCCGACAGCACGTTCGTCGCGCTCGGCGGCGACTCCCTGTCCTACGTCGAGATGTCACTCCAGCTCGAAGAGCGCCTCGGTCATCTGCCCACGAGCTGGCACACGACGCCGATCAGCGAACTGCGGGCCCCCGAGCGGAAGAACCGGGGCGGGCGCAGGTCCCTGGAGACCAGCGTCGCTCTGCGCGCGGTGGCGATCGTGTGCGTCGTCGGCTCGCACATACAGCTCTTCGAGCTCCGGGGCGGCGCTCACCTGCTGCTCGCGGTGGCCGGTTTCAACTTCGCCCGCTTCCTGCTCACCTCCGCCGAGCGGCGCGAACGCGTCCGGCGGACGGGGCGGAGCATCGCGCGCATCGCACTTCCGTGCGTGGCCTGGACCGCCTTCGCGATCCTGATCGGCGCCGACTACGACATCAACAACGTCCTCCTGCTGCACAACGCCCTCTTCCCCCAGGACACGGGACCCCGAATCCACCTGTGGTTCGTGGAAGCCCTGGTCTACATCCTGCTCGCCACCCTCGCCCTGCTGGCCCTGCCCACCCTCGACCGGGCCGAACGGCGTTTCCCGTACGGTCTCCCCGTCGCCCTCGTCGCGCTCGGCCTGCTCACCCGCTACGAGCTGGTCGGCCTTCCCGAGCGCGCCCACATCACCGACGCCGTCACCGTGTTCTGGCTGTTCGCCCTCGGCTGGGCGGCCGCCAGGGCCCGCACGACACCCCATCGGCTGCTCGTCACCCTCGCCGCACTCGCCACGGTCCCGGGCTTCTTCCCCGGCGAGCCCCGGCGCGAGGCGTTCGTCCTCATCGGCTTCGTCCTGCTGGTGTGGTTCCCCACGCTCCCCAGCCACCACCGGATCAACCAGGTGGCAGGGCTCCTCGCCGCCGGCTCGCTCTCCATCTATCTGACGCACTGGCAGATCTACCCGATCCTGGACGACGTCTCCAAGCCCCTGTCGCTGGTCACGGCCCTCCTCTTCGGCATCGCCTACGCCAAGGGCGCGGACCGTCTGACCCGAAGGCTGCAACCGCTGCCTCGCCTTGCCGCGCTGCGTACGGCGTGGGGCGGCGGCCACCGGAAACCCTGAGAGGCATCGGACGTACGGGTGGGGTGTGGTTCGTCAGTACGTGTTGTGGCGGCGCAGTCCGACCGGGCGCCCGTCCGGGTCGACCAGGAGACGGTACGGCGGCAGCGCGAGGCTGCGCGTCAGGCGGGACATGTCGGGTGGGCGGTAGGCGCGCAGGCGGCCGGGCGGTCGTGGGGTGTGACGGCCGCTCGCGTACCAGGCGTCCAGGGCCTCCGCGCTCGCGGTGAAGGAGGCGAAGGCTTGCTCCGGATCGCACAGCTCCTCAGGGGTGAAGCGCGCGTCCGGCTTCCCGGCGTCCAGGTGCTCCTGGGAGAGCTCCAGGCGCAGGTCCCGTGCGAAACGGCGGACGCGGTCGCCCAGGCCGGCGGGGTCGTGTGGCTTCCGCCGGTCCACGCGTTCGTCCAGGACCACGCAGTTGAGTTCCGAATCGTGGGTCCAGGAACGGAGGTTGATGTTGTCCGAGCCGACCGAGGCCCACACGTCGTCGATCACGCACACCTTGGCGTGCACGTACACGGGCGTCCCGGAGGCGTTCTCCAACCCGTACACGGCCACCCGGCTGCCTCCCGCGCGGCGCAGTCTTTCGAGTGCCGTGACACGTCCGACGAGGTTCATCGGACGGGTGAGCCGTCCGTCCTGCTCGGGGACGGTGGGTATGACGGCGATCAGACGCAGGCCGGGATTCTCGTGCAGGGCCCGGGCGAAGAACCCCACGACGTTCGGGGACCACAGGTACTGGTCCTCCAGGTAGATGAGCGATCGCGCCCGGCGCAGGGCCTTGAGGTAGCTGCGCGCGATGCTGCGTTCACCGTCGGGGGCGAAGGGGTAGCCGCGCAGCAGCCGGTTGGGATAGGTGCGCAGCACCTGCACGGAGTGGCTGCCGCAGGGAGGGGGGTCGGGCAGCTGTGGAGGGAGGGCGTCGGCTTCGGTGTCCTCGCGGTGCACCAGTGCGCGGAGGCGGACCATGGGGCTGCGGCTGAGGGGTGAGGGGTCCTCCCACCGCTCGCGGAAGCCGGCTTCGAGATCGCCGACGGCCGGGCCGCGGATGGCCAGCTGCACGTCGTGCCAGGGCGGCCGGGGGCCGTAGGCCGCCGCGAAGGGCAGCGTCTGGGGGTCGCCGTGGTGGGAGGCGTCGTCGTTGCGGCTGTGGCAGAGGTCGATACCGCCGATGTACGCGACGTCGAGGCCGGGTCGGCCCGGGTGGCGCAGGACGACGAGTTTCTGGTGGTGGGAGCCGCCGGGCCGCACCCGCATGTCCAGCAGACATTCGGCACCGGCTTCCTCCAGCTGCTCTCCCAGGTGACGGTTCTCGCTCTCGCTGAACTGGAGCGTGTCCAAGTGGGAGCGCCAGACAAGCCCCTTCACGATCACTCCGCGCGCTGCGGCTTCGCCCAGCACGGTGCCGATCTCCGTCCCGGCGCCGTGGAGGCGTTGGTCGGGGTCGCCGCGCCAGTCGGTGAAGAGCAGGAGGTCTCCGGCGTGCTGCGCTCTGACCGCACGGAGGAGTTCGGCGAAGTACACCGCACCGTGGACCAGCGGCGTGACGTCGTTGCCGCGGGTCCACGCGGCTCCGTCGGGGTGGCGGCTGTCCAGGCGGGTCGAACCGTTCCCACGTTCGCCTGCGGTGAGCATCCAGTCGCTGTCCTTCACGGTGGCCTCCACCCGGCGGCTACTCACTCCGCACGGCGCCGAAGCCGCGCCGCGGTGTCACGATCGGCGTCTCCCCCGGCCCGCGCGTCTCACTCGCCCCACCTGGGTCGAGCTGGGATCACACCCTCCGCCACCACACTCGGTAGCGTGTTCTTCACTCTGGGTGTACACACGAGCGGGTGGCGCAGCGTCTGCCGCGCCACCCGCTCTCTTCAGGTCAGGACGCCCGTCGTTCCGGGCCGCAGGGCCGAGCCGAATCGTGTGTGATCAGTTCGCGTTCACCAGGTCGTGCGCGGGGACGGTCACGGTCCGCTTGCCGGGCGTGCCACCGAGGACGATCTTCCGCAGGGCGCTGTTGTTGTCGAGGTTGGTCTCCTTCAGGCGCTTGGCCGGGTTGGCCAGCACCTGGATGTAGTAGGTGCCGTTGGGCACGTCCGTGATGTCGAAGGACTGGCCCGGCAGGTCCTGGCTGTAGGTGTCGCCGGAGCCGACGTCCAGCACCTCGCGGACGGAGATGGAGTTCTCCTGGCCGCAGGCGGTGGCCAGATCGGTGTTGTACGGGTGCCAGTTGGCGTTCTTCACCGTGTAGTCGACGGCGTCGGTGTTGGCCAGGCAGAAGGCCTCCTTGCCGCTGCGGACCGCTTCCTTCTGGTCCGCCTTCAGCAGCCGGTAGCTGGCGAAGTCGGTGAAGTGCCAGTGCACGTGGCCGGGGCGCGGGTCCCACTCCATGGTGCCGGTCGGGGTGTAGCCGACCTGCTTGCCGTTGGCGTCGTAGAAGTACTGGTAGGCGTCCATCTTGGCCTTCCCGGGCGAGCGGAAGCCGTCCACCACGAGCTGGGCCGGACCGGCGTTCCACACGTTGGCGCTGAAGGCCAGGTAGTCCTTGCCGGGGACGTCCTGATCGCCGTCGCTGATGGTGATGCCGTAGGCCGGCAGCGAGCGCAGGTCGGGCTTGGGTACGTCCGGGACGGAAGCCTTGCCGGTGGGCCGCTTGGCCATCGGCATGAGGGCGGGCGCCTTGCGGGAGCCGTCGGTCTGCCCGGCCGTGTCGCCGGCCTGCATCTCGGCGCGTGCGGCCTGCTGCTTCTTCAGCGCCCACGGCAGGGCAGGCGGCGCGGCCTTCAGCGGCCCGTGGCCCACGTTGTACGAGGGGCCCGCGCCGCTGGTCTCCGGTGCGCCGGCCTGGGCGGGCGTCGGGGCGTGCCCCGGCCCGTGCCCGGCGTGAGCGGACGGAGCCTGGTGGGCGGCGCCGTGTCCGGCGTGCTCCCCCGCGGTGGCGGACCGGGCGCCCGCAGCGCCGCCGCCGTCCTCCCAACTGCGCTCCTGGACGGTGACCTTGACCGTCGCGGGCTTGTCGGCGATTCCGAAGAGGTCCCGGTACTTCTTGGCGACCCCGACCTTGGCCGTGTACGTACCGGCGGCGAGCTTCACCGGCTGGGTGTAGGAACCGGCGTAGGTGTTGGCGGCCCACCCCTTCTCGACGCCCCACACGGAACCGAGGGTGAAGGGGTTGGTGGGGCAGCTCTCCGGATACTTCGAGGTGGAGGGCGCGTCGGGCCGGACCCGTCCGCTGGCGTTGTTCGGACAGAAGCTCTCCGCCCGACCGACGACCTTCTTGCCCGCCTTGTCGGTGACGGTGATCTCCGTGAACCCGGGCAGCCCGGAGAAGTCCTTCACGGTGCCCAGGGGCAGCGCCTTGACCTTGGCCTTGCCGCCCTCGTACACGGTCTGGCTGATGGTCACCGGGTCCTTGTAGGACTTCCGGGTCACCTTGAACTCCAGCGGTGTCCCCTCCGCGGTGAGGTAGGTGCCCAGGTCCAGGAAGACGCCCGGCTCCTCCTTCCACGAGGTGAGCGTGACCGAGTCGGTCGCCGCGATGAGACTCAGTTTGGGCCCTGGCGCGGCCTTCGCCTGCTCCGGCGTGGCGGCCATGAAGCCGACCGTCACTGCCATGACGGCGACGGCCGTGGTACCGACGAGCAGCGGACGCCGCCGCCGGATGGTGCGCGTAGTGGTCATCGTTCCCTCGTTCTCCGGATGCTGTGAGAAGGAAGCCGACAGCGGGCCACCGGGTCCGACGGGACAGGACGACCGTCCGGCCGGAGCGGTGAGAGGCACTCGCTGCGCCCGTGCGATGAGATGAGGGGACCGGATGCCCGGTTGTCCGGAGAGTCGAAATCGTCGCGACGTTGGCCGGATTGCGCTGCTGTGGGGGAAACCGACGGGTGCCGCTGCGTGGGGCGTCCCGGCGGGGCGGAGCGAGTGCAGGTGTCCATCGATCCCGCAACCTGGCGCGGCGGCCGTCCAGGTCGTCGCTTCGACGTGCGCGTGACGACACGTGGGTGAACCATGGGAAGGGGTCGTGCGTGCGGCAGCCGCAGACGGGGGGAAGTCAAGGCACAGGTTTCGGCTTCGGCTTCTAGAGGTGGCGAGCGTGGACGTCTTCGATGCCGTGGTCGTCGGGTCGGGTTTCGGTGGTTCCGTGACCGCGTATCGCCTGGCCCAGGCCGACCTTCGCGTCTGCCTTCTCGAAAGAGGAAAGCCGTTCCCGCCCGGATCCTTTCCACGGAGTCCCCACGAGACGGCCAAGAACTTCTGGGATCCGGATTCCCGGCTGTTCGGCATGTACGACATGTGGAGCTTCTCGAAGATGGACGCCCTGGTGTCCAGCGGGCTCGGCGGGGGTTCGTTGATCTACGCGAACGTACTGATCCGCAAGCCGGAGAGCTGGTTCGTGCACGAGTCGTTCGACGGCGGCTACGAGAACTGGCCCGTCACACGCGCGGACCTCGATCCGCACTACGGCTCGGTCGAGACCATGATGGGCGCGCGGAAGTACCCCCTCGACGTGGAGCCCTACCGGCGCACGCCCAAGACCCTCGCCATGCGGCAGGCGGCCGAGCGTCTTGGGCTTCCGTGGGAGCTTCCGCCGCTGGCCGTCTCCTTCGGAGACCCCCCGGTGCCGGGCGCTCCCCTCGCGGGTGGTGAGGACAATCTGCACCACAGCCCGCGCTATGCGTGCAGGCTGGTCGGGGAATGCGACCTGGGCTGCAACTTCGGCAGCAAGAACAGTCTGGATTTCACGTACCTCAGCGCCGCGAACCGCCTCGGGGCGGAGATCCGGACCCTGTGTGAGGTCCGCTCGTTCGAACCGGTCCGCGAGGGGTTCCTGGTCTCGTACATCGACCACCGCGCCGCCGGGGACGGAGACCCTTCGGCTCCTCCCGTGCAGCGAACCATCAGGGCCAGGCGGCTGATTCTCTCCGCCGGGACGCTCGGCACCACCTATCTGCTGCTGAGGAACCGCAGCGCCTTTCCCGCGCTCAGCCCGGCGCTGGGTACGCGATTCTCCGGGAACGGGGACTTTCTCGGACTGGTGTTCAAAGCACGGGAGAGGCGTCAGGACCGGCCGGGGGAGACGGTGCCGCACCTGCTCGAGCCCAGTTTCGGCCCGGTCATCACGAGCGCGATGCGGGTGGACCGCAAGGGGAGCGGCGAGCGGGACCGGGGGTTCTACATCGAGGACGCCGGGTACCCGGAATTCCTCAACTGGCTCGTCGAGCACAACGTCCTCACCATGTCCAGCAGGGTCGGGAGGTTCCTGCTGCGGCGCGGATGGTCGCAACTGACCGGGACCGCCAGGAGCCGTGTGGGACGACAGCTCGGTGACGCCATGGGCAAGGGACTGTTCACCGCGACGTCGCTGCCGTTGCTCGGCATGGGAAGGGACGTCCCCAACGGCCGGATGTTCCTCCGGGACGGGCACCTGGACCTCGACTGGAAACTGGCCGCGTCCGATGCGTACTTCGAGCAGATGAACGAGACCATGAGGAGCGTGTCCCACAGTCTCGGCGGGCGGTACGCTGCGAATCCCCTGTGGTTGCTCAACCGACTCATCACCGTGCATCCCGTGGGCGGTGCGCCGATGGGCCGCACCCCGCGGGAAGGCGTGGTGGACCCCTTCGGCCGTGTGTACGGCTGTCCCGGGTTGTCGATCGCCGACGGCTCGGTGCTGCCCGGCCCCGTCGGCCCGAATCCCTCGCTCACCATCGCGGCGCTGGCCGACCGGTCGGCCGACCGCATCATCGAGGACCATCAGCAGAACCCTGTGAGCCCCTCATGACGACGACCGGACAGGGCGCCGCGCCCCACAGCGGATCCCCGCGCAGATCCCTCATCCTCGCCGGCGGCGGGCTGAAGGTGGCCTACCAGGCAGGGGTCCTCCAAGTCCTCCTCGACGAGGCCGAGCTGACGTTCGATCATGTCGACGGCGCCAGCGGAGGCGTGTTCAACCTCGCGATGTACTGCCAGGGGATGTCCGGGCGCGAGATGGCGGACAACTGGCGCAAGCTCTCTCCGCTGAAGGGCGTCTCCCCGAACTGGCGGGAGCTGCCGAAGGGGCCGTACGCCCGTTCCCTCTTCACGCTCGACGGCTATCGGCGGCGTGTCTTCCCGGAGTGGGGGCTGGACTGGGACCGCATCCGGGCCACCGATCGGGAAGCCACGTTCAACCTCTACAACTTCAGCGCCAACGAGCTGGAGACGGTGACCGCCGACCGCATGGACGAGGAGCGCTTCTGTGCCGGGGTGGCGCTGCCCATGTGGTTCCCTCCGGTCGTCATCGACGGGCAGACCTACATCGACCCGGTCTATCTGACCGACGGGAACGTCGAGGAGGCGATCCGGCGGGGCTGTGACGAACTGTGGATCATCTGGACGGTCAGCCGACGCCACCGCTGGCGGGACGGCTTCGTGGCCAACTACTTCCACATCATCGAGACGACGGCCAACGGTCAGCTGCAGCACTGGCTGCGTCGGATCGAGGCCAGCAACGAGGCCATCCGCGGAGGGGGAGACGGAGAGTTCGGCCGGCTGATCGACGTCCGGCTGCTGAGCGCCGAGGTCCCCCTGAACTACCTCATCAACTTCAGCAGGGACCGTTTCGCCCAGGCCGTGGAGCTCGGGGTCCAGCGTGCTCGCCGTTGGTGCACGGCCCAGGGGATTGTCTGGAAGCCCGGCGCCCCTCCGGGCCGCCCCGACGACCCGACCCGTCTGCGCTTCACCGAACGCATGGTCGGCCGCGTCGTCTTCGGGGCGGACTCCGGGGAGGTCTCCGGGGAGGACGGCGTCCCGGAAGAGGTCTCGTCGGAGGGCCGGGCCACCGCCGACATCGCCGTGCACCTGACCGTCGACATCCGGGGAGTGGACCGCTTCCTCGTCGATCCGGAGCACGAGGGCTCGCTGTACGGAGAGGTCGTCTGCCAGGAGCTGGGCGGTCGCCTGCCCGTCGAACGGGGAACCTTCCAGCTGTTCGTGGAGCACTCCGACCCCCAGCACCTGCGGATGCGCTACCGCCTGTTCTTCACCGACCGGGCCGGCCACCCGCTCACGCTCAGCGGGTACAAGGACGTCAGTGAGGATTCCCGCCGGGGGGTCTGGAAGGACACGTCCGTCCTCCACACGCGCGTTCTCCGTGGCCACGTCGAAGCCGAGGCGGAGTCCGAAGCCGAGACGGTGGCCTCGGGAAGCGTGCACATCCGGCCCGCCGACTTCCTGAAGCAGCTCACCACCTTCCGGGTCGAGGCGCCGACGCTCTCCGGCAGGGTGACCACGCTGGGGCGCTTCGGGCAGTTCTTCTTCGGCAAGCTGTGGGACGTGTACGCGCAGAACGTCCTGCCCTGGTCTCCGCTGTGACCGAGGAGGAACCGTCGTGGACATCCATGAGTTGCGCAAGCACGCGGAGGCACTCAGGTTCACCCCTCAGGAGCCGGTGCGCTGGCTGGCACCGAAGGAGCTGATGCGAACGGCGGTCAAGGTCGGCCTTGCCGCCGTGTTCGCCGACTACTCGGACAAGCGCGAGATACAGGGTGCGCTCGAGGCCGGTCTCCTGCGGGCGCCGTTGGCGGATCCCCTCGCCCAGGAGATCTGGATCGACTTCGTCGCGGACCTCGGCGACGGGTTCGAGGCGACGGCCTCCGTGGCATCCGCCCTGGCGACGGACCGGCTCTCCGTCGCCGGGCCCGCTCCGCTCCCCCGTGGCTCGCTGCTCGTCCTCGGCGGGGACCAGGTCTACCCGGTGGCGTCGACGACCGCGTACGAGGACCGGATGAAGGGGCCCTACCGCGCCGCGCTCCCGTCGGCGCCGGACCAGCCGCTCATGGTCGCGCTGCCGGGCAACCACGACTGGTACGACGGACTCACCGCGTTCCTGCGGATGTTCGCCCAGGAGTCGCCCATCGGCGGCTGGCAGACCCGGCAGACCCGGAGCTACTTCGCCGTGGAGCTGCCGCAGCGCTGGTGGCTCGTCGGTCTTGACAGCCAACTCGGCTCCTACGTCGACAATCCGCAGCGGCGCTACTTCGAGACGCATCTCTCGCCGCGCCTGCTGCCGGGCGACAGCGTGATCGTCTGCTCGGCCGCGCCCACCTGGGTGGAGAGCGACGAGGAAGCCGACGCCTTCAACTCCCTGCACTGGTTCGACCGCACCATCGTAAGGACCCGTTTCGACCGGGCGACCAGGAAGCGTGAGGAGACGGGCGCGTCCATTCGGCTGTGGCTGACCGGCGACAGGCACCACTACGCCCGCTACGCGGAACGGCTGGCCGACGACGGGCCCGGAGCCGACGACGACGCCCTCCCTCCGGACCCCCGGCGGCGCCAGATGGTGACGTGCGGCCTCGGCGGTGCGTATCTGGCGGCCACGCACAGGCTGCCGAAGGCTCTGCCCCTGCCGCCGGTCGCCTCCCGCATACGGCAGAAGGACGACCCGCCGCCGGTGTTCTCCCTCGCACCGCACACGTACCCGGAGGCGACGGAGTCCCGCTCGCTGGCCCGCGCGATCGCCAAGCCGTGGTCGCGGCACTGGCTCCCCCGGCGCAACCCGGGATTCGCGGTCCTGGCCGGGGTGGTGCAGATGGTGCTCGCCCTGCTCATGAACGGCGCGTTCGCGCTGGCCGAGGGCAGGCACAACCCTGTCGGCGCCCTGCGGGCCGCCGACGGCGACGACCTGCTCGGCCTGCTCTGCGCGAGTGCCGGCTTCTTCGTCCTGCCCTTCGTGATCGGCTGGTGGACGGGGCTGCTGCGCGAACGGCGGCCCAGGGCACCGTCCGGTCCTGTCGTGGCCGTGCTGTTCCAGTTGGCGGTCACCGCCGCGGCGCTGACCGCCACCGTCGCCATCGCCCAACTCGTACCCTCCTCCTGGAACGGGCTCATCCACCTGGCGATCCTGCTGGTCGTCGCCGCCGTGGTGGGCGCGTCCCTCGGCTCCCAGCTCTTCGCCCTGTGGGTGCTGTGGACGAACCGGGGTCTGGTCGCCGAGTGGCAGATGTCCGGGCAGTCCATCGACGACCACAAGGGATTCGTCCGGATGCACATCGGACCGGACGGCGCACTCACCCTCTACCCGCTGGCGCTCGACGGCACCTGCAGGGACTGGCGCCTCGACGAGGCCGCGGACACCCTGGCCCCGTGGACGCGACCGGTGCCCGCGACACCACCGACCGTACGACTCATCGAGGAACCCGTCGTGATCGCGCGGCACGACCCGGGGCAACCTCCTCCTGCCCAGCCAGAAGACCCTGTGTGAGGCAGGGCGGGGTCGACTCGAGCGGCGGGCGCGACACGAGCGGAGAGTGTGCCCGCGCGGTGTGATGGTCTCGGGGATCCTGGCAGGAACCGTCCGTTCCGCACCCCGGGAGGTGTGTCGTCGACAGATCCGCCCGCGCGCTGTTGGGCGTGTACAAGGGGTTCGGCGCCGAGGCCGTGGCCGCGACGGTGCGGCACGAGGAACTGCTGGGCCGGCCCGTCGAGATCGGCAACGACTACCTGCCGCACGAGAGTTGGGCGTGGTTCGATCCGGCGACGATGCGCCGGGATCAGCTCGACCCGTGGCGCGCATGGCGGGACGAACGCCCGGGCTCGGCGTTCGTGTACGGGATTCCGCCGCTGGTCGAGGGATTCGACGGGGCGTTCGCGCGGGGGGTGGCGGGTGAGTTCGACGCCGCGTACGCGCGGGCGGCGCGGGCGATGGTGGAGTCGGGGCACGGCGACGCGGTCGTCCGGCTCGGCTGGGAGCCGAACAACCGGGCCATCGGCCCGTGGCAGGCGACGGACGACCCGGCGGGGTACGCGGCTCTGTTCCGGCACGTCGTCGACGTGTTCCGCGCGACGCCGGGGGCGTGCTTCACGTTCGAGCTGTCGAGCTCGCTCGGGGTACAGCCCGGACGGCGGCTTCGCGCCTTCGCCGACTACTACCCGGGGGACGGGTACGTCGACTGGCTGGGCATGAACGCCTATGACCTCAAGTGGGGCGACCCGGCGGTGACCCCGGCCGACCGCTGGTCCTGGATCCGGTGCCAGGAAGCGGGCCTCGACGCCCATGTGGCCTTCGTCCGCGCGCGGGGGAAACGCAATGTGTGCTCCGAGTGGGGTCTGTACCGCCGCGGAGACAGGTTCGCGGGCGGCGGGGACGGCACGTACTACCTCGATCGGATGGTCGAGTACTTCTCCTGGGGCCAGGTCGCGTACCAGTCGTACTTCGACCACGACTGGGGCGGCGGCACGCTGGCGGAGTTCCCCGCGGCGCGGGCCGCGTACGTGAGGCGGTTCGGGTGACCGAGCACGGGTGACCACGCATCTCCCCGCACATTTCGAACTCACGCACCTAGGTCACATGTGCAAATGACCCCATCCATCGATAGGGCATGCACGACCCGACCTCACACATGCGTGTGACCCTGACCGATTACGCCGTTCGAAAGCGGGATGAGCCCCGAACTGGGCTCAGACCCCGTGCGCTCCCCCGTGCGACACCCGCCGAACAGCCCAGCCCCCGAATTGCCTCCGCAAAAATAGCAACAGCCACCCATATTCTCGTCCCACGTTTCCGAGAGCGCTCCGTTCGTCGGCTCGTCCGGTCATCTGCCATTCACCTGTCCGTGCGAGCGGGGCATGAGGCCATTCCGCTTCTCATTCCTGGAGAAACACATGCGCGTTGCCGTGACCGGTGGCGGTGGTTTTCTTGGGTCACACTTGTGCGAGGCGCTTTTGCGGCGCGGCGACTCAGTGGTGTGCCTGGACAATTTCTCGACCGGCGACCCCGCGAACATCGCACACCTCCTGTCCGACCCGGCCTTCGAGTTCCAGCACGCGGACGTGAGCGTGTCCGTGGAGGTCGCCGGCCGCGTCGACGCCGTCGCCCACCTGGCGTCCCCCGCCTCCCCGCCCGACTATCTGCGCCGGCCGCTGGAGACCCTCGCGGTCGGCAGCCGGGGCACCGAGAACGCGCTGCGTCTGGCGCTGCGCCACGACGCCCGCTTCATCCTCGCGTCGACGAGCGAGATCTACGGCGATCCCCTGGTCCACCCGCAGGAGGAGTCGTACTGGGGCAACGTCAACTCCATCGGTCCGCGCAGCGTCTACGACGAGGCGAAACGATACGCCGAGGCGGTGTCGGCCGCGTACCGCCGCAGTCACTGCCTCGACGTCGGCATCGCACGGATCTTCAACACCTACGGCCCGCGGATGCGCCCGCACGACGGCCGTGTGGTGTCCAGCTTCATCACCCAGGCCCTGACCGGGGAACCGCTCACCATCTACGGCGACGGCAAGCAGACCCGCAGCTTCTGCTTCGTGGACGACCTGATCCGCGGTCTCCTCGCGCTCCTCGACTCGTCCGAGATGGGCCCGTTCAACCTCGGCAACCCGGTCGAGCGCACCGTCTCCGAGCTCGCCGAGATCGTGCTCGCGATGACCGGCTCGCCCTCCGAGGTGAAGTACCACCCGCTGCCGGTCGACGACCCGGTCCGCCGCCGCCCCGTGATCGACCGCGCCCGCGAGGTCCTCGGCTGGGAGCCGGAGGTCGACATCACCGACGGCCTTCGCCGGACCGTCGCGTACTTCAGCGCCCGCCAGGACCGGCTCGGCGCGTCGGCCGCGGCGATCCGCGGCGACCAGAGCGAGACCGTCCCGCTGGACGCGGCGACGTCCGCGGTCACGACGCCGCAGGCGATCCCCGGCCCGGCGGCCGCCGCCACCGGCGTGGCGTCCGGCTCACCCGCGTCGGGGAGCTGATCCGCGCGCCGCGGCCGAACGGTACGCCGACCCGGCCGCGGCGCCACCCCGACCCCCCGCTCCCTCTCCTGCCCCACGGCCCGCTTCGAACCGCCCGGAGAACTCGCTGTCATGACGTCGTTGGAGCAAGGTCCCGCGCTCGGGACCGGCACCGCCCAGGATCCCCCGGTCATCTCCCCCGCCCCCGGCTCACCGGAGGAATGGGCGGCGCTGGGGAACGAGATCACGGCCCTCTCGAACGGCTCGGTGGCCTCCATCGGCCCGGACGGCCCCGTCCTGGCGATGCCCCGGCACAACTTCGAGACCCTCCCGAGCAGCTTCGTGCGGGCGTTCTCCCGGGGCGACCGCTTCCTGGTCGCGCTGCTCTCCCTGGGCTGGGCGGCCTGCCTGGTCTGGTTCTGGGTGTGGTGGCTCCAGCCGTCCCACCGGGTCGGCTGGATCGGCCTGGTCGTCAACAGCGCCCTGCTGCTCTACCTGGCCTACCTGCCGGTGCACTTCCTGATCGCGCTGATCCGGATGCGGCGCTTCGACCCGGCCGTCGAGGTGCCCGCCCTGCGCACCGCGTTCGTCGTCACCCGCGCCCCGTCCGAGCACTGGGACATCGCCCGGGCGACCCTGGAGGCGATGCTCCACCAGGAGTTCCCGTACGCCTACGACGTCTGGCTCTGCGACGAGGACCCCAGTGAGGAGGTCCTCGACTGGTGCCGGGCCAACGGCGTCGGCCTCTCGTGCCGGCGCGGCCGCGCCGACTACCACCGGGCCGACTGGCCGCGGCGGACCCGGTGCAAGGAGGGCAACCTCGCCTACTTCTACGACCACTGGGGTTACGAGCGCTACGACGTCGTCGCCCAGCTCGACTGCGACCACGTGCCGCACCCTCGGTACCTCGCCGAGGTGGTCCGCCCCTTCGCCGACCCGGCCATCGGCTATGTCGCCGCCCCCAGCGTCTGCGACGCCAACGCCGACCAGTCCTGGGCTGCCCGCGGCCGGCTTCAGCGCGAGGCCCTCTTCCACGGCCCCGTGCAGCTCGGCTACTCCGCCGGCCTCGCCCCGCTGTGCATCGGCTCCCACTACGCCGTGCGCACCCGGGCGCTGCGGGACATCGGCGGCCTCGGCCCCGAGCTCGCCGAGGACTTCTCGACCTCCTTCCTGCTCAACTCGGCAGGCTGGCAGGGCGCGTTCGCGATCGACGCGGAGGCACACGGCGACGGCCCGATCACCTTCGGCGCGATGATCACCCAGGAGTTCCAGTGGTCGCGCAGCCTGGCGGTGATGCTCTTCGGGATGCTGCCGCGCCACCTGAGCCGTATGCCCGGCAAGCTGCGCCTGCGGTTCTCCTGCGCGCTCCTCTACTACCCGCTGCTCGCCCTGACGACCACCCTCGGGATCCTGCTGCCGCCGATCGCGGCGCTCACCGGCATCCCGTGGATCCACGTCAACTACTTCGAGTTCCTGGCCCGCTTCTGGACCATGTCCGTCTGGCTGATGCTGCTCACCCTGCTCTGCCGCCGGCGCGGCCTGCTGCGCCCCAAGGACTCCCCCGTCGTCAGCTGGGAGATCTGGCTCTTCGGTCTCGCCCGCTGGCCGTACGTCGCCTGGGGTGTCGGCGCGGCCCTGATGCAGAAGCTGCGGCCCCGTCCGATCACCTTCAAGGTCACGCCGAAGGAGCGCGACGGTCTCGAGCGGCTGCCGCTGCGCGCCGTGGCCCCCTACCTGCTGATCACCACGGTCCTGTCGAGCACCGCCGTGATCGGCCAGTTCACCGGTCCCGCCGTGGGCTATGTCTTCCTCTGCATCCTCGGCGCCTTCTCGTACACGGCGGTGACGCTCGCGGTCGGCGCGCTGCACATCGGCGAGACGGCACGCGCCGCGGGCGTCCCGCGTCACCGCGCGCTGCGGACCGCCGCCGTCCCGCTCTCCGCCGGACTGCTCTCCGCGGTGCCCCTGGCGCTCGCCGTCGCCGTCTTCCCCACCTACCTCGCCGGCTTCTACGCCTGGTGACGGCCCTCGCGGCCGATCGAGAAATGAGGTTCCCCGTGCCCCAAACGGTCCTGGTCACCGGCGGCGCCGGTTTCATCGGCAGCCACACCTGTGTCGAGCTGCTCCGCTCCGGCCACGAGGTCGTCGTGCTCGACGACCATTCCAACAGCTCTCCCGAGGCCCTCGAACGCGTCGCGAAGATCGCGGGCCGCCCGATCGCCGCGAGCCACATCGCGGACGTGCGTGACCGGCGGGCCCTGGACGCCGTCTTCACGAGCCACCGGATCGACGCGGTGATCCACTTCGCCGCGAAGAAGGCCGTCGGCGAGTCGGTGCGGATCCCGCTCGCGTACTACGACATCAACGTCGGCGGCACCACCGCCCTGGTCTCGGCCATGCACGACCACGGGGTGCACCGGCTGGTGTTCTCGTCCTCCTGCTCGATCTACGGCGACGCGACGACCGTCCCGCTGACCGAGGACTCCCCTGCCTCGCCGACCAACCCGTACGCCACCACCAAGTGGACCTGCGAGCAGGTCCTCGCGGACCTGTGCCGGCACGTGCCCGAACTGCGCGTCCTGGCACTGCGGTACTTCAACCCGGCCGGGGCCCACCCCACCGGGCTGCTCGGCGAGGACCCGCGCGGCGTGCCGAACAACATCATGCCGTTCCTCTCCCAGATCGCCGTGGGCCGCCGCGACGAGCTGGACGTATTCGGCGACGACTACCCGACGCCCGACGGCACCGGGGTGCGCGACTACATCCACGTCGTCGACGTCGCCGAGGGGCACCGCGTGGCCCTCGACCACATCGACGACGAGCCCGGCATGCGGGTCTTCAACCTCGGCACCGGGCGCGGCGCTTCCGTCCTCGAGCTCGTGCGCACCTTCGAGAAGGTGTCGGGTCGACCGATCCCGCACCGGATCGTCGAGCGCCGGCCCGGCGACGTCGCGGAACTCGTCGCCGATCCGGCGAAGGTCACCGCGGCCTGGGGCTGGAGCGCGCGGCGCGACCTGGCCGAGATGTGCCGCGACGCGTGGACGTTCCAGCAGCAGAACCCGTACGGCTACGCCCCCTGACACGTCCCACCCGTCCCTCTCTCCCCACCTCCGCGCCCAGACAGGAGAACAGCGCATGCGGTTGACCGTCATCGGTACGGGATACCTCGGAGCTGTGCACGCCGCGTGCATGGCCAGCATCGGACACGACGTCCTAGGCGTCGACGTCGACATCGAGAAGATCACTGCGCTCGCCGAAGGCCGACCACCCTTCTACGAACCGGGTTTCGACGAGGTCCTGACCCAGGCGCTCGCCTCCGGACGCCTGCGCTTCGGCACCAGCCTGCGCGAGGCGGCCGCGCACGGCGAGGTCCACTTCATCTGCGTGGGCACCCCACAACAGGCCGGCTCCCAGGCGGCCGACCTGCGGTACGTGGACGCCGTCGTCGACGGGCTCGCGCCGCACCTGCCCGCGTCGTGCCTGGTGGTCGGCAAGTCCACCGTCCCGGTGGGCACGACCGCGCGCCTGACCACCCGTATCGCGGCTCTCGCGCCGCTGGGGGTGCGGGCGGAAGTGGCGTGGAACCCCGAGTTCCTGCGCGAGGGCTTCGCGGTCGAGGACACGCTGCGTCCTGACCGGCTCGTCGCGGGCGTGACCAGCCGGGAGGCCGACGAGACGCTGCGCCGGGTGTACGCCCCGATGCTGGAGGCGGGCGTCCCGTACATCAGCACCGACCCGAACACGGCCGAGCTGGTGAAGGTCGCGGCCAACTCCTTCCTCGCCACGAAGATCTCCTTCATCAACGCGATGGCCGAGGTCTGCGACGCGGCGGGCGCGGACGTGGTCACGCTCGCCGACGCCCTCGGCCACGACACCCGGATCGGCCGGCGGTTCCTCAACGCCGGTCTGGGCTTCGGCGGAGGCTGCCTGCCCAAGGACATCCGGGCGTTCGCCGCCCGCGCACAGGAGCTGGGCGTCGGTCCTGCGGTGGAGTTCCTCGACCAGGTCGACGAGATCAACCAACGCCAGCGGACCAGGACCGTCGCGCTCGCCCGTCAGATGGTCGGCGGCGACCTGACCCGCCGCCGGGTCACCGTCCTGGGCGCCACGTTCAAGCCGAACAGCGACGACGTGCGCGACTCACCGGCGTTGGCCGTCGCCATCGCGCTGCAGCGGCAGGGTGCCGACGTCCGGGTCCACGACCCGGAGGGCACCACGAACGCACGGCGCGCCCACCCGGAGCTGCGCTGCAGCACGGACCTGCTGACGGCGTGCCAGGGCGCGGAGATCGTCCTCCACCTCACCGAGTGGGGCCAGTACCGCGAGGTGGACCCGGTCAAGCTGGCCCGCGTGGTCCGCGAGCCGGTCCTCATCGACGGGAGGAACGCGCTCCCGCACGACACGTGGCGGGCCGCCGGCTGGACCGTCAAGGCGCTGGGCCGCCCCGCGTCGTCGGCCCGGCCGTCGGACGCCCAGGCCCGGGAGCCCCTGCGAGCCACGATCGCGTCCCCGGCCACCGAACCGGACCGCGCGGGGGCCATGGCCCCCGCGATGCCGACGAACATGGCCTAGATCCGTCTCGGAATGACCGGCTCTGCCCTGCGCTCATGGTCCTCGACCGGAAGCGCAGGGCAGAGCCGTGTGACGTCCTTCGGTTCTCCTACGGTGCGACGTCGTCAGCGGTGCGCGTCTGCGCGGCCCCGGCCGTCAGTGACTGCGGGACCCGGTTGCCGAAGTAGTCCAGGGGGCCCACGTCGACGCCCAACTCCTCCGGGTCCAGGCCGACGGGCACCTCGTCCTGGCAGTCCGGCACCAGGTTCATGGGTCCTGCCCCGTCGGTGGTCGGGGCGGCCAGACCGAGCAGGCACGGGTCGTCGCTGGAGCCGGTCGGCTCGCCGTCGAGCGTTTCCTGGCGGGAGGTGGTGCGCCAGAGGTCCAGCGCCTTGAAGCGCCGGGTGCCCCACTCCAGCGACCAAGGGCCCGTGCTGTAGTAGACGTTGCCCTGGAGCCGGAGCGTGCTGGGCTTGTAGGACGACTGGGCCTCGATCAGGGGGCCGCCGTCGGTGGCGAAGATGTTGTTGTGGACGCGCACGCCGCGCATGCCGTCGCGCAGCCGCAGCGCCGGAGGCCGCTTCCCCGCGACCTCCGAGGAGGCCAGGTCCTCCGACCGCATCACCACCGTGTTGTGGTAGATGTCCAGGTTCGTCAGGCGGGAACCGTAGGCGACGATGCCGCCGTACTCGGGCAGCTTCCGTGCGTCGTCCCAGCTCATGTTGAAGCGGACGATGTTGTTCTTGTGGGCGCCGGTCGCCTGGCCGGAGTAGATGAGGAAGCCCGGGCCGTCGTTGTCGTACGCGAGGTTGTACTGCATGACCGACGAGGAAACGTTGTTGTCGAGGCCGAATCCGCCGCCGTCGACCCGCGAGCCGGTGCGGTTGCGGTAGGACCTGTTGTTCTCCAGGACCACTCGGGTGGAGTCGTACGCCCAGATCCCCTCGGGGCCCTCATCGGCGTCGGCGGCGGACCTCGTGCCGTTGTCGTGGGCCACCGAGCGCATCACCTTCGCGTCCCGGACACTGCCGAGCGTGATGCCGCTGCCGGTGTTGCGCTCGTCGCTCTTCGGGTCGCCCGTGTTGGAGTACGCCTTGACCCGCTCGATGCGGAGCCCCGAGTGCGCGTAGGCAGGGCGGTCCGCATCGAACTCGGGCCCGTAGAAGACGAGTCCGCCCTCGAGGTTGTGATGCACGGAGACGTCGCTGATCCGTACGTCGCTGTAGCCCGCGACGGCGTCCTTCTCCGCGCCGATGCTGATCCCGTTCTGGAAGCCCCTCGCCTCCACGTTCGTGATCCTGACGTGGTCGAGTCGCCGGTCGCCGGGGAGGCTGTTGCGGAAGGCGATCCCGACCCCTTCTCGCAGGCCTTGGCGGTCACCGACAAGCGAGACGTTCCTGATCTCCACGCCGCCGGTGTTGCGCACGGTGATGGCGGACGTGCCGCGTGGCGCGATCGTGGCGCGGCCGGTGCCGTACGACTCGATCACGACCGGCTCCGTCGAGCTGCCCGCCTCGTCCTGTCCGAGGGTGACGCTGCCGCGGAACCGCTCGCCGCCCTTGAGCCGGAGGCGGTCGCCCGGCTGGTAGCGCACGCCGTTCGCATGGTCGAGGGTCCGCCAGGGCTTCTCCGGCGAGAGGCCGTCGTTCTCGTCGTCGCCGTCGGGACTCACGTAGAAGGTGTACGGACCTCCTGTGGCGGGGCGGGCCGGCCGGTAGACCCCGGGCACGTCGCATCCTGTCAGCAGCAGAAGCACCATGGCCGAGACTCCAGCGGCCGTCCTCGTGGTCCGGCTCAGCTTCACCGCGTTCAAGCGCACCCCCTGGGCGTTCCTGGGTCACATCAAGCACACAACGCAACAGACTGCCAGAAACGGGGCATTCGAAACGCCGACGACGGCGCGGCATCCGAGTCACATGCGCCGCGGCCGAGACTTCGGCCGCGGCTGTCGTCACTCGGCCGGGGGCTCGTCCGAGGCCAGGATGGATGCCTCCAGCTTGCCGAGGAGGCGGGCGATCTGGCGGCGTTCGGCCGGTGACAGGCCCGCGAGCATCCGCTGCTCGTTGTCGAGGTGCTCGGCGAAGACGGCGTCCACCGTCGCCAGGCCCTTGTCGGTGAGACGGGAGTAGACGATTCGACGGTCGCCGGCGTCGCGTTCGCGGACGATCAGGCCGTCCTTCTCCAGGCGGTCGATCCGCAGGGTCACACCGGCCGACGAGACAAGCCCGGAGTCGGCGAGCTGGCCCGCGGTGAGCCGGTAGGGCTCGCCGGCCCGTCGCAGGGCGGTCAGCACGTCGAAGCCGGCCACCGACAGGCCGTGCCGCTCGATGGAGGCGGTGAGCCGGGTGCTGTAGCGGAGGAAGGAGCGGTGGAGCCGGGCGAGCACTTCGAGCGGACTCGTGTCCAGGTCAGGCCGTTCGCGCGCCCAGTCGTCGATCACCTTCGCCACGGCGTCCTGGTCCGCCGACTTCGATGCACCCATCCCCAACCCCTCGTACGACGCCCGCCACAACCTCGCGAGTTCTCACGGTGCTGAGAATCTTACCCCTGAGGGTTTGGAAAGGGGGGTGGGGGGGGGGGGGGGGGGGGGGGGGGGGGGGGGGCCCGGCCCCCCCCCCCCCCCCCCCCCCCCCCCCCCCCCCCCCCCCCGCGCCGTGCCGGGCGGCGGCCGCGACGAACCGCGCCGTACCGGGCGGCAACCGCGACGACCGGTGCCCCGACGAAGAGACCCCCGCTAGTCCG
>NZ_JBICYI010000015.1:160518-203765 GCF_043200825.1 Streptomyces sp. NPDC048370 | reverse complement strand
CGCCCGGTTACATTCCGAACCCGGAAGCTAAGCCTTTCAGCGCCGATGGTACTGCAGGGGGGACCCTGTGGGAGAGTAGGACGCCGCCGAACAATTTTTAGCCTCAACCCCTGGACCATGTCCGGGGGTTGAGGCATTTTTGCGTTCACGAGCGGCCGGTCGACCCCTGTGCATCCGGCTGTCGTGGCTGAGGGTAAGGTCAGGGGGCATCATTGGCACGTTCCCACAGGAGGCCCCCGGGTGGAGGTCCAGGAGACTCGCGTTCAGACGGACCGGGTCCTCACCATCCCCAACATCCTGAGCATGGCTCGCCTCGTGGGTGTGCCGCTCTTCCTGTGGCTGATTCTCCGCCCTGTCTTCGGCGGTCCCAACAGCGATGGCTGGGCTCTGCTCGTGCTGATGCTCAGTGGCGTCAGCGACTATCTCGACGGTAAGCTCGCGCGGCGCTGGAACCAGATCAGCAGCCTCGGCCGGCTGCTCGACCCGGCTGCTGACCGGCTCTACATCGTCTCCACCCTCATCGGGCTGACCTGGCGCGAGATCCTGCCGCTCTGGCTGACCGCCGCCCTTTTCGCCCGCGAGCTGATGTTGCTGGTCATGGTGGGAATCCTCCGCCGGCACGGGTATCCGCCGCCGCAGGTGAACTTCCTGGGTAAAGCTGCGACTTTCAACTTGATGTACGCGTTCCCCTTGCTGCTGCTCAGTGACGGAACGGGCTGGCTTTCGTCACTCGCCGAAGTTTTCGGGTGGGCCTTCGCCGGATGGGGTACAACTCTGTATTGGTGGGCAGGGATCCTCTACGTGGTCCAGGTCCGTCGACTCGTGAAGGCGGATACCGCGGCCGATTGAGCCCGTCAGTCCTGTGCCGTGCAGCGTCGCCGGCACGAACGAGGACGTCCGAGGCCCACTGAGCGGACACAGGTGAAGTCGGCAGGACCGTCGTCTCTTCAAGGAGGACGCTTCCGACATGAAGGCCGTCGTGATGGCCGGTGGCGAAGGAACTCGACTTCGCCCCATGACCTCGAGCATGCCCAAGCCTCTCCTGCCGGTGGCGAACCGGCCGATCATGGAGCATGTCCTTCGACTGCTCAAGAGGCACGGTCTCACCGAGACCGTCGTGACCGTACAGTTTCTCGCGTCGCTGGTCAGGAACTACTTCGGTGACGGCGAAGAGCTCGGAATGGAGCTCACGTATGCCAATGAGGAGAAACCACTCGGCACCGCCGGGAGTGTGAAGAACGCCGAGGAGGCGCTGAAGGACGACGCCTTCGTCGTCATCTCGGGGGACGCGCTCACCGACTTCGACCTCACCGATCTGATCGCCTTCCACAAGGAGAAGGGCGCCCTGGTCACCGTCTGTCTGACCCGTGTGCCGAATCCGCTGGAATTCGGCATCACGATCGTGGACGAGGAGGGCAAGGTCGAGCGGTTCCTGGAGAAGCCGACCTGGGGACAGGTCTTCTCGGACACGGTGAACACGGGCATCTACGTCATGGAGCCCGAGGTTTTCGACTACGTCCAGGCCGACGTCTCGGTGGACTGGTCGGGTGATGTCTTCCCCCAGCTCATGAAGGAGGGCAAGCCCATCTACGGCTATGTCGCCGAGGGCTACTGGGAGGACGTCGGCACCCACGAGAGCTACGTCAAGGCGCAGGCCGACGTGCTCGAAGGCAAGGTCCAGGTCGAGCTCGACGGATTCGAGATCTCACCCGGTGTGTGGGTCGCGGAAGGCGCCGAGGTGCACCCCGACGCCGTGTTGCGCGGGCCGCTGTACATCGGTGACTACGCCAAGGTCGAGGCCGGCGCGGAGGTGCGTGAGCACACCGTCATCGGGTCGAACGTCGTCGTCAAAAGTGGCGCGTTCCTGCACAAGGCCGTCATCCACGACAACGTCTACATCGGGCAGCAGAGCAATCTCCGCGGCTGTGTCATCGGGAAGAACACCGATGTCATGCGGGCGGCCCGGATCGAGGACGGGGCCGTCATCGGGGACGAGTGCCTGATCGGTGAGGAATCGATTGTTCAGGGCAACGTCCGGGTCTACCCGTTCAAGACCATCGAGGCCGGTGCCTTCGTCAACACCTCCGTCATCTGGGAGTCGCGCGGTCAGGCCCATCTCTTCGGGGCGCGCGGTGTCTCCGGGATCCTCAATGTGGAGATCACGCCCGAGCTGGCCGTGCGGCTCGCGGGCGCGTACGCAACGACGCTGAAGAAGGGTGCGACGGTCACCACCGCGCGTGACCACTCCAGGGGCGCGCGTGCCCTGAAACGGGCCGTGATCTCGGCGCTGCAGGCCAGTGCCATCGACGTACGCGACCTGGAGAACGTACCGCTGCCGGTCGCGCGCCAGCAGACCGCTCGGGGAAGCGCGGGCGGGATCATGCTGCGGACCTCGCCCGGTGTGCCGGACTCCGTGGACATCATGTTCTTCGACGAGCGGGGAGCGGATCTCTCGCAGGCCGGGCAGCGCAAGCTGGACCGGGTCTTCGCACGTCAGGAGTACCGGCGGGCCTTCCCGGGCGAGATCGGCGACCTTTCCTTCCCGGCGAGCGTCTTCGACTCGTACACGGGCTCCCTGCTGCGGAACGTCGACACCTCGGGGATCGCCGAGGCCGGGCTCAAGGTGGTCGTGGACGCGTCCAACGGCAGTGCGGGGCTCGTTCTGCCGAGCCTCCTCGGCCGGCTCCAGGTGGACTCGTTGGTGATCAACCCGGGACTCGACGAGTCGCGGCCGACGGAGTCGGCGGAGACCCGGCGGGCCGGGCTCGTACGGCTCGGGGAGATCGTCGCATCGGCGCGCGCCGCGTTCGGGGTGCGGTTCGACCCGGTGGGCGAGCGGCTCTCGCTCGTCGACGAGCGGGGCCGGATCATCGAGGACGACCGCTCGCTCCTGGTCATGCTCGACCTGGTGGCCGCCGAGCGGCGCTCCGGGCGGGTGGCGCTGCCGGTGACGACCACACGGATCGCCGAGCAGGTCGCCGCGTACCACGGCACGCAGGTGGAGTGGACGACGACCTCGCCGGACGATCTGACCAGGGTCGGTCGTGAGGAGTCGACGATCTTCGGCGGCGACGGCCGGGGCGGGTTCATCATTCCGGAGTTCAGCAGCGTCTTCGACGGTGCCGCCGCGTTCGTACGGCTCATCGGTCTGGTGGCGCGGACACAGCTCACGCTGAGCCAGATCGATGCCCGTATCCCACGGGCGCACGTCCTGAAGCGGGACGTCGCGACGCCGTGGGCCGTGAAGGGGCTCGTGATGCGACGGGTGGTGGAGGCGGCCGGCGAGCGGTCCGTGGACACCACCGACGGCGTGCGGGTCGTCGAGGCCGATGGGCGGTGGGTGATGGTGCTGCCCGACCCGGCCGAGGCCGTCACTCATCTGTGGGCCGAAGGTCCCGACGACACCTCCGCACAGGCCCTGCTCGACGAATGGTCGAACGTGGTCGACAGCGCAGGTCACTGAACCGGTGGGACGGTTGAGCCGGGTGGTGTCCTTCGGACGCCGCCCGGCTCATCGGTGGGGCCATTCGGCGGTAGCACCGCCGACGTGCGACGATGTGCGGCATGTCGCAGCAGCACCCCGTTCGGAGCACCGGAACACCACCACCGCGTCCGGACGCGTCCATGTCGCTGCTGAACAACGTGATGGACCACGCGCTCGACGACGGCTATGCCGAGGCCTCGGCCCGGCGCGCCGCCGAGGGCGGCGGACTTCCCCGTACGCTCCGGGCCAAGCTGGGCCTCGCGGCGGGTCTCGTCCTGGCCGCCGCAGTGGTGACCGTGGGCGCGGCGGAGGCGCGGATCTCCGCCCCTGTCGTCGCCAAGGAGCGGCAGGAGCTCATCGACCGGATCGAGGCGGACACCACCGCGGCCGACAGGCTGGAGGAGGACGTCGAGAAGATCCGGGTCGAGGTCGGGGAGCGGCAGCGCAAGGCGCTCGAACAGCACGGCGGTGACCAGGCCGAGCTGGTGGCGTTGCTCTCGGGCGCGACGCCCGTGCACGGTCCCGGTGTGAAGCTCGTGATCGACGACGCCAAGGGCGCCGAGACCGGCGGTGGAGGGCCTCGCGAGAGCGGCGGGTTCTCGGAGGACACCGGGCGGGTCCGCGACCGTGACATGCAGCGGGTCGTCAACGGACTGTGGGAGTCGGGTGCCGAGGCGGTCTCGATCAACGGCCAGCGGCTGACGTCGCTGTCCGCGATCCGGGCGGCGGGCGACGCCATACTGGTCGACAACAAGCCGCTGGTGCCGCCGTACACGGTGCTCGCGGTGGGGGACGGGCAGCGGTTGAGCACCGCGTTCCAGGACAGCGCCGACGGGCAGTATCTGCACGCGCTGCAGGAGAACTTCGGGATCCGCACCAGCATCTCGGCCGAGACCGATGTGCGTCTGCCGGCCGCGCCGAGCCTGATCGTACGTACAGCAGAGCCGAGGGGAGCCGGGGCGGCCAAGGCCACCGGGCAGGCCACGGCCGACACAGGGAAGGGCACATCTTGATCGCCGTACTGGGCCTGATCGTGGGAGTCGTGGTCGGACTGTTGGTCCGTCCCGAGGTTCCGGCGGTGGTCGAGCCCTATCTTCCGATCGCCGTGGTCGCCGCCCTGGACGCGGTCTTCGGCGGTCTGCGGGCCATGCTCGACGGGATCTTCGTCGACAAGGTCTTCGTGGTCTCCTTCCTGTCGAACGTCGTGGTGGCCGCGCTGATCGTCTTCCTCGGTGACAAGCTGGGCGTCGGCGCGCAGCTGTCGACGGGTGTGGTCGTCGTGCTCGGCATCCGTATCTTCTCCAACGCCGCCGCCATCCGGCGGCACGTCTTCCGGGCGTGACACCGATGAGCAACGATGTGACGCCGGCCGGTACCCCGGAGAACCCTGACGACGACCGGCCCACGCCCGAGGCCTCCTCGGCCGCCGCCGCTCCTGAGAAGGAGCTGACCGGGCGGCAGCGGCTTGCCGCCGGCCTGTGGCCGCCGCGCGTGAGCCGGGCCCAACTCATCGTCGCCCTGCTGCTGTTCGTCCTCGGTCTGGGTCTCGCCATCCAGGTCCGCTCCACCAGCGACAACAGCGCGCTGCGTGGGGCACGCCAGGAGGACCTGGTCCGCATCCTCGACGAGCTCGACGACCGCACGCAGCGCCTGGAGGACGAGAAGGCGCGCCTGGAGACGCAGCGCTCGGAGCTCGAGTCCAGCTCGGACCAGGCCGAGGAGGCGCGCAAGCAGACCCAGGAGAAGGAGCGCCAGCTCGGCATCCTGGCCGGAACTGTCGCTGCGGAGGGCCCGGGGATCACGCTCACCATCCGTGGGGCCGCGGCGGCCGTCGAGTCCGACATGCTGCTGGACGCGATCCAGGAGCTGCGCGCCGCCGGCGCCGAGGCGATCCAGATCAACGATGTACGGGTTGTCACGGACACCTACTTCTCGGGAACCGGCGACGACATAGAGATCGATGGAACGAAGGTGACCGCTCCGTACGTCTTCAAGGTCATCGGCAAGCCCGAGGATCTCGAGCCCGCGCTCAACATCCCCGGTGGAGTCGTGCAGACGCTGGAGAAGGAGCAGGCCACCGCGACCGTGGCCCGGTCCCAGAAGATCGTCGTGGATGCCTTGCGACCCGCGAAGCGGCCTGACTACGCTCAGTCGTCCTCCCAGTGAGGCGGGGGGCCATGGCAGCCGCGCGACATGGGGATGGCGTTGCGGGGGGTCGCCGCACCACAAGCGTGGTGCGTGGTGGAAACTGTCGGGTGGATACGGACGTTGTGAGGATGTCCGGGTCGGCAGGTGTGTTCATTCAGGGTTCGTCCTGCCCCACGGGCGGGTCTGTTTCGGTCAAGGGGAATCGCCCGTGAGTTTTTTTGCGAAGTTGTTCGGCAAGAGCGCACGCGAGGACGGCGGCAACGCCAAGCACCGCGCGCCGCGCCACGCCCAGAGCGAGGATGAGCAGGGTGGCGAGCGCCCGCTCTTCCGTGACGAGGTCGGCGGCCAGGGCGCGTCGTCTGTTGACCCTGCCGGTGCCGGGCGCATAGGTTTCGGAGAACCATCAACCTCAAGTACGGGTGGAGGGTTCACCCCCGACCCGTACGCGACCCAGACCTCTGCGGGTCAGCCGCGGCGGGAGGACGCGTCCATGCCGGTGTGTACGAGGTGCGGTCACCGCAATGCCGCGGACAGCCGTTTCTGCTCCCACTGCGGCACGCCGCTGCGGGGCGGGGCGAACGTGGAGCGCCCGTCCGAGACGACGTCGACGATCTCGATCTCCGGCCTCGAGGCGTACGACGCCGAGGTCACGGGTCAGACGCAGCTGCCGAACCTGTCGCCCGAGGCGCTGGCGGCCGTCGAGGCGCTGCCTGCCGGATCGGCGCTCCTCGTGGTGCGCCGGGGACCGAACTCGGGCAGCCGCTTCCTGCTGGACGGCGAGCTGACCACGGCCGGCCGTCACCCGCAGAGCGACATCTTCCTCGACGACGTCACCGTCTCGCGGCGCCACGTTGAGTTCCGCCGGGCGCAGGACGGCAGCTTCACCGTCGCCGATGTCGGCAGCCTCAACGGCACGTACGTCAACCGTGAGCCGATCGACTCGGTCGTTCTGTCCAACGGCGACGAGGTGCAGATCGGCAAGTACCGGCTGGTCTTCTACTCGAGCCAGCGAGGTATGTGACGCCTCGGGGAACTCTTCAGGGAAGGTCCATGCTGAGAACACCGACGGGCGGTGCCGGTCACGGCACCGCCACCGCGGGCGACCGGCTGGTCAGCATCGGGACGGTGCTGAACCAGCTGCGCGACGAGTTTCCCGAAGTGACCATCTCGAAGATCCGGTTCCTGGAGGCCGAGGGGCTTGTCGAGCCCCGGCGGACGGCCTCCGGGTATCGGAAGTTCAGCCCGCAGGACGTGGAGCGGCTCGCTCAGATCCTGCGGATGCAGCGTGACCACTATCTTCCGCTGAAGGTCATCCGGGAGCATCTCGACGCCCTCGCCCGGGGTGAGCAGGTCATGCTTCCCGCTCCCAGCCCCCAGCGGGATCTCCTGGACGGCGCGTGGGACGCGGACGGTGACCGTCCGACCGCCGCGCGTGTGGGGCGGGCCGAGCTGCTCGCGGCCGCCGAGGTCACGGAGGAGGAGCTCGTGGAGTGGGAGTCGTACGGACTCATCGCTCCGGGGCCCGACGGCGGGTACGACTCCGAGGCCGTCACCGTCGCCAGACTTGTCGCGGATCTGGGGAGATTCGGTCTGGAGCCGCGACATCTCCGGGCGGTCAAAGCGGCCGCCGATCGGGAGGCGGGGCTCGTCGAGCAGATGGTGGCGCCGCTGCGCCGGCACCGTAACCCGCAGACCAGGGCCCATGCGGAGGCCACTGCGAAGGAGCTCGCCGGGCTCTCCGTACGGCTGCACGCGGCACTGGTCCAGACCGCGCTCGGGCTCCGGCTGCAGTGATCTTGTGGGGGCCCGACTACCCAAACCGGTCGGGCACGTCCTAGGGTTGCTGTGTGAACGAGCTCGACGTTGTGGGTGTCCGGGTCGAAATGCCCTCGAACCAACCGATCGTGCTCCTGCGTGAAGTGGGAGGCGATCGGTACCTCCCCATCTGGATCGGACCGGGGGAGGCGACCGCGATCGCCTTCGCCCAGCAGGGCATGGCCCCTGCCAGGCCGCTGACGCACGACCTTTTCAAGGACGTCCTTGAAGCGGTGGGCCAGGAGCTCACCGAGGTCCGCATCACCGATCTCCGTGAAGGTGTCTTCTACGCGGAGCTGGTCTTCGCCAGCGGCGTCGAGGTGAGCGCCAGGCCGTCCGACGCGATAGCGCTGGCCCTGCGCACCGGGACGCCGATCTTCGGCAGTGACGGCGTGCTGGACGACGCCGGTATCGCGATTCCGGACGAGCAGGAGGACGAGGTGGAGAAGTTCCGCGAGTTCCTCGACCAGATCTCGCCGGAGGACTTCGGGTCCAGTAGTCAGTGAGCTGCCGGCCGGCTTGGTGCTGGTGCTGGTGAGGTGCCTGGTTAATTGCGGCCCGGCCTGGTGAGGGTGTTGCCGGCGGGCGCGCCAGGGCTGGGTTTCGGCCGTCTTGCGCGGGGCGGCATCAGCGCATTCGGATAGCCTTTCCCCGGAGAGGGACACGGGAAACCACTCTCAGGGTGATTATCACTCGGCGTGCCGAGTGTGGCGATCGTTGACGCACCCCGAGTGACTGCCTACCTTCGTGTGGGCAGGTCAAGGACGGAGGGTCGGCGTGATGAGCAGCGGCGACGGTACGGCAGGGGGCTCCCTCGGGCGCGCGCCCGGGGAAAGCGGTCCGTATCCGCTTCACGGCAGTGTGGGCGACTTCGGGACCGACGCGAGTGCGGGCATGGGTGTCGCAGGTACGCCGGGTTCCGCGGCGGGTGCCGCGACCGGTACGGACACGGTGGGGTACCGGGGGCCGACCGCGTGCGCGGCGGCGGGGATCACCTACCGCCAATTGGACTACTGGGCGCGTACGGGGCTCGTCGAGCCGAGTGTGCGGCCCGCGTACGGGTCGGGGACGCAGCGGCTCTACAGCTTCCGCGACGTCGTCGTTCTCAAGATCGTCAAGCGCTTCCTGGACACCGGAGTCGCGCTGCAGAACATCCGGGCCGCCGTCCAGCACCTGCGGGCCCGTGGCTTCCGCGATCTGGAGCGGATGACGCTGATGAGCGACGGCGCGACGGTGTACGAGTGCTCCTCGCCGGACGAGGTCGTGGACCTGCTTCAGGGAGGCCAGGGCGTCTTCGGCATCGCCGTGGGCGTGGTCTGGCGGGACGTGGAGGCGGCGCTGTCGCAGCTGCACGGGGAGCGGATCGACACCGGCGAGACGCTCATCGGGCACAACCCGGGCGACGAGCTCGCTCGGCGGCGGCGCGACCGGGCGGTTTGAGCGTTCATTCGTCTGCCGGTGGTGGGGCGGGGCTTGTGGCTGTTCCGGCCGGCGGGGTGCGGCGGGGCTTGTGTTGGCCTCTGTGGCGCGTCCGTACGTGAGTGCGGGTCGATTGTCAGTGGCGTAGGGCAGCATCGGAGATGTGAGAGCCGCGCCGACGATTCTGCATCTCGACATGGATGCCTTCTTCGCCGCCGCCGAGCAGGCGGCGAAGCCCAGTCTGCGCGGAAAACCGGTGGTCGTCGGGGGGCTCGGGCCGCGCGGGGTCGTGGCCACGGCGTCGTACGAGGCACGGCGTTTCGGCGTGCACTCCGCGATGCCGATGGGGCAGGCGCGGCGGCTCGCGCCCAACGCCGCCTATCTTGTGCCGCGCTTCGGCTTCTACCGGGCGATCAGCGAGCAGGTCATGGAGCTGCTCGGGCGCCTCTCGCCGCTCGTGGAGCCGCTGAGCCTGGACGAGGCCTTCGTGGACCTGGAGGCCGGGGGTGTGGCGGACGACAGCGGGACCGCACGGGAGGCCGGTGAGCGGCTGCGCAGGGACATTCTCGCCACCACGGGGCTGACGGGGTCGGTGGGGCTCGCGGGGTCCAAGATGCTCGCCAAGATCGCCTCCGAGGAGGCGAAGCCGGATGGCCTGGTGCTCATAGAGCCGGGGACCGAGCGGGAGCTGCTGGGGCCGAAGTCCGTGCGGATCCTGCCGGGGGTCGGGCCGGCCACCGGGGAGCATCTGCGGCGGGCCGGGATGACGACGGTGTCGGACCTCGCGGAAGCGGGCGAGGACGAGCTTGTACGGCTGCTGGGGCGGGCGCACGGTGCCTCCCTGTACCGGATGGCCCAGGGGTACGACGATCGGCCCGTGGTGGCCGAGAGGGACGCGAAGTCGGTGTCGGTCGAGGACACGTTCGACGTGGACCTGCACGACCGGGTGCGGATCCGGATCGAGGTGGAGCGGCTCGCCGAGCGGTGCGTGGGGCGGCTGCGGGCTTCGGGGCACTCGGGGCGGACGATCGTGCTGAAGGTGCGGCGCTTCGACTTCTCGACGCTGACGCGCTCGGAGACGTTGCGGGGGCCCACGGACGATCCGCTGGTGGTGCGGGAGGCGGCGGGGCGGCTGCTGGAGGGGGTGGACACGACGGGTGGGGTGCGGTTGCTGGGCGTGGGGGTGAGTGGGCTGGCGGACTACACGCAGGAGGACCTGTTCGCGCAGGCGGCGGAGGAGTCGCGGGGGGCGGGTGGGGAGGATGAGGATGAGGTGCCTGTGGGTGAGGGCGGCGTTGCGGAGGGGGAGGAGCCGGCGGCTGCGGCTGCGGCCGCTGCTGCTGCTGTCGCTGAGCGGAGATGGGCGCCTGGGCACGACGTACGGCACGTCGTGTACGGCGCCGGGTGGGTGCAGGGGAGCGGGGTGGGGCGGGTCACCGTGCGCTTCGAGCAGCCGGGGTCGGCGCCGGGGCGGGTGCGGACGTTTCTCGTCGACGATCCGGAGCTCGAGGCGGGGGAGGCGCTGCCGCTGGTGGGGGGCGGGGAGGGTACGGCGGCGGTCGCCTAGCCGGTCGTGCGCCCGGCCTCCGGCCGGGCTGGAGTCCCCACCCGCACCACCCGTGCGGGTGGGAGGGCAGAGGTGCGGGTCTGCCTGTGGGGGATGCACGCCGTTGGCGGCTGTGGCGGTGCGGGGGTGGGGGCGCTCGTTTCCGGCGCGGCCGATGGTGCGGGTGGGGCAGAGGGCCGGGGCCTGCGGGTGGGCGCCGGCGGCGGCCGTTGCGGCGTGCTGAGGGGCGTGTGCGGTCGCGCCGCCGCGGCAGACGGTGCCAGGGGGCAGGGGGCGGGCGTCGGGGGCGTCCCGGGCGGTGTGTGGCTGGGGCGGTGGTCTCCCGTGTGTCACATGGTGTGACTGGGAGAGCACAGGTGCGGGCCCTGCCCGGGGAAGCGTCGGTGACGGCTCGGGCGGTGTGCGGCTGGGGTGGGTGGTCTCCGGTGCGACTGGGAGGGCGCCGGTGTTGGCCCGGCGGCGGAAGCCGTTCCGGTGGGCGGATGGCTTCGAGCGGTCTCCGGTGCGGCCGGCGGCGCTAGGCGGCCTGCCTTGGGGTCGGTGTCGGCGGGTGCCGTGGGTGGGAGGGCAGGGGTGTGTGGCTGCGGGTGGGGTGGGTCAGGTGTCGTCCTGGCCTGCCAGGCGGCCGAAGTCGTGGTCCGGCGGCGGGGACGGGGGGAGGGACAGGCTGTAGTGGCGGTAGAGCTGGAGTTCTTGTTCCGGGGAGAGGTGGCGGCCCACGCCGAAGTCCGGGGCGTCCTTGATCAGGGCGCGTTCGTACGGGATGTGGAGGCCGTCCTCGACCAGTTCGCTCGGCTCAAGGGGGACGAACGCGTCCCGGCCGAAGAGGCCCGTGCGGACCGCCGCCCACTCGGGGACTCCCGTCGCGTCGTCCAGGTACACCTCGTCCACGGTGCCGATCTTGTGTCCGTTGCGGTCGAACGCCTTGCGGCCGATCAGGCTGCGCGGATCGATGTCGGTCTGCACGGTCCCTCCAACAGGTCGCAACTGCTCTACAAAGACTACGAAAGTGCACATCTGGGATGTCGGCCACTTGAGCGATGGGAGTCGGAACCGCGCTGGTAGGCTGGCTGTGGCTGTCGACCCCGTGCGGGAGAGTCCTCCGGAGAAACCTTTCGGAGGCGCCGAAGGAGCAAATCCTCCCCGGAATCTCTCAGGCACCCGTACCGCATGGACGAGGTCACTCTGGAAAGCAGAGCGGAGGTCCGACGGCGTCCGCTCTCACCGACGGTGAAAACCGGCGTGCCTTTGGCGTGCCGGTGAAACTCTCAGGTTGAGATGACAGAGGGGGAGGCCGTCCGGGCACCCGCGCCGTGGTGCCCCTCGCAGGTCGTGACGACCAGGAGGCCTCCGTACATGACCGCCCACCGCATTTCGCTCTCCGAACTCGAACAGGGCATCCCGTTCGAGCAGCGGCACATCGGGCCCGACGCCGAAGCCCGGGCCAAGATGCTCGCGCAGGTCGGCTACGGCTCCCTCGACGAGCTCACGGCCGCCGCCGTGCCGGACGTGATCAAGAACGCCGAGGCCCTCGGTCTGCCCGCGGCCCGTACCGAGGCCGAGGTCCTCGCCGAGCTGCGTGAGCTCGCCGACCGCAATCAGGTTCTCGCGCCGATGATCGGCCTGGGGTACTACGGGACCTTCACTCCGCCTGTGATCCTGCGGAACGTCATGGAGAACCCGGCCTGGTACACCGCCTACACGCCGTACCAGCCCGAGATCTCGCAGGGGCGCCTCGAGGCGCTGCTCAACTTCCAGACCATGGTCGCCGACCTCACCGGTCTGCCGACCTCCGGCGCCTCCCTCCTCGACGAGGGCACCGCGGCCGCCGAGGCCATGGCGCTCGCCCGCCGTGTCGGCAAGGTCAAGAACGGTGTCTTCCTCGTCGACGCCGACGTCCTGCCGCAGACCGTCGCCGTCATCGAGACCCGAGCCGAGCCGACCGGTGTCGAGGTCGTCGTCGCCGACCTCTCGGCCGGCATTCCGGCCGAGGTCGCCGAGCGCGGTGTCTTCGGTGTGCTGATCCAGTACCCCGGCGCCTCCGGTGCCGTGCGGGACATCAAGCCGCTGATCGACGCTGCCCACGAGCTGGGCGCGATCGTCACGGTCGCTGCGGATCTGCTTGCGCTCACCCTGCTCACCTCGCCCGGCTCCCTCGGGGCCGACATCGCTGTGGGGACCACGCAGCGGTTCGGTGTGCCCATGGGCTTCGGCGGACCGCACGCCGGCTACATGGCCGTCCAGGACAAGCACGCCCGCTCGCTGCCCGGCCGCCTCGTCGGTGTCTCCGTCGACGCCGACGGCAACCGGGCGTACCGCCTGGCCCTGCAGACCCGCGAGCAGCACATCCGCCGCGAGAAGGCCACCAGCAACATCTGCACCGCGCAGGTGCTGCTCGCCGTCATGGCCGGCATGTACGCCGTCTACCACGGGCCGGACGGGCTGAAGCAGATCGCCCAGCGTGTCCACCGGTACGCCTCGCTCCTTGCCGCCGGTCTCACCGCCGGTGGCGTCGAGGTCGTCCACGGCTCCTTCTTCGACACCGTCACCGTCCGCGTGCCCGGCAAGGCCGCCGAGGCCGTCGCCGCCGCCCGCGAGGCCGGCGTCAACCTGTACCTCGTCGACGCCGACCACGTGTCGGCCTCCTGCGACGAGACCACCGGGCGCGCGCAGATCGCCGCCGTCTGGGCCGCCTTCGGTGTCACCGACGCCGACATCGAGGCCTTGGACGTGGCCACCGAGGAGGCGCTGCCCGCCGGGCTGCTGCGCTCCGACGCGTACCTCACGCACCCGGTCTTCCACGCGCACCGTTCCGAGACGTCGATGCTGCGCTACCTGCGCAAGCTCGCCGACCGCGACTACGCGCTCGACCGCGGCATGATCCCGCTCGGCTCCTGCACCATGAAGCTGAACGCGACCACCGAGATGGAGCCGGTGACCTGGCCCGAGTTCGGTCAGATCCACCCCTTCGCCCCGGTCGAGCAGGCGCAGGGCTACCTCACGCTCATCACCGAGCTGGAGGAGCGCCTCGCCGAGGTCACCGGCTACGACAAGGTGTCGATCCAGCCCAACGCCGGTTCGCAGGGCGAGCTGGCCGGTCTGCTGGCGGTCCGCGCCTACCACCGTGCCAACGGTGACGAGCAGCGCACCGTCTGTCTGATCCCGTCCTCGGCGCACGGCACCAACGCCGCCTCCGCCGTGATGGCCGGCATGAAGGTCGTCGTCGTCAAGACCGCCGACGACGGCGAGGTCGACATCGCGGACCTGCGCGCCAAGATCGAGCAGTACCGCGACGAGCTGTCCGTGCTGATGATCACCTACCCGTCCACGCACGGTGTGTTCGAGGAGCACGTCGCCGACATCTGCGGCGAGGTCCACGACGCCGGCGGCCAGGTGTACGTCGACGGCGCCAACCTCAACGCGCTGGTCGGGCTCGCCAAGCCGGGCAAGTTCGGTGGCGATGTCTCGCATCTGAATCTGCACAAGACCTTCTGCATTCCGCACGGTGGTGGCGGTCCTGGTGTCGGGCCTGTCGGTGTGCGCGCGCACCTCGCCCCGTACCTGCCGAACCACCCGCTCCAGCCGACCGCCGGTCCGGAGACGGGCGTCGGCCCGATCTCGGCCGCCCCGTGGGGCTCGGCCGGCATCCTGCCGATCTCGTGGTCGTACGTGCGGCTGATGGGTGGCGAGGGCCTCAAGCGCGCCACGCAGGTGGCCGTGCTCGCGGCGAACTACATCGCCAAGCGCCTGGAGCCGCACTACCCGGTGCTCTACACCGGTCCGGCCGGGCTCGTCGCCCACGAGTGCATCGTCGACCTGCGCCCGCTGTCCAAGGCGACCGGCGTCAGCGTCGACGACATCGCCAAGCGCCTGATCGACTACGGCTTCCACGCGCCGACGATGTCGTTCCCGGTGGCCGGCACGCTGATGATCGAGCCGACCGAGTCCGAGGACCTCACCGAGCTCGACCGCTTCTGCGACACGATGATCGCCATCCGCGGCGAGATCGAGAAGGTCGCGTCGGGCGAGTGGCCGGCCGGGGACAACCCGCTGGCCAACGCCCCGCACACGGCCGCCGCGCTCGGCGGCGAGTGGAACCACCCGTACACCCGTGACGAGGCGGTCTTCCCGGCCGGTGTCTCGGCCGCGGACAAGTACTGGCCGCCGGTCCGCCGGATCGACGGCGCGTTCGGCGACCGCAACCTCGTCTGCTCCTGCCCGCCGCTGGACGAGTACGACAACTAGCGCGACGACGCGGACATGAGTCAGGGCCGGTTCGGAGAGTTGCTCTCCGGGCCGGCCCTTGCGTGTCCCTCGTACGGTGTCGTGCCCGACGTACCGCCCTGTCGCTTCAGGCGCTCAGGCGGCGGTCGTCACCCGGCCCGCCGTCAGCGGGCGGTGCGGGGCGATGATCTGGCCGTCCGGCAGCAGTTCACCGGTGTCCTCGAAGAGCAGGACCCCGTTGCACAGCAGGCTCCAGCCCTGCTCCGGGTGGTGCGCCGTCATGCGGGCCGCCTCCCGGTCTGCGGATTCGGCGGTGGGACAGGCGGGCTGGTGCTGGCACATGGATGGGTTCTTTCGCTGCGTCGTGGTGAGTGTGTGTGTCGTCCTGCGGCTCGGTTCGGTGCTCATGGCCGCCCCCCGTTGTCGGTTCGGTTGGTCCAGTCTTCCCCTACGGACGGCGATCCGCAGGTATTTCGCGGCAGCTCTTCCTACTGCATGAAGACGTATCACCCGCGCGGGCGGTTCAGCTCAACTGGGCGGTCCCTTCGGGTGGTTCGGGGTAGCCCTGGTGGGCTAGTCCGTACGGGGAGGGGTGTTCGAGGAGCCCGTTCGGCATCGGTCCGCGCTCCCGGGGCGCGCTCGGACGGCAGTGCGCCCCGCGGCCTGGGTGGCCGCGGGGCGTGACGGGCGCTCGCCGTGGAGTGGTTCAGGCGGGCGCCGGGGTGCCGAACAGCGGCGGGGGCGCCAGCCGCAGGGTGAGGACGGGCAGCAGGTCGGCGACCAGGTGCGGCCGGTGCGCCGCGATGCCGGGCGGTGCCGGGGCGAGCGGGATCAGCAGGTCGGCCGGGTCGGGCGAGGACGACGCGCCGTCGGACTCCGTGTCGCCGTGCAGCCAGAGCGTCAGCATGTACAACTCGGGTACGGACAGCAGCCTCGGCTGGTACGTCGTGGGCAGCGCCTCGGCCTGGAGCAGGGCGCGTTCGGTGGCGGTGAGGTAGGGGCCTTCGAAGAAGTGCGAGAAGGACCAGCCGTCGGGGGTGATCATGGTGTCGGCGGCGGCGACCGCCCGGTCGGTGCCCCGGATCAGGAAGCGCCAGCCGACCAGCCGCGTACGCGGGGCCTGTCCGGACGGGGTGACCTGGTCCCGTACGTCGACGACCTGGTCCCGTACGTCGAGGACGTGGACGGGCAGGGGAAGCTCGGGGCTCAGCGGCCCCTGGGCCGCCCGCAGGGCGGGAGTTCGCGCCTCGTTGACCGCGGTGGGGGAACCGAGGGCCGCGAGGACACTGCGCAGGGCCGGCGCGGGGGCCGGGGAGGGTCGGAGCATGATGGGTCGCCTCTCACTCAGGAGACACGGTGGCGCGTGGGCAGGTACGACGGCGCTGTGGGCTGCCGGGCCGAAGGGGCCATGAAGCCATGGCCGGGTGCCAACACTCTGCCTCGTTCGCGGAGTTTATACGAGACGTGTTCACACGGAGTTTCCGCTAGCGGTCGCCGATATTGCGGGCAAGGCCTCATCAGGCCTCGTTCCGAGGGCGATTCATCGTATGTGCGGCGGGCGCCGGTCGTCTGCCTGCGAGGACTTCACCGGAGCGGACGGCCGGATATCGACCCCACGCATTCGTTGAATATGGTCGCGGAATATGTCCATTGCCGGATGCCTGCGGGGCGTGCCGGGCGATTGCTCGTTCCAGCCTATCGTTCAACGAGGGCGGTTCGCAGGCGTTATGGATCAATCGGATGGGCATCATCGTCCGTGACGCGCGCGGCCGTCGCCGTGGCCGCCCGATCGGAAGGGACGCTTCCATGGGGGAGAAGGTCGTGGCGGACGGGTTCGACCTGTCCGATCGGCAGCGATACCGCAGGAAGCTCCAGCAGTGCCTGGCGGGGCTCGCGAGGCTCCTGGCGGAGAAGCGGTTCGACCGGCCGAGGAATCTGATGGGCCTGGAGATCGAACTCAATCTCGCTGGCGCCGACGGCATGCCCAGGATGGTGAATGGTGCCGTCCTTGAACGGATCGCGAGCCCGGATTTCCAGACGGAACTGGGAATGTTCAACCTTGAGGTGAACATCGCCCCCCACCGGCTCGGCGGCCGCGTTTTCGACCGACTCGCCGAGGAACTCAGGACCGGTCTGGGATATGCCGACCGCAAGGCCCGCGAACTCGACGCGGGCGTCCTCATGATCGGAATTCTGCCGACGCTGGCACAGGATGATCTCGTCTCCGAGAACCTGTCGGCCGTCGACCGGTACACCCTCCTCAACGACCAGATCGTCGCCGCCAGGGGAGAGGATTTCACCCTCGACATCCACGGCGTGGAGCAGCTGACCTGCACGGCCACGTCGATCGTGCCCGAGGCGGCCTGTACGTCCGTGCAGCTGCACCTCCAGGTCACGCCCGCCCGGTTCGCCGCGGTGTGGAACGCGGCGCAGGCCGTGGCGGCGGTCCAGATCGCCGTCGGCGCCAACTCGCCGTTCCTCTTCGGCCGCGAGCTGTGGCGCGAGTCCAGGCCGCCGCTCTTCACCCAGGCCACGGACACCCGGCCGCCCGAGCTCCAGGCGCAGGGGGTGCGGCCGCGGACCTGGTTCGGGGAGCGGTGGGTGGACTCCGCGTACGACCTCTTCGAGGAGAACCTCCGGTACTTCCCCGCCCTGCTGCCCATCTGCGACGAGGAGGACCCGCTCCGCGTCCTGGACCAGGGCGGTGTGCCGCGGCTGCAGGAGCTGGTCCTGCACAACGGGACCGTGTACCGCTGGAACCGGCCGGTCTACGGCTGGGTCGACGGAGTCCCGCACCTGCGGGTGGAGAACCGGGTACTGCCGGCCGGGCCGACCGTCACCGACGTCGTCGCCAACGCGGCCTTCTACTACGGCCTGGTGCGAGCCCTTGCCGAGGACACCCGGCCGGTCTGGAAGCGGCTGCCCTTCGAGGACGCCGCCGCGAACTTCGACACCGCGTGTCGCCACGGCATCGACGCGGAGCTGCGCTGGCCGCGTCCCGGGCGTTCGGGCGGGGTGGCCGCCGTACCGGCGGTACGGCTCGTCCTCGACGAACTGCTGCCGCTGGCGGCGGCCGGGCTCGACGCCTGGCACGTCGAGCCCGCGGACCGGGACTTCTACCTCGGGGTCATCGAGGAACGGTGCCGGGGGCGGGTCAACGGCGCGTCCTGGCAGGCCGACACCTTCCACAAGGCGCTGGAGTCCGGCCTCGACCGCGAGACGGCGCTCGCGGCCACGACCCGCCGGTACGCCGAGCTGATGCGGGGCGGCGAGCCGGTGCACCGCTGGCCGGTGGGGATCGGGTAGCCCTTCGGAATGGCGCGCGGCAGGGGCCGTCACGCATGATCTCCGTACCCGGAAAGCGATGGGGAAGTGGAGACAGGTGTGGTGTCGGATCAACGAGTGGTGCCTGATGCCCTGCCGCCCGGCGGCCTTCCGCGCGGGATCCTGCGGTCCGAGACCCTGATCGTCCTGGCGCTGTCGCTCGGCGCGAGCGCCCTGTCGTCCCTCATCAGCTTCGTCGGTTCGCTGACGAAGCCCGGCGGTCTGAAGGAACAGGCGGCGACGCTCAACAGCTCGTACGCGCCCGGGCGGCCGTGGCTCGATCTGGCCTGGCAGCTCTTCGGCATCGCCACGGCGCTCGTTCCGGTCGTGCTCGTCGCGCATCTGCTGCTGCGGGAGGGCGCGGGGATGCGGTCGATCGGCTTCGACCGGACCCGCCCCTGGCCCGACCTCGGGAGGGGCGCGCTGGTCGCGGCCGGGATCGGCAGCGCGGGGCTCGCGTTCTACCTCGCGGCGCGGGGCGCCGGCTTCAATCTGACCGTGGTGCCCGAGTCGCTGCCGGACGTGTGGTGGAAGTACCCGGTGCTGATCCTGTCGGCGGTGCAGAACTCCGTACTGGAGGAGGTCATCGTCGTCGGCTATCTGCTGCGCCGGCTCGGGCAGTTGGGGTGGTCGCCGATGGCCGCGCTCGTGGCGAGTTCGGTGCTGCGCGGCTCGTACCACCTGTACCAGGGCATCGGTGGCTTCGTCGGCAACGTCGTGATGGGCGTCGTCTTCGTCTACCTCTACCGCCGCTGGGGGCGGGTGGGTCCGCTGGTGGTGGCGCACGCGCTTCTCGACATCGTGGCCTTCGTCGGGTACGGGCTGCTGGCCGGGCGGGTGGACTGGCTGCCCACCGTGTAGCGAGCCAGGGAAGGGGGCGTACGGATCTTCCCGTACGCCCCCTTTCCGGCTTCCGGGGGCCGGGCCGTCAGGCGTGCAGCTCGCCTTCGATGACCGTGACCGCGTCGCCGGTCAGCAGGGTGCGGTCGCCGCGCAGGCGGGTGCGGACGATGCCGGTACGGGCGCCGCCCTGGAACCCCGTGAGGTCGTCGCGGCCGAAGCGGGCGGACCAGAACGGGGCGAGCGCGGTGTGGGCGCTGCCGGTGACCGGGTCCTCGTCGATGCCGAGGCGCGGGAAGAAGGCCCGGGAGACGAAGTCGTAGCCGCGCTCGGGCTGTTCGGCTGCGGCGGTGACGACGACACCGCGCTCCGAGAAGGCGGCCAGAGCGGCCAGGTCGGGCGTCAGGGCGCGTACGGCGGCCTCGTCGCGCAGCTCGACGACGAGGTCGCCGATGTGGGCCGCGGTGTCGTGGACCGAGACGATCTCGGCACCGAGGGCCTTCTCCAGATCGGCCGAGGCCTCGACGGGGGTCAGCGACGAGGTCGGGAAGTCCATGGTGATGGAGCCGTCCGGCGCCGCGGTCGCGCCGAGGACGCCGCAGCGGGCGGAGAACCGGACGGTCCCGGTCGCGGCGCCCGTGGTGTGCAGGACGTGCGCGGTGGCGAGGGTGGCGTGGCCGCACATGTCGACCTCGGCGGCCGGCGTGAACCAGCGCAGCGCCCAGTCGGCGTCGCCGCCGGGGGGAAGGGGATGGGCGAAGGCCGTCTCGGAGAGGTTGACCTCGGCGGCGACCTTCTGGAGCCAGTGGTCGTCGGGGAAGGAGTCGAGGAGGAGGACCCCTGCCGGATTGCCGGAGAAGGGGCGGTCGGTGAAGGCGTCGACGATTCGGATCCGCATGGACCGGACCGTACCGTGACGGGAAAGCGGCAGGCCAAGGCCAATCCGGGAGTACTGGCCCCGATCGGAGCCGGGTGGGTGGCGGGAGGTCGGTACGGCTCGCGCACGCCGGCCGGGCCCGGGGGTGCGGGCGCGGCGGGCGTGCGCGAGCGAGCCCCTTGGGCTTCTACCGTCAGGCGTTCCTGGCGGCCCTGTCGTCCGCCTCCCGGGCTGCCTGTTCCAGGCGGCCTCGGTACCCCTCCCACCACGCCGTGTCACCCGGCGGAATGCTGGTGTTCGCCTCGTTCATCCCCACGGCGCCGTCCAGGAGTTCGCGGATGATGTCGGCGTGCCCGGCGTGCCGGTGCGTATCGGCGATGACGCGTACGACGGCGTGGTGCAGCGTCACGTCGTCCCTGCCCTCCGGCCACCAGGGCACCGTGCCGACCGTCTCCAGGGCCAGCGCGTCGATCGTCGCGTCCGCGTGGGCCCAGGCCCGGCGGTAGAGGCCCACGATCTGCTCGCGTGACTCCTCGGCGGTGGCCCACATGTCCGCGTTGGGCTCGGCGCCGTCCCCGAGCCAGGGCAGTGACTCGGTGGACGGGCGCCCGAAGGTGTCCCCGAGGTAGCCCAGCTCCACGCTCGCCGCGTGTTTCACCATGCCCAGGAGGTTGGTGCCGGTCGGCGTCATCGGGCGGCGGATGTCGTACTCGGAGAGTCCGTCGAGCTTCCACAGCAGGGCGTCGCGGGCGGACTGGAGGTAGAAGTGGAGGTCGGCCTTGGGATCCGTAGCGGTCATGGGGCCTCAGTCTGCCGCTCGCGCCCGCCCCGGACTTGGCATTTTTCCTCCGCCTTCGTTCTGAACGGACCGCGCCCGGCCCCGGACCGAGCTGGGGCCGGGCGCGGCTCTCCCGGTCAGCCGATCGTGACGACCTGCTCGGCCTGCGGCCCCTTGGGCCCCTGGGTGACGCTGTACTCGACCTTGGCGCCCTCGGCCAGTTCCTTGAAGCCGGTGGTCTGGATCGCGGAGAAGTGGACGAACACGTCCGGGCCCCCGTCGTCCTGCTGGATGAACCCGAACCCCTTGTCCGCGTTGAACCACTTCACGGTGCCTGTCGCCATGCCGCTTCTCCTCGGAGGTAGCCGGAGGGGAGCATCCCTTCCAGGGCGTAGCCAACCAGATACCCAGCGTGCACACGAGTGATCGACTCACATTCGGCCCAGGCGTGGCGAGGCGGCGCGGAGCGCGGCTCGGCGAGCGGGTTGGCAAACGAACTGTTCCGATATATCGTTGAGGCATCGCGATCGTTCAATGATGTAACCCGATGGAAGGAGCGTTGCGATGCGTTCACATGGACACGAACACGGACATGGAGACTGCGGACCCGGCCCTCGTGGTTGGGGCGGCTTCCGCGGTGATGACGAGCGGCGGCGTGCCGCCTTCGGCCCGTTCGGGCCGGGGTTCGGCGGTGGGCCGTTCCGGGGAGGGCCGTTCCCCGGTGGGCGCGGTCATGGAGGTGGCCGGGGGCGGGCGCGGCGCGGTGACGTGCGTGCTTCGATCCTCGCGCTGCTGAAGGACCGGCCGATGCACGGCTACGAGATGATCCAGGAGATCGGCGAGCGCAGCGGCGGGGCGTGGAAGCCCAGCCCCGGCTCGGTCTACCCGACCCTGCAGCTCCTCGAGGACGAGGGCCTGATCACCAGCGAGAGCGAGGGCGGCAAGAAGCTGTTCACGCTCACCGAGACCGGCCGGACCGAGGCCGAGTCGGGGCCGGAGGCCCCCTGGGAGGAGGCCGGGCGCGGTGTCGACTGGGAAGCCGTCAACGAGATCCGGCAGGCCGGCTTCGGTCTGATGGAGGCGTTCGGCCAGGTCTGGAAGACCGGCAGCGCCGAGCAGCGGCAGAAGGCCGTCGATGTCATCAACGAATCCCGTAAGAAGCTGTATCTGATTCTGGCCGACGAGGACTGAGCCCTCGGATGTTCGGTTGCCGGCGTTGCGAAGGGCCCCTGCGGCGATTGCCGCGGGGGCCCTTCGCGCGTGTCCGGGGCCGTCGGCTCAGACCACCAGGCCGGTCAGTTTGCGGAGCGACTCGTTCAGGGCCGCGGTCGCCGAGTCCTTCAGCTTGCCCGCCATCAGGGACACGGCGGCACCCGTGAACTCGCCGTCGATCCGTACCGTCGTGGCGTCCCCGTCCGCCGCCAGCGAGTAGCGCGTGCCCACGACGACCCCCATCGGGCCCTTGCCCCGGATGGCCAGCACCCGCGCGGTCTCCAGCTCCTCCACCGTCCAGGTCACCTCGGCGGGGAAGCCCATCAGCTTCATGTTCTCCGCGAAGGTGGCGCCCGCCTCCAGCGTGGTCGGGCCGCCGTTCGGGAAGTTGGTGTGGGTGGCGTTCCACTCGCCGTACGAGGAGAAGTCCGTCAGCTGCGCCCAGACCTTCTCGGCCGGCGCCTCGATCCGTGCCTCAGCGCTGACTTCGGCCATACGACCACCCCTTCGCGGGTTCCGTCCGACTCTGGTGTCGCGGAACGTAGCCGGGCGGCCGCGAACATTCAATACTGATGAACCGTCAGTTCCTCGACATCGCCGATCCACCAGATCTGCGCCGCGTCGAACCAGTCGGAGGCGCGCGGACCGCCGCCCTCGTCATGGCAGTGGAACGCGGCCCAGAAGAGATCGGCCGGCAGTGCGTCCCGCGGCGCGTACACGCGGTAGACGTACTGCCGCCCGTCGAGTGCGAGCAGGGCGACCATCCAGAACATATCCAGGAGACGAAACGGGAGGGCCTAGTGGTTGCATTCGGGGCGCAAAGCAAGGCGGCGCGCGCCCCTCGGGTGTGATCGGGCGCAATCTCCTCCGTAAGGAGGAGGAACCGCTCGCCTGTGCCCAACTGTGGTGGGATGCGCACATGCTTCTCGCCGGGGATGCTCCGGCCGCCGAAGGCTGATGAGGTGGGAGGGTGCAAAGCCCTGTCCCACGCGTACCGCAGCAGCCCGTGTCCCACCGCCCCGAGATCCAACTCGGCCGACTCACCGCCGAACTCGCGACGGTCGTGGCGAGCGCGCGCCGCCGAGCCCTGCGCGACGGAGACCGGCAGATCGACACCGCCCATCTGCTCCACTCGCTCATCGAGTCCGACCCCGAGGTCGGCGCCGCCTTCGAGGGCGGTGCGCCGCAGCTCGCGCGGGTGCTCGGCTATCTGGTCCAGCGGTCGATCGGTTACGGCCTGCGCTGGCGGGGCTCCGTCGAGGACTCCGGCGCCCTGGACGTCGTACGGGACGCGGCGGCCGCCGCGGCCGGCTGGTCGCCGACGGCCGCCGCCGCGATGGACGGCGCCTGGGAGCGGGCCGCGCTGCGCGGGGACCAGCGCGCCAGGGGCCTCGACCTCCTGGCCGTCATCGCCGCGGATCCGGAGAGCCGAGCCGTCGAGGTGCTCGGCAGGGCCGGGGTCGATCCGCGCGTTCTCACCGACCGGATAGGGGAGCTGTCTCAACAGGTGTGACGGGGGTGACGCTCCTGACGCTGTCCTGTCATGATGGCCGGATGCACGCGTCTCAGGGGAGAAGCGCCGGCCTGGGACTCGCCCTGGCCTCGGCCTTCGCATTCGGTGGTTCAGGTGTGGCGGCGAAGCCGCTCATCGAAGCGGGACTCGACCCGCTCCATGTGGTGTGGCTCCGGGTCGCCGGTGCCGCCCTCGTCATGCTGCCGGTGGCCTGGCGCCACCGCGACCTCCTGCGGCGCAAGCCCGCCCTGCTCGCCGGTTTCGGCCTCCTCGCCGTCGCCGGTGTCCAGGCCTTCTACTTCGCCTCGATCTCCCGGATCCCGGTCGGTGTCGCGCTGCTCATCGAGTACCTCGCCCCCGCCCTCGTGCTCGGCTGGGTCCGCTTCGTCCAGCGGCGGCCGGTCACCCGCGCCGCCGCGCTCGGTGTCGTCCTCGCCGTCGGCGGCCTCGCGTGCGTCGTCCAGATCTGGTCCGGGCTCAGCTTCGACCTGCTCGGACTCCTCCTCGCGCTCGGCGCGGCCTGCTGCCAGGTCGGCTACTTCGTCCTGTCCGACCAGGGCGGCGACGAGGCCGATCCGGTCGACCCGCTGGGCGTCATCGCCTACGGACTGCTCTTCGGCGCCCTGGTCCTGACCGTCGTCGCCCGCCCGTGGGGGATGGAGTGGTCGGTGCTTGCCGGTACGGCCGACCTCGACGGTACGAGCGCGCCCGCCTGGCTGCTGCTCGGCTGGATCGTGCTCATCGCCACCGTCCTCGCCTACGTCACCGGCGTCGTCTCGGTCCGTCGGCTCTCGCCGCAGGTGGCCGGTGTCGTCGCCTGCCTGGAGGCCGTGATCGCGACGGTCCTGGCCTGGGTGCTGCTCGGTGAGCACCTGGAGGCGCCGCAGATCATCGGTGGCGCGGTGGTGCTCGTCGGCGCGTTCATCGCGCAGTCGTCGACGCCGAAGGCGGCCTCGGCCGAGCCGGTCGCCGGATCCGAGACGAACGGCGAGGCGGGTGCCGACGGGCGTGCTCCCGAAGCGGAGTTGTCGGGCCGTCGGACCGCCCCGTAAGGTGCCGATCATGCATTCGACCGTGCTTCCGCCTCCTGCCGCCTAGGCGCGGGCGGCACCCCCTGACGAAGACCGGGCTCGGGCAGTCCCCGAGCGGTTCGTCGCTGCCCGCGTGCGGAGTCGAGCGACCACACCACCCCGTCTTCACACGGAGAAGCACGTGTCGAATTCCTCCTTGTCCTCCTCCGCGCCCACGGCAGCCATGCCTGCCGTCGGGCGGAGTCTGCTCTATCTGATCGTCGCCGGGATCGCCTGGGGCACCGCGGGCGCCGCCGCCTCACTGATCTTCCGGGTCAGCGACATGGGTCCCCTGGCGCTCTCGTTCTGGCGCTGCGTCGGCGGCCTGGTGCTGCTGCTCGGGGCCCTCGCCCTGCGATCCCGCACCCGTAGCCGTACCCGGTCCTCGTCCCGGTCCCGCCGCCCTGCGGTCGTGGTGGCGGAGCCGCGTCGGCGGCGGCTGATCCGGATCTTCGGTACGGGGATCGGGCTGACCCTCTTCCAGAGCGCCTACTTCGCCGCCGTCGAAGCCACCGGGCTCGCGGTCGGCACCGTCGTCACCCTCGGCGCCGGGCCCGTCCTGATCGCGCTCGGCGCCCGGATCACCATGGGCGAGCGGCTCGGCCGCGGTGGTGCGGCGGCCGTGGCCGGCGCGCTCGCGGGTCTCGGCGTGCTCGTCCTCGGCGGCGAGGGCGGCGAGGTCAGGCCGCTCGGGGTGGCTCTCGCGGTGCTCTCGGCCGCCGGTTACGCGGCGATCACCCTGCTCACACGGTGGCTCGGCCGCGACGGGGGCGGTTCGGACGCGCTGTCGACGACCACGTGGGCCTTCGCGATCGGCGCGGTCGGGCTGCTCCCGATGGCCGCCGTCGAGGCCCCCGGGGGCCTGCTGCCGCAGACCGGGCAGCCGTGGGAGGTGCTCGGGCTTCTGGTCTACGTGGCGGCGGTGCCGACGGCGCTCGCCTACGCGCTGTACTTCGCGGGTGCGGCGGTGGTGAAGGCGGCGACGGTGTCGGTGATCATGCTGCTCGAGCCGGTCAGCGCGGCGGTGATCGCGGTGGCGGTGCTGGGGGAGGAGCTGGCCGCCGCGACCGTCGTGGGCACCTTCCTGCTGCTCGTGGCCGTGACCGGGCTCGCCTGGGCGGAGGCGCGGTCGGCAGCGGCGGTGCGGCGGCGGGCCGTCACGGCGTAGTCCGGCCCGGTGGGTGGGGGCGCGCGGCACCCTAGGAGCGCCGGCGGACCTGGTGGTTCGCTGCCTCGGCGTCGCCTCGGGCGGCGCGGGTCGTGAGGCCCGCCACGATCGCGTCCTGGACCGGTTCCGGCTTGTGGTTCGCGTACTTGAACTTGGCCCGGACGTCGGTCACGTCGAGGCGCAGCCCCCGGAGGCCCGGCAGGAGGCGGCCGAAGGGGGCCTCGCCCGGCGCGACCGGGGCCGTTCCGCCCTCCGGCTGGAAGTGGGCGACCTGGCGCTCCAGGAGTGCCGCCTTCTCCGCCGGGTCGTCGACCACGTGGGCCGTGCAGCGCAGTTGGACGGCGGCGTAGAAGGAGGTGGGGGTCCCGTGTTCGGACGGGGCACCCTCGGGGGCCGCCCAGGGGCCGGGGACGAAGGCGTAGTCGTCGACCACGCTCAGCAGGACCGTCGGGTTCTCCTCAAGCGCCCGCCACAGCGGGTTGGGGCGGGCCAGATGGGCCAGCACCTGCCCGTAGGGGCCGGGCACGGAGTCGTACCTGAAGTGCATCGGCTGTACCCACGGCGGCTCGCCTGGCAGGCCGTTGACGGCGAGCTGGCCGAAGTCGTGGCGGGACAGCCAGTCCCGCCACTCCTCGGAGTCCCGGGCGGCGTCCCAGGGGTGGATCAGCATGGTGGGTCCTCAGGCGGAGGTGAGGTAGGCGGGCAGGGGGATCGACGGGTCCAGGTCGTCCGCCGGGATCGGGGTCCCGTAGGTCTTGCGAACCGGGACCACACCGGCCCAGTGGGGGAGCGTGGCGTCCGCCGGGTCGTCGTTCGGGCCGCCCGTGCGGAGCTTGGCCGAGACCTCGTCGAGGTCCAGGCGCAGGACGGCCGTCGCGGCCAGTTCCTTGGCGGAGGCACGGCGGGAGTCGTCGGCGCGGCCGGGGACGACCTGGTCGACCAGGGCGTCGAGGGCGGTGCGCAGTTCCTCGGGGTCGGTGACCTGGTGGGCGGTGCCGTGGACCACGACCGAGCGGTAGTTCATCGAGTGGTGGAACGCCGACTTGGCCAGGACCAGGCCGTCGACGTGGGTCACCGTCAGGCAGACCGGCAGTCCGGGAGCCTCCTCGCCCGAGCCCGCCGTGCGCAGCGGGCGCGAGCCGGTGGAGCCGTGGATGTACAGGCGCTCGCCGATCCGGCCGTAGAGCGTCGGCAGCACGACGGGAGCGCCGTCGCGGACGAAGCCGAGGTGGCAGACGTACGCCTCGTCGAGTATCGAGTGCACCAGCGCGCGGTCGTACGAGGCGCGGCCGCGGCCGCGGGTCGGGACGGTCCGCTCGGTCGGCTCGTAGGACTCCGGCATGGCGGTCATGGCGTTCTCCATTGCACTAGTGCATAATGTTCTTTGTGCTAGGAGAGTATCGGATCGAAGGTCGTCGCGCATCGGAGATTGCCGCGAGCGTCGAGCGCGGGGTCGCCACGGGTGCCCTGGAGCCGGGCCGCGCCCTGCCTCCCATGCGGGAGTTGGCGGTCACGCTCGGGGTGAACCCGAACACGGTCGCCGCCGCGTACAGGACCCTGCGGGAGCGTGGGGTCATCGAGACGGACGGGCGGCGCGGCAGCCGGGTGAGGGCGCGGCCCGCGACGACGGCGCGCGGCTCGATCCGGGTCGATGCGCCGGAGGGCGTACGGGACGTCAGCAGGGGCAACCCCGACCCGGAGCTGCTTCCGCCGCTCGGTACGGCGCTCGCCGAGGCCGCGCGGCGCGAGGCGGAACGGCCCGGGCTCTACGGGGAGGCGCCCGTGGACGAGGAGTTCGCGCGGCTCGCGCGCGCCGCGCTGGACGCGGACGGGGTCCCCGACGGGCCGATCGCCGTCACCTCGGGAGCGCTCGACGCGATCGAGCGGGTCCTCGCGGTCCACCTCAGGCCCGGTGACGCGGTCGCCGTCGAGGATCCCGGGTGGGGGAGCCTCCTCGATCTCGTACCGGCACTCGGGCTGCGGCCTGTGCCCATCGCGGTCGACGACGAAGGGCCGCTGCCGGCGGCGGTGGCGGGGGCGCTGCGGGACGGGGCGCGTGCGGTGATCGTCACCGACCGCGCGCAGAACCCGACAGGCGCGGCCGTCGGCGCGGAGCGCGCCGCCGCGCTGCGCCGCGTCCTCGCGGACCACCCGGACGTGCTGCTCGTCGAGGACGACCACGGTCACGGCATCGTCGACCTGCCGCTGACCCCGCTGGCAGGAGTGGTCCGCCACTGGGCCTTCGTACGGTCCGTGGCCAAGGCGTACGGGCCGGATCTACGGGTCGCGTGTCTGACCGGCGACGCCGAGACCGTCGACCGTGTCCTCGGGCGTCAGCGGCTCGGCCCCGGCTGGGTCAGCAGGATCCTCCAGCGCGCGGTCGCGCATCTGTGGGCGACGGGGGCGGTGGACGCGTCGGCCGTCGCGGGAGCGTACGCGGAGCGGCGCGACGGGCTCGTACGGGCCCTGGAACGGCGCGGGGTCGAGGCGCACGGGCGGAGCGGGATGAACGTGTGGGTCCCGGTCTTCGACGAGACCGGTGCCGTGACCCGCCTCCTCGGCGCGGGGTGGGCGGTGGCCCCCGGCGCCCGCTTCCGCATGGACGCCGGGCCGGCCGTCCGGCTCACCGTCTCCGGACTGCGGGAGGCGGACATCGAGCCCCTGGCCGACGCGGTCGCGATCGCTTCGGGACCGGTGCCGGCCAGGAGTTACGGCTGAGGGGTAGGGGCGTCCGGGGCGTCCGGGGGCGTCCACGGGCGTCCAGGGGTGCCTAGGGGCGGCCTGCGGGCCGGCGGTCGGATGCGGGGGTCGGGGTCGGGGGCTGTGCGGGTGTGGGGGTCGGTCCCGGTGTCCGTGCTGGGGTCGGTTGCGCCGGGGTGGTCGCGTGGATGGTGGCCTTCGGGTGTCTCGCCGGGGCTCGGCGTTGGGTCAGGGCCGCGCCGGCGAGGACGATCGCGGCGCCGACCGGGGTGTTCCAGGCGAGCTGCTCGTCCAGGAGGGCGACGCCGGCCGCCGTGGCGATCACCGGGATGAAGTACGTGACCATCGACGCCGTCGTCGGGCCGACCTCGGCCACGACGCCGTACTGCAGCAGCATCGCGTACCCCGTGCCGAGCGCGCCCAGGGCGATCACGGCGAGCAGCGGCAGGACCTCGACCGACGACGGGAGGGAGGTGAACATCGGGGTCACGACGGCCAGTTGGAGCGTCGCAAGGCCCACCTGGGACCCGGCGAGCGAGAGGTTCGACGCGCCCGTGCCGGCCAGGGTGCGGCGGACGTAGATCCAGCCGACCGCGTAGCTGAAGGAGGCGAGCAGGGCCATCGCCGTGCCCGTGACGTCGAGCCCGGAGAAGCCCTGCCAGGCGCCGAGCACCGTCAGGACGCCGATGAAGCCGATCCCGAGCCCCGCCGCGCGGACCCGCGTCGGGCGGTCCTCGGAGAGCGCGACCAGCGAGAGGACCATGCCCCACAGGGGTGTCGTGGCGTTGCAGATCCCCGCGAGCGTCGAGGGGATGGTGAGCTCGGCGTACGAGAAGAGCGAGAACGGCAGCGCGTTGAGCAGGAACGCGGCCACTGTCAGATGGAGCCAGGTGCGGCGGCCGCGCGGCAGCCGCTCCCGCTTCACCACCATCGCGACGGCCAGCACCGCCGTACCGAACAGCAGCCGGCCGAAGGTCACCTGGAACGGTGCGAAGCCCTCTGTGCCGACCTTGATGAAGACGAAGCTGAAGCCCCAGATCAGGGCCAGCACGCCGAAGCGCACCCGCCAGTCGAGCAGGCGTGGGAGGTGCGGGAGGCGTCGGGGACGGGCGGCGGGAGAGGTCGCGGAGCTCATGCCCTCAGAGTGGCCGCTCCGATCTCGTAGAACAAGCGAGATTAAATGAAGCTCTCCCCTTAGTATTGCTTACATGTTGAACCTGGAGCGCTTGCGGACCCTGGACGCCGTCGCACGGCACGGATCGGTCAGCGGTGCGGCCGACGGCCTGCACGTCACCACCTCGGCCGTCTCGCAGCAGCTGTCCAAGCTGGAGCGGGAGATCGGTCAGCAGCTGCTGGCCAAGAACGGCCGGGGTGTCCGGCTCACCGACGCGGGTCTGCTGCTCGCCGAGCACGCGGCGCGCATCCTGTCGCAGGTCGAGCTCGCCCAGGCCGACATCGAGGCGCAGCGCGGACAGGTGGTCGGCGAGGTGCGGATCGCGGCGTTCCCGACGGCCGCGCGCGGGCTCCTGCCCGCCGCCCTCGCCGCGCTGCGCACCGCCCACCCTGATCTCCGCGTGAAGACCACCGAGTTGGAGCCTGAGCAGGGCATCCGCGAGGTGCTGCGGGGCGATGCCGACCTCGCGATCGTCCTCGACTGGAGCAACAAGCGGGCCCCTGTGCCGGGAGGCCTTGAGCGCGCCCACCTCCTGGACGACGCGGCGGACGTCGCCGTGCCCGCCGGCCATCCGCTGGCCGGTCGGGACGAGGTGGACCTGACCGACTTCGGCGACGAGGACTGGGTCTCCTGGCCCGAGGGCGAGTTCTGCCACGACTGGCTCATGTTCACGCTGCGTTCGCAGGGCATGGAGCCGCGCATCGCCCATCTCGCGGGGGAGCACCACACCCAGCTCGCGCTGATCGCCGCCGGACTCGGGGTGTGCGTCACCCCGCGCCTCGGTCGCGGCCCGACCCCGGAGGGGATCGCCTTCGTGCCGGTACGGCAGAAGGTGAAGCGGCACATCTACGCGACCTGGCGCAGCGACGCCGACCGGCGGCCGTCCATCCGCGCGGCGGTCGAGGCGCTGCAGGGCGTGGGGGGTCCGTTGAGCCTCTGAGCCTCTCGGGTGCGTCGGGTGCGTCGCGCGTGGTCGAGCCGTCGAGGCTCCGGCGTGCCGTCGAGTCCGTTCAGAGGGTCGCCAGTTTGCGGAAGTCCCACGACGCGACGGCGTCCGGGGTCAGCTTCAGCCAGGCGTGCCGGCCGTCGTGCGGCATCACGTCAAGGCCGAAGTTCTTCGCGGCGAACAGCCTTTCCGGTAGGTCGAGTTCGGGGCACGGCTCGCCGGTGCGCGGGGCCTCGCCGACGAAGAGGGCCGTGCCCGACAGCTCGGCGCCGCGCAGCTCTCCGTACTCCACGCCGTCGTCGACGACCACCGCGATCCGCGGATCGGCGCGCAGCTCCGCCCAACGGCGGCTCCTGGTGATCGAGTAGAGCCAGAGCGAGGTCCCGTCCCAGACGAACCAGAGAGCGCCGACATGGGGGCGGCCGTCCGCGGAGACGGTCGCGACCCGGCAGGTGCGCTGCTCGGTGAGGAAGCTGTCCAGCTCGTCCGGGGTCATCATGATCCGGCGTCCACGGCGCTGTGCGACGGTCATCGTCCGCCCCTTTCCACGATTCTGATGGAGTGTCAGAAATCATGGGCGCTCTTCCCTCCTGGGGCAAGGGTGGCTAGCCTCCCCGCCCGGAGTACGCCAGTAACGGTGCGGGGGGACAGGGGAGACCATGACCAGCACGACACAGTGGGCACAGCTCCAGGAGCAGCTCGAACCGGCCGGAACGGTGCTGCTCACCGTCGAATGTCAGCAGGGCGTCGTCGGCCGCAACAGCGCCCTGCCCGAACTGGCCACCGCCGCCCGCTCGTCGGGCGCGCTTGCGAACGTCGCCCGGCTGGTCGCGGCCGCGCACGAAGCCGATGTGCAGGTGCTGCACGCCGTCGCCGAGCGCAGGCCGGACGGGCGCGGCGCCAACTCCAACGCCCGGCTGTTCAGGGCCGCCGCCCGGCTGCCCGTGCAACAGCACAGCGGAAGTACGGCGGTTCGGATCGCCGAACCCATCGAGGTCGCCGACCAGGACCTGGTCGTACGGCGGTTGCACGGGCTCTCGCCCCTCGCCGGTACCGATGTCGACCCGCTGCTGCGCAACCTCGGCTGTCGCACGCTCGTCGTCACCGGCGTCTCGGCCAACGTGGCCATCCCGAACGCCGTCTTCGACGCGGTCAACCTCGGATACACCGTGGTCGTACCCGGGGACGCCATCGCGGGGGTGCCGGCCGACTACACCCCCGCGATGATCCGTCACACGCTCGCGCTCGTCTCCACCATCGCCACCACCGAGGAGGTGCTGCGCTGCTGGAAGAGCCCGCGACGCGTCACGCGAGCGTGATCGAGTCCCCGTTCACCTGGATCGGGGTCGGCGGCAGCGGAGCGGTGGCGGGGCCGCCCTTGACGCTGCCGTCCGACGCGTCGAACTTGCTCTGGTGGCACGGGCAGGTGATGACCCCGTCGGCGACACCGCTGACCGCGCAGCCCTGGTGGGTGCACTTGGAGGAGAAGGCCTTGAACTCGCCCGCCTTCGGCTGAGTGATCACCACTCCCTGACCGTCGATGACCTTGCCGCCGCCCACCGGGATGTCCGCCGTCTTCGCCAGGGCCGCCCCGGCCTCGTTCGGCTTGTCCGCCGCACCGCCGCCACCGCCCGCCTTGTCGTCCGTGCCGCCGCCGCAGGCGGCGAGCGCCGCCACCAGGCCCGCGCCACCCGCCGCCGAGACGACCGTCCGACGTGCCACTCCACTCATCGCACTCCCCTTGCGTTCCGACCCGATCCGACCTGATCCGATCCGACCAGCTTGTGGGAGTGAATACGAGCGGGAAGGCGGAAACGTTCAACGTGCCGACGAGACCGGGTGAGATTCCGGCGACCGCGACGACGGCCGCTGTTCCGGCGACCGCGACGACTCCGGCGGCTGCGGCGATTCCTGCGACCGCGACGGCTGTCGGCCCAGCGCCGCCAGGACCTCGCCCGCCAGCGCGACCGGGTCGCCGCTCGCACGGGTCACGTAGGAGGCGTGGCCGCGCGCCCAGGCGTCGTCCACGGCGAACCAGTCGACGGCGACCGGAGCCGTATCGTTGACCAGGGCGTGGTCGAGACTCGCGAAGTACACCCGCCAGCGCGGCCCGTACAGGTCCTGGAGGAGTCCGGACCACTCGCGGTTGGCGTAGTCGCGCAGCCCACCCTCGCTCGGCACGCGATCGCCCCAGGTCGTCAGGATCGAGCGGGCGTCGTACTCGAGCCGGTCGCGCTCGGCGGAGTCCGCCCCCCACGACCGGGCGGCGGTGAGCCAGGGCCCGAGCAGGAAGCGCTGATCGGAGCCGACCAGCCTGCCGAGCAGCTCCACGTCGGCGTTCCACTCGCTCACCAGCGCCCGGAAGGTGGCCAGATCCTTCGCCTCGTACGCCGTTCTGATGCGGGGGAGGAGGACGCGGCTGCGGTTGGTGAGCGCCTGGCGGGCCACGTCCACCAGGTCGTAGCGGTACGCGTCCGTGGTCCGCAGCTTCGGGGCCACCTGGAGCAGCTCCACGAGCGCGTTCTCCACGCGCGCCGCGTCGTAGCGCATCGCGGAGGGGCTCCACCGCGCGGCGCGGGTCGCCGTCAGGCTCGGGCGTGCGGTGAAGAGGCTGTCCTGCGGCTCGCTCCAGGTGCCGGAGGGCATGCTGTACGGGCCGAGGCGCAACTGCTCCCAGGCGGCGGTCGCGTGCGGGTCCTCACCGCCGTAGCGGCGGGAGGCGTAGCCCGCGAACCAGGCCTTCTGGTCGATCGGCTCGGCCCCCCATGCGAGCTCGGTGAACAGGTCGAACGCCGCAGGATTCCCCCCGGTCGCCTCCGGCAGGTACGCGATGCCGCGCAGCGCGCTGCCGGGCTTGGCCAGCCACGCGTGGAAGCGGCTCACCCACGCGCCGGAGTTGGCGCCCAGGCCGCTGTGACCGCCGAAGTTGGGGATCGTGCCGAAGGCGTAGGGCGTACCGCCCCACTCCACGTCCCGGTCCAGGTTGTCGTACCGGTCCGAGAGGCCGTCGACGACGAGGACCCGGCTCCGGTCCACCCCGCTGAGGAGGGCGGCCGAGGGGTTGCGCTGCCAGCCGAGCATGACCCAGGTGGCGCCTGGGTGCGCGCTGTCCAGGGCCTGTTGGACCGCGCCGGCCGCGCTCGGGACGTCGACCGGTCCCGAGGTGCCGCCCTCGTGCAGCAGGTCCATCTTGAACATGTCCGTGTCGCCGAACTGCTGTTGCTGCACGCGGTAGAAGGTGGCGGCCACCTGGTCGAAGACCGGTCCGGTCGGATCCAGCCAGTCGGGGCGCTCGAACCCCACCCAGTTGCCCTGGGGCACCGTGGCCGCGCCCGGGTTGCGCTCGGCGAAGCCGGGCGGCACCGTGCCGAAGTAGCCCGGCAGGACAGGGGTCATGCCCAACGCGCGCAGCCGGTCGGCGATCCGGCGGCCCAGATCGGCGCGGGCGTCGACCAGTTGCCGCGAGACCGGGCCCGCGAAGCCGGACAGGTTCTGCAGCAGCCACCAGCCCTGATGGGCGGGACCGGGGATCCACGCGCGCAACTCGGCGTCGGTGTAGCCGAAGTGCTGGAACGTCTCGTAGTACGTGTGCTCGGCGCCCGTCGGGACGAAGACCTCGTTCACGCCGTGCAGCGCGAGCAGGTCGATGTCGCGCTGGTACGAGGCGAAGTCCCGGTACGCGCCGGAGTAGCCCTCGTCGGTGTCGTTGAGGGCGTAGCGGTGCGGCACGCTCGCCGAGCGGGTGATCTCGCCTTCGACCGCCGGGAGGGTGGCGGGCAGGCGGCCGACGCTGTCGCCCGGCCAGCCGATGTCGACACCGGCGACGTGCTCCAGGTACCAGCCGACACCGGTGAGCAGCGTGGCCGGCGAGGTGCCCCGTACGACGATAGCCCCGGGCTCGCCGGAGACGGTGAAGTAGTCGCCGGAGGCCGGTCGGGGGACAGGGACGAGCGTGAACTGCGAGGCCCGGGAGGGCAGCAGGCGCTTCAGGCTCGCCCGGGCGGGGTCGGGATCGAACGCGCGGTGTGGGGAGGCGGGGAGAAGGACGGCGGTGACCGGCGCCTCGGCGGGGAGGGCGGTGACCGGTGTGGCGGGGTGGGCCGCCGTGGCCGGGAGCGCCAGTGCTGTCGTCGCTGCCAGCGCCACGGCGGTGACGGCCCGTCGGCATCGAAGGACCAGGTGACTACCCATCTGGCTCCCTGCTCGGAGTGGTTGACGCATGATCAGCCCACTGTCCGACGACCTGCCGTTCCGACCACGCAGGCGGAGCCGAGGAGCTGACGGGGCTCATCCGTGCGGGTGCAAGGTCGGGCGGGCGACGGGTCGGCGGGGCGGGCCGGAGCGGCGGGACGCGCCGCCGGATCGCGGTGACGCGACCCGCGTCGCAGGCTAGCGCCGGGTACTGCAGGGGGACAGGGTGCGTGGGTTCGGGACGAGAAGCATGGCCGAGATCTGTCTGCGACGGCCGTCCGTCAGGGACATCCCTGACGGACGGCCCTCACGGACGTTCCGACGGACATCCCTGAGGGACGTTCCCGACGGGGTCCCCGACTCCGCGACGGGCCACCCTTCCGGTGCCCCGAGGGGCGAGCCTCAGCTCACGGACTGCTTCACGAGCGCGGCGACCCGCTCCTCGACCTCGGGGGTCACCTCCGTCAGCGCGAAGCCGGCCGCCCACATCGGGCCCTCGTCCAGCCGGGCCTGGTCGCTGAAGCCGAGCGTCGCGTAGCGCGCCTTGAACTTCTCCGCGCTCTGGAAGAAGCAGACGACCTTGCCGTCCAGCGCGTAGGCGGGCATGCCGTACCAGAGCTTCGGCGCGAGCACGGGCGCGTTGGCCGTGATGACCGCGTGGATGCGCTCGGCCATGATCCGGTCCGAGTCCTGCATCTCGGCGATCTTCTCGAGGACGCTCTGCTCCGCCTCTGCGGCCTTGTCCGCCTGCGAGGCGCGTCGCGACGCCCTCTTCATCTCCTGGGCGTGGTCCTTCATCGCGGCCCGCTCCTCGGCCGAGAATCCTTCGTACGCCGTGTTCGTGGTGCCGGCCATGGTCGCTCCCGTGGGTCGTGGTTCTCGGTGGCCCGGTCTGTCGCGCCGGACCCGCTTGGTGTGGTCACAGCTTGTCCCGGGAGGGGTACGGGCCGCCTCCGTGCTCACCACTGAATCCACCCGGAATCCAGCACGGAGAGGCTGACGCCCTGGGGCGGGGGTTTCGGCACGGAGATTCCGGCAAACCGCACGATATGGTAAGAATCGGCTACACCATGATGACCGAGCAGGCCGGACCCAGGGAGCTCGTGTCCCATGTCGTCGCGGCGGAGCGCGCGGGCTTCGACTTCTCCGTCATCTCCGACCACTCCTTCCCCTGGCTCGACTCCCAGGGGCACGCGCCGTACGCGTGGAGCGTCCTGGGCGCGGCGGCGCAGGCGACCTCGCGCATCCCTCTGATGACGTTCGTGACGTGCCCGACGTTCCGCTACCACCCCGCGGTGATCGCGCAGAAGGCGGCCACGATGCAGCTGCTCTGCGAAGGCCGCTTCCGGCTCGGACTCGGTTCCGGCGAGAACCTCAACGAACACATCGTCGGGACCGGCTGGCCCGCCGCCCACGTCCGACTGGAGATGCTGGAGGAGGCCGTGGGCCTCATTCGCGAGCTGTTCGACGGCCGGTACGTCAGCCACCACGGCACGTATTTCGACGTGGAGAACGCCAAGATCTGGGATCTTCCCCCCACCCCGCCTCCGATCGGCATCGCCGTCTCGGGAGAGCGGTCCTGCGAGGTCGCCGGACGCCTCGCGGACGTGCTGGTCGCCGTCGACCCGGACGAGAGCCTGCTGAGGGCGTTCGTCGCGCACGGTGGCGGCGGAAAGCCGTCCGTCGGCCAACTCCCGGTCTGCTACGACCCCGACCGCGCCACGGCGGTGGATCGGGCGCACGCGCAGTTCCGCTGGTCGCTCGGCGGCTGGGAGGTCAACGCGGAGCTGCCCGGCCCGGCGGGCTTCGCCCGAGCCACCGCGCACACCCGTCCCGAGGACGTCGCCGAGGCCATCCCCTGCGGCGACGATGTGCAGGCCTTCGTCGAGGCCGTACGCGCCTACGTCGACGCCGGGTTCACCGAGGTCGCCCTCGTCCAGATCGGGGGCGATCGACAACAACCCTTCCTGGACTGGGCGGAGACGAAGCTGCTGCCCGGCTTGCGGGATCTGTGAGGGAGGCCGGGATGAGCCGGGCAGCGCTGTTCGACGTCGACGGCACTCTCGCCGACACCAATCACCTGCATGTGACGGCGTGGTGGGAGGCCCTGCGCCAGGCGGGGCACTCCGTCCCGATGCACGCCATCCACCGCGCTGTCGGCCTGCCCGGCGAGGATCTGCTCGGTCACGTCCTGGGTGAGGGCCGTGACCGTACGCAGGACGACCGCCTGAGCGCGGCACACGACACCCTCTACGCCACGTACTTCGACCGCCTGCCGGCCCTGGACTCGGCCTCCGAGCTGCTGCGGACCCTGGCGCGCGAGGGTTGGAGCGTCCTACTGGTGACCTCTGCCACGGACGACGAACTCAGGGCTCTGCGCAGGGCGATCGACGCAGACGACGCGATCATGGAGACGGCCACCTCGGACGACGTCGAGGACGGCAAACCCGCGCCCGAACCTGTGCGACGAGCCCTGGAGCTGGCGCGGGTGCCGCCTGAGCGTGCGGTGTTCGTCGGGGACACGGTGTGGGACATGAAGGCCGCCACGGCGGCCGGTGTCACGTGCGTGGGGGTGCTGTGCGGAGGCATCCCGCGCCAGGACCTGGAGGAGGCGGGCGCCGCCGCCGTCTACCAGGACCCGGCCGAACTCCTGGACCGACTCGACAAGAGCCCCTTCTCGTCGGTGGCGCCCTGATCCGGTGCCGCGACGCGCGCCGACCGGGAGGAGGGCGCCCTTCTCGTCGCCCTCTCCCGGCCGCGGCTCCTACATGTGGGCCTGGCGGTAGTACCGGGCGAACTGGTCCAGGTAGCCGGGCTCCCCGGCCTGCTGGGCCTCGTCGTACTCCGGGGCGTCCTTGATCTCGTCCTTCGTACGGTTGAGGTACACCGTCTCCTCGGCGATGTCGATCAGCTTGATCGTCCCGGCGGGCAACAGGACGTGCTTGCCGAAGATCCACACGCCGGTGTCCACGACGACGTAGGAGGAGCCGACGTCCTCCGAGTGTTTGTCGATCTTGCCGATATGGCCGTCCGTCGCCTCGACCTTGTAGCCGATGATGTCGGTGCCCTGCTGGTATCCCGCGTTCGGGTGGTAGCCCCAGATGTCGAATTCAGTCATGATCGCGCCTCTCCGATCTATCCGTATTGCGGAGAATCCTCCTGATTTATCTGTACCCAAAACGCACACGCCGGAGAGTCACCCCGCCGCCTGTCAGCTGGGATAGATGTCAGGGACGGGGGCGTCGGCGAGTTCGTCGGTCCGGTCGGTGTTGCCGTGCCATTCGCAGAGCAGGACGGTGGCGTCGTCGTCGAGGGTGCCTTGGTGGTGGTCGAGGACGGCGTGGACCAGTCGGCGCAGTGTCTCGGGGACGGGCAGTCCCGCGGACTGGTGCCGGATGATGAAATCGGTGAATCGGTCGACCCCGAATTCGCGGCCTTCGGCGTCGCGCGGCTCCGTGATGCCGTCCGTGTAGAAGAGGACCCTGTCACCGGGCTGGAGCTGGGTGCGGGCGACGACCAGCGGAAGCCCGAGATCTGTGCCCAGCGGGTGGTGCGCGGGATGGTCCGGGTGGAGGACGCGCCGGTTCGCGCGGATGAGGAGCGGCGGCGGATGGCCGCAGCTTACCCACCGCAGAGAACCGGTGGTCAGGTCGAGGGCGGCGAGGATTCCTGTCACGTAGCGGTCGTGGTGGAACTGGTCCAGGAGCAGGGCCTCGACGGCGTCGCACATCTCGGCGAAGTCGGCGCCCTGGCGCCGGAGGTTGCGGCAGACGGCGAGCGCCAGGGTCGCGGTCAGGCCGGCGGCCATGTCATGGCCCATGGCGTCGAAGACCGCCATGTGGACGGTGTCCCCGGCGAGCGCGTAGTCGTAGGCGTCTCCCGCCGTCTCGTAGGCGGGCTCCATCTGCGCCGCGATGGTGACCCGGTCGTTGACGAAGGTGCGGGCGGGCATGAGCGTCCACTGCATCTCGGCGCTGACGGCCATGCGCCGTGTGCGCGTCAGGCGGGCGTAGGAGTCGCTGGTCGGCCTCTTGGTCACCAGGATCAGGCCGAGGAGGGTGGCCAGGTCGTTCATGGCCTCCTGCTCGACCGTGTGCACGGGCATCGCGGGTGTCAGGCGTAGCACGCCGAGACGCTCGGTCCCGTTCAGTACGGGCAGCCAGTGGTCGACCGTGCCTGCCGTGTTCGTGGACAGGACCTGCGCGGTCCGGAAGACGCGGCCGGCGAGGGTGGAGTCGATGGGCAGCTCGCTGCCACCGCTGCCGGCGTCCTGTCCCACGCCCGTGACCTCTCGCAGGACCTCTTCCTGCAGGTCGGTCACGAAGAGTCGGGCGTTGTTCAGCCCTGCGCGGTCGGCGTGCAGGGTCAGGAGGCGGGGAAGCTGCTCGAAGGTGGCCTGATGCGAGGCGCGCAGCAGGGCCCGCAGCATCGGGGCGGAATCCATGACGGGCATAGGGCGGCTCCCGTCACCCATGGAGCCAGGGACGGTTTTGGTCCTCTGCCCGGGCAGACGAAATCGAGAAGGGTGGAAATGTAGTCATTTCCACCTTATGCCCCCTGTGTGTCCAATGACTCGCGCGCCACGAGACGTCGACCGCGCGCCGGACCGCGACGCCCCGCCGATCGCCGGTGACGACGTGGGGGGCAAGGTGTCGGCCACCCGGCCGTAGGACGGTCTCGGACAGGGCGCGGCTCGGTTCGGCACCCGTCAACTCTGCAAGTGGACAGCGTCTGTTCGAGTGGGTAACGATGGGGCTTTCTTCAAAGGCCAGTGCGACTGCTGTTACCGGGGGATGGGGACGGGACTCGACATGTCCGTCCCCAACTGGTCGCGCACACGCAGTTGTCCGAGGCCCTCGCATACGCGCCCGGGTGGCACCGCCGCTGCCCTGCCGCGTCCTTGAAAGGGAACCTTGGTGAGTCACCCGACGGATCCGTACGCGTCGAGCGAAGGGCAGCAGCCCCAACCCGCGCCCCAGCCCCCGCCACAGCAAGGGGGATACGGTCCGCCACCGCAGTACGTACCGCAGCCGCCCCAGGAGCACGGGCAGCCGCCTCAGGCGTTCCCGCCCCAGGCCCAGCCGCCGGCCCAGCCGCAGCCCGGATACGGGCCTCAGCCTGGATATGGCCCACAGCCCGGGTACGGACCCCAGCCCGGATACGGGCCTCAGCCGCAGCCTGGGTACGCACCGCAGCCGCAGCAGCAGCCTGGGTACGCACCTCAGGCCCAGCCGCAGCCCGGGTACGCACCGCAGCCGCAGCAGCCTGGGTACGCACCGCAGCAGCCGCAGCCTCAGCCTGGGTACGCACCCCAGGCCCAGCCGCAGCCCGAGTACGCACCCCAGGCCCAGGCCCAGCCCCAGCCCGGATACGGCCCCCAGCCCGGCTTCCCTCCCCAGCAGCCCCCGCCGTACGGGCAGCAGGCTCAAGGGTTCGCTCCCCAACCCGGGTTCGCGCCGGAGCAGGCCCCGATTCAGGCACCCGCAGCGCCTCCAGCCCTTGGATACGCGCCGGTGCCCGGCCATGACCCGCACGCCGACGTCCAGCGGGTCCGCCGCCGGGCCGACGCGACGGCCTTGACGACCCTCGTGCTGATGCTGCCGAACTTCTTCGGCAGCCTCCTCGTGGTGTGGCTGATCTCCTCGCTGATGCCCGCCGGGGTCGACGTCGCCTTCATCGTCGCGTGGGTGGCCTCCGGCGCACTCGTCTTCTTCCGCCCCACCGAGAGGCTGTTCGCGAAGGCGGTGCTCAAGTGGCGTGAACCGACCGGGGCGGAACTCGCCGTGCTGCGCCCGCTGTGGGACGAGGTGATGCACAGGGCGAACATCAAGAATCCGGCGGCGTACGAACTGTGGATCGAGGACCAGAAGAAGGACGTGATCAACGCCGCTGCCGCCGCCGGTCACATGGTGGGTGTGACCCGTTGGTCGCTGAAGAAGCTTCCGCCGGAGGCACTGACGGCCGTCCTGGCCCATGAACTCGGCCACCATCTCGGAGGGCACGCCTGGTCCGGTCTGCTCGGCCTGTGGTACTCCCTCCCGGGCAAGCTCGCGAAGTTCCTGGCTCAGATGGTGTTCCTCCTCGTCGCCGTCGTCACGCAGGTCCTTCCGCTCCTCGGCTGCCTGGTCGGTCTCGTCTTCGTGGCCGTGGTGATCGGCATCGCGGTCTCGTTCCCGCCGATTCTGATCGTGTTCGTGACGCCGTACCTGCTCGCCTGGGCCGGACGCGCGGCCGAACTGCGTGCCGACCGAACTGCCGCGGAACTCGGCTACGGCCCGATGTTGCACGCGGTGCTGAGCGGTTGGCAGGGCGACGATGTCGAGAGGCGGGAGGAGCCCCTCGCCGCGCGCCTCATGTCCTCGCACCCCCCGATGCATCGGCGCATCCGCGAACTGGAGAAGTTCGCCGAGGCAGTCCGCTGAGCACCGCGCCCGACCAGGAGCCCATGTCATGACCGTTCAACCCAACGAACCACACGTGGAAGCGGAGCCGCTGGTCCGGCTGTTCGACCCGGGACAGCGGATCGGCTGGGTCTACCGTGACGCGGAAGCCCACCGCCACGCGTTCACCCAGCCGCCGCCCACAGCCGCCGACGTGCCCGAGATGCTGCTGAACAGGGCGCGGGCCGCCCGGCTGAACACCGCGGACCGGAAGGGGAACGCGCTGAAGGTCGGCGGCGGTCTCGCCGCGTTCTTCCTGGTGGTCGCGATGTTCGCCGGTACGCCCGGCTTCGTCCTTGCAGCCGTCAGCGCCGTGGGCGCCGTCCTCGTCCACACGCTGTCCGGCGGCGCGGCGACGACGGCCGAAGAGAAGGTGGGGCAGGTCCGCAACGAGCTGGCGCAGCGGTACCAGTACGAGTCGGCGGCGTGGACCCACGCCAAGGCCCAGTTCGAGTACACCGAGGACCAGCGCATCCGGGGGCTCGATCTCTGGGGCGCCCTTCCGGTCGGGGTCGGAAACGCGCGTCTCGACGTGTTCGGCGGGACGCGGCGCAGCCGGGAAGGCTTCCTCACCGTCTTCGGCGCGTCGACGCTGCGCGAGCGCCCGCTGATCGTCCTGGACCTGACACAGGCCCAGATCTGCCGGGAGCTGTCGGTCCTCACCGCCCAGATGGGCGCCCCCGTCGACGTGCAGCTGCTGCCCAGCCAGCAGACACAGAGCAGCATCATCGACGGCCTTCGGCCGGACGAGCTGGTCGACGCGCTGGTCGAAGCCGTCTACGGGGACACGTCGGAGGCCACGCGGGCAGGCCGCAGCATGGACAGCCGGATCCTCAACCGGCTCTGTGAAGCCCTCGGTGAGAACGTCACGCCGGCCAGGATCGCCGCCGGCCTGCGGGCACTGCTCGGGGATCTCGACGACAGTGGCAGCCTGACCCGTGCCGAGCGCAACCGCATATCCGACGATCTGCTCACGGACAAGAGCAAGGACCAGATACGCGAAGGACTCATGCGACTGGAGTCGTTCGTCCAGCCGCTGGCGCAGCTGGGCACCGAGCGTGCGGGGCGGGGCCCCGGCTACCTCACGTGCTTCAGCCTCGACCGGACGACGGGCAGCGCCAGTATCGAACTCCTCACCGACCTCGCCATCCTCAGCGTGGCGCGTCGCCTCTCGACACTCGAAGAGCAGGCGCCGGCCGTCGTGGTGGCTCTCGGCGAGCATGAGGTGCAGAGGCGTCACCTGGAGCAGCTCGCCCGTGTCTGCGAGTGGCGCGGCGCGCAGCTGACCGTCATGCACGCTCATCTGCGGGAGACCGCGCGCGACATGATCGGTGGCGGTGCCGTGGCGTTCATGCGACTGGGCAACCACCAGGAAGCCGGTGTCGCCGCCGACTTCCTCGGTCGCGACTACCGCTTCGTCCTGCACTCCCTGACCGACACCCGCGGCGAGAGCGTCAGCGACTCGGTCTCCGTCACGAAGGGGACCTCCACCTCCACCGCGACATCCGTCGGCACTTCGCGGTCCTGGGGGACGAACTGGGGCACCAGTTCCTCCAGCACCTACTCCGGCGGCTTCGGTTTCCCGTCCAGTACCACCAGCGGCTCCAGCGACGGCGGCAGCTACACGGAGTCGGAGAACCGGAGTGTGACCACGACCCACGGCACCAACGAGTCGACGTCGCACACCGAAGGCACGACCGTCAGCACCAGCGACGGTACGACGACCCAGCGGGTGTACGAGTACGTGCTGGAACCGACGCAGCTGCAGGGGCTCGCGGAGTTCAGCCTCGTCTTCGTGGAGCGCGGCGCGGACGGATCCGTCAAGACCCATACCGCGGTGTGCAACCCGAACATCGTGAAGCTCGGGCGGTTCAGCAACCAGCCTCTGGCCGACCTGCCGTTGCCCCCGCGCGCCGAGGTACCGCCGCAGCAGCCCGCGGTTGTCGCGGATCAACCCGCGCCGGCCCTGCCGCCCCAGGTGCACGGATACCCCGTGCACGAACCGCAGCCTGCCGCGGGCGGCCATTCCTACGGCGCGTACGGCGCCCAACCGGCCGGGCAGCCGCAGCACCAGGCATGGCCCTGGCCCCAGGGGAACTCCCCGCAGCCGCCCGGTGCCTGGCCGCCCCAGGCACCGCCTGCACAGCCGTACCAGCAGCCGCAGCCGCAGCCGCACCAGCCGCCGCCGCAGCAGCAGTGGCCCGGCCAAGGGTGGCCGCCGCAGCAGTAGGCGCATCGTGGTGGGGGGGGGGGGGGGGGGGGGGGGCCCCCCCCCCCCCGCCCCCCCCGCGGGGGGGGGGGGGGGGGGCGGGCGGGGGGAGGGGGGGGGGGGGGGACCCCCACAGGGTGAGTGGGTG
>NZ_JBICYI010000015.1:0-160508 GCF_043200825.1 Streptomyces sp. NPDC048370 | reverse complement strand
GGGGGGGCGCGGGGGGGGGGGGGGGGGGGGGGGGCCCCCCCCCCCCGCGGCCCCGGGGGGGGGGCCCCCCCCCCCCCCCCCCCCCCCCCCACCGCCGTACGACCAGGTGGCTAGGATGTGCGGCCGCAAGATCAACTCATTGGGGGGAACCGTGCCAACCGTTCTGTGCGTGTCGTACACGCGATCGGCCGCCGGATCGGGGGGACGGCCGTGACGTGGACCGCAGAGGCGAACGAGGCGGCTTGGCGCCTGCACTCGATCCTGGACATGCCGACCTATCGCCTGACCGAAGTGCCGCGCCCGAGGCCCGACGCCTCCCGGCCCGCCGATCGTGAGGACGATCTCCGCGCCCAACGGTTCGCCGCGCTCGTCTCCGCGAGTCACATCAACGGCCCCGCGGTCGCCGCCGGCTCGCCCCCGGGACGCGTCCTGCTCGGCTGGTCCCGTCCTTCGGCCGCCCGCTCCGTCGACGTCTTCCTCGGCGGCTCGTCCCTCGTCGGCGGTGACGACGCCGCCGACCCGGAGTCGGTACTGCTCCGCCTCCCCGCGGGCGCGCGCGCACGGCGCACAGCCCCGGGGGCCTTCAGCGAGGCCATGGCGCGCTTCCCCTGTTGGACCGCCATCGCCGGGGTCGCCGACGGGCTGCTGGTCGACGACGCACCTCGGGAGCAAGGCGCGTCCCGCATCCGCCCCACCCTTGAGGACAGTCTGCTCGGCGTGTGGCAGGGGTCCTTCGCCTGGCTGGTGGTGGCCGACCCGGTCGCGCCGGACGAACTCGACGAGATGGTCGGCGAGACGGCGGACCGGCAGCGGCGCGTACAGGCCAAGGCGGAGAGCTCACCCGAGTACGGCCTCGAACACGCTCGACTGGAGCACAGGCACAAGGAGTTGGCCCGGGCGGAGGCCACCGGCCTGTGGCGGGTACGTCTCCTGGCCGGTGCCGCCACCGTCGAGGACGCGCAACGGGTCGCGGCCCTGGTCTGCGCGTCGACGGACATCGAAGGGTTGCCCTACGCGCTCAAGCCGACCGGGCAGGTGGGCGACCTGCCGACCCTGCTCGGCGCAGTCCTGCCGGAGCGCACGGCCTTCCCCTTCCACGCGAGTTCGGAACTGCTGGCGGCCGTCGCCCGTACCCCCTCCCAGGAGATACCCGGCGTACGGTTCGCACTCCGCCCCGAGTTCGACGTCACCCCGGAGAGCGCCGGTCAGCGCACACCGCCACCGGCCGCCCCGATCCGGCTCGGGTCGATCCTGGACCGCAACCGCAGCCCCGTGGGCGATCTGGACCTGCCCCGCTCCACGCTCAACCGGCACACCTTCGTCTGTGGGGCGACGGGCGGCGGCAAGTCCCAGACGGTCCGTGGCCTGCTCGAAGCCGCCACGCGCGAGGGTCTGCCCTGGCTGGTCGTCGAGCCGGCCAAGGCGGAGTACCGGTTCATGTCCGCGCGGCTGCAGGACGAGGACGAGGTCATCGTCATCAAGCCGGGTGACCGCGAAGCGCTGCCCGCCGGGCTGAACCCCCTGGAGCCTTCACTCTTCGCCGGCGGTGAGCGCTTCCCCCTGCAGACCCACCTGGACATGGTCCGCGCGCTCTTCCTCGCCTCCTTCGACCCGCAGGAGCCGTTCCCGCAGGTGCTGAGCGCCGCCCTGACCCGGTGCTACGAGGACCTGGGGTGGGACCTCACCCTCGGCGAACCCAAGGACCCCCGGACCGAGCCGCGCTACCCGACGCTCGAGGACCTGGAGCACACGGCCCTCCAGATCGTGTCGGAGATCGGCTACGGCAAGGAGATCACCGACAACGTCCAGGGCTTCATCAAGATCCGGCTCGCCAGTCTCCGGCTCGGGACCACGGGACGGTTCCTGGAGGGCGGCCACCCCATCGACTTCGGTGAACTCCTCAAGCGCAACGTGGTCTTCGAGATCGAGGACGTCGGCGACGACAAGGACAAGGCGTTCCTGATGGGAACGATCCTGATCCGGCTCATCGAGTACCTGCGGATGGAACAGCGCACGACGCGAAGGCTCTCCTTCCCCTTGCGCCACCTGACCGTCTTCGAGGAGGCCCACAGGCTGCTGCGCCGCTCCGAGGAGGGCGGAGCGAGCTCGCACGCCGTGGAGATGTTCGCCGGCCTGCTCGCCGAGATCCGGGCCTACGGCGAGGGTCTGGTGATCGCCGACCAGATCCCCAGCAAACTCGTCCCCGACGTCATCAAGAACACCGCGGCCAAGGTCGTCCACCGCCTCCCCGCTCAGGACGACCGCGAGGCCGTGGGCGCCACCATGAACATCACCGAGGCGCAGTCGGAGTACCTGGTCACCCTCAAGCCCGGTGAGGCCGCCGTGTTCACCGACGGCATGGACTATCCGATCCTGGTCCGCATGCAGGACGGGACGGCCCGCGAGGACGCCGCGGCCATCCGGCCGGCGTCTCCGGCGCCGATGATCGCGACGCGAAGCCGGGCGTGCGGCACGGACTGCGCCACCGCCCCCTGCACGCTCAGGCAACTGCGCACCGCGCAACGCCTGACCGAGGAGGACGAGCTGCGCATCACGCTCTGGGCCGAGACGGCCGTGGCGGCCCATCTGCTGAGCTGGACCACCCCTCGTCCCGGAGAGGCCATGCGCCGCGCCCTCGCTCCCTACTGGTCCGCGGACCGGCGCATGGTGGAGTGCGCCATCGGCCAGGCGGTCGACCGTGCGGTCCACAGCCGGGTCGGAGCCGCCGCATCGCCCGACGCCCTGGCCGAGCACGTTGCGTGGGTGATGCGGGCCCAACTCGACGGCCACGACCCTTGCCCGGTCGCCGAGCCGCGGTGGAAGGCCCGGAAGGGGACGAAGACACGGCAGTACTACCACGGGCGGTACTCGCCGTCGGTGCTGGAGAAGGCGGTCGGCTGCGCGGACCCGTCGGAGGAGTGGGCCAAACGATTCGCCCGCGCGCTGGCGTGCTTCGACCGCCGCCCCGGCAGGCCGAAGGCGCCGGAACAGGGAGGTACACGGAATGGCGAAGGCTGAGTTCTATGTGTCGGCCGATGTGGAGGCCGACGGTCCGGTGCCCGGGCCGTTCTCGATGTCGAGCTTCGGGCTCGCGGTCGCGGGGGTCCACGACGGGGCGGCGTTCACGGCCTGTGATCCCGGTGAGCGCACGTTCTACGCCGAACTCAAGCCGATCAGCGACGCCTTCGACCCGGAGGCGCTGGCCGTCAGTGGACTGGACCGTGGACGGTTGGCGCGGGAGGGGCAGGAGCCCGCGCGGGCCATGAACGCCGCGGCCGGCTGGCTCGCGGGCGTGGCCGACGAGTTGGGCGCCGTTCCGGTGTTCGTCGCGTACCCGCTGGGCTACGACTGGATGTGGATGTACTGGTACTTCATGCGGTTCGCCGACGCCGGCTCGCCGTTCGGGCACTCCCGCTGCATGGACCTCAAGACGCTGTACGCCGCCAAGGCCGCCGTACCGCTCCGTCGGGCGACGAAGCGGTCGATGCCGCCCGGTCTGCTGTCCTCGCGGCCCCACACCCACAACGCTCTGGACGACGCGATCGAACAGGCCGAGTTGTTCCAGAACCTGATGCGGTGGGAACCCGACGCCTGACCCGTGACGCACGGCCGGTGGTTAACCTGGGGAAATGCTTACAGAAGTGACAGCGACCCGCTACGTCACGCCCTTGCGTGAGGGCGGCTCGCTCCCCGGGATCGTCGAGGCCGACGATCTCGGTACGTACGTCATGAAGTTCACCGGAGCCGGGCAGGGGCGGAAGACGCTCGTCGCCGAAGTCGTCTGCGGTCAGCTCGCGCGGCGGCTCGGGCTGCGGGTGCCCGAGCTGGTCGGGATCCAGCTCGATCCCGTCATCGGGCTGTCCGAGCCCGATCAGGAGGTCCAGGAGCTGCTGAAGGCCAGCGGTGGGCTCAACCTCGGGATGGACTATCTGCCCGGGTCCCTGGGGTTCGATCCGCTGGCGTACGAAGTGGATCCGAAGGAGGCCGGGAAGGTCGTCTGGTTCGACGCGGTGATCAACAACGTCGACCGGTCCTGGCGGAACCCGAACATGCTCGTCTGGCACGGCGATCTGTGGCTGATCGACCACGGCGCCACCATGATCTGGCACCACAACTGGCGCGGCGCCCAGGCCTCCGCCGCGAAGCCGTACGACGCCTCCGACCACGCCCTCGCGCCGTTCTCGCCGGACGTCGCAGCGGCCGCGGCCGAGCTCGCGCCGCTCGTCACACGGGAGCTCCTGGAGGAGGTCGCCGCCGACGTGCCCGACGAGTGGCTCGTCGACGAGCCCGGCTTCGAGTCCACCGACGCGCTGCGCCAGGCCTATGTGGAGGCGCTGCTGCCGCGTGCCGCCACCATCCACGAGCGCATCACCCTCGGTCCGCGCGTCGAGCGCCGGCCCGCGCAGCCGCCCGGCTGGCTCGCCGACCGCCTCACCCCCCGGACGCACTCCACCGAGAAGGACCGCACCTCGTGACCGACCGCGATGTCTTCGAGTACGCCCTGCTGCGCGTCGTGCCACGCGTCGAGCGCGGTGAGTGCTTCAACGCCGGTGTGGTGGTCTACTGCCGCGCCAAGTCCTACGTCGCCGCCCGTACGCACCTGGACGAGACCAAGCTCCGCGCTCTCGACCCCGGCGCGGACGTCGTCGGCGTACGGGCCGCCCTGCACGCGGTCGAGGGGGTCTGCCTGGGCGGCGAGGGCGCGGGACAGGCGTCCCGCGACGACGCCGGGCGGCGCTTCCGCTGGCTCATCGCGCCCCGCTCGACGGTCGTCCAGCCGGGCCCGGTGCACACCGGTCTGACGGCCGATCCCGAGGGCGAGGTCGACCGGCTGCTCGATCTGCTGGTGCGCTGACCCCTCGCCGCGGGGTACGGAGTGAGCCGGTGCACCCGGTGGGCCGTTGACACCGGGTGCCAGGGCTTCTAGCGTCTCGTCTGCGAAGGTACTAAGCGGTCGCTCATGTGAGTGAGGGACGCACCGTGCGGGCCGCTACCAGGGATGATCCAAGGGCGAGGAGAACCAGCATGTCGACCACCGAGCAGCGCGTAGCCGTCGTCACCGGCGCGGCGCGGGGCATTGGCGCAGCGACCGCCGTACGGCTGGCCGCCGAGGGCCGCGCCGTCGCCGTACTCGACCTCGACGAGGCGGCCTGCAAGGACACCGTCGAGAAGATCACCGCCGCGGGTGGCACCGCCATCGCCGTCGGCTGCGACGTCTCCGACAGCGCCCAGGTCGAGGCCGCCGTCGCGCGCGTGGCCACCGAGCTCGGTGCGCCGACGATCCTCGTCAACAACGCGGGCGTGCTCCGCGACAACCTGCTCTTCAAGATGTCCGAGTCCGACTGGGACCTGGTCATGAACGTCCACCTCAAGGGCGCCTTCCTGATGGCCAAGGCCTGCCAGAAGCACATGGTGGACGCGGGCTTCGGCCGGATCGTCTCGCTCTCCTCGTCCTCCGCGCTCGGCAACCGGGGCCAGGCGAACTACTCGGCCGTCAAGGCCGGTCTGCAGGGCTTCACCAAGACCCTCGCCAAGGAGCTCGGCAAGTTCGGCATCACGGCCAACGCCGTCGCCCCGGGCTTCATCGTCACCGAGATGACCGCGCAGACCGCCGAGCGCATGGGCATGGGCTTCGAGGACTTCCAGGCCGCGGCCGCGTCCATGATCCCGGTGCAGCGCGTCGGCAGGCCCGAGGACGTCTCCAACGCCATCGCCTTCTTCACGGGCGACGACGCCGGCTTCATCTCCGGCCAGGTCATGTACGTGGCCGGCGGACCGCTCAACTGACGCGCGCGCGGGAAGAGGAGACGTACATGAGCAGCAAGGAACTGCCGGAGCTGTCCGGCAAGGTCGCCCTCGTCACCGGCGCGAGCCGGGGCATCGGCTACGGAGTCGCCGAGGCCCTCGTGGCCCGGGGCGACAGGGTGTGCATCACGGGACGCGGCGAGGAGGCCCTCAAGGAGGCCGTCGAGCAGCTCGGCTCCGACCGGGTGATCGCCGTGCCGGGAAAGGCCCACGACGAGGCCCACCAGGCCGCCGCCGTCGCCGCCACGATGGAGGCTTTCGGTCGGGTCGACTTCCTGGTGAACAATGCCGGGACGAATCCGGTATTCGGCCCGATGGCCGATCTCGACCTGAATGTCGCCCGTAAGGTCTACGAGACGAATGTGATCTCGGCGCTCGGATTCGCCCAGCAGACCTGGCACGCCTGGCAGAAGGACCACGGCGGCGCGATCGTGAACATCGCGTCCGTCGCCGGCGTCTCCCCCTCGCCGTTCATCGGCGCGTACGGCATGAGCAAGGCGGCCATGATCAATCTGACCCTGCAGCTCGCGCACGAATTCGCGCCAGGGGTCCGGGTCAACGCGATCGCCCCTGCCGTGGTCAAGACCAAGTTCGCCCAGGCCCTCTACGAGGGCCGGGAGGCGGAGGCGGCGGCCGCCTACCCGCTCGGCAGGCTGGGGGTCCCCGAGGACATCGGCGGTGCCGCCGCGTTCCTCACGTCCGACCAGTCGGACTGGATCACGGGCCAGACTCTCGTGGTCGACGGGGGGATTTTCCTCAACGCCGGTGTCGGGTGACCGATATCCGGACACTTTCCGGAATTCTTGACCGGTTTGAACCCGGTTAATCGTCGAATGCCTCAAGTGCCCCGTCAGGGTCGAACGTTGACCAGGCGGGGCGCTGCGGTATGGTCGGCCGACCCAAGGCTGAACGAGGAGCGTGCGCACGTGTTCAACCGGACCAGTCTGCAGGTCGCTGCAGCCCTTGCGTCCATATCCCTGGTGTCCGGATGCGGGCTGTTTTCGGACAATGAATCCGCTGCGGACCAGAGAATCGTGGTCGGCACGACGAGTTCACCCACCACGCTCGATCCGGCGGCCGCTTGGGACAATTCCTGGGAGCTGTTCCGAAATGTCTTCCAGACGCTGGTGAGTTTCCCCACGGGAAGTACGTCGCCGCAGTCCGACGCCGCGGACTGCAAATTCACCGACAGCTCCAGCCGGGTCTTCGAGTGCACCCTCCTCGACGGGCTGAAGTTCTCGAACGGGCACGCGCTGGACGCCAAGGCCGTGCAGCACTCGATCGAGCGCATCCGGAAGATCAACGTCGAGGGCGGCCCGAACGGGCTGCTCGGCTCGCTCGACACGATCGAGACGGTCGACGACCGCACGGTCGTCTTCAAGCTGAACAAGCCCGACGCCACCTTCCCGTTCATCCTGGCCACCCCCGCCATGTCGCTGGTGGACCCGGCCGAGTACCCGGCCGACAAGCTCCGCGAGGACGGCGAGCTCACCGGCTCCGGTCCGTACGTCCTCGACGAGTACACCGAGGGTGACAAGGCCGAGCTGACCAAGAACCCCACCTACAAGGGGTTCGCGGACCGCAAGAACGCCGGCGTGACCATCCGGTACTTCAAGGAGTCCGAGCCGATGGTCGCCGCGCTGCGGAAGAAGGAGATCGACGCCACCTACCGCGGCCTCACCGCCGAGGAGGTCGTCGAGCTCCAGAACGCCAGCGACGCCAACGAGCACCTCCAGCTGGTGGAGTCGACCGGCGCCGACATCCGCTACCTCGTCTTCAACGCCCAGGACCCCACGGTCGCCAAGGAGCCCGTCCGCCGCGCGATCGCCCAGGTCGTCGACCGCGAGGAACTCGTCGCCAAGGCCTACAAGGGCACGGCCGAGCCGCTGTACTCCATGGTCCCCAAGGGCATCGTCGGCCACACCACCGAGTTCTTCGACCGCTTCGGCGAGCCGAGCGTGCCCAAGGCGCGGGAGATCCTGCGCGACGCCGGGATCAAGAAGCCCGTCGACCTGACCTTCTGGTTCACCACCGACCGGTACGGCTCCGGCACCGCGCTCGAGTTCGCCGAGCTCAAGCGGCAGCTGGACGCCTCCGGGCTCTTCCAGGTGACGCTCCAGAGCAAGCCGTGGAAGGAGTTCGCGGCGAGCTACCAGAAGGGGCAGTACCCGGTCTTCGGCCGCGGCTGGTTCCCCGACTTCCCGGACGCGGACAACTTCATCGCCCCCTTCGTCGGCAAGCAGAACGCGCTGGGGACGCCGTACCTGAGCCCCGAGATCACCGACGAGATACTCCCGAAGTCGCGGCGCGAGACCGACCGCGGGGCGGCCGTCTCCCAGTTCCGCAAGGCGCAGGAGATCATGGTCGAGGACGTCCGTCTGCTCCCGCTGTGGCAGGGCAAGCTCTACATCGCGGCCAGCGAGGACATCGGCGGCGCCGAGCGCGCGCTCGACCCGCAGACCGTCATGCAGATGTGGGAGCTCAGCCGCAGGGCCAGCTGGTAGGCGGCCCTCCCGGCCCCGAGCAGCACCGCTGTCAGTGGCCCCCGGTAGGTTCTCAGGCGTAGAAGAGATCGCCTACCGGAGGTTGTTGACGTGACCGACACCGACATGCTGCCCGAGTCCTGGCGCGGCGTCCTCGGGGACGAGCTGCAGAAGCCGTACTTCAAGCAGCTGACCGAGTTCGTCGAGGAGGAGCGGGCCAAGGGGCCGGTCTACCCGCCGCGCGAGGAGGTCTTCGCCGCGCTGGCGGCGACACCGTACGACAAGGTGAAGGTCCTGATCCTCGGTCAGGACCCGTACCACGGGGAGGGGCAGGGGCACGGCCTCTGCTTCTCCGTGCGGCCGGGTGTCAAGACCCCGCCCTCCCTGCGGAACATCTACAAGGAGATGCAGGAGGAGCTCGGCCACCCCGTGCCGGACAACGGCTATCTGATGCCGTGGGCCGAGCAGGGCGTCCTGCTGCTCAACGCGGTCCTCACCGTCCGGGCCGGCGAGGCGAACTCGCACAAGAGCCAGGGCTGGGAGAAGTTCACGGACGCGGTGATCGGCGCGGTGGCTTCGCGGCCGGACCCGGCGGTCTTCGTGCTCTGGGGGAACTACGCGCAGAAGAAGCTCCCGCTGATCGACGAGGAGCGGCACGTCGTGGTGAAGGGCGCGCACCCGTCCCCGCTCTCGGCGAAGAAGTTCTTCGGGTCCCGCCCCTTCACGCAGATCGACGAGGCGATCGCCGCCCAGGGCCACGAGCCGATCGACTGGCGCATCCCGAACCTGGGCTGAGCCGTCCACCGCCGGGCTCGCGGCAGGTCGTGAGCCCGCGCGGCTGACAGGGGCGGGGCGCCACCCGAGCCTGTGCCGGATCGGGGGCCTCGGCGGTTAGCGTCGGAGCCCCCGGACGGTGAGCGCGTGGAGGCCCGCAGTGACCGAGCAGCAGCAGGTGTCGGACGACGGCGTCATGACCCGGATCGGGCAGGCGACGATGCTGCTCCACGGCGGGGACCGCGAGGAGGCACGCAACCGGTTCGGCGAGCTGTGGGGGCAGATCGGCCCGGACGGCGACCCCCTGCACCGCTGCACGCTCGCGCACTACATGGCCGACGCGCAGGACGATCCGGACGCCGAGCTGGCCTGGGACCTGCGGGCGCTGCTTGCGGCCGAGGAGCTGAACGAGGAGCGGCTGGCCACCCACGACTCTGCCGTCGCGCTCCGGGCCCTGTACCCCTCGCTCCACCTCAACCTGGCCGCCGACTATCTGAAGCTCCAGCGGCTCGACGCGGCCCGGATCCACCTCGACCGGGCCCGCGTGGCCTCGGACTCCCTGGACGACGACGGCTACGGCAACGGGGTCCGGGCCGCGATCGAGCGCCTGGAGGTACGACTCGGGGCGCGGTAGCGTCGGCGGCTCACCGACGCGGTGGCGCCGGTGGTTCGCCGACGCCGTTGCTTCGGCGGTTCGCCGAGCCCGCCGCGCCGCCGGCCGTCCTCCGTAGCCGCGCCGCCGGCCGTCACCTCCGTGGCCGCGCCGTCGCGCGCCCGCCGCGTCAGTCGCCCGTCGCCCCGTCGATGCGCTCGCGCAGCAGGTCCGCGTGGCCGTTGTGGCGCGCGTACTCCTCGATCATGTGGGTGTAGATCCAGCGCAGGTTGAAGACCTCGCCGCTCGGGTGCTTGCCCGCGCTCACGTCGTCGAGGCCGTGGGCCGCCGCGACGGCGCGGGCCTCCTCGATCTCCCGCAACCAGGTGGCGTGGGTCTCCTCCCACGTGCCCTCGTCGGTGACCCGGAAGACACGGTCGCGGTCCTCCGGCGTGCTGTAGATCCGCTCGGCCTGCTCACCGGCCATGACCCGCCGGAACCAGCCGCGCTCCACATCGGCCATGTGGCGGACGAGGCCGAGCAGGGTGAGGTTCGACGGCGGCGCGGAGGCCGTGCGCAGCTGCGCCCCGTCGAGGCCCTGGCACTTCAGGGCGAGGGTCTGCCGGTGGTAGTCAAGCCAGCCTTCGAGCATCTCGCGCTCGCCGGCGAGGGTGGACGGTTCGGTACGCGTGCTGTCATCGACTGAGGTCATCAGGGCATCGTCGCCCATGGTCGCGGTCGGCGCCAGGGGTTTCGGCCGCCGTCACCCGCCGCGTTCACCCGCCGAGCATGCCGCGCAGCAACTCCTCGAACCCTGTGCGCAGTTCCGCGCGGCTGGGTACGGCGGAGTGGAAGGACCCCGCCGCGCAGGAGAACATCAGCCCCTCGCACCAGGCGATCAGGGAGAGGGCGTGCCGCTCGGGGGCCGCCGAGCCGGCGTCCGCCATCAGCGCGATCAGCGGCCCGTGGAAGACAGCCGAGCCCGCCGCGTCGAAGAAGGTACGGAGCTCGGGGCGGCGGGTGGCCTCCAGGGCGAGTTCGTACCGCGAGACCAGCAGCGCCCGATGGTCGGTGACGTACCGGTGCAGGGCAAGCGACAGGGCGTCCACCAGGGCGTCGAGCCCGCTGTCCGGTCCCGGCATCTCGTGCGGGGTGAGTACCCGCGACTCCAGCTCGACCTGTCTGCGTACCGCCGTTTCGAGCAGCGCCTGCCGGGTGCGGGCATGGTTGGACGTCGACCCCTGCGGCAGACCGGCGCGCTCGTCCACGGCGCGATGCGTCAGCCCGCGCATCCCGCGTTCGACGAGCAGGGCGAGCGCGGCGTCACCGATACGGGTGGGACGGGAGAGGGCCGTGGGGGACGGGTCGGACGGGTCGGACGGGTCGGACGCGTCGGACGCGTCGGAGACGTGCGAGTCCGAGGCGGACGCGGGGGTGCGGGCGGTCATGGGGACAATCTATCCACCGATCTCACTACATCTGTAGTACCGTCTCGGGTGAGGGCTACTACAGCTGTAGTAGCCGCGGATCGGCCGTCGAGGAGCAGTCATGGAACAGCACCGTGCCGTCGTGATCGGAGCGGGCGTCGGCGGACTCACCGCCGCCGTCGCCCTCCACCGGAGCGGCTGGGACGTCACCGTCCTGGAGCGCGCCGCCGCGCTCACCCCGGTCGGGGCCGGTATCGGCCTCGCCCCCAACGCCCAGCGCGCCCTGGACGTCATCGGCCTCGGCGACCGCGTCCGCGCGCTCTCCGCCTGGCAGGGCGACGGCGGCATGCGCGCCCCCGACGGCCGCTGGCTCGCCCGTACCAGCGCCCGGGCCGCCGCCGACCGCTTCGGCGGACCGCTCGTCCTCCTCCACCGCGCCACCCTCGTCGAGATCCTCACCGCCGCCCTCCCCGCCGGCGTCGTAAGGACCGGGGCGCCGGCCACCGTCGCCGACCCCGGCGACGACGGACGGCCCGCCGTCGTCCGCACCCCGGACGGGGAGATCGAGGCCGAACTGGTCGTCGGCGCCGACGGCATCCACTCGACCGTCCGACGCACTCTCTTCCCCGACCACCCGGGGCCCCGCTACTCCGGCTTCACCACCTGGCGCGTCGTCATCCCCGCCCCCGACCGGCCCTTCGCCCCGCACGAGACCTGGGGCAGGGGCCGTCTCTGGGGCACCCAGCCCCTCAAGGACGGCCGGATCTACGCCTACGCCATGGCCGCCGCCCCCGAAGGCGCCCACGCCCCCGACGACGAGCGGGCCGAACTCCACAGGCTCTTCGGCGACTGGCACCACCCGGTCCCCGAGATCCTCGCCGCCGTCGCCCCCGACGCCGTCCTGCGCCACGACGTCCACCACATGCCCGACCCCCTGCCCGCCTTCCACCACGGCCGCGTCGCCCTGCTCGGTGACGCCGCGCACGCCATGCAGCCGACCCTCGGCCAGGGCGGCAACCAGGCCATCGAGGACGCCGTCGTCCTGGCCCACCACGCGGACCGGGGGCTCCCGCCGAGCCGCGCCCTCGCCGCGTACACCGCCGACCGGCTGCCGCGCACCACCGCCATCGTCCGCAAGGCCGCCCGCACCGGCCGGCTCACCCTGCTCTCCGCCCGGCCCGCCGTCGCCGTGCGCGACGCGCTCATCACGGCCGTATCGCGCTTCGGACCTGGCCTCGTGCTGCGCGGTTTCGACGGCATCGCCGACTGGCGGCCGCCGCTCGCCGACGAGCGCCCCCGCGTAAGCTGACCAGCGCGAACGGCACGTCGGGTGCCGTCGCGGACACATCGTCACGCGCAAGGGAGACCCCGTGAAGGTCGGCTGCATCGGACTCGGCGACATCGCGCAGAAGGCCTATCTCCCCGTCCTGGCCGCCCTCCCCGGGGTCGAACTCCACCTGCAGACACGGACGAAGTCGACCCTCGACCGGGTCGCCGGGACCCACCGCGTACCGCCGATCCAGCGCCACAGTGACCTCGACTCGCTGCTCGCCGCCGGGCTCGACGCCGCCTTCGTGCACGCGCCGACCGCCGTGCACCCCGAGATCACCGCCCGGCTCCTGGAGGCCGGCGTACCGACGTACGTCGACAAGCCGCTGGCGTACGAATACGCCGAATCCGAGCGGCTCGTGGAGCTCGCGGAGGCGCGCGGGGTGAGCCTGACCGTCGGCTTCAACCGCAGGCTCGCCCCCGGCTACGCCCAGTGCCTGGAGCACCCGCGCGAGCTGATCCTCATGCAGAAGAACCGCGTCGGACTGCCCGAGGACCCGCGCACCCTGGTCCTGGACGACTTCATCCACGTCGTCGACACCCTGCGCTTCCTGCTGCCCGGCGAGGTCGAGCACACCGACGTACGAGCCCGGATCCGCGACGGGCTCATGCACCACGTCGTGCTCCAGCTCTCCGGCGACGGCTTCACCGCCATCGGCATGATGAACCGGATGAACGGCTCCACCGAGGAGATCCTGGAGGTCTCGGGACAGGACACGAAGCGTCAGGTCCTCAACCTGGCCGACATCGTGGACCACAAGGGTCAGCCGACGGTCCGCCGGCGCGGCGACTGGGTGCCGGTGGCCCGTCAGCGCGGCATCGAGCAGGCCGTCCTCGCCTTCCTCGACGCCGTACGGGACGGGCACACTCTCAGCGCCCGCGACGCTCTCCGGACCCACGAGCTGTGCGAGCGCGTGGTGCGCGAAGCGCTGACTCAGGCCTCCTGAGCGCGCCCATGCCCTCGGCTGCGCAGAGCGCGGCAAGGACGGTCAGGGCGAAGTACAACGGCCAATCGCCGTACCGGACGTAACCCGTCGTCGCCTGCGAGAGCGGTACGTCGTAGACGGCCGCCGCGCTCCGGTCGGTGCCCAGCGGCGTACCGATCCGGCGCCCGTCGGGGCCGTACGCGGCGCTGATGCCGGTCAGCGTCGCGTGCACCATGGGGCGGCCGGTCTCCGCCGCGCGCAGCGCCGCGAGCGAGGCGTGCTGCGCGGGCGCCCAGCTGTCCTGGAAGGTCGAGGTCGCCGACTGGGCGATCAGCAGCGCGGCCCCGTCGCGGGTCAGCCGGCGGCTCATGTCGGGGAACGCGGACTCGAAGCAGACCAGCGGACCGATCCGCAGCGCAGGACGGCCGTCCTGGGCCGGCACGGTCATCACCACCGGCTCCGTGCCGCGCCGCCGGTCCTCGGTCGCCGCCTTGCCGAACGAGGTCACCCAGCCGAGGACCGGGCGCGCGGGGATGTACTCGCCGAACGGCACGAGCCGCATCTTGTCGTACCGTTCGCCGGTCGGTCCCTGGGCCCCGATCAGGACACTGCTCTTGAAGATGCCCGGTCGGTCGGAGCGGCGGGCGTCCACGTTGACGAGGATCGGCGCGTCCACGGCACGTGACAGCGCGGCCAGCCGGTTCGCGAGGTCGGGGCGGGCCGTCAGATCGGAGCCGACGCTGCTCTCGCCCCATACGACCAGGTCGACGTCCTGGCCGACGAGCTCCCGGGTGAGCTCCTCGCCGCGGGCGAACCTCCGCTCCGCGCCGCCCGATCCGTCGTACACCCCGGGCTGGACGACGGCGATCCGCGCCGTGCCCTGCTCGCGCGGTGGGGCGACGCCCCACCAGACCGTGCCCGCGATGAGGGCGGACACCACGAGGCCGACCAGCGCCGTCAGTCGTACGGCAGCCGCCGACACCACAAGGAGGGCGAAGGCGGTGTTGACCGCCACCACGAGCAGGGTCACCAGCCAGACGCCGCCGACGGAGGCGAGGCGCAGCGCCGGGCCCACCTGCCACTGGCTGGCGCCGAGGAGGCCCCAGGGCCCGCCCAGCCCCTCCCAGGAGCGGACGAGTTCGATGAGCAGCCAGCCGGACGGGACGACGACCAGCGCGGCGGCCGCACGCGGCCCTGACGGCCCGTCCGCGAGCATGGCGCGCACCAACCAGCCCCACGGCAGCCACAGAAGCCCGAGCAGGCCGGCGACGACGAGGATGAACACGTGCAGGCTCGGCATCAGCCACTGGTGCACGGCCAGCATGAACCCGAGGCCGCCCAGCCAGCCCTCCAGGCCCGCACGGCGCGCGGTGGGCGCGGTGCGCAGCAGCAGGAGCCAGGGGACGAGCGCCACGTAGGCGAACCACCACAGCGCGGGCGCGGGGAACGCGAGCGCGGGCAGCGCACCGCACGCGACCGCGACCGCGGCGCGTGCGGCGCGGTGGGGTGTGGGGGCGGGGGAGTGCGGGGTGCGGCGGGGCGTCGCATCGGTGGGGTGCGCGGCGTCGGCACCGCGACCACCACGACGGCCGAACGGATTCCGCATGCCGCGTCGCCTCCAGGTCGTGTCGCCTCCAGTGTGCGCCGTACGACGGCCCGGGGCCGTTCCCGCCACGACCGTAGGAGCCGCCGGCCGAGCGACCTACGAGCGACGGTACGAGCGTCAGAGGCGGCGCCACTTCTCCTCGACGACCACGGAGCTCAGCCGCCAGCCGACGTCCGTCCGGACCAGGGAGAACGCGTAGCGGCCGCCGCAGACGAAGTCCTCGCCCGACTCGAACCGCATCGGGTTCACGTAGTCGGCGCGCACGTCCGCGCTGTCGCCCGGGTAGCCGCCGAGGTCCTGGATGCGGACGCGCCGGTTCACGATGAGGTGCTGGCGTACGGGGAAGAGCCGCATCGTCTCGGCGAGCCAGTCGGCGACCTCGGTCACAGGGCCCTCGACACCGCCGGAACCTCGGTAGTCGGCGCGGCCGTCGCGGGTGAACAGCGCCCGGTAGCCCGTCCAGTCGGAGTCGTCCACGGCCACCGCGTATCCGGTGACGAGGTCGTCGATGGCCATCCGGTCCATCACGGTCGCGAGATCCACGCGCTGCGTCATCGCTTCAGTGTCCGGCAGCGGGAGGCCCGCGCCAAGAGCCGCGCGGGGTGGGCGTGATCGGATCTCGCGGTCCGGCCCCGGATCCGCCGGACGGCCCCTAGGCCGCCTCCCAGCGGTGGGGGCGGCCGCCGCGCCATTCGACCAGGTGGGGGTCGTCGAGGATCATGTCGGCGTCCTCGAGGCCCGCGCGGCGCAGGAACTCGACAAGGTCGGTGTCGTTGTGCGCCAGGCCCACGATCTGTCCGCGGACGGTGACGCGCCGCCCGCCGTCGGGGGACGGGCGGTGCACGACGATGGGTGGTTGCCAGGCCATGGTTCCAGGGTGCGGTGCGCACCCGAAGATCGCCCGGCGGCGGAGCGGTACTGGGGGTCAGCCCCCGGACTCGCCCGCGTGCGGGCTGAGGGCGTCCGTGCCGACCAGGATGAAGAGCAGGATGCCAAGCGCGATCCGGTAGATCACGAACGGCATGAAGCTCTTGGTGGTGATGAACTTCATGAACCAGGCGATGACGGCGTAGCCGACACCGAAGGCGATGATCGTCGCGAAGACCGTCGGGCCCCAGGAGACGTGGCCGCCCTCGGTCGCGTCCTTCAGCTCGAAGAGGCCGGAGGCCAGCACGGCGGGGATGGCGAGCAGGAACGAGTATCGGGCCGCCGCCTCACGGGTGTACCCCATCAGCAGACCGCCGGAGATCGTCGCGCCCGAGCGGGAGACGCCCGGGATCAGGGCCATCGCCTGGCAGAAGCCGAAGATCAGGCCGTCCCTCACACCGAGTTCCTTGAGCGTCTTGCGCTCGCGGACGACGCGGTGCCGGCCGCCGGTCTCGTCGCGGGCGGCGAGCCGGTCGGCGATGCCGAGGACGATGCCCATCACGATCAGCGTCGTGGCGATCAGCCGCAGGTCACGGAACGGGCCCTCGATGTGGTCCTTGAGCGTCACGCCGAGCACACCGATCGGGATCGAGCCGACGATCACGAGCCAGCCCATCTGGGCGTCGTGGTCGCTCCGCATCGACTTGTCGCGCAGCGAGCGGAACCAGGCGGAGACGATCCGCGCGATGTCCTTGCGGAAGTAGATCAGGACGGCGGCCTCCGTACCGATCTGCGTGATCGCGGTGAAGGCCGCGCCCGGGTCCTCCCAGCCGGCGAAGGCGGCGGTGAGGCGGAGGTGCGCGCTGGAGGAGATGGGAAGGAACTCCGTCAGCCCCTGGACGAGTCCGAGGATGAATGATTCGAACCAACTCATGGGGCTAGGGCCGTCCCGAATGTGCTCGTGCCGTCAGAAAAGGCGATCGCGTCTCGGATCGGAGATCAACCGCCGGTCGTTGCGCAGCGTACCGCCCCCAGATGAAGGCCCCGATCTCAGGTCTCCACAGGACCCGTCGTCGTCCAGCCCGCCGAGCGCACATGGTGGGTCAGGCTCACGGGGTCCGCCTCGCCCCCGCAGGAGGCGCACACGACGCGCGGGCTGAGCACCTCGCCGCACGCGTGTTCAAGGAGGACCGGGCGGTCCTCGGTGTTCAGGTGGCGGTCGCCCCAGGCCATCAGCGTCAGCAGGACGGGCTGCAGCTCCTGCCCGGCGGCCGTGGCCCGGTACTCGTAGCGCGTCGGACGCTCGCTGTACGGCACCTTCTCCAGGATCCCGGCCTCCACCAGGCGCTTCAGGCGCGCGGTCAGGATGTCGCGCGGGGCCCCGGTGTTCCGGGCGATCCGGTCGAAGCGGCGCACGCCGAGCGAGATCTCGCGCAGCACCAGCAGGGAGTACTTCTCCCCGACGAGGGCGAGGGTGTCGGCGATCGAGCAGGGGCGGGGAGCGGCCTTCATGCGCCCCAGCCTAAGGCAGGGGAGAAGGGAGGGTTTGAAAATCAAACTGACTGGGCTATGTTACTGGCAGGTGTTGGTCCAGATATCAAACTCACCAGGTGATCGAGGAGCCGTCATCATGCGCGACGCCGTCATCGTCGAAGCGGTCCGCACGCCCATCGGCAGGGGGAAGGCCAACGGCACCCTGTCCCAGGTCCACCCCGTCGCCCTGCTCTCCCACACCCTGCGCGCCCTGATCGAGCGCAGCGGCATCGACCCCGCGCTCGTCGACGACGTCATCGGCGGCACCGTCGACCAGGTCGGCGAGCAGGCCATGAACACCACCCGCTACGCCTGGCTCGGCGCGGGCTTCCCCGAATCGGTGCCCGCCACCACCGTCGACCGGCAGTGCGGCTCCTCCCAGCAGGCCGTGCACTTCGCTGCGCAGGGGGTGCTCTCAGGGGCGTACGACATCGCCGTCGCCTGCGGGGTCGAGTCGATGAGCCGGGTCCCGATGTGGTCGAACGTGCCGCCCGGGGCCGACCCCTTCGGGCCCGGCGTCGCCGAGCGGTACCCCGACGGCCTGGTCCCGCAGGGGATCAGCGCGGAGCTGATCGCCGCGAAGTGGTCGATCGGGCGCGAGGCCATGGACGAGTTCGCCGCCGCCTCGCACGCCAAGGCCGCGCGCAGTTGGGAGGCCGGGCTCTTCGACGCCGAGGTCGTCCCGTACGGAGACGTCCGGCGCGACGAGTCGGTGCGGCCCACGACCACGACCGAGATCCTCGCCGGGCTCCGGCCCGCCTTCGAGGACCCCGGCTTCGCCGAGCGCTTCCCGCAGATCGACTGGTCGGTGACGGCAGGCAACAGCAGCCCGACCAACGACGGCGCCTCGGCCGTCCTCGTCATGGCGGCCGAGACCGCCGAGCGTCTCGGCCTGCGCCCGCTCGCCCGGCTGCACAGCTTCGCGGTGACCGGCTCCGATCCGCTGCTCATGCTGACCGGCGTGATCCCGGCGACGGAGAAGGTGCTGCGCAGGGCCGGACTCGGCCTGGCCGACATCGATCTCTTCGAGATCAACGAGGCGTTCGCCGGCGTCGTGCTCGCCTGGCAGCAGGAGACCGGCGCGGACCCGGCCAAGGTCAACGTCCACGGCGGCGCGATCGCGCTCGGCCACCCGCTCGGCGCGAGCGGCACCCGACTGACGACCACCCTGGTCCACGCCCTGCGCGCCCGGGGCGCGCGCTACGGCCTCCAGGCGATGTGCGAGGCAGGCGGCCTGGCGAACGCGATGATCGTCGAGGCGCTCTGAGGCACGGCCGCGCGGCGGCCCGGCTGACGTGGGCAAGACCCTAGTCGGTGGCCCGGGCTCCCGTGACCTCCAGCGGTCGCGCGGGGGCCGGCTCCGACGTCGACGGTCGTGCCGCCGCGCGGGCGCGCAGGCCGTGGCGCTTGCGCCAGGCCACGACCGCCGCCGCGAGGCCGGAGACGACGATGAAGCCCATCGAGATCAGGAAGGCGGGCGAGGTCGGCGAGCCGGCCTCGCTGCCCGCCACCACGTACGCCGCCGTGTTCGGGATCGACCCGAGCCCGGTCGCGAGCAGGAACGGCGCGTACCCCATGCGGGAGACCGCCGCGCAGTAGTTGGCCGCCGCGAACGGCACCCCCGGGAAGAGCCGGATCGCCAGCATCGAGCGGAACCCGTGGCGGCTCAACTGCCCGTCCGCCGCCGTCAGCCAGCGGCCCCGCAGCAGCGGCCGCAGCGCGTCCTGACCGAGCAGCCGCCCGAGCGTGAACGAGATGCCCGCGCCCAGGACCGTCCCGGCCACCGCTGCCACAAGCCCCGCCTGCGTACCGAAGAGCGCGCCCGCCGCCAGGTTCAGGATCGGCCGCGGTACGAAGGCCGCCGTGCACACCCCGTACGCCAGACCGAACAGGACCACCGCGCCCGCGCCGCTCGACTGAGCCGGCCAGCCCTCCGCGAGCAGCCGCTGTGGCTCGTAGAGCAGGACGGTCGTCGCCGCGGCGAGCAGGAGGACGGCGAGCAGGGAGAGGCGCGACCAGGGCGACAGCAGAGCCCGGGAGCAGCGCGGCGCGAAGGAGCCCGGCGGCCGGGTGACGGGGTCGAGCATCCGGGGAGAGTAACCGACCTGCCCATGTGATCGCCGTAATGTCCGTCATCCGCCGTGCTGCCATCCGATGAACGGTGATCGGCGGCGGGCGACAGGCGGTCGGCGATCGGTCGTACTGTGATCCGTATGACGTCCGCGCCGCCCGCCGTCCCCGCCAGCGCCCTCGCCGACACCGTGCTCGGGCGTCTCACCGAGGCGTACCCGCCCGCCGGTGACCCCTTCCGGGCGCAGGAGATGGTCGCGTACATGAAGGGCGTCGCCCCCTTCCTCGGCATCCGCACCCCCGAGCGGCGCACCCTGTCCCGTACCGTCCTCGACGGCACCCCGCGCCCCGACGAGGCCGACTGCACGGCCGTCGCCCTGCGCTGCTTCGCCCTCCCCGAGCGCGAGTACCACTACTTCGCCGTCGACTACCTGCGCCGCCACGTCCGGCGCTGCTCCTCGGGCTTCCTGCCCGTCGCCCGCCACCTCGTCACCACCGACTCCTGGTGGGACACCGTCGACCACCTCGCCGCCCATGCGGTCGGCGGGCTCGTCGCCGCCGATCCAGCGCTCGCCGAGCGCATGGACGAGTGGATCGAGGACGACGACCTCTGGGTCGCGCGGACCGCGCTCCTGCACCAACTCCGCTTCAAGGGCGCCACCGACAGCGAGCGGCTGTTCGCCTACTGCCTGCGCCGCGCGGGGGACACCGACTTCTTCCTCCGCAAGGCGATCGGCTGGGCCCTGCGCGAATACGCCAAGACGGACCCCGACGAGGTGCGCGCCTTCGTCGAGACCCACCGGGCCCGGCTGTCCCCGCTCTCGGTGCGCGAGGCACTCAAGCACCTCTGAGCCCTCCGACCCCTCCGAACTTCCCCTCGGCGGAAAATCGTTCGACGTCCGTCGTCCGTTCCACGAGGATCAGGGGCATGTCCCGGTACGCCTTCCTCGCAGCACGGCCCGCAGTCGCGGCCGCGCCGAAGGCTGCCGTTGTCGATTCCACGTTCCTCGCCACGGCCCTCGCGTCCACGGCCGTCGCAGCCGCATTCGACGGCGCCCGAAGCTGACCCTCCCCGGATCGTCCGGCGGACCCCTCAGGGGGAGGGTCGGTCAGGCCCCGGGGTCCCCTCACACGCTTCGAGCTCAAGGAACGAGCGAACCATGTCCAAGACGGCATACGTGCGCACCAAGCCGCACCTGAACATCGGCACCATGGGCCACGTCGACCACGGCAAAACCACCCTCACCGCCGCCATCACCAAGGTCCTCAGCGAGCGCGGGACCGGCACGTTCGTGCCGTTCGACCGTATCGACCGCGCGCCCGAGGAGGCCCAGCGCGGCATCACCATCAACATCGCGCACGTCGAGTACGAGACCGACACCCGCCACTACGCCCATGTGGACATGCCCGGCCACGCCGACTACGTCAAGAACATGGTCACCGGCGCCGCCCAGCTCGACGGGGCGATCCTCGTCGTCTCCGCGCTCGACGGGATCATGCCGCAGACCGCCGAGCACGTGCTCCTCGCCCGCCAGGTCGGCGTCGACCACATCGTCGTCGCCCTCAACAAGGCCGACGCGGGGGACGACGAGCTGACCGACCTGGTCGAGCTGGAGGTGCGGGAGCTGCTGACCGCGCACGGCTACGCCGGCGACTCCGTGCCCGTCGTCCGGGTGTCCGGCCTCAAGGCCCTGGAGGGGGACGCGCGGTGGTCCGGGGCGATCGAGGCGCTCCTCGACGCCGTGGACACGTACGTACCGATGCCGGTGCGCTATGTGGACGCGCCGTTCCTGATGTCCGTCGAGAACGTGCTCACGATCACCGGGCGCGGCACCGTCGTCACGGGCGCGATCGAGCGGGGCACGGTCCGCGTCGGCGACCGGGTGGAGGTGCTCGGCGCGGAGGTCGAGACCGTCGTGACCGGGGTCGAGACCTTCGGCAAGCCCATGGAGTCCGCCGAGGCCGGTGACAACGTGGCGCTGCTGTTGCGCGGCGTCGCGCGTGACGCGGTCCGCCGCGGGCACGTGGTGGCGGCGCCGGGCAGCGTCGTGCCGAGCCGTCGGTTCACGGCGCAGGTGTACGTCCTGTCGGGCGCGGAGGGCGGTCGTACCACCCCCGTCTCCACCGGATACCGGCCGCAGTTCTACATCCGGACCGCGGACGTCGTCGGCGACGTCGACCTGGGTGAGGCGGCGGTCGCGCGCCCCGGCGACACGGTCACCATGACCGTCGAGCTGGGCCGTGACGTCCCGCTCGAGCCCGGTCTCGGCTTCGCGATCCGCGAGGGCGGGCGCACGGTCGGCGCCGGCACGGTCACGACCGTGGACTGAGCCCCGAACGGGTCTCACAGCGGCTCACGGCCCACGGCTCACGGCCCATGGCTCACAGCGGAGGCCCGCGTTCCGAACCCCACGGGACGCGGGCCTCCGCCGTCCGCCGTGCGGGCACAATGAGGGCGTGAACAACGAGGGCATGGACGACGAGGGCGTGGACGACGAAGGCGTGGACAACGAGGGCGTGAACGAGGCCGACGAGCAGATCCCCGTCGTCCGTGACGTCGACGGAGGCACCGCCCGGCTCATGCCGGACATCGACCGGGACCGGGCCTGGCTGCTGACCGTGGACGGCGCACCGCAGTCGTACGTCGACCTGGACGAGCCCACGCACCTCGAGTTCGAGTACGCGCGCCGGCTCGCCCACGTCCTCGACAGCGCGGCCGACGAGGGCGACGCCCTCTCCGTCCTCCACCTCGGCGGCGGCGCCCTCACCCTGCCCCGCTACGTCGCCGCCACCCGCCCCGGCTCGCGCCAGGACGTCGTGGAGGCCGACCTGGGGCTGCTCGACCTGATCGCCGCGCACCTTCCGCTGCCGGAGGGATCCGGGGTGTCCGTGCACGGGGCCGACGCCCGGGCCTGGCTGGAGAAGGCCCCCACCGGGTCGGTGGACGTGCTCGTCGCCGACGTCTTCGGCGGCTCGCGGGTCCCGGCGCACCTGACCTCCGTGGAGTACGCGCGCGAGGCCAGGCGGGTGCTGCGGCCGGGCGGGATCTATGCCGCCAACCTGGCCGACGGGGCGCCTTTCGCCTTCCTCCGCTCCCAACTGGCCACTTTCGCCGCCGTCTTCCCCGAACTCGCCCTGATCGCCGAACCGGCCGTGCTGCGCGGCCGCCGCTTCGGCAACGCCGTCCTGGTCGCCTCCGACGGGGACATCGACACGGCCCGCCTGGCCCGGCGCACGGCGGCGGACGCCTTCCCCGCGCGCGTGGAGTACGGCGAGAGCCTCACGCGCTTCACCGGCGACGCCCGGCCCGTGGGCGACGCGGACGCGGTGCCGTCCCCCGTACCGCCGGACGGGGCGTTCAGCATCGGGTGACGGTCAGCCGATGGCCTGCTGTTCCGTCGGGGCCGATGCGGCGGGGCCGGACGCGATCTCTTTCGTATGCGTACGGCGCGTCAGGTTCCGTACGTCGGGGACGAGCAGCACCAGGGCCGTCGCGACGACGATCAGCACCGCAGAACCCCAGAGCGCCTGACTCCGGCCGAAGAGGCTCTCCGCCGGGCCCGCGAGGGCGGTGGAGAGCGGGAGCATGGCCGTCGAGCCGAACCAGTCGTACGCCGCGACCCGGGACAGCTTCTCCTCCGGGATCTCCTGGTGCAGCGTGGTCATCCACGCCACGCCGAACACCTCGATGGCCACCCCGCTGACGAACATGGCCAGCGAGAGCCCGACGACATCGAGCGGCACCGCGAGCGCCGCCGAGGGCAGGGCCATGGGGAAGACGCCCAAGGTGCCCACGAGCAGCATCCGGCGCGGCTTCCAGCGCATCATCAGCAGCGCGCCGGAGAGCGTGCCCACACCGAACGCGGCGAGCGCGAGCCCCCACGGCCTGGCGCCGCCGAGCTCGTCCCGGGCGACCAGCGGTCCGTACACCGACTCGGCCGCGCCGACGAGGGCCACGACGACGGCGAACTGGGCCACGATCGACCAGAGCCACGGGCGCCCGATGACCTCCTGCCAGCCCTCGCGCAGATCGGAGAGCAGGCCGCCGCCGGGCTTCCGTTCGGCGATGTGGCTGACGTCGAGGAAGGCGCGGAACCCGCCGGCGACGGCGAAGGCGGCCGCGTCGATGGCGAGGACCCAGCCGGGGCCGACGGCGGCGATCATCGCGCCGCCGAGCGCTGCCCCGCCGATGCCGGCGCCGTGCATGGCCATCCGGAAGAGGGCGAAGGCGCGGCCGACCTGTTCCCCGCTGACGCTGGACATCAGCATGCCCTCGGCGGCCGGACTGAAGAAGGCCTGGCCCGTTCCGCACAGGGCGGTCAGCAGCATCATCTGCCAGAGCTTCGGGTCGCCCGCGAGGACGAGCACGGCGAAGACGGCCTGGGAGACGCAGTTCAGCGCGTTGGCGGCGACCATGACGCGGTGCCGGGGTATCCGGTCGGCGACGGCGCCGCCGATGAGCAGGAAGAGGACGAGCGGGAGGGTCCGGGCCGCCGCCACCAGGCCCACGTCGCCGCCGTCGCCGCCGGACTGGATCACCGCGAACGCCGCCGCGATCAGGGCACCGTGGGTGCCGAGGTTGGTGACGATCGCGGCGGCGGTCAGCAGGACGTAGTTGCGGCCGGCCCAGTCGGGGCGGCGGCGTGCTCTGCGGGGGGAGGCGGCGGGGTTTCTCACCCCGGGACTATCCCCGTCGCCGCCGCCCCCTGCCAAACCGATTACGGTCGGGCCTCGGCCGTCAGGAAGAGGCCGGGGCCAGTCGTACGGTCGCGAGGATCTTCTGGATCGTCGCGTCCGCCAGCTCGTCCTTGACGCTGTCGGCCCCGTAGATCACGAACGACGAGAAGTCGCCCTTGGCGTTCTTGAAGGAGAACGCGAGGGACTTGCCGTCCGACTCGCACGGGTTCCGCTTCTTGATCCCCGGGGCGGTGGCCGTCGCGACGCTGCCGGTGAGACCGGACGTGGTGGTGTACGGCACGGCCTTGGTGATCTTGATGGTGCCCTTGGGCATGTGCTGCGCGTAGCCCGCCCACACCCAGTTGCCGGCCTCGTTGAACGCCGCCTCTTCGGTGTTCTTGGCGCCCTGGCCGCCCTTGGTGCCCGCGCTGCTCAGGCCCCAGCTCTCCTTGGAGCCGTCCTTGTTCGTGTCGAACGTGCACCACTTGCTCTTGTAGCGCACCGGAGCCGACATCGTGACGACCGGGGAGCCGTCACCCTTCTTCTCGTCCTCGAAGAACGTGACGCTGCCGGGCTTCAGGAGCTCCCAGTCGGCCGGTACGTCGAACAGCGTGCCGTACTTCGGGTTGTGGACGACCTTCCAGCCCGGGATGGTCGGCTGCAGGTCGGCGTCGTCGCGCGGGTTGTCGACGGAAGGCGTCGGCGCCGGCGCGGGGGCCGAGGTGGACGTGGTGGGCTTCGGGTCGTCGCCTGCCTGCGTCTTCTTGCCGTCGTCCTTGCCGAGGACGAGGAAACCGGTGACGCCGGCCGCCACGACGACGGCGGTCGCGGCGACGATCGCGATGACGGTCGTCTGCTTCTTCTTGCCGTCGCCCGGGCCGCCCGGTACGCCCTGCGGCGCGCCCGGCACCGCGTACTGCGGCACGGTCGGCTGCTGGTACGGGTTGGGCTGCGGGTAGCCGGGCTGTGCGGGCTGCTGCGGGTAACCCGGCTGCGTGGGCGGCTGGGTCGGCGGCTGCTGCGGGTACCCGGGCTGCTGCTGATAGCCGGGCTGTTGGTAGGGGTTCGGCTGCTGGTACCCCGACTGCTGGTAGGGGTTCTGATTCTGGTCCTGCGGGTTCTGCTCGCCCCCGGGCGGCTGCTGTCCTGGCCACATGGCCAGTAACCATAGAGGTGTGGCGGGAACCCTGCTACGTCCGCCCCCTGCGGACGGGTGACGGCGGGGCGGTCGTGGGGGATGGCCTTCTGTGCTACTCGTGGGTAACATCGGCGCATGAGCGCAGACCAGATGTCCGTCGGCGAGATGCTCGCCGCCACGGTTCCCATGGCCAGGACCCTCAACCTCGAGTTCCTGGAGACCACTTCCGAGCGGGCCGTCGTCCGCCTGCCGGACCAGGCCGACTACCACAACCACGTCGGCGGCCCGCACGCCGGAGCGATGTTCACGCTGGCCGAGTCGGCCAGCGGCGCGATCGTCCTGGCCGCCTTCGGCGACCAGCTGAACCGCGCGGTGCCGCTCGCCGTCACGGCTGAGATCGGCTACAAGAAGCTGGCCATGGGCGTCGTCACGGCCACCGCGACCCTCGGCCGCCCGGCCGCCGAGGTCGTCGCCGACCTTGACGCGGGCGAGCGCCCGGAGTTTCCCGTGCACATCGCGATCACGCGCGAGGACGGCGCGGTGACCGGCGAGATGACCGTCGTCTGGACGCTGCGGCCGAACGGCCAGGGGAAGTAGCGACGCAGGGGGTGCGGAGGCGGCCGGTTGGCGCCTCCGTACCGCGCCTGCCGACCCCGCCGCCCGCCTCCGTACCGTCCCCCACCGCCCCCGCCGCTCCTCACGCGTCGATGACCACCACGCGTGCCCAGTCGGGCGGTGCGTCCGGGACGTACTCGGGGTTGTTCTCGTTGTACGACCTCGGTCTGCGCGCGCGGGGGAAGAGGCCCACCACCGTTCGGCACGGCGGCGGTGCGCTGGGCCACGGCGTCTGGCCGTCGGTCAGGGCCACGATCACATCGGGGCGCGGACGGCCGCCCAGGGCCTTGGTGAAGCCCGCGCGCAGATCCGTACCCCCGCCGCCGACCAGCGGAATGCCCTCCGCGCGGCAGATCGGGTGCGCGACCCGGGCCGCCGCGTCGCAGGACACGACGGAGACCAGGTCCCGACGGCCGCCCACGGTACGGGAGATGGCGGCGACCTCCAGGAGCGCGCTGCCCAGTTCGGCGTCGCTGACCGAGCCCGAGGTGTCGATGACCACGGTGACCCGAGGCGGCCTCCGCCGCAGACTCGGGAGTACGACACCGGGCAGCCCGGCCGAGCGCCGGGACGGACGGCCGTAGCTGTAGTCGTCGCCCGCGCCCGGCCCCGAGGCCGCCGAGCGGAGGGCCGCGCCCAGCAACTCCCGCCACGGCTGCGGGGGATGGAACGCCTCCTCGGCCCACCGCTTCCACCCCTGCGGGGCGCTCCCCGGCCGCCCGGAGATGGCCTGCGCCACCCGGAACCGCACCGCGTCCCGCTGCTGCTCGCTCAGGCCGTCCGCGCCGTCGGGGCCGAGGTCCCACTCCCGTTCGCTGCCGTCCGCGCCGCTGCCGCAGTCCAGCCAGACGAGGTGGTCCGTCCTGGGCCCGAGCCGGAACAGACGCAGGTAGTCCTCCATCAGCTCCCCCGTGGGGAGGTGCAGGTCGCTCGGTACGACGGCGCCCTTGGGCCGTACCAGGCCGTCGCCGAAGATGTCGTCGTTGATCTCCAGGTCGGCGGCGATGTTCATCCGCAGCCGCTCCGTGGGGCCGTTCAGTCCGCGCGTCCGGGCGAGCCGGTCGCCGCGCCCGTGGTGGTCGCGCAGCAGGTGGGACACCTCGTGCACCCAGACCCCGGCCAGCTCCTCCACCGGGGTCCGTTCCACGAACCCGGGGGAGACGTAGCACCGCCAGTGGCGGTCCACTCCCATGGTCGGCACCCGCCGGTCCTCGACCACGTGCAGGGCGAACAGCGCCGTCGCCAGGTACGGCCGGGCCCGGGCGGCCTGCAGGCGCGCGGTGAAGAGCTTGTCGAGGTCGAGGCCGACCGCCGTCATCGGCTGCCCTGCGCGCTCAGGGCCGCCTGGGCGGCGCGGGCCGCCGCGTCGTCGGCGCGCCGGGACAGGGAGACCACGCCGGCGAGCTTCTCGATCGCCGCGGGAACCGTCCAGTCCTCCTGCCGCAGCGAGGCGAGCGTCGTCGCCGGGACGACCACCAGGTCAGGGGCCCCGGTCTCCAACGCCCGCACCAGGACCGCCCAGGCCGCGTCCCAGCGGGCCTCGTCCGGGCGCCCGCGTACCGCCGCCACCACTCCGTCGAGCGCGGCCTGGCGCAGGTCCCCGCGCTGGGGCAGCTCGGCGGACCCGGGGTCGGCGAGCAGCGTCTCGGGGTCCGGGAGGTCCATCCGGTCCAGGCTCGCCATCACCTCGAGGCCGGGCCCGTCGCCCACGGTGCCCCGCACCAGCTGGGCCAGCACGTCGCGCGAGGAGCCGGCCGCCGTCGCGAAGGCGATCAGACGGAGGGTCATCTCCCAGCTCCGGGGCGAGGGCCAGGGGCCGCCCCGCCGCGTCTCGCTGTTGGGCAGCCGGTGCACGAGCTCGGGGCGGACGGAGAGGAACCCGCAGACCGCGCGCCGGGCGAACTCCACGGCCTCGGGCAGCTTCCCGGGGTCGAGGCGGGGCAGTGTGGCCCGGGGCCAGGTCCCGCCGAGGCCGCGGACGACGACCTCCCCGTCGTGGGCCCACTGGAGGTGGACGAACCGGTTGGCCAGGGGTGGACTCAGCTCCCAGCCGTCGGCGGCCGAGGACCTCGGGTTGGCGGCGGCCACGATCCGTACCCCGGGCGGCAGTTGGAGGGCGCCGATCCGCCGTTCCAGGACGAGACGGAGCAGCGCGGCCTGTACGGAGGGCGGCGCCGTGGACAGCTCGTCGAGGAAGAGCAGCCCCCGCCCGGTCCTGACCAGTCGCACGGCCCAGTCCGGCGGGGCCATCGGGACACCTTGCTCGGCGGGGTCGTCGCCGACGACGGGCAGGCCCGAGAAGTCCGACGGCTCGTGCACGCTGGCGATCACCGTGGTCAGGGGGAGGTCCAGCTCCTCGGCCAGCCGGGTCAGGGCCGCCGTCTTGCCGATCCCCGGCTCACCCCAGAGGATCACCGGCAGGTCGGCGGCCACGGCCAGTGTCAGGGCCTCCAGTTGGGTGTCGGGCCGGGGCTCGGTGGCGGTGTCGCCGAGCAGGGTCAGCAACGCGCCGGCGACGTCGAGGGGGGAGTCGAGGTCGGGGGCGAGATCGGGGGCGGGGGCGTACGCGGGCATGGTGGACATATCGGTCACAGATGATCACCTTGGGTTTCGTGGTGGTGGGACGGATGAGAAGCGGATGCGGGGACGGAGCCCCGGGCCGCCCGCCTCAGTGCGCGAGGCGGGGGCGGGTTCGGTGGGCGCGGGGACGAGGATCAGAGGGGACGAGGCGGTGGGGCGGGGGTACGTCGAGGCCCGACCGGAACAGCCCGTAGGCGATCCGCCGCTGCGCCGCCCCCTCAAGGGCGTCCCGCAGCGGTCCGCCGCGCAGCGTCGCCCCGGGCCCGAGCAGGCCCTCGACGACCGCGAGCGCGCCGACGACGTCACCGTGCTGCAGACGTTCGCGCACGCCGACGAGACAGTCCGGACGCCGGTGCGCCTCGTCGATCACCCGCAGACAGGGCAGCGGAGGTCCACCCAGGGCGACGAGCAGCTCCTCCCGCGCGAGCTCCTCCGGGTCGTGGTCCAGCGGAGCCAGTACGCCGTCGACCAGAGCGATCCGGTGCCGGTCACCCCGGCACTCCACGACCCGGGGACCCGAGGCCCCCTGCTCCTCGGCGGGGCCGGAGGGCGCGTGGTCCGGTACGAGCGCGGACGCGACCAGCGGGTGGAGCCGGCCGGCCTCGATCGCGCCAGCCCGGAGCAGCTCCAGATCGGGCAGCACCCAGGTCGCCGCGTCCGGGAGGAGGAGCGGCGTGGCGGGACTGCGCGTATCCCGGCGAGCCTCGGTGGCCGGGTCCGCGTCCCCCTCCGCGTCCGCAGCCGCAGCCGCAGCCGCAGCCGCATCCACGTCCAGCGTGAGGCGGCGGCGCGCGTCGAGGCGTACGGTCACCGGGCCGGCGGACCTGCCCTCGGCCCGGAGCACGTGCCTCGCCTCCGCCTGCCAGCGGTCGACGGCACAGCGGAACCCCTCGGGCACCGGTACCGGAGGCTCGCCCGCGGGCGCGTCGGCCCCCGAGCGGACGCGCAGCTCATCGGCCCTGCGCGCGTCCCACAGATGGCGGTGCAGGTCGAGGCGGAACCGCCGGCCGGGCAGCGGATGCGGGTGGCGCCCGACGGGGCCCTGCCCGAGGGACCCGTCGGAGGACCCGTCCCAGAGGGCGAGGCTGATCCGCTGACCGCCGTCCGCCCACGCGGGCGGAGTCCGGGCCACGAGGTGCACCGGCCCGTCCCGCGACGGCGGCTCCGCCCTGGCGTACCGGGCCAGCGAGATCGTCAGGCCCGGGCGCAGCAGCCCGTCCGGAGCGATCCTCGGCATGTGCCAGCGCAGCAGGTCGGGGGCCAGGTGGCGGAGATCGCGCCGGATCCGGTCGGTGAGGTCCCGGCCGTGGGCCCGTGCCACGGACCGTAGGTCGAGATCGACATCGACGCGTGCGGCGGCACACGCGCCCGCCCAGTCCCCGGCGAGGCGACGGGCGGTCGCTGTCTTGATCATGGAGGGCGGCACGGCGAACTCGCGGACGCGCAGCCAGAAGGAGAGGAAGGAAGCGTGGGAATCCTCGTACGCGGGATGAGTGGTCATCAGCACTCACCTTGCGCGGACGGGCCCCCCCAACACTGAACGGAGTGAGTGGTCATCGCGGCGGAGCGTAGCGCGCCCCGGCCGCGGCCGACCAGTGATTTACGCGCCCGGGAGGCGGCGGGCGGTCCTGCCGTGACCAGGTAGGCTGCCTCGGCGCGCGCGACGCGGCGCGCGCCTCGACACGGGAGGAACCGCGTTGCACGTCCAGGAGTGGCTGGAGACGATCCCCGCGGTGGCGATCTACGCGCTGGTGGGAGTGGTGATCGGGCTCGAAAGCCTGGGAATCCCGTTGCCCGGCGAGATCGTCCTCGTCAGCTCGGCCCTGCTCGCCTCCCAGCACGGTGACATCAATCCGTACGTCCTCGGGGCCTGCGCCACCGCCGGGGCCATCATCGGCGACTCGATCGGCTACGCGATCGGTCGCAGGGGCGGGCGTCCGCTGCTCGCCTGGCTGGGCAAGAAGTTCCCCAAACACTTCAGCGAGGCCAACATCGCGCTGGCGGAGCGGTCCTTCGAGAAGTGGGGCATGTGGGCCGTCTTCTTCGGCCGCTTCGTCGCCCTGCTGCGGATCTTCGCGGGACCGCTCGCGGGCGTGCTGCGGATGCCGTACTGGAAGTTCCTCATCGCCAACGTCTTCGGCGGCATCCTCTGGGCGGGCGGTACGACGGCCGTCATCTACTCGGTGGGCGTCGTCGCCGAGGCGTGGCTCAAGCGCTTCTCGTGGCTGGGTCTGGTGCTCGCGGTCCTGGTCGGCGTCGCGTCGATGCTGATCCTGAAGAACCGCGCGAAGAAGGCCGCGGCGGCGACGCAGTCGAAGACCGAGTCGGCGCCCGAGCCGGAGCCGACGCCGGTGTCCGCTTCGGCTTCGGTGGCGGACTGACGGGGCGCCCCCGACGGACACGAAAGGGCGCGGTGGCCTCACGGCCGCCGCGCCCTTCTCCGTCTCGTGGGCTCCGGCCCTCAGTCCTCGAAGGCCTCGGCGTGGCCCTTGGCCAGGTGGAGGTACATCTCCGCGTTGAGGCGGATGCCCGCCTGCTCCTCCTCCGTCAGCGGGCGCCGCACCTTGGCCGGGACTCCGGCCACCAGCGAACCCGGCGGGATCTCCATCCCCTGCGGGACGAGCGCCTGCGCGGCGATGAGCGAACCGGCGCCCACCCGGGCGCCGTTGAGGACCGTGGCGCCCATGCCCACCAGGACGTCGTCCTCGATGGTGCAGCCGTGGACGGTCGCGTTGTGGCCGACCGTCACCCGGTCGCCGATCGTCACCGGGAAGCCCGGATCGACGTGGACGGTGCAGTTGTCCTGGATGTTGGAGTCCTCGCCCACGACGACGGGACCGCAGTCCGCCCGGAGCACCGCGTGGTACCAGACGCTGGCGCGGGCCCCCAGCGTGACGTCGCCGAGCACCACGGAGGTCGGCGCCGTGAAGGCGGTCGGATCGACCTGCGGCTCCTTGCCGCCCACGCCCCTGATCAACGCCTCGGTCATCGTTCGCTCCTGATCGCTCATGATTGCGTCACGCCTCCACGCACCCTAGTCGCGGCCCATGACGGACATCACAGGGCACCCCACTGATCAGCTACGACGGTGCGGACTACCGTGTGCGGGTGCCCAGGAACAGAAACACGTTCTCCTCTCTCACCGCTTGGCGGCGCCGCGTTCTCGCCCGCGCCGTGCAGGGCGGGTGGCGCTGGGTGCAGGAGGCCGGTTCGGTGACCGCCGAGCACCCCGGGAAGCTGCGCTTCCGTCGCCTCGGGGCGGGCACCCGGCTGGCGTTCCCGCAGGGGACCGTCTTCGGCGAGCAGTGGATCGAGATCGGCGAGTGCTGCATCATCGCCGAGCAGGTCACCCTCACGGCGGGCATGCTGCCCGGGCTCGACCTCGGCCCCGACACGGTGCTGACCCTGGGCAACGGTGTCGTCCTCGGCCGCGGCAGCCACGTCATCGCCGATACCCGGGTGACCATCGGCTCGGACACGTACTGCGGTCCGTACGTCTACATCACCTCGACCAACCACAGCTACGACGACCCGGACGAGCCGGTCGGCAGGCAGTGGCCGCGCTCCGAGCCGGTCGAGATCGGGCCGGGCTGCTGGCTGGGCACGGGCGCGGTGATCCTGCCGGGCGCCAAGCTCGGCCGCAACGTGGTGGTCGCGGCGGGCGCCGTCGTACGGGGTGAGGTGCCGGACCACTCGGTGGTGGCCGGCGCGCCGGCGAAGGTGGTGCGCAGCTGGGACCCGGAGCGGGGCTGGCAGCCGCCGCTGCGGACGCCGGCGCCGGTGCCCGTACCGGACGGTGTGACGCACGAGCAGCTCGCCGCGCTCGCGGCATGGGACCTCGCGGAGGGCTGACCCGGTTCGCGCGGGGTCGATCCGTCAGCCCGTCGCCAGCAGGACCGTGCCGACCAGGGCCAGGCCGGCGCCCGCCGCCTGGACCGCGCGCAGCCGTTCCTTCAGCACGCCCCGCGCCGCGAGCGCCGTGACCACCGGGTAGAGGTTGGCGAGGACGGCCGCGACGGTCACCGGGCCGTTCTGCGCCGCGATCGAGTACGTACCGTTGGCGGCGACGTCCGCGAGGCCGACGAAGGCGAGCGCGGGGAGGGCCGCCCACACGACCTTCATCCCGCCGCCGTCCTCCGGCAGCGCCCGCCCGCCCCTCTTCACCGAGACGTACAGCGCGCCGCCGCCCACCGCCACGTTGGTCACCCGCTGGACGAACAGGGCGAGGAACAGGCCGGTCAGCGTCGAGGACGCCTCGGCGATCAGCGCCATCACCGAGCCGAAGCCGAAGGCCGCGACCAGGGTGAGCAGCACGGCCTGGCGCTGCACGGGTGCGCCGCGCAGCTCGGGCCCGCCGGCGAGCAGGACACCGACGATCGCCACGCCGATCCCGGCGAACTGGAGGAGCCCCGGCCGGTCGCCGATGAGCAGGCCCACGGAGACGGGCACGACGACGCCGAGCGAGCCGAGCGGGGAGACGACGCCCATCGGGCCGAGCGCCAGGGCCTTGTAGAAGGAGAGCATCGCGACCGGACCGACCACGCCCGCCGCGACGGCGTACCAGAGCTGGGGCCCGATCTCGGTCCAGCCGCCGGTGACGACCACGATCGCGCCGAGGACGACGACCGCGACGGTCTGCGAGGCGACGACCACCGTGAGCGCCGGCATGCGCCGGGTGAGCAGCCCGCCGCCGAAGTCGGCCAAGCCCCAGAGCAGGGCGGTGGCCAGGGCGAACAGCGCAGTCATGGATCCTCGCAGGGTGGCGGTCTCGCAGTACAGTGCGGTGGACAGCTGGTACACCGCGGTAGACCCCACCGTAGTTCAGTCTGTTGGACTATGTCATCCAAAATATTGGACGGAATGTGTCGGACCTCGATCAGCTCACGCAGTCGCTCGCGCGGAATCTGAAGCGGTGGCGCAATGAACGCGGATTCACGCTGGACGCGCTCGCCGCACGGGCCGGCGTCAGCCGCGGCATGATCATCCAGATCGAGCAGGCCCGGACGAACCCCAGCGTCGGCACCACCGTGAAGCTCGCGGACGCGCTCGGTGTCTCGATCACCACCCTCCTCGACTACGAGCAGGGCTCCCACGTCCGCCTCGTCCCGCCCGACCAGGCCGTCCGCATGTGGTCCACATCCACCGGCAGCCACACCACCCTGCTCGCCGGCACCGAGGCGCGCGGCCCCCTGGAGCTCTGGGCCTGGACGCTGATGCCGGGCGACGGCAGCGCGTCCGACCCGCACCCCGACGGCACCACCGAGCTGCTGCACGTCGCGGCGGGCGAGCTGACCCTCGTGGTCGAGGGCGAGGAGCACCGCATCCCGGCCGGCACCTCCGCCGTCTTCGAGGCCAACGTGCCGCACGCGTACCGCAACGACGGCACGGAGCGGGTCGAGATGACCATGGCCGTCTCCATCCCGCCCGCACGCTGAGACGCCCAACGTCGTCCCGGGCGGCCGCTGTTAGCGTGAGCCGCATGCGCGCACCCATCGGAGACTTCGACAACGCCGTTCCCGCCCGCGACCGCCTGGACCAGCTCACGGAACCGGTCGCCACGGCCGTACGCGCCTGGCAGGGCACCGGACCGGCGGATCAGCTGCTGTACGTCGACACCGACCCGGAGATCGCCGACACGGCCGCCTTCGTCGCGCACCACGGCGCGGACCTCCTCGACGCCTCCGCGAACTGCGTGATCGTGGCAGGGAAGCGCGGCGAGGAGACGACCCTGGCGGCCTGCGTGGTGCGCTCGGCCACCCGGGTCGACGTCAACGGAGTCGTCCGCCGCCACCTGGGCTCCCGCAAGGCGCGGTTCGCGGACATGGAGACCGCGACGGGCCGGAGCGGTATGGAGTACGGCGGCATCACACCGGTCGGACTCCCGGCCGACTGGCCCCTCCTGGTGGACGCGACGGTGATCGACACCCCCTGGGTCCTCATCGGCAGCGGGCGTCGGCGCGGCAAGCTGATCGTCCCGGGCAAGGCCTTCGCCGAGCTGCCCGGCGCCGTCGTCCTGGAGGGGCTCGGCGTCGCCTGAGGGACGGCTTCAGCCGAGGCGGGGGATCTCGATGGCGGGGCAGCGGTCCATGACCATGTCGAGGCCCGCGGCGCGGGTGCGTGCGTACGCGGCTTCGTCCACGACGTCGAGCTGGAACCAGACGGCCTTGGCGCCCTTGGCGACGGCTTCGTCGGCGACCGCGCCGGCGAGTGCGCTGTTGACGAACACGTCCACGACGTCGACGTCGAAGGGGATCGCGTCGAGGGAGGCGTAGCCCTGCTCGCCGTGGACCGTCTCGGCCTTCGGGTGCACGGGGACTATCCGCTTGCCGTGCCGCTGCAGGAAGGCCGCGACGCCGTAGGCGGCACGCTCCTGGTTGGCGGAGAGCCCCACGATGGCCCAGGTGTCCCCGGCCTCGTCGAGGATCTTCCGGATGGTCTCCGTCTCGTTGCGCACGCTCTGCCTCCGGTCGGTGATGGTGGGCACTCCCTGAGTGCAGAACGAGCGCCGACCGCGTGGGATTCCCGACGGGGCGGGCTCGGGGTCGGCGTCGTCCTCCCGGGCCGACCGGCCGAGATTCCGCAACACGGCTGGTCACCCCTAGGGTGACCGCATGCCTGCCACGCTGAGTTCCACGAAAGCCGCCGCCGCGCTCCGGCGATCCGCCCGCGTCTCCGCCGAGTTGCTCGTCGTCCTCGTCATGGCCGCGGTGGCCCTGTGGTTGCTGGGTCGGATGTGGCCGGTCGTCTGGCCCCTCGTCGTGGCCCTTCTCCTCACCACACTGACCTGGCCGCTCGCCCGCTCCCTGCGTCGGCTCGGCTGGCCCCCGGCTCTGGCGGCCTCGGCCGTGACCGTGCTCTTCCTCCTCGTCGCGGCGGGCATCGTGGCGCTGATCGCGGTACCCGTCTCGTCCCAGTCGGGCGAGCTCGCCGACGGCGTGGTGGAAGGCATCCAGAGGCTGCGCGAGTGGGCGGCGGGACCGCCGCTGAACATCGGCGACGAACAGATCGCCGGCGCCTTCGACACGGCGGTCGACCGCGTCCAGAACAGCGTCGGCAGCATGGTCTCCGCCGTCGGTACGGGCGTGAGCACCGTGTTCAACGGGGTGGTCACCGCCGTCCTCGCGCTCTTCCTGATGTTCTTCTTCCTCAAGGACGGCCCGCGCTTCCTGCCGTGGCTCACCCGTCAGCTCCCCGGCCGACTGGCCACCGACGTGCCCGTCGTGGCCGAGCGCGGCTGGGACACCCTGGGCGCGTTCGTGCGCTCGCAGGCCTTCGTCGGCCTGCTCGACGCCGTCTTCATCGGCCTCGGCCTCTGGATCCTCGGAGTACCCCTGGTGCTCCCGCTGGCGGTGCTTACCTTCGTCTCGGCCTTCGTGCCCATCGTGGGAGCGCTGTTCGCCGGGCTTGTCGCCGTTCTCATCGCGCTGGTGTCCAACGGTCCGACGGACGCGCTGATCGTCCTCGCCATCATCGTCGTGGTGCAGCAGCTGGAGGGGAACGTCTTCCAGCCCATGATCCAGAGCCGGGGGCTCGGCCTCCACGCCGCCGTGATCCTGCTGGCGGTGACCCTGGGCGGCAGCCTCGCCGGCATCGTGGGCAGCCTGCTGGCCGTACCCATCGCCGCGCTGATCGCGGTCGTCTGGAACTACCTGCGCGAACAGCTCAGCGACCCGCCGCAGGAGTCGGAGACCCCGGACGCGCCAGAGTCCCCGGACGCCCCGCCCCTCGACGCCCCCGTCCCGGCGTAGCCGCTCCGGAGCCCTCAGTCGCCCCAGGCCCGCAGCTCCTCCTCACGCGGGGACCCCGCGTGAGGAGCCACCGGCTCACGAAGCTCGGACATCGGCCATCGCTCCCTTCCCGTTACCCGCCCCGCCCGCCCCTTCAGGATTCCGCCGCGACCAGCGCCCGCTTGAGGATCTTGCCGGTCGGGCCGAGCGGCATCTCGGCCACGAACCGTACGAGGCGCGGGTACTTGTGCCGGCCGAGGCGCTCCTTCGACCACTCCACAAGATCCGCCTCGTCGACGGCCCCGGCCCCCGGGCGCAGGACGACCACGGCGCAGACCTCCTCGCCCTTCGCCTCGTCGGGGACGCCGATCACCGCGACCTCGGAGACCGCCGGGTGGCGGACCAGGACCTCCTCGACCTCGCGCGGGTAGATGTTGAAGCCGCCCCGGATCACCAGGTCCTTCTTCCGGTCCACGATGCTCAGGAAGCCCTCCTCGTCCCGGACGCCGAGGTCCCCCGTGCGGAACCAGCCGTCGACCACCGCCGCGGCCGTCGCCTCCGGGTCGTCGAGGTACCCGGCGAAGACGTTGTGCCCGCGCACCACGACCTCGCCGATCCCGCCGTCCGCGAGCAGCTCGATCCGGTCCTCGACGGCCGCGTCGGCGACCCCGATCTCGACCCCCCACACCGGGTGCCCCACCGTCCCCGGGCGGCGCCCGATGTGCGGCTGGTTGAAGGTCGCGACCGGCGAGGTCTCGGTGAGGCCGTACCCCTCCAGGACCTGCGTCGAGAACGTCTCCTCGAACCGTTCCAGGACGGCGACCGGAAGCGCCGCCCCGCCGGACACGGCCGCCCGCAGCGCCGCCGGCCGCCGGTCGTCGGCGGCCGCCGCCTCGACCAGCGCGTGGTACATCGTCGGTACGCCCATGAAGACGGTGACGCCCTCGTCGGCCAGTGCCGTGAGCGCCGCCGGGCCGCTGAACCGGGGCATCAGGACGAGGGTGGCCCCGGCCCGCAGCGTCCCGTTCATCGCGCAGGTCTGTCCGTAGCTGTGGAAGAGCGGCAGACAGCCGAGGACGACGTCGTCCGCGCCGAGGCCCAGCAGGTCCTGCGAGGTCACGGAGGCGTTCATGACGATGTTGAGGTGGGTGAGGCGGGCACCCTTCGGCCGGCCCGTCGTCCCGCTCGTGTACAGGATCACCGCCGTGTCGGAGGGCTCGGCCGGCTCGGCGGCCCGCAGCGGCTCCGCCGCCGACGGCGCGCCCTGGAGCGCGCGCACCCCGGCGTTCCGCGCCGCCTCCTCGGCCACCGCCCACAGGGGGCCGCCGCTCACGATCGCGACCGCGCCGCTGTGCTCCAGGACGTACCGCACCTCCTCGGCGACCAGCAGGGCGTGGACCGGGACGACCGTGGCCCCGGCGGCGAGCGCGCCGTAGTACACCCGCAGGAACTCCGTCGTGTTCGGCAGCAGGAGGGCGACCCGGTCGCCCGGCTTCACGCCCGAGGCCCGCAGCCCGGCGGCGCAGCGCAGCGCCTCGTGCCACAGCTCCCGGTAGGTCAGCCGGGCCGCGCCCTCGACGACCGCGATCCGGTCCGGGAACTGGCGGGCGGACTCGCCCAGGACGTTGGCGACGCTCAGTGACATGGCACGCTCCAGGAAACACGGCGTTGACGGGCCTGACACGGCACAGAATCCTTCCTGGCACGGGTCCGGCGCCATGTGCACCTGCCCACCATGTGACGCCATCGAGTGGGCAGCGGCCCCTCCGGGATGTCCGGCACGTGGCATCCGCCAAACGGCGGCGTTACGGTGCGGCCATGACCCACTCTCCGGCGGCGAAGCCCGGTCGCGGCTCCGGCGCGGCCGCCACGACCGCCGCCGCCACGACCTCCGGCGCGGCCGCCACGACCGCCGACGCGACGCTGCGCCGCACCATCGCCGCCTCGCTCCTCGGCGACCTCGCCCGCCTCACGGACCGAGCCGTCGACGACATCCGCGCCCACAGCGGTACGTACGCCTCCGGCACCCCCGTCACCCGCGAGGACCTGTGGGAGATCTGCCGCGACAACCTGCTGCGGGCCCTCCAGGACTTCGGCGGCCTCGCCCCCACCGGCGTCGACTTCGAGCACGCCGCGCGCGAGACCGGCCGTCGCAGGGCCGAGCAGAACGTGCCGCTCGACACCGTCCTGCGCGCCTACCGCCGGGGCGGCCGGGTGCTCTGGCAGGTGATGGCGGAACACCTGCGGGCCCGACCCGGCCGGGACACCGACACCCGGGACACCGAGCTCGACGTCGCGGGCGCCCTGTGGGAGACCATCGACCGCTACTCGGTGGCCATGGCCGACGCCTACCGGCTGACCCAGCTGGAGATGCAGAGCCGCCAGGACACCCGCCGCGTCGCCCTCTTCGAGGCGCTGCTCGACGGCCGCGCCGACGACCCGGCCGTCGCCGCGGCCGCCTCCGCCGCCCTCGGGGTCCCGCTGAGCGACCGGTACGTCGTCGTGGTCGCCGCCCAGAACCCGGCCGCCCCGCCCCACCCGGCGCCCGTCCTGGAGGCCCGCGGCCTGTGGTCGTTCTGGCGCCCCCGCGCCGGCCGCTACGCGGGCATCGTCCGGCTGCCGCGCGGCGCCGACGCCCCGCGCACCCTGATCGACCTGCTCCGCCGGCAGACCGGGACCACCGCCGGGGTCTCCCCGGAGTTCGACCGGCTCGCCCAGGCCGGCCGGGCCCTGCGGCTCGCCGAACAGACCCTCCGTACCCTCCCCGTCGGCAGTGGCGAGGCCGCCGCGTTCGACGACCGGCTCACGGAGGTGCTGCTCAGCGGCCGGGGCGACATCGCGGACCGGATCGTCGCCGTCCACCTCGGCCCTGTCCTCGCCACCACCGGCGAGCGCGCCGCCCTCCTGGAGACCCTCCGGGTCTGGCTCGACTGCGGCTGCTCCGCCGCCCGGGCCGCCGAGCGGCTCTACTGCCACCGCAACACCGTCCTCAACCGCATCAGCCGTATCGCGGAGCTCACAGGCCGCTCCAGCGAATCGGGTGAGACCCGCCTCGGCTGGGCCCTCGCCCTGCGGGCCCTCCCGCTCGCGGAGCTCGGCGAAGAGCCGGAGCGGACGGCGGGGGACAGGGGCGCGTTCCAGGGCGCATAGGGTGGCGGGATGCAGGAGCAGTACCGCACCATCGCCCGTGAGGGTGTGCACGAGACCGAGATCAACCGCTCGCGCTTCATCTGTGCGCTCGCGCCGGTGGCGACCGAGCAGGAGGCGCAGGACTTCGTCGCGCGCGTCCGCAAGGAGCACCCGACCGCCAGCCACAACTGCTTCGCGTACGTCATCGGCGCCGACGCCTCCGTCCAGAAGGCGAGCGACGACGGGGAGCCCGGCGGCACGGCCGGCGTCCCCATGCTCCAGATGCTCCTGCGGCGCGAGGTGCGGTACGTCGCCGCCGTCGTCACCCGCTACTACGGCGGCGTGAAGCTCGGCGCGGGCGGTCTGATCCGGGCGTACGGCGGTGTGGTCGGCGAGGCCCTGGACGCGCTCGGCACCCTCACCCGGCAGCGCTACCGCCTCGCCACGGTGACCGTCGACCACCAGCGCGCGGGCAAGCTGGAGAACGACCTGCGGGCGACCGGCAGGAACGTACGGGACGTGCGGTACGGCGAGGCCGTCGCCCTGGAGATCGGACTCCCGGACGCCGACGTCGAGGCCTTCCGGGGCTGGCTCGCCGACGTGACGGCCGGCACCGCCGGCCTGGAACTGGGCGGCGAGGCGTACGGCGATGCCTGAGCGGAAGCTCCCGGAATCCCCCCGATCTCCCGAAGTCCCGGGTTTCCCCGAAGCCACGGCCGTTGTCCGACCCCACCGATACGCTCCTGGATCATGAGATTCCTGCACACGTCGGACTGGCACCTGGGACGGTCGTTCCACCGGGTGAGCCTGCTCGACGCCCAGTCCGCGTTCCTGGACCACCTCGTGGCCACGGTGCGCGAGCGTGACGTGGACGCGGTCCTGGTCGCCGGGGATGTCTACGACCGGGCCGTGCCGCCGCTCTCCGCCGTCGAGCTCTTCGACACCGCCCTGCACCGGCTCGCCGAGGCCGGGGTGCCGACGGTCATGATCTCCGGCAACCACGACTCGGCCCGCCGCCTCGGCGTCGGCGCCGGGCTCATCGAGCGCGCCGGCATCCACCTCCGTACGGACCCGGCGGGGATCGGCACGCCCGTCGTGCTCGCCGACGCCCACGGGGACGTCGCGCTGTACGGCCTGCCGTATCTGGAACCGGCCCTCGTGCGCGAGCGGTTGGGCGCGGCAAGGGCCGGGCACGAGTCGGTGCTCTCCGCCGCCATGGACCGGGTCCGCGCCGACCTCGCCGCCCGCCCCGCGGGCACCCGCTCCGTCGTCCTCGCGCACGCCTTCGTCGCGGGCGGCGAACCGAGCGACAGCGAGCGGGACATCACCGTCGGCGGCGTCGCCGCCGTCCCCGCGGGGGTCTTCGACGGCGTCGACTACGTGGCCCTCGGCCATCTGCACGGCAGCCAGACCGTCACCCCGCGCGTCCGCTACTCCGGCTCGCCCCTCGCGTACTCCTTCTCCGAGGTCCACCACCGCAAGACGCTGTGGCTGATCGACCTCGGTCCTGACGGCGCGATCGAGGCGGCGGAGCGCGTCGACTGCCCCGTGCCCAGGTCCCTCGCCCGGATCCGCGGCCGGCTCGACGACCTGCTGGCCGACCCCGCCCTCGTACGGCACGAGGAGTCGTGGGTCGAGGCGACCCTCACCGACCCGGTGCGGCCGGCCGAGCCCATGGCCCGGCTCGCCGAGCGCTTCCCGCACACCCTGCACCTGGTCTTCGAGCCGGAGCGTACCGAGGGCGACCCGTCCGCCTCGTACGCGCAGCGGTTGCGTGACCGCAGCGACCAGCAGATCGCGGAGGACTTCGTGGCCCATGTGCGCGGCGGCGCCGGACCCGACGACACCGAGCGGACCGTGCTGTACGGCGCCTTCGACGACGTACGGGTGGACGCGGCGGCGACGGAGCGCGAGGTGGGCGCCCGGTGAGACTCCACCGCCTCTCCGTCTCGGCCTTCGGCCCCTTCGGCGCCACCCAGGAGATCGACTTCGACGCGCTCTCCGACGCGGGCCTCTTCCTGCTCCACGGCCCCACCGGCGCGGGCAAGACCTCCGTCCTCGACGCCGTCTGCTACGCCCTGTACGGAGCCGTGCCCGGCGCCCGGCAGTCGCCCGGGACCTCGCTCCGCAGCGACCACGCCCCGGTCGGCACGTACACCGAGGTCATGCTCGAACTGACCGTGGGGGAGCGGCGGTTGGAGATCACCCGGCGGCCCGCCCAGCCGCGCCCCAAGAAGCGGGGCGGCGGCTTCACCACCGAGAAGGCCCAGAGCTGGCTGCGCGAGTACGACTCCGGCACGGGCGAGTGGGCCGCGCTCAGCCGCTCCCACCAGGAGATCGGCGAGGAGATCACCCAGCTCGTCGGCATGAGCCGCGAGCAGTTCTGTCAGGTCGTGCTCCTGCCGCAGGGCGACTTCGCGCGCTTCCTGCGGGCGGACGCGGAGGCGCGCGGCAAGCTGCTCGGACGGCTCTTCGACACCCGCCGGTTCGCGGCCGTCGAGGAGCGCCTCGCCGATCTGCGGCGCGCCGCGGAGCAGCAGGTACGGGAAGGGGACGAGAGGCTGCTCGCCCTCGCCCACCGGACGGCGCAGGTCACCGGCGGCGCGGTCGTCGAGGAGCGGCCGGGCGAACCCGGACTCGCCCAGGCCGTCCTGACCCAGGCGGCCGTCGCCCGCTCCGAGGCGCGCGAGGCCCTCGACATCACCGACGCGGCGGTCGCGGCCGCGGAGTCCCGGCAGGCGGCCGCCCGCCGGACGCTCGACACGGAACGGGATCTGGCGGCCCGTCAGGCGCGGTACGCCGAGACCCGGCGGCGCCAGGAGGCCCTGGAGGCGGGCAGGCCCGAGCGGGACCGTGCGCAGGCCGTGCTCGACCGCTCGCGCAAGGCCGACCTCGTGGCCCCGGCCCTCGGCCTGCGCGCCGACGCGGAGCGCGACCACGCGGCGGCACGGACGGCCCGGGAGCGGAGTCGCGGCCGGCTGCCCGCCGACCTGGCCGACGCGGGCGCGGAGCAGCTGTCCGTATGGGAGCGACGGCTGACCGAGGAGCTGGGCGGCCTCGAATCCGCGCGTCGGGCGGAGCTGCGCGGCACGGAGATCACGCGGGAGCGCGCGGAGCTGACGCGGCAGGCCCGCGCGGACGAGGACGTCCTGGAGGAGACGGGCGGCTGGCTCAGCGGCTGGGAAGCCCGGCGGGCCGATCTCGCGACCCGTATCGAGGCCGCCCAGGAGGCCGCGGCCCGCGCCGAGCACCTCGCGGGCCGCCTCGAACCGGCCCGCCGCAGGCTGGACGCCGCGCGCCGCAGGGACGCGCTCGCCGAGCAGACGACCACCACGGAGTCCCGGCTCACGGCCGCCCGCGAGCGCCGCAACGAAGCCCACGAGAGCTGGCTCGACGTCAAGTCCCGTCGCCTCCAGGGCATCGCCGCCGAACTGGCCGCCGCCCTCACCCCCGGCGACCCCTGCCAGGTCTGCGGCTCCGCCGACCATCCGGCCCCCGCCCGCACGGGCGCCGACCACGTCGACCGGGCCACGGAGGACGCCGCCTACGCCGCCTTCACCCGCGCCGAGGAGGAGCGTACGGCGGCGGAGCGCGACACGGCCGCCACCGCCCGGGCGTGGGCGGCGGCCCGCGCGGAGGTCCAGGACGGCGCCGACCTCGACGTCGAGCCCGCCGTCGATGAACTAGCCGCAGAGGTCGAGGCGTTGGAGCGCCGGCACGCCGAGGCGCACGCGCTCGCCGCCCAGACCCACGGCGCGCGGGAGGCCCTCGCGCGGGCCGAGCGCGAGTACGAGAGCCGGGTGGCCGCCCAGCGGGACGCCGAGCGCCGCGTCGCCGCGCGGACCTCCCGGCTGGAGGTGCTCGACCGCGAGCTGACCGCCCTGGACGCCGAAGTGGCCCGAGGGCGCGGCGACTCCGCGAGCGTCGCCGAGCAGGCCTCACGGCTCGAGCGGAGGATCGCCCTCCTGATCGACGCCGCCGAGACCGTACGCGCCGTGGAACTCACCGCCCAGCGGCTGAAGGAGGCCGACGACCGGCTCGCCGACGCCGCGTTCCGCGCCGGGTTCGACACCCCCGCCGAGGCCTCCGCCGCCCTCCTCCGCGACGGCGAGCACCGCACGCTCCAGCACCGCATCGATGCCTGGCAGGCGGAGGCCGCGGCCGTCGCCGACCGCCTGGCCGAGCCGGAGACCCGGGCCGCCGCCGAACGCCCGCCCGCCGACCCGCGGGCCGCCGAGACCGCGGACACCGCCGCCGAACGGGCCCTGCGCGAGGCCACCTCGGCCCTCGCCGCCGTCCGCGAGCGCGGCGCCGAACTGGCCAGGCTCTCCGGGCAGGCCGACACCGAGGTCCGCCGCCTCGGGCCGCTGCGCGCGGAGTACGACCGCGTCGCCCGGCTCGCCGGACTGACAGCGGGCACCTCCGCGGAGAACGAGCGGAAGATGCGCCTGGAGTCCTACGTCCTCGCCGCCCGGCTCGAACAGGTCGCGGCCGCGGCGACGGCCCGGCTCCAGCGGATGTCCTCCGGCCGCTACACCCTCGTCCACTCCGACGCCCGCTCCGGCGGCCGGCGGGCCGGCCTCGGCCTGCACGTCGTCGACGCCTGGACGGGCAACGAGCGGGACACCGCCACCCTCTCCGGAGGCGAGACCTTCTTCGCCTCGCTGGCCCTCGCCCTCGGCCTCGCCGACGTCGTCACCGACGAGGCCGGCGGCGTCCGCCTCGACACCCTCTTCATCGACGAGGGCTTCGGCAGCCTGGACGACCAGACCCTCGACGAGGTCCTCGACGTCCTCGACTCCCTGCGCGAACGGGACCGCAGCGTCGGCATCGTCAGCCACGTCGGCGACCTGCGACGCCGCATCCCGGCCCAGCTGGAGGTCGTCAAGGAGCGGACGGGGTCGGTCGTGCGGCAGAGAGGGAACGGCGCCTGACGCCCCGTTTCGAGCCCGGAAAGCTTGGCGTGAAAGGAAGTTGACGCTCCCTCGGCCTTTTGAGGAGAGTTCAACTATCCAAGTGGTGGCGGATTTGGAGGCGTCGGCGTTCCCGGGCCCTCGGGGCCCCCGCCGTCGCACCCCCCGCGACTGCCGAGTTCGGGGGAGCACATGACAACGCCGGGGCAGGACAGCAATCAGGGCGGAGAAGGCGCCCAGCCACTGGGCACCGGCCCGCACACGCCAGGGGCGTACGGGCCGCCTCCATCGGGTGGCTCATGGCCGGGAGGTCCGGCGCCGTCGGGCGGACAACCCTTCCCAGGCGGACAACCGTTCCCAGGCGGACAACCCTTCCCGGGCGGGCAGTTCTTTCCGCCACCGCCCCCGCACCCGCCCATGACCGGCGCTCCTCCGCCGGGGCCTGCGCGGAGGCGGAAGCGACTGCTGCTGCTCGGCGCGGGTGTCGGGGTACTCGTCCTCGCCCTGATCGGGGGGCTGCTGTTCTTCGACGGCGACAACAGCGCCGGCCGGGCCGCAGACGGTAAGGAATCCGCGAAGGCCGACCCTCGGGCGCTGCTGCCCTACCGCCTGGCCCTCGCCGACCTCGGCGTCGCCCCTGGGCTGCGCTACAAGGACGACCTCCCCGGCGGCGTGATGAAGCGCGAGGTCACCGTCACCGCCGGAGGCAGCCGGTTCGGCAGCAGCGGCTTCGGGCGGGAGGAGCTCGACCAGGAGATCCTCAGCGTCGGCGGCAAGTCCTTCACCCGCTGGCGGGTGGACCCCGCCGCCAAGGACGGGGCCAAGAAGCCGAGCTCGTGGAACGCCGGAGCGGGCCCGGCCGCCGAACTCACCGACGAGCTGACCAAGCACCGGCCCTCGCCACCACAATTGGCGAACCAGTTCTTCGAGGCCCTGGCCGCACTCGAGAAGAAGCCCCCCGCCGGCGGATACCGCTCTGCTCCTCGCACCGTGGACGGCACCGAAGCGCAGGAGCTGGACACCCCCGCCGGACAGCTCGTCATCACCCGCAAGGAGCCCTACCGGGTGCTGAGGGTGGAGCCGCCGAGCGGTTTCGTGCCCGGCGCGGCATCGTCCCGGTCCGCAACTCCGGCGTCGTACACGACCGTGCGCGCGGCGGCCGACGACGACGGTGGCGAGAGCGAGGGCCTCTTCGACGGCGAGGACACCCAGGCCCTGGACGTGGATCCGGTCACCGAAGCCGACGCACCCGCCATGTACGACACCCTGGAGAAGCAGACCAAGGAACTCGGCAACGCGGGCGACAGCGGTATCTCCCTCTCCCTGAACGGCTCCGGGACCGTCCGCTGCAGCTCCGGCGGCTGCACCGCCACCGGCACCTTCTCCGGACAGATCACCAGCGACGCCAAGTCCCGTCTGGTGGGCGGCCAGGTCACCGCCGTCATGACCGCCACGTTCAGCATCGACGGCCAGTCCGGCGGCAGTTGCACGAGTCCCGCCGGCACCTTCCCGGTCAGCGGCTCCGGTGTCTCCGGCAGCCTCACCTGCTCCAACCCCGGCGCCGGCGCCACCTTCGCCTCCGTCGAGGCCCGCAAGAAGGCCGAGGCCAGGGCCCGCTCCCGCGCGAGCGGCGGACGGCCTGTTTCATACTCGATCCCGCTGCGCGCCAACTCTCTGATCAACGCCCGCGCCCTCGCCACCGTCGAGGTGCAGAAGCTGGTCCAGCGGGCGGGCAAGGAGCGCAAGGACGGGCTGGCCAAGCGTCCGTCGGGCTGCAAGTGCTTCCTCGCCGGCACCGACGTGCTCATGGCGGACGGCAGGACCAAGAACATCGAGGACATCCGACTCGGTGACAGGGTTCTCGCCACCGACCCGGTAACCGGTGAGACGAATGGTCGCGAGATCTCCGCGACCATCGTCACGGACGACGACAAGCGTTTCAACGAGCTGGCGATAGCGACCCGTGAGGGCGAGAAGCGGCTCACGGCGACACACGAGCACCCGTTCTGGTCTCCGTCGGAGAAGGCATGGGTCGAAGCAGCCGACCTCCGCGGAGGTATGACTCTTCGTTCCCGTGACGGGAGCGCGGTCGCCGTCCAGGCGAACCGTGCATTCGACCGGAACGCCCGTACCTACAACCTGACGGTGGACGGCCTGCACACGTACTACGTGCTCGCAGGGGCGACCCCGGTTCTCGTTCACAATGCGGATCCGTGCAAGGAGGTCGTTCTCGACAGGTTCGACACGTACGAGCAAGCCAGGAACAAGGCGTTGGCGCTCCTGGGAAAGATCGACCCTTCGACTCGGGTGCCGTATGTCGGACGCCTGGAGAGTGCGGCCTCGACGTACGGCAAGGTTGTGGGTTTCACCACCCGAGTGAACGGGGAGTTCAAGAGGTTCCGGCTGGACTATGATCCGCAGAAGGGCCTCCATATCAATGTGGAGGTCGGGAAGGGCGAGAACGCCCGTAAGTGGGCCGTTCCCTGGAACGGAACGGAAGCGGATCTCGTAAAGATTCTGGAGAGTTTCCGGTGAGCCTGGCCGACGTCTACGGAACGAGACCGGAGCTGCTCCCTCGATCCATGGTCCGCCTGGTTCGAGGAGACGGGCAGGGTGAAAGGCGCTTGGTCTGGGTCGGTCGACCCGGGATCGAGCTGCTGGATCTCGAAAGCCACCTCCAGGTCGAAAGGGACACTGTGGGGCGGCTCCCGCGCAACCCGGATGCCACGGTGGACTGGAATGCTGTCGAACCCGGGCTGGTGATCTGCTCCTTGGAGACGGAATCGGCCGACGTGGACGCAATCCTTCGGGAGTACGCTCCAGACGCGGGCAGTCTTGTCTTTCTCTGGGGAAGTGTCGCCATCCCCAGTGTGGAGATGACGTCGGAGGTTGCGAGGGACCAGATCTCGGCAATCCTTGAGTCAAGCCCGGAATTCTGGATCTGTTCCCCGAAGAATCGCGTTCTGATGGAGTTCTCGTTCTCCGGCTCGTTGACCGTGGCGCAGTTGCCGGCTCCATGAGCAGCGTATGGCGGAGCCGCAGATGCTCATCCGTACGGCTGCGGTCGCTCCGAGCCTGACCCATGGCGTCGGTCGAGGGCGCGCAGCGTGGCGCGGTCCCTGGTCAGGCGTTGCGCGCCGGGCAGGCGGAGGTCGAGTGCGCCGTTGAGCGTTTCGCCCCAGAAGCCGAGGAGGGGGGTGATCCACCCCCCGTCCTCCCGGCCAAGGTGCGCGAACGTCTCTTCGAGCAACGCGATCTCCTGCGGTGCCACCTCGTGGACGAGGATGCGGAAGAGGCCCGACGGGGGCTCGGGAGTGGCGGCCAGCCCCTTGGGCCGGACAGTCATCAACTGCTCGCAGAAGTCCTGGACGATCCGTTCCTCGCCGAGCAGCGCCCACCGCTCGTACGCGCGAAGCAACCCCGTCCATCTGCTCCCCTCGACCGGGGCGTCGAGGTGCAGGGTCATGGTGGCGGAGTCGGTGTGGTGCAGGCTGATCCGGACGAGGTCGGGTGAGGTGACGGACCCCTCCACCCGCACCTGGCCGTTCCACATCGCGCACAGGATGTGGTGCAGGATCCGCTGTCGGTCCCCCTCCGTGGTGGCCAGCCAGTCGTCGCGGTAGCCCAGCCGCTGTCGCCAGTGCAGGAAGTCGCCGGCGCTGCCCACTTCATCCTGCGTACGCGCCCATGTGCGCAGGACGTGTCGTACCTCGGGGACGTCGGCGAGGCTCATCTCGCTGCGGAACAGCACGACGGTGATCGAATCGGTGTCGGCCGCACGGAATTCCACTGCGGCGCGTGGGAGGTTCAGCCACCGCCGGAGGAACCGGGCGGCGTTGCTGTTGCTCTGGGTGTAGGGGTGCGTCACCAGTACTCGCAGCGGGCCGTCGCCCTTCGGGACGTACCCGGCCGGGACCATGGCCGCCAGCCGTGAACGGAAGGCGTCGAGCCACCGGGTGTCGACCACTCCCACGGCGTTCTCGTCGCCCGCGGCTTCCTGCAGCAGCATCTCCATGGAGGGCGGCAGCGGATTGTCGTCGTGCATGCTCGACGACCTGCGGAAGAGCGCCTGCACACGTTGCTCGACGAGCTGCTTGATCCTGTTCACCGCGACGGACGGGGAGTGACGGGCCGCGTCCAGCGCATCCCGCCACTCATCGGGGCCGATCATCTTGTCCAGGAGGCGGACGGGGGTCCGGTCGTGGACGAGCCCCTCAAGGCTGCAGAGCCGGTCGAGCACCTTGTCGCACAAGGTGTCCAGGGTGTCCTGCGTGGGAAGCAGGCAGGAGAGGCCGGTACGGTCCTCCCGGAAGAGTTCCCTGTGGCGCGCGGCAGAGGACGTGCGCTCGCTCTCCTCGAACGCGCGCAGAGCCCCGACCAGTTCGTGGAGGTCCTTCCTGGCCCGCAGCAGATGGGGCTGGTTGATCCTCTCGTGTTCCCTCCAGTGGCGGTGCCACAGCACTCTGGTCCGCCACCAGTACCAGGTGTCCTGGTCCGAGATGGCCCGCTGTACCTCCAGGTCCCCCCAACGGGCCGGCACCAGGCCGCCCCTGAGCCGGGGGACCGCGGGGGCGGAAGGGCTGACGCCCGCCGGCCGCTCCGGTTCGTTGCGACGGTTCTCGAGCAGGCCCATGAAGCTCCCGTCGGGCCGCTGAGGGTGCCCCGCCGGCCCTGTCATGATCCTTTCCAGTGCGAAAGGCCCCAGGGGGCCGATCAGTTCAGACATCGCGGTGCGCGGCGAGAATTCGTCCACCATGCGAGGGACGACTCGGGCGAGCTCCAGGTCGAGTCCGTCGAGCGCCCGCTCCATGTCGCCGAGCCGATCCCGCAGGGCCTGACCGATGGCCAGCCTGCCCCTCGGTAGCGGGTCGGGGTCCGGGACCTGCAGGGGGTCCCGCGTCCACAACCCACCGATGCGGGAGCGGACGAAGAAGTCCCGGACCCACTGGAGGTCGTCGTCGTGAGGGCGCCGGGCGTCCTCGTCCATCGCGCGTAACCCCCGGGCCAGGAGTCGTCCCGCGATGATCTCCGCCAGGTCGTGCACCGGCACCGTCAGCGAGGCGGTGAAGCCGGTGGACAGGCCCCGGTGGCCGATTCCGGAGCGCGAGGGCGTGGAACGTTCCACACCGTGGTTGACGAAACCGGCGGTGAACGACGGGTAGCCGCCCCCCGTACGCCCGCGCGGCTGCTCCGCACCCGGCTCGGAGCTGACGAACGACATGATCATGGCCGAGACCGAACGGCTTAGATCATCGGGACGGACACCGGCGGGCCTGCTCAGCAGGATCGCGGTCGGCACGGTCGAAGGAGGGAGTCTCACCACACCCTCCCGCGGGTAGAGCACGGAGAGCGCCCCGCGGTCCTCTCGATCACCGGGGGCGGCGAACGACGGGGCGTTCTGGTCGTCCACCAGATGGGCGAGGTCCACCAGTGCACGACCGGCGTTGAGTTCGGCCTCGTGCCCGCCGCCCGCCGCGGGCGGAAACGCCGACGGCATGATCACCAGCGGGTAGATGTTCACCCCCGACATCCTGGCCTTGCGGAACTCGTGCCCGATGAGGTGGAGGAAGTCGTAGTAGATCCCCGCTCCTGTGCCACCCGCCACCGAGAAGGCGACGAACACATCGCAGCCCCGGATCCGGCCGCCGCCCAACATCGCGACGTCAGCGGTTGATCTGCTGATGTCGGCGATGGCCTCCCTCAACTGAACGACGACCGGTTCGAGGCCATGGCGCAGCGACGCGAAGAGCGCGGCCCTGCCGACCGTGGGCAACTGCCCGGCGCCCAAGCGCAGTGGAGTCACCCTCGGCTCTCCATGCCCACGGGGCAGCCAGGAACGCGTCTCCTCGTCCAGCGAGACCCGCAGCAGCCGTGTCACGTCGGGCGAGCTGTCGTAGTCGGGCAGCAGGTCCTCGACGACACGCGAGGTACGGGCGTACGCCTCCGACTCGGCACCCGAGGCGTTGACATGCGGCAGCCGGGAGAGCTCGGGCTCACTGAAGTCCGCGTACACGAACTGAAGGCAGTCCGGCAGTTGAAACGGGAGCCGCCTTCCGTCACCGACCAGCGCCGTGCCGTCGGGTCCGCACAGACTGCGGCGCAGCCCGCGCTCGAGCTCGGCGCCGATCTGTGCGCCCGTTCCTCCCAGGCCGACGAAGAGCATCGGCTGAAAGATCTTGGAGACGGAGGGCAGGCCCGGGCTCGGGAGCGGCTCGGCCTGTCCCGGATGCGAGGAGAGGGGCGCGTCAGCGTGCTCCGCACCGTCCGTCACCGGCTGGGGGTGCTCATCGGCGGAGGGGAAGGCGGAGGGAGGAGGAGAGGCGGAGGGAGACGGGGAGGCCGTGGGGGTGGCGGAAGGTGCTGCCATGTCCACGCCTCGCGCCATGGCCGTCGACATCGCGGACGCCAACTGTCGGTTGGCGCCGCCCAGGCCACGCAGCACCGACAGGGCGACCCTCGCGAACGGGAGGCCGGTCTCCGGAATCGAGAACGGGCTGTCCGGATCCCCGGACGGTACGAGCGCGCGGAAGTCGAGGGTCCCGCCGAACCGCTGGGCGACCGTGCCGGAGACCCGGCTCAGGACGTCGAGTACCTGCATCGACTCGCGCCTCGTCAGCGTGTCGAGCAGCTGGTCCCGTATCCCCGGTGCGAAGTCGTACAGCACGGTCTCCGGGTCCTGGCTCTCGCTGTGCGGGCCGTCCACGGCCACCAGCAGGCCCGAGAGGAAGACCTCGGCCAGATGCATCGGCCCGGACGCGGGCAGCATCGCGTGCTGCACGAGGCGCATCACGGGCAGCGTCAGGGGAGCCGCGGCCAGATACCCGGCGAGCTCGAACGCCGTCGAGGACGCCTCCGCCCGGAAGCGGTCGAGGCCGGCCCAGGGGTCGACCGGTACGGACCCCACCGGCGACGTGAGGTGCCGAGGATCGGCCCCCACTCCGGCGGCGGACACCGCGAGCAGGGAGGTCGATCCGATCGACGTGCCCCCGACGACCTCGGCCCACGGTCCCAGCCAGGTCGCGTCGACTTCCAGCACCGGAATCCAGCAGTCCGGCGGTCCCTGCGCGAGGGCGGGCGCCACGGGATCCACGGCGTGGATCAGCGGTACGGACCGTCCGGTACGCGGCTGGGCGGCGGCCCGCACCGGCACGGGCCGCAGAGACGTGCGGTGCCACAGGCGCCGCGGCAGCACCTGGAGGATCGCCACCGGGGACGTCCTCGCCCATTGGCCCAGTGCCGGTCCGATGCGGCCGTGGTGCCAGGCGGGACCCACACCGTCGGTCAGGATCAGCACAGCACGCCGCCCGGTGGGGTCCGCGAGCTGCTCCGGGCTCCGCCGCAACCCCTGCCCCCGGCCCAGGCGCTGCCCACGCCGCCGGAACGGCACGAGGTCGATCCGGGTGGCCGATGCGGACATCGACCAGCACCGTACGTCCCGGAACGCCCCCTGCCGCTCCAGCAGCGTGCGCAGCTCCGCGCTGAAGCTGTGCCACAGCACCATGGAGGGTCCCGCATCCACCACCAGATCGACCGACAGCCAGGGCTCGCTGGCCGGTCGCTGAACCGGGAAGGGGAAGCGGGCCTCGGCGGACGCCGTCGCCGAGGCCGCCTCGTCCAGGACGAGGGGCCCGGGCGCCCGGACCGCACGCTTCAGCGGGCGCAGGGCACGCGACAGCGCGAGCCCGTCGGCGAGGGCGAAGGCGCCGGGCACCCGCACGGCCGATGCCCGTGTTCCGGTGAATCCCCTGTCGGTGACGGAGCTCGTGGGGCCGAGCCAGGGAGGCATCCCGGCCGGAAACAGCTCGACCAGGGGCTCGTTCTCCGCCGAGCCGCCACCTCTCGGCTCGTCCTCCCGTGGCCCGTACTCCTCCTCCGCGTCCTCCCCGCCGGGCGGAGCGCCGTCCACGCCCGCGGGCGGCACATCGAGGTCCGATACCGCGGGCTCGTCGTGTCCTGTGTCCGCCGCCTCGTCGTCGGACCGGACCTCCTCAGGGTCCGCCGCCGGCGATCTCCGCGTCCATCCGGTCGTGTGCCCTGCCAGCCAGAGCACATCAGCCACATCGTCCGCCGTCGGGGAGCCGATCTCCGGTCCCGACGCGAGCAACTGCAGGAATTCACGCGGGAGTTCGCCGGGCATGGGCTCAGTCCCCGTTGAGTGGACGCAGCAGGCGGTCCTCGATGAGTTCCGGGCCGCCCTCTTCCTCCCACAAGGAGGACGAGGCCATCTGGAGGGCGTTCAGCAACTGGTCGTTCGCCAAGTCCGCCGCCTCGTCCTGCTGTTTGCGCAGGAACGTGGCGATCAGACGCCGCCGCTTGGCGAGCTCCCCCTCGTCGCGGGTGGGAAGGTGCGCGGCCACCATGTGCGCGAGTTTGTTCGCGTCGGGCGGCGCGATCTCCAGGCGTACACAGCGCCGCAGGAACGCCGGCGGGAAGTCTCGTTCACCATTGCTGGTGAGCACGACCAGGGGGAACTCCGTGCAGCTCACCTGACCGTTCCGAAGCTCCGCCCAGTGGCCCGGGTCCGCCGTCATCACCGTCGCACTGTCCTGGGCCAGTCGCGCCAGCTCGGGAACGAGGAACTCACCCTCCTCGAAGATGTTCAGCAGGTCGTTCGGCAGGTCGAGATCGCTCTTGTCGATCTCGTCGACCAGCAGCACGCGGGGCCTTCGCCAGGGGAGCAACGCCGTCCCGAGGGGGCCGAGCCGCAGATAGGGCCCGATGTCCGGCGGCTCCACCGGTTCTCCGGGGCCGTCGTGGCCCGAAAGCACCTTGTCGCGGTGGAGCCCCACGTCCTGGAGCCGCCCGATCGCGTCGTAGTGGTACTGCCCCTCAAGCAGGGTGGAACGACTGGTGATGGGCCATCGCAGGACCGGACCCAGCTTCAGCTCGTGAGCGATGCTGTACGCCAGGGTCGACTTGCCGACCCCGGGCCGCCCCGTGACGAGCAGCGGACGGCGCAGGTGGAGAGCCATGTTGACCAGATTGATCTCCTCAGGATCCGCCTGGTACGTCATGCCGCGCAGATTGCGCCCAAGGCGGCGTGCGCCGGACTGCCCCACCTCGCCCGACGCCGGCGTCGACGCCGGTGGGACGTCGTCGGGAGCCTGCCGCGCGAACGCTCGCCACGGCGGCGGCTCGGGCAGGCGCTCGATGCCGTCGTGCGGTTCCGGGGTGCAGCGGTAGATCCACCAGTGCGGTGGCGCGCCGGCCGCCGGTTCCTCGATCTCTTCCATCACTGCTCCTGTTCCTGCTCGATCGTGGTCCAGACCGGAGCGATGAAATGGCGGGCAGGACTCACGTCGACACAGTCCGGGTCGTCCCACAAGAGGGTCAGGTGGTTGTGCATGTCCGCGTCGTCGTCCTCCTGTGCCGAACGCCGCCAACGGCGCAACAGCTCGGGCAGCGAGGTCAGTTCTTCGGCGGCGAGGTCGCCGAGCCGGGAGATCAACGGCCCGGGGTCTCCTCCGTCGCGGCGCCAGATGATGGCGGGAATCCCCTCACGCACGGCGTCCTTGACCCCACGCGCGACCCATGCGTCGGTCGGCTCGTAGGCGAAGGCGAGACCCAGGCAGGCGACGTCGGCATGGGTGTCGAGCCAACGCCGTACGTCACCGTCCTTGCCCCGCAGCCGCAGCACGGGCCCCCGGTCCCGCAGACCCTCCAGCCGCTCGGGAGCGTCGGCCGCGGCGTCGATGGCCAGCCACCCGCAGCGGGTCGACCGCTGCGCCTCGGGCGGTTTGTCGTGCAGCAGTTTCCAGCGGTCCTGCCACGGCCGACGCCACGACGGCTCGCGCAACCGGTCCAGGGACCGCACCACCACCGGGCACCGGAATCCGACCCGGTAGCCGTCCGCGTCGATCCCCCACAGATCCGCCGGGTGTCCGAGGAGCGACCACGGCAGCAGGAACTCGATCCGGAAGTCGTCGCCTTGATCGCCCGCGGCGACGAGGTCGTTCCAGGTGACGAGAAGGTCGGCGCCGCTCGCGACCAGTTCCCTCCCGCCGAGGCGATCCTGACGCTCCCGCTTGGCGAGCAGGCGCAGACCCACGTCGTCGCGCTCGTAGAGGTGCGCCTCGACGACGTACTGCTCGCCGCCGGCGGGCGCGGACACCTCCTCCACCCTCACCTGGAGGATCATGCGGCCGCCGGGCGCCGGTTGCATGGTCCGGGCGGACAGCGCGAGTCTGTCCTCGTCCGGAAGCCCGAGCAGACCCGACGCGGCGCCGATCTCCTCACGCAACTCGCCGCGCAGCCGGTCCGGTAGGCGGGCAGCCAGTTCGGCGAGGAACAGCAGCACCAGAGGCACGTCGTCGTCGTTGCCCCGCGCCTGGTCGAGCCGGCGTACGGCCTCCGGCAGGGACTCCCTCCCTCGCAGGGGCGCCCGCCGGCCGGCGCCACAGGCCGCCTGCAAGGCCTGCTCCATCACGGCACGCGGCACGGACGGGGCGATCCGGCCGCTGAGTTCCTCGAGTCTGGCCAACTGCCGCTCCGGAAGCCTGCCCCTGCGGGTCAGCCAGTCGATGCATCTCCTCAGTTCGACCAGCGCGGCTTCGTCACGGCGTAGGAATCTCAGGGTGGTCCACAGCGCCTTGAGGGCCGCCTCCGGATCACGATGACGCTCGCAGAAACGGGACAGCTCCAGCAGATGCTCGGAGGCCGTGGCGGCGTGGCGGATCTCGAGAGGTCTCTTGTCGTGATGGAGCTGGGCTCCCATCTCCTTCAGAACGGTGTGCCGGAACTCGGCGTCGATGGAGTCCGGGAATCCGAGCAATGCCTCGGCGAGCCGCACAGCTCCACCACGCGGCCATGCGCTTCCGTACGAGGGGGTCGTCGCCTCGGGCCGGACGACTGGAGCTGGTGCCACGGGAGTTGGTGGCACGGGAGTTGGTGGTGCCACCGGACTTGGCGCCACGGGCGTCGGTAGTGGCTCAGGGCGTGCACCGGCGATGTCCCGCGTCTCCGGGGCCGGGTCGGGTCCGCCCGTGTCCCGGTCCCGGCTCGCCAGGAGGTGACGTAACCGCTCCCGCCACGCTCCCTTCATGACAGTGCCCCGAGATCGGCACGGAGCTCATGAGCCGCGGCCTCGTCGGGCCGCAGTGAGGCGACCGCGTTTCCCAGTGCCCTGTAGGCCAGTCGTGGGTTCCGGTAACTGCGGCACCGTTGAACGATCTCCAGCAGCTGGTCACGGGGGTGGGATCGGTACGCCACTTGAAAGGCGGTCGTGAGGCCGAGCTCCTCACCCATGAGTCTCAGGACCTGGCGCCGGAACTCGGGATCCTCCGTATCGGGAAGGCCCTGCAGCACCGCGACGATCCGCATCGTGTCGGGCAGCGCCCCGCTCTCGGAGCGAGCTGCCGGGGGTGCCGGCGGAAGGGGTTCCGGAAGGAGATCCGCCAGCCAGGTGCGCAGCGCGGACACGGGGGTGACCCATCCCCCGCGCGGACTGTCGTAGTCACGACTCCCCTTGAGTACCCCGCAGACTTCCGCCGTACCGGCACGCATCACCATGCTGCCGCTCATGCCGTCCTTCACCTCGTCACCGCGCACTCGGACGTACGGACCGATCGGCCCGGTCACTTCCAGGAGGAGCGAGTCGGGGTGGACGCCCTCGTCCGGTGCGTAGGTGGAGAATCCGAGAACGTGCACCTGCTCCGCCGGATTCGGATCGGTCGTTGCCAGTTCGGCGTACGGACGTCCGTCGCGGTGCGCCAGGCTGAGCAGAGCCACGTCGGGGAAGGGGTAGGAGGCGCCGGAGCCGTCGTGCTCCGGGGACACCTCGATATCGCCTTCCCGTACCACCAGCCGCTCACCCAGGTGGTGAACGGTCACCCACCCCTGGGACCTCCGGGATTCGGTCACCACGTGCGCCGCTGTGACCACATGCCGGGGTGTCACCAGGAATCCGCTGCCGAGGAACCCCTCGGCGTCACTCAGCCAGACCGCGGCATCCCGCGCGATAGCCATGACGGGTCGTCAGGCAGGGCTGCCCGGGGAAGGTGTGCTGGGCGTTGCCGTCTCGACCTCGGATCGCTCGCGCCTGGCGGCGGTGTCCCAGCTCATCCGCACGGTCAGAGAGGCCTCGCTCGCCGCCTCCGCGATCACACCCACCAGGTGCCCCGACTTGACGGCCAACTTGAGGCCGAACTCCAACTCGAAGGTGTCAGGTTGTCCCGGCCCGCCACCGGCGATGGTGTCGGCGGCCCAAGTCCCCATCCCCCTGATCAACGTGCGGACCTCGTCCAGCTTGAGCGCCACCGCCTCCGCCGCCCGGCCGCTCGCCCTGCGGAGTCCCGCGTCCCCGCCACTGCCCGGACCGGTCAGCTCGACGACCTCGGCCCGGATCTCCGTGCCGTCCCCCATGTTGATCGTGACCAGAGCACTCATCGCGCACCTTCCCGCTCCGACGGACTGTCAGCATAGGGACTGGCACGGGCGGTTGGCAGCAGTTCGACCTTGCTTCCCCCTGCCCGGTCGGAGATCGTCAAGGAGCGGACGGGGTCGGCCGTTCGGCAGCGAAGGTGCCGGCGTCCGAGCCGTCGGCTTCGCTCAACTCGGATCAGGGGGGCGTCCCATGGACGCGAACATCACGTCGGCCGTGATCGGGTCCGTCGCCGTGGCCGGCACGGCCCTGGGCACGGTGCTCGGTGGTTGGGTCCAGGCCCGGGGGGGCAAGGCCCAGGCCAAGGCCGCCCAGCAGGCCGCCCGGATAGCGGCGGAGGCCGCGCACCAGCAAGCTCTGTACGACAGGCGCTGGTCACTTCTGGCCGGATACCTGCGAGCCGCCAGCGAATGCATGGAGGCCGCGGACCAGCTCTACACCACGGACTCCGTGCCGGAGGTCCGGCGGCGCTGGCACGCGTTCACGCTCGCCCACGCCGAGGCCGAACTGGCCGCGCCGGCGGCGCTTCTCGCTCCCATCGACGACCTCCGAAAGGCCGTGGGACGCATGTACTGGACGGCTCAGCGGTCCGGGCCCGCCCATCGCGCCCTGAAGGAGCTGCGCAGGCGGGCGAAGCAGGGGGACGCGGCAGCGGTCCGGGCGCGGGAGGCGGTCGAGCGACTGTGGGTGGCGGGTGAGGGCGTACCCCTCGCACAACGGGAATCGTCTCCGGAGTACGTGGACGCGGGGCAGGCTCTCGACGGCCTTCCCGGCTTCGGCGGCGAGCAGGCGGCTCTCCTGCTGAGCAGGACGCAGCAGCAGTGGGACGAGGCCGCCCAAGACAGGGAGACGCGGAAGGAGAACCACCACCTGGCCCGCCGGACGCTGGTGTCGGACGCGCGGAGCGTGTTCGGCACGGACCGCTTCTGACGGGGACGGGGCGTGGACCGGCCTGCGCCACGGAGCCCGGGTCAGCGGCTGATCGCGCGCCGGGGGAGGGGCGAGGAGTACACCACGCTCGTCGTCACCGAACCCAGCGTGCCCACCTTGCCGGAGATCTCCTCCAGGTGCTTCATGGACCGGGCGGCCACCTTCAGGACGAAGCAGTCGTCGCCGGTCACGTGGTGCGCCTCCAGGACCTCCGGGGTGGACGCGATCAGATCGTGGAACGGCTTGTAGTTGCCGTTCGGGTAGCGCAGCCGGACGAAGGCGAGGATCGGCAGCCCGAGGCGATCCGGGTCGACGACGGCCGCGTACCCCGTGATCACCCCGGCCTCCTCCAGTCTGCGGACCCGCTCGGTCACGGCGGACGCGGACATGGAGACGGCGCGGGCCAGCTCGGTGAAGCTGGCCCTGCCCTGGCTCTGCAGGGCGTCGAGGATGCGCCAGTCGGTGGCGTCCGGGGTGTATCCGGTCATGACGGTCATGACGGAGATGGTGCAGGGGAATCCCCGGGTGATCAAGCGATCCCCGGGGATTTCTCACCGTCCGGAACGCGCGCCGGGCGGGATGTCCCGCCTGGTCAGAGCCGCGAGATCTCCTCCACGAGGTCGTCGAGGCCCAGCGGGCCCTGCGAGAGCGCCGCCATGTGCCACGCCTTCGCGTCGAAGGCGTCACCGTGCGCGGCCCGCGCGTTCTCGCGGCCGAGCAGCCAGGCCCGCTCGCCCAGCTTGTAGCCGATCGCCTGCCCCGGCATCGAAAGGTAGCGGGTCATCTCGCTCTCGACGAAGGCCGGCGGCCGGCTGCTGTGCCGCTGGAAGAACTCCTGCGCCAGCTCGGGGGTCCACTGCTCGCCCGGGTGGAACGGCGAGTCCGCCGGGATCTCCAGGCGCAGGTGCATGCCGATGTCGACGATCACCCGGCAGGCCCGCATCATCTGCGCGTCCAGGTAGCCGAGGCGCCGCTCGGCGTCGGGCAGGAAGCCCAGCTCGTCCATGAGCCGCTCCGCGTAGAGCGCCCAGCCCTCCGCGTTGGCGCTGACCCCGCCGATCGTCGCCTGGTAGCGGGAGAGCTGGTCGGCGACGTGCACCCACTGGGCGATCTGCAGGTGATGGCCCGGCACGCCCTCGTGGTACCAGGTCGACACCAGGTCGTACACCGGGAAGCGGGTCTGGCCGTCGACCGGCAGCCAGGTGCGGCCCGGCCGGGAGAAGTCCTCCGAGGGGCCGGTGTAGTACGGCGCGGCGGCGCCGCCCGGCGGGGCGATGTGCGACTCCACCTTCCGTACCCGCTCGGCGAGTTCGAAGTGGGTGCCGTCCAGCGCCTCGATCGCCTCGTCCATCAGGCCCTGCAGCCAGACCCGTACCTCCTCGACACCTTCGATGTGGGTGCCGTGGACGTCGAGGTGGGCGAGCGCCTCCCACGGGCCGGAGCCCGGCAGGATGCGGTCCGCCTCGGTGCGCATCTCGCCGAGGAGACGGTGGTACTCGGACCAGCCGTACGCGTACGCCTGGTCGAGGTCCAGGTCGGTGCCGTTGAAATACCGCGACCAGCGCCGGTACCGTTCGCGGCCCACCGTGTCGGGCGCGCCCGCGACGGCGGGGGCGTACACGTCGCGCATCCAGTCCCGCAGGGCGACGACCGCCCCGGTGGCGCCCCGGGCCGCAGAGGCCAGCTCCGTACGCAGCTCGGGGCTGAGGGACTCCGGCCCCGTGGCCGCGAACTCCTCGAACCAGCCCCGGCCCTCGGCGTCGTCCCCGCCGGCCCACTCCGTCAGCTGACCGATGAAGGTGGTGGTCGCCCTGGGCCCGCCCAGGAGCTTGCGCTCCAGGCCGAGGGCGAGGGAGTCGCGGTAGCCGTCGAGCGCCGCCGGCACCCCGCGCAGCCGCCGGGCGACGGCCTCCCAGTCCTCCTCGGTCTCGGTCGGCGCCACGGTGAACACCATCCGCACGCTGTGCGCGGGGGACCGCATGTTGCTGACCGCGCAGAGGCCCTCGTCGGCCTCGTGGACGGCGAGTTCGGCCGTCAGCCGCTCCCGCAGCAGCCGGGCGCAGCGCCGTTCGGCGTCGGTGTCCGCGCCCGGGAGCCGCTCGGCCTCGTCGAGCCGCGCGAGGGTGCGGCGGGCGAGTTCGGCCACCGCCTCCTGACCGGCCGGCGAGAAGTCGGGGAGGAGGCCGGCGCTCGCTTCGACTCCCAGGTATGTACCGGTGATCGGGTCGAGTTCGATGAGTGCGTCGACGTAGCTGTCGGCGACCTGGCGGGGCAGCGGGCTGCTGGAAGTCTCTGGCATGGGGGTCATCCTCGTGCCTCCACGGTCCTCTCGTCATCCTCAATCGATCTCATGAGGCTGACAAATGAGCGCCCGGATCGAGAGCCCGCGGGCCTCCGGCGAGAAGGTCCGCCGGAGGTCTACGCGGGTCACCTCGCGCATGCGCTCGACGGACGGGCCGAACAGTTCGCGCCGGTACGGGCACGTCCTGACCTGCCGCCGAGCAAACGGCCCCAGGCCGAGTTTGGCCGGATCCCGTCGTCGGCGGTTCCCCGGCGGGCCCGGACCCGCACGCCCACCTCGACGGTGAGGTGGCGGAGCGCGACCCGGGCGCCGTCGCCCGGGAGGCGGAGAAGGGGCAGGTTGGCCGGGTGGGGTACGACGGATTCGGCCACCTGCCCCTGTCGTCAGCGTTCGCCCAGCGGCAGCCGGGGGCGCGTGGGTGCCGGTACGCCGGCGAGGCGGGCGGTGATGACGAGGGTGCCCTCCTCGATCTGGTAGTCGAGCGGGAGGTTGAGGGCCCGCATGGCGGCAACCATGCCGGTGTTGGACGACTGCGTCACGGCGTAGACGCTCTCGCAGCCGGCCTCGACGGCCATCGCGACCAGCCGGCCGAGGAGTTCGGCGCCGATGCCCCGGCGCTGCCAGTCGTCCTCGACCATCAGGGCGACCTCCGTCTCGTCGCCGTCCCAGAGCAGATGGCCGAGAGCGACCAGTCGGCCGGAGGCCGTCTGTACGGCGAGGGTGCGGCCGAAGCGGGGGCTGAGGAGGTGGTCGAGGTAGCGGTCCGCGTCACCGACCGGGCCGTGGTAACGCAGGGCGAGCGTCCGGGGGGAGCAGCGGTCGTGCATCGCGCGCGCGGCGACGAGGTCGCGCTGGTCGGCGCGGCGGACGGTGATCTCGTTGCCCTCGGGCAGGGTGAGGACGTCCTGGCTGCGCGGGATGCGCGGTCCGAGGCGGGCGTCCAGCTCGACGAGCGCCCGGGCTCGGGCGAACTCGGTCGGGGTGAACGGCAGATGGGGCCGCTCGATGGTGAGCACGCCGCCGTGCGGGTCGCGCAGACGGATCACCGTCTCCTCCAGGACGCCCTCGACGGGGGCGGTCTCGCCGGTCGGGCGGCCGCTCAGGGAGACGGCGGGCAGGGACTGGATCCGGCAGCGGCCGAGGAGCTGGCGCAGGGCGAGCGGGAGTTCGGCCGCGTCGAGCGCGGTCCGGGTTGCGAGGCCGAGGAGGCGGGTGGGGGTGTCCACCAGATCGTGGGCGTCGGCGCGCTCGATCCAGGTGTTCCGGCCGCCGGCCGCGGCGATCTCCCGGGTGAGCTCGTTCGCCTGGAGGCCGGCGGGGGCGCGCAGCAGGAACTCGTCGACGGTGCCCTCGGCGAGCGGGTGGGTCTGCAGGGTCAGGATGTCGACTCCGTGGCGGGCGAGCGCCGTGCACAGCGCGGCGAGGCTGCCCGGGGTGTCGCGGACCGTGGTCCGCATCCGCCAGAGGGACGTCTCGACGGAGCCGCCCGACGCGCTGCCGGTCGCGCCCTCGTCCGCGCGGGTGTCGGTGGCCGGCGGCAGCGGGGTGGACCCGCTGCCGCCGGGATCACCGGCGGGAGGAGCATGGCTGTGGCGCCTGGCCCACCAGGTGTGGAAGGTGGCCGTGGCGATCAGCGCGATCGCGGAGAAGACGAGCATGTAGGGGCCCTCGGCGCCGCGGACGACGGTCTTGGCGATCGTGTCGGCCACAACCACGGCCGTGAAGAGGGCGGCGAGCTCGATCAGGTCCCGCCGCCAGTGGTGGGGGCGGCGGGCGGTCTTCGCGGATGTCACATCGGTCATGACCTCACTGTGACCCAGCGGTGTTGCGTGATCACGAACGCTTTGTGACTGACGGGTTAAGCGCTGATCTGGGGGTTTACTGGTCGATTTCGGCCGGTTGTGTCATGTCCTGACCGGCCTCCGGGGCGTGTCCTTCCGAACCGGCCCGGAGCGCCCTCCTCAGCCGCCCGGCCTGGACGACGAGCTGCGAGGAACCACGCCGGTCCGCCACCGCGTCGAGCCCCGGTATCTCCCCGCAGGACCCGGACCGCTCCACGCAGTCCGCCGCGACGGCGAGCAGCTCACCGAGCCCGCGCACCGGCTTCTCGGCGGCGAGCAACGCGGGCAGCAGGGGTGCGAGGACGGCGCCGGTCGTGCCGTACGCCCCGGTGGCCGCTGCCGTACGGGCCGCGTCCGCGAGCCGGTTGGGCTTGACCGTGCCCTCCTCGACGAGACCGGCCAGCGAAGCACCCAGCTTGCCCAGATCCAGATCGCCCCGCGCGGCAAGGACGAGCAGCGCGTCCACGGCGGTCAGCCGGTCCTCCGCGTGCCGGCAGCCGAGCGCGAGGGCCAGCGCGAGGTGGGTCGCCCCGCCGACCGGCCCGTCCGCCTCGGCGAGCGCCGTCAGACCCCAGGTGACTCCGCGCTCGTCCCACTCCACCCCGCCGACGAGGACGGGCAGCAGCCAGGCCGCCAGGGCCTCCCGGTCGTCCGGCACGACGGCCGCCCAGTGCTCCCGTTCTGCGAACCAGCGATGGCACCGGTTCTCGGCCTGGACTTCGGTACCGCCGAGCCAGCGGAACGCGGGCGGGAACTCGTCCCGTACGGCCCGGCGCTCACGGATCTTCAGGACGATCCGCTCGGCGAGCGAGCCGGTGCCGCCCTTCGTCTCCTGGCCCCGGGTGCGGATCCGTAGACCCGGGGCGAGGGAGGCGTCCGCCGTCAGCCAGTCCGCCAGCCGCTCCCCGGCCCGGGTGCCCAGGGCGGAGGCGTCGGCCGCCGCCTCATCGGCCGACGGGTCGCTCTTACGGACCCGCAGCAGGGCCTGCGCGAAGTCGGTCGGGGCCGGGTCGATGCCCGCGTCCCGGTAGGCGCGCAACCGCTCCACAAGCACGGACGGCTCGATCGCCCCCGTGTGCCAGGTGGGGGTGGCGAGCAGGAACGGCAGCCTGTCCGTACCGATGAGGGCCGCCGTCTCCCACAGACGGGCGTCCAGCACCGAGTCCAGGGCGCCGTGGACACAGGGGGAGGGGGCGTGGCCGCGCACGCGGGCGTTCTGGAGGCGGGACTGCCGCACCCGACCCATCACCGCCGCCGTCACCACGTCCACGCCGTACGTGCCGCGGGCGAAGGCGTCCCGTCCGTACCCTTCGTCGCTCGCCCACCAGGCGTCCGCGAACGCCTCGGTCAGGGCGGCCGTCAACTCCTCGCGGTGCAGATGCGCATGGCGTACGAGCCCGTCGAGGACACGTTCGAACTCCTCCGACGGAGCCTTGGAGCGGCCCTTGGAGACCGTCACCAGATCCGCGACCAGCTCCGCGACCGTGGCGGCCGGGCCCGCCACCCGCCTCCGCTCCGGCACGGGCGGCAGCGTCTCCTCGTACGGAAGGTCCTCCGCGAGCTCCGAGGCGCCGAACAGCTCCTCGGCCGCCTGCCGGTGCGCGGGGCTCAACGCGGCGGCGGCACCGGCCAGTTCCTCCCGCACCTGCCCGTCCACCTTCGGCAGGTACCGACCGACGAGCTTGAGCGCCCGCTCCTGGATCCCGGTGTCCTCGTGACCGAACGCGTCCGCGACGACCGGCAGCAGCTCGGCCGCCGCGCCCGAATCCTTTCGCAACTCCCTCGTGAGCAACGTCAGTTGTGCCCGCACGAGCTTCTTCTCCGTACGGAACAGCACCTGGGCGGACATCTCCGCCAGCTCAGGCGTCGACAGCTCGCCCTCGGCGGCGAGTCCGGCCAGAACCTCCTGCGCGTACGCGGCGACCGGCGACGGCGCGTCGGCGGCCATCCCGATCCAGTCCGCCGTCCGGCCGCGCCGCTCCTCGGGCGTCGGATCGAGGAGCTGGAGCAGCGTCAGTGGGAACCGCAGGTCCCGGGGGCGGCCTCCGCGCAGCAGCCGCGCCACACAGCCGTCCACGAGGGACGCCCGGTCGAGCACGCCCTCCGCGGTGAGCGTCGCGAGCGCCGTCGGCCAGTGCGTGGGTGCTTCGGGACCGACGGCCCAGGTCAACTGGTTCGGGGTCTCGATCATGTCCAGGATCCGGGGCACCAGAACCGGCGTGTGCGGGTCGGCACGCAGGTCCTCCACGAGCCGCCGCCCGGTCATCGCGGCCGTCCACCCCACGAGGTAGCCGTCCGTCGTCGGCGCGGCGCAGCCCGAGCGGTCGACAAGCCCACGCACGAGTCCGTACTCGTTCTCGGCGACCGTCGGCCGCTCGGCGAGCCGCTGCGCCACGTCGGCCAGCCACGCGGTGTCCCGGTCGACCAGCACCTCCAGGACCTGCGAGGTCGTCGCCCGGCCCCAGTCGGAGAAGTCACGGCCACCGATCCAGGCGGCGGCGGCCGCCGCGCCCGTGTGGCAGCCCGCCCCCGCGACCCGCAGCGCCCGCTGGATCGGTAGCTGCTCGCCCCAGCGCTCCCAGCCCCAGCCGCGGACCTCGGTCCGCAGCGACTTGAGCTCCGCGAGGGCCGTCTTCCGCGCGCCGTGCCCCAGCTCCTTCAGCAGCCCGGGCACAGCCTCGAACCTCCCCTCCCGCACGGCGGCCAGCAGGCTCTTCACCAGGATCTCCTCGGTCACATCGCTCATCGCGCACCTCCGGCGACCACGGAGCCGTTCGCGTTCCCGTCCGCGACGCCGTCCGCGTTCCCCGCCCCGGCGCCGTCCGTGAGCGCGGCCACCGCGCCGCGCCGGGCCATCCGCACCGCGAGCGCGTGCTTGCACGGCCCCCGGCGACCCCGGTAGTCCGCCCACCACTGGCAGGTGCAGCTCAGCGCCCCGCCCGACTCCCGCACCTGGTAGCGGCGTTCGCCCGAGGCCACCGTCGCGAGCTCCCCGTCGAGGGCCACCGCCCCCTCCGTGACCAGGGCACGCGCCGCCACGAGCCGCGGATTGTGCCGCTCCGCGCGGTCCGCGTCGTACGGCAGCTCCCGGTGGAAGTAGGCCGCGTCGGCCACGTCGTACCCCACCCGCCCGGCGGTGCCGAGCCGGGTCAGCGCCGCCCGCACCCGGCCCACCGGAAGGCCCGACCGCTCGCCGAGCTCGGCCAGGTCGATCTTCGGCTCCCAGGCGAGCAGCACCGAGATCAGCTCGGCGTCCTGCGCGGCCTCCTCCGTCGCCAGGGCCTCCAGGACCCCGCCCTCGCCGGAGAACCCGCGCGCGGAGTCGGGCGAGAGGGTGAGCGTCAGACGCATCCCGGGCAGCGTCACCTCCCAGGCGCTCGCCGCGGCGGCACCGTCCGGCACCGGCCCGTACACCCGCAGCGCCGTCGCGTGGCGGAGCACCCGCTCCAGGGCCACGAGCCGATCCGGCCCCGGAAGGCAGACCGCACCCGCGACGGGCCGGGTCGTCGGCCGCAGGGTCCGCCCCGCCTGGACCACCCAGAGCGGCGCACGCCGACCCGCGCCCTGCGAGCGCGGCAGCGAGCGCAGGAACCGGACCGCCTCAGGCCCCGTCAGCTCCGCCCGCAGATCGAAGCCGGCCGAGGCCACCTGGGCCTCCGCGAAACCGCGCAGCCAGCGGTCCGGCAGCGGAACCTTCTTCTCCACGACCGCGCCCGCGAGCGTCGTCACGGCCAGCTCCTCAGGACCGACCCGCAGATGCAGCGGATCGCTCCCCGTCATCCGGGACAGGGCCTCGCGCAGCGGGTTGTTGACGTCGACGTTCGTCGTGCCGTGGCCGGTCTCGGCGCCGTCGAGGCCCTCGCTGAGGACGTCGAGCCGGGCGTACACCCCGCCGCAGCCGGAGAACGACTCGAACCGCAGACGATCGCCGTTCCCCGTCACGACCGGGTCGAGCGACCCCGGCCGTATCCGCTGGTAATAGCGGGCCGCCGCCACGTCCGCCACCGCGAGGAGACCCCGGGCGGCGATCTGCGGGGAGGTCAGGAACCCACTGAAGAACCGGGGATGGGCCTCGGCCCCGGAGGGCGTCAGGCCCCCGGAGGTCTCCAGACCGAGGAGCCGCCCGTCCCCGGAGGAGCGCAGGGCGGACGGGCGTGAGTAGGCGAGCGCCTGTACGGATCGCGTCATGGGAAGGACGCTAGGACCCACCACTGACAATCGCCCCCGGCCACCTCCGGAGGCACCGCGAGCCTTGCCGCCGACCACCTCCGGAGGGACCCGCGCGACCTCGCTACCGACCACCCCGGAGGTTCCACGAGGCCTTGCTACTGGCCGACCCGCCCCGGCTGGAGCACCTTGTTGAACAGAACCGTTCCGCCCTCCGCGCGCAGTCGGACCGTCAACTCCCCGCTCCCGCCGTCGATGTCGACCTCGCCGAAGTACTGCGGCGACTCCATCGGCGACAGGTTCGCCCGCTGGGGCGCCCGTACGAAGACCCGCTCGGGACCGAACGTGGCGTCGAGCGCGTTCGCGGGGAAGCCACCGGCGGCCAGCGGCCCGGAGACGAACTCCCAGAACGGCGCGAAGTCCTGGAACGCGGCGCGCTCCGGCGCGTAGTGCTGCGCCGAGGTGTAGTGCACGTCGGCGGTCAGCCACAGCGTGCCCGTGATCCGACGGTGCTTGATGAACCGCAGCAGCTCCGCGATCTGCAGCTCCCGGCCGAGCGGCGCGCCCGGATCGCCCTGGGCGATCGCCTCGATGTTCGTCGCGCCGTCGGGGACGACGAGACCCAGCGGCATGTCCGCCGCGAGCACCTTCCACACCGCGCGCGAACGGCTCAGCTCCCGCTTGAGCCAGGCCAGCTGCTCCGCGCCGAGGATGCCGTCGGTGTCGTCGGCCTGCCGACCGGGGGAGTTGGCGTTCCGGTACGAGCGCATGTCCAGGACGAAGACGTCGAGCAGCGGTCCGTAGCGCACCGCCCGGTGCATCCGGCCCTCGGTGGAGACGCCGTCACCGCGCGCGTGGAGGGTCGACACGGGGAAGTACTCGGCGAAGGCGCGGGAGGCGCGCGCGGCGAGGACGTCCACGTTCTTCTCGGTGTAGCGGACGTCGTCCAGGATCTGGCCGGGGTACCAGTTGTTGCGGACCTCGTGGTCGTCCCACTGCACGATCGAGGGGACCTGCGCGTTGAACGCCCGTACGTTGTGGTCGAGCAGGTTGTACCGGAACTGACCGCGGTACTCGTCCAGGGTCTCGGCGACCTTCGCCTTCTCCGGGGTGGTGACGTTCCGCCAGACCCGGCCGTCCGGCAGCGTGACGCTCGGCTGGAGCGGGCCGTCCGCGTAGATCGTGTCGCCGCTGCAGAGGAAGAAGTCCGGGTTCAGCCGGCGCATCTCCTCGAAGGCGCGGAAGCCGCCGATGTCGGGGTTGATGCCCCAGCCCTGCCCGGCGATGTCGCCCGACCAGAGGAAGCGCACCCCGTCCCTCCGCCGCGCCGGAGCGGTACGGAACGTGCCGACGACCCTTTCGCCCGTACGGCGCGGGTCGTCCGGGTCCGCGAGCGTGACCCGGTAGTGGATCTGCTCGCCCGCCGGCAGGCCGCGCAGCGCCGTCGTCCCCGTGAAGTCGCTGCCGGGGCCGAGCAGCGGCCCGTAGTGGCGGTGCGTACGGCGGAACGATTCGCTCGCCGAGGTCTCCACGATCATCCGGGCCGGCCGGTCCGAACGGGCCCACACGAGACCCGACGAAGCCGTGACGTCGCCCGTCTGCACGCCCCAGGCGGCCCGGGGCCGGCCCGACAGCGCGAGCGCGGGGGCGGCGGAGCCGACGACGCCGCCGAGGGTGAGCGCGGCCGACGCGGCGAGCGAGCCGCGCAGCACGCTGCGGCGGGCGGGGGACGGGCCCGAGGACCGGCCGGGGACGGAGCTGGACATCGAAGGGCCTCCAAGTGGGGTGCGGAGTGGGTGCGTTGTGCCGCCCCATGCCTAACGGCCGGGAGCGGCGCGCACACGAACCCGGGGTGAACACCCCGGAGTCACCCCCCGTTCGGGCCAGACGCACCCTGCGCTGAGCCGGACCCGGAGCCGGACCCGGAGGCCGCGCCGCACGCCTCCGCCGCCAGGCGCACTCCGCGCCCGATCTCGGACGGCGTCAGATGGGCGTAGCCGAGGACAAGGCGGACCGCGCCGTCCGTCGGGCGGGCCGTGCCGAACTCCTCCAGCGGGCGCAGAGCCACCCCCGCCCCCGCCGCGCGTTCCACGAACCGCGCCGGGGGGCCGTAACGCTCCGGCACGCGCGCGATGATGTGCAGACCCGCCGCGATGCCACTCACCGAGGTGCCGGGGAAGGACTCCGCGAGCGCCGCCACCAGGGCGTCCCGCCGCTCCCGGTACGCCCGCTGGCAGCGGCGCAGCTGCCGGTCGTACGCACCGTGCGTCACGAACTCGGCGAGCAGCGCCTGGTCCAGGGACGGATTCCCGAGGTCCATCGTCCGCTTGCGCTCCACGACCTCCGCGAGCAGCTCCCGCGGTACGAGCATCCAGCCGAGCCGCAACCCGGGGGCCAGCGACTTGCTCACCGACCCGGCGTAGACGACCCGCTCGGGATCGAGGCCCTGGAGGGCGCCGACCGGGGCCCGGTCGTAGCGGAAGTCGCCGTCGTAGTCGTCCTCCAGGACGTACCCGTCCACCGCCCGCGCCCAGTCGAGCAGCGCGGCACGGCGCGCCGCCGAGTACGCGATACCGGTCGGGAACTGATGGGAGGGCGTCGCCACCACCGTCCGTACCCCCGAGGCCGCGAGCGGACCGGGCAGCAGCCCTTCCTCGTCCACCGGCAGCCACGTCGTGTCGAGGCCGGTGGAGGCGAAGAGCCGCCCGTGCTCCGGGCTGCCGGGGTCCTCGATCCCGACGGTCCGCATCCCCCGCGCCCGCAGCACGAAGCCGAGCAGCGTCGACGCCTGGGCGACCCCCGAACACACCACCAGGCGTTCCGGATCGGCCACCGCGCCGCGCCGCCGTGCCAGCATCCCGGCGAGCGCCGTCCGCAGCTCCGGAAGCCCGCGCGGATCCGGGTAGCCGAGCGTCCGGTGGGGCATCGCGGACAGCACAGACCGCTGGGTCGACGCCCAGGCCGCGCGCGGGAAGAGCGCGAGGTCGGGAGTGCCGGGGCGGAAGTCCACCTGGACGCCCGGCGGGCGCGGCGCCGCGTCCCGTACCGTCCGGTCCGTGGCCGCCCGTACCGCCTCCCCGACCCACGTGCCCGAACCGCGGTCGCTGCGCAGGTACCCCTCGGCGGTCAGCTGCTCGTACGCCTCCGTCACCAGGCCGCGCGAGACCCCGAGATCGGCGGCCAGTTCACGGCTCGACGGCAGCCGGGTCCCGGCCGTCAGCCGCCCGGTGCGGACCGCCTCCCGCAGCGCCTCCTGAAGCGCCCGGCCGCGCCGCCTGGCCGGTGCGGCGGCCGCCGGGAGCAGCAGCTCCCAGGCCGGTGTGGGGTGCATGCGCGGGCTCCCTCCCTGGTCACTCGGCTCGGCACAGCGCGGTGGAGAGTACCTTCTTCGCGGCCGTCGCCGCCTCGCCGTTCATCGTCGGACCGGTGTCGACGGACAGGGTGATCTACCGCGTGCCGTCCGCCGAGGTGAACCTGAAGCTCTGGTCGGGGTGGCAGCCCCCACGCCCCGAAGGGGCACCCCGACCCATGGAACGTGCGAAGTGGTCCCCGAAAACGTGGGGAGAGTGGTCCTTAAACCGGACCGGCCCGCTTCCTAGCGTCGGGGGCATGAACGCGAACTCCCTGCGAGGAGCCCTCCTCGTGACCGTCGCCTACGCACTCGTGGGCGCCTCCTTCACCGCCAACAGCCTTCTGGGGGACTATCCGTACGCGGGCGGCCAGGCCCTGCGCTACGGCGCCGCGTGTCTGCTCCTGCTGCCCCTGCTCGGCGCCGGCGGGCTCGCGCCGCTGCGGGTGCTGGGAGCCCGCGGTTGGATCCGGCTGGCCGTGCTCGCCGCCGTCGGCATGGTCGGCTTCAACCTCGCGGTCCTCGCCGCGGAACGGACCGCCGAACCCGCCGTCCCCGGCGTCCTCGTCGGCTGCGCCCCGGTGGTCGTGGCCGTGCTCGTGCCGCTCCTGGAGGGACGCAAGCCCTCCCGGCCGGTGCTCTACGGCGCGCTGCTCGTCGCCGCCGGGGCCTTCACCGTCCAGGGGTGGGGACGTACCGACCTGGCCGGCCTCTCCTACTCCGTAGGAGCACTGGCGGGTGAGGTCGGCTTCACCGTTCTCGCCGTCCCGGTCCTGCGCCCGCTCGGGCCGAAGCTCCTGACGGCGGCCGTCTGCGGGATCGCCGCCGTCGAGTCGGCGCTGCTCGGACCGGTCGTCGACGGCGGGGCGTTCCTGCGGACCCCGACGGCCGTGGAGACGGGCGCCCTGGTGTGGCAGGCCGTCCTCGCCACGGTCGTCGGGTTCGTGCTCTTCTACATGGGCGTCCAGCGGATCGGCATGGAGCGGGCCACCCTCTTCACCGGCGCGATCCCGGTCGCCGCGGCCCTGACCGCGGCGATGGTCGCGACCGGCGGCTTCGGCCTCCCGCAGGCCGTCGGCAGCCTCCTCGTCGGTGCGGGCGCGGCCCTCGGGACGGGCCTCTTCACGCGCCGGAACCCATCAGCGGCTGCCGTCGAGGATCACCCGCGCGACGAGAGCCGGATCGTCGCTCATGGGGACGTGCCCGCAGCCGGGCAGCCGTACGAGCCGGGCCCCGGGGACGGCGCGCTTGGCCCGGACGCCCTGGCGGCGAAGGAGCAGCCGGTCCTGCGTACCCCAGGCGACGGTCACGGGCACGGCGGGGACGTCGTCGCCGAACAGCACGGTCCGGCCGGCCTCCAGGGTCTCGCGGAAACCGGTGGCCTCCCGCAGCGCGAGCGTCTCGGCGACCACCGCCTCGGGTGAACGGCGCCCGGGGCGCGCGTAGATGGTGCTCGTCAGCGCCGTCCGCCCTGCGGCGCTGCGGGACAGCCGCTCGATCAGCGGCACCGGCATCGACAGCGCGGCCGCCCGCATCGCGCGCAGGGTCCCGAAGGCGTACCGGCGCTCGCCCTCCGACCAGAAACCGGCCGGGGAGAGCGCGGTGACCGATCGCACCAGCTTCTCCCGGCCGAGCGCCAGGGCGAGCAGCCCGCCCAGCGAGTTGCCCGCCACGTGCGGCCGTTCGATCCCGAGGGCCGTGCAGAAGGCGCCGAGGACCGGAACGACCGTCGAGAGGTCGTAGTCGCAGCCGTCCGGCAGCGCGGGGGAGGTCCCGAAGCCCGGCAGGTCGACGGCGACGACGTCGCGTTCGGTGGCGAGGATGTCGAGCACCGGCTCCCAGGCCTGCCAGTGGTGGCCGATGCCGTGCAGCAGCAGGAGCGGCTCGCCCGCGCCCCTGCGCTCGTACGTCACGGAGGACGTGCGCGGACCCCCGGGGGTCTCGAACGTGAACGAGATCTGTGCGGACATACGCGCGCTCCTTGACTTAGACACCCTGTCAGCAAGAATTACCGCTCAGTAGGTACGAGTTCAAGGGCCCGGACGGAACTGGACAGGGCGCGGCCCGGTCGGCTGGGATGGGGGAGTGGTGACCGACACGCTGACCGACGTCTTCCAGGAACACCGGCCCATGCTCCACGGCGTGGCCTATCGCATGCTCGGCCGGGCCGCCGACGCCGAGGACGTGGTCCAGGAGGCCTGGCTTCGCTGGTCCGCCGCCGACCGTGACGACGTCCTCGCGCCCCGCGCCTATCTCGTACGGATCACCACCCGGCTCGCCCTCGACCGGCTGCGCCAGGTACAGGCGCGCCGCGAGTCCTACGTCGGACCCTGGCTGCCCGAGCCCGTCCTCACCGACTACGGGCCGGCCGCCCCCGACACCGCCGAGCAGGCCATGCTCGCCGACTCCGTCTCCCTCGCCGTCCTCGTCGTCCTCGAATCCCTCTCGCCGCTGGAGCGCGCGGTCTTCGTGCTCAGGGAGGCCTTCGGCTTCCCCTACGGCGAGATCGCCACCGCGCTCGACCGCTCCGAGGCCGCCGTCCGCCAGCTCGCGGGCCGCGCGCGCCGCCATGTCGACGAGGGCAGGCCCCGCTACGACGTCGACCCGGCCGAACGCCGCGACCTCACCGAGCGGTTCCTCGCGGCGGCGGCCGGCGGCGACCTCGACGGACTCCTGGCCCTGCTCGCGCCGGACGTACGGCTCGTCGGCGACAGCGGCGGCAAGTCCAAGGCGCCGCTGCGGGTCATCGACAGCGCGGACAAGGTCGGCCGCTTCCTGCTCGCCGTCTCCCAGGGCGCCGAGTCGGCCTTCGAGTTCCGCTTCACGGAGGTCAACGGCGGGCCCGGACTGCTCGTCCTCGCCGAAGGGAAGCCGGACTCCGTCTTCCAGATCGAGGTGCGCGACGGACGCATCCAGTGCGTGTACATCGTGCGCAACCCCGACAAGCTCCACGCCGTCGCGCCCGACCGACCGGATTCCGCTTGAGCGATACGGCAAAGTGCCCCGCCTCCGACCGGAGGCGGGGCACTTTGCTGCGCAGGGCACACATCGGTGCGAACGTCCTGTGAACGATCTACGCCAGAGGGCCGCATTCGGGGGCATCCGGGCCAGGATTGGTCTTGACCAAGGGGGTGTGCCGCCTTATGGTCGCAGTGTTAGTGCAGGAACCTTTAATAAACAAGGGCGCGGAAAACCGCCGCGGGACACGGCGAATTGCGGAGGATCAGGGTGGGGACCACGCAGCTGGAATCGGTGCCGGAGCCGAAGTACTGGCACCTCAAGACCGTGATCGGCGAGGCGCTCGACTCCGACTTCGCGGTCGGTGAGATCCTGCCCAACGAGCGGGAACTGGCCGCGCGCTTCGGCGTCGCCCGGGCCACGCTCCGCCAGGCCCTGGAGCAGCTGGAGCTGGAGGGCCGCCTGCAGCGCCGCCGAGGTGTCGGCACGACCGTCGCCCCGCCGCGCGTGGGCGTCGACGTCTCCACGACCCAGCACGTCTGGCCCGGCGTCTCCGAGGAGACCTGGCAGTCCATGGACTCCGCCCGAGACACGGCCCCTGCCGCCGTCGCGCGGGTCCTGGAACTCGCCCCCGACGAGCAGGTCCACATCGTGCGCCGCCTGCGCGTCACCCACGGCCAGCCCGTCGCCGCCGAGCTGCTGTACGTGCCGTCCGGCTCGGTCCCCGAGCTGACCGCGATCGACACCCCGACTGGCCCCGCCCGCGCCCGCAGCGTCCTGCGTGAACTCCAGCGCCTCGCCCTCGACGGCCAGGACCGCTCCGTGGAGCTCGGCTCGGCCCGCGCGGACGACGCCAAGGAGCTGGACCGCCTCCCGGGCGCCCCGGTCCTCGTCGTCACGACCCGCTACCTCTCCGAGGGCCGCACGGCCGCGGTCTCCGTCGCCACGTACCGCGCCGACACCTGCCGCCTGACCTTCGGCGACTCGGGCGACCTGGTGATGGCGTCCTGACGGACCCGACACCGGAACACCCGTAACTCGATCGAGCCCGGGTGGTGCTGCCACGGCAGCACCACCCGGGCTCGTTGCGTCGACGTCTCCCGTCAGCGCCCCCGCGCCGGCGCCCCCGCCCCCTCAGCGGCGGGCCGTGGCCGTGCCCTCCACCGCGAAGAGCTGTTCCTCCACGTGGTCGAGGGCCAGGCGCAGCGCGCCCGTGCCGACCGCCGCCTCGCCCAGCATCGACAGGACCACGCGCGGCGGGCGCAGGCAGAAGCGGGCCAGTTCGTCGCGCAGGGGCTGGAGGACGCCGTCCAGGCCCGCCGCCCAGCCGCCGATCACCACCAGCTCCGGGTCGAGCGCGAGGACCAGCGCCGCGACGTCGTGGACCAGGCGCTGCGTGAAGCGCTCCACGGCGGCCTCCGCGCGCGCGTCGCCCCCGCGCGCCAGCGCGAAGACCTCCGCCACCGCCTGCTCGTCCAGCGGATGGAGCGGTTCGTCCGTGGTCGAGAGCAGGTGCTCGGGGGTGACCCCGCGGCCGAGGAGGTGCAGCGCGCCGATCTCGCCGGCGGCGCCGCCGTACCCGCGGTGCAGACGCCCCCCGATCAGGGACCCCGCGCCCGGGCTCAGCCCGGCCAGGACGAAGACGATGTCGTCGGAGTCGGTCGCCGCGCCCTTCCAGTGCTCCGCGACCGCCGCCGCGTTCGCGTCGTTCTCCACGAGCACCGGGCACTTGAAGGACCGCCGCAGGCGTTCCCCGAGCGCCAGGCCCGTCCAGCCGGGCAGCGCCGTACCGAGCCGCACCGTGCCGTCCGCCTCGACGATCCCGGGCGTGCCGACACCGACCGCCCGCAGGTTCGACCGGGGGACCCCGGTCCTGCGCAGCACGTCCGCGACGACCGTTCGGACCCGCTCGAGGCGCTCGTCCTCCGGAGCGGTCTCCGAGACCTCGCGGGAACCCGCGCCGATGATCCGGCCGTCCAGGCCGGAGAGCAGCGCGGCGACCCGGTGCGGGCCGATCTCGATGCCCAGCAGATGCCCGGCCTCCGCCCGGAAGCGGAACCTCCGGGCCGGTCGGCCCTGCCGCCTCGCCTCGCCCTCCTCGGGCGCGACCTCGACGACGAGACCCCCGACGATGAGCCCCTCGACGACGCCCTCGACGGTCGGCCGGGAAAGACCCGTGATCCGGGTCAGGTCCGTGAGCGTGAGCGCGTCGGCGCCCCGCAGAGCATGGAGTACCACCGCGGAATTGATCCGCCGCAGCAGCGACGGATCCCCGCCGGTCAGCCGCCCCACCGTGTGTCCTCCCAGCTCGTGCACATGTGTGCCGGATGTTACTCAATGGACAGGAGTGCGGCGAGGCCCGCCCGGCACCGGGGTGCCCGGGTCATCGAGGTGAGGCCGCCGACGGGTCCTGGCGCCGGTCCGGCACCCCCGCCTCCTCGCGCAGCCGCGCGAACTCCTCCGCCATCGTGTCCAGGGTCCAATGCGCGTTCAGGCCACTGGGGTTGGGCAGCGCCCAGATCCTCGTCGCGCCGATCGTGCGCTCCTGCGGACCGACGACCGCGCGCCGCTCGCCGAACGCCGTCCGGTACGCAGTGATCCCGACCACCGCCAGCCAGCGCGGCCGCAGCCGCTCCACCCGGCCGGTCAGCAGCCGGCCGCCCTCCCGGAACTCCTCGTCGCTCAGCTCGTCGGCCCGCGCCGTCGCCCGCGCGACCACGTTCGTGATGCCGAGACCGTACGCGAGCAGCTCGTCCTGCTCCGCCGGCTTCAGCAACCGGGGTGTGAAGCCGGACCGTTCGAGCACCGGCCAGAAGCGGTTGCCCGGGCGCGCGAAGTGGTGACCCGTCGCCGCCGACATCAGACCGGGGTTGATCCCGCAGAAGAGGACCGAAAGGCCGCCCGCGGCCACGTCGGGGATGACGCGGTCGCGGGCGGCCTGCAGCTCCTGCGGGGTGAACCGGGTCAGAGGATCGACCCGGGGGCGTATCCGGCGGCCTCGGGGTGCTGCTTGACGATCTCGTCGATCCGGGAGACCACGGCGGCGACCTGGTCGGCGGCTGCGCCGGTGAAGGACAGCTTGTCCGCCATCAGCGCGTCGAGCTGCGCGCGGTCGAGCGGGATCCGCTCGTCGGCGGCCAGCTTGTCGAGGAGCTCGTTGCGCTCGGCGCCCTGCTCGCGCATGGCGAGGGCGGAGGCGACGGCGTTCTCCTTGATGGCCTCGTGGGCGATCTCGCGGCCGACGCCGGCGCGGACGGCGCCCATCAGGACCTTCGTGGTGGCCAGGAACGGCAGGTACCGGTCCAGCTCGCGGGCGACGACGGCCGGGAACGCGCCGAACTCGTCGAGCACGGTCAGGAAGGTCTCCAGGAGGCCGTCCAGGGCGAAGAACGCGTCCGGCAGCGCGACCCGGCGGACCACCGAGCACGACACGTCGCCCTCGTTCCACTGGTCGCCCGCCAGCTCGCCGGTCATCGACGCGTACCCGCGCAGGATGACCATGAGGCCGTTGACGCGCTCGCAGGAGCGGGTGTTCATCTTGTGCGGCATCGCGGACGAGCCGACCTGACCCGGCTTGAAGCCCTCGGTGACCAGCTCGTGGCCGGCCATCAGCCGGATGGTCTTGGCCACCGAGGACGGCGCGGCGGCCAGCTGGACGAGCGCGGTGACCACGTCGTAGTCGAGCGAGCGCGGGTAGACCTGGCCGACCGAGGTGAAGGCGTGCGCGAAGCCGAGGTGACCGGCGATCCGGTTCTCGAGCTCGGCCAGCTTCCCGGCGTCGCCGCCGAGCAGGTCGAGCATGTCCTGGGCGGTGCCGACCGGGCCCTTGATGCCGCGCAGCGGGTAGCGGGCGAGCAGCTCCTCCAGACGGCCGTACGCGACGAGGAGCTCGTCGGCGGCGGTCGCGAAGCGCTTGCCGAGGGTGGTGGCCTGGGCGGCGACGTTGTGCGAGCGGCCGGCCATGACGAGCTCGGCGTACTCGCCCGACAGCTTGCCGAGACGGGCGAGGACGGCGACCGTGCGGTCGCGCATCAGCTCGAGCGAGAGCCGGATCTGCAGCTGCTCGACGTTCTCGGTGAGGTCGCGCGAGGTCATGCCCTTGTGGACGTGCTCGTGACCGGCGAGGGCGTTGAACTCCTCGATCCGGGCCTTCACGTCGTGCCGGGTGACCTTCTCGCGCTCGGCGATGGAGCCGAGGTCGACCTGGTCGAGCACGCGCTCGTAGTCGGCGAGGGCGGCGTCCGGAACCTCGATCCCGAGGTCCTTCTGGGCACGCAGGACGGCGAGCCACAGCCGGCGCTCCAGCTTCACCTTCTGCTCGGGGGACCAGAGGACGGCGAGCTCCGCGGAGGCGTAGCGGCCGGCCAGGACGTTGGGGATACGGGGCTTCGCAGTCACAGCAGTCACGTGGACAGATTCTACTGGCGGTTTCTGCAGGCCAGCGCCACGGCCGCCTTTGTCTCTTACTACGAGACGCCCGTCACGCGCACATGGCGCCGAGCCACGCGCGCGTGGGGCGTCACGGCCGGGTCAGGCCGTCGGCGGCTCGTACGGGAGCAGGTCCGGGCGCTTCGCCGGGCGGCCGTCGCCCGAGGAGCGGCCGGTCAGACGGCGGCCGATCCACGGACCGAGGTGCTCCCTGGCGAACCGGGCGTCGCCGACGCGGCGGGCGAGCCAGGCCGGGGGCACCGTCGGCGGCAGTGGCGTCCGCCAGTCCGCCTCCGGGGGCAGGCCCAGAGCCTGCCACACGGCCTCGGCCACCCGCCGGTGTCCCTCGTCGGTGAGGTGGAGCCGGTCGACGTCCCACATGCGCGGGTCACCGAGCGAGGGCGCCCCGTACAGGTCGACCACCAGGGCGCCGTGGCGGGCGGCGAGCTCGTCGACGTACCCGAAGAGCTCCTCCATGCGCGGCCGGAAGCGCTCCATGACGGGGCCGTTGCGGCCCGGGCTGCGCATCAGGACCAGCTGCCCGCAGGAGGGCGCCAGGGTCTCGACGGCCTCGGTGAGCAGGCCCCGTACCCGACCCATGTCGCACTTCGGCCGCAGCGTGTCGTTCAGGCCGCCGACCAGGGTCACCACGTCCGCCTTCATCGCGGCGGCCAGGGGCACCTGCTGCTCGACGATCTGACCGATGAGCTTGCCGCGTACCGCGAGGTTCGCGTACCGGAAGTCGGGGGAGCGGGTGGCCAGTCGGGCCGCGAGGATGTCCGCCCATCCCCGGTACGTACCGTCGGGCAGTCGGTCCGACATGCCCTCGGTGAAACTGTCTCCGACGGCGACAAGACTGGTGTAGGTGGCATTCATCTCCATGGCGGAAGAGATCATACCGCGCGGTATGCGGAGGCTCCGCAGGAGCTGAGATCCGAAGCCGCGGTCCGAATTCCAGGTCTGAGGACGGAACGGGACGACGAGAGCCCCGGAGCGCACAGCGCGCCCCGGGGCTCTCGTCCTCACGACTCCTTGCGTCTCCTACGTCGCCGGTCGTCCCACCAGCTCCCGCAGCACGTCCTCCATCGTGACGAGACCGGCCAGCTTGCCGTCCTCGTCCAGGACCGCCGCCAGGTGCGTACGGCTACGGCGCATCGCCGTCAGGACGTCGTCCATGGGCGTCGCCGCCCGGACGCGGGCGATCGGCCGCATCGCCGAGACCGGGAAGGGCAGGTCCCTCGGCGTCACGTCCAGGGCGTCCTTCACATGGAGGTAGCCCAGGATGCGGCGGCCCGTGTCGACCACGGGGAAGCGCGAGAAGCCCGACTCGGCGGAGAGCGCCTCCAGCTCCTCCGGCGTCGTCCCGACCGCCGCGTACACGACCTTCTCGACCGGCATGACGACGTCCCGCACCGGTCGGCGACCCAGCTCCAGGGCGTCGTGCAGCCGCTCCGCCGCACGGTCGTCGAGCAGACCGGCGACGCCCGCGTCGGTCACCATCCGGGCCAGCTCGGCGTCCGAGAAGGTGGCCGAGACCTCGTCCTTCACCTCCACCCGCAGCAGCTTCAGGAGCGTGTTGGCGAAGGCGTTGATCGTGAAGATCACCGGGCGCAGCGCCCGGGCGAACGCCACCAGCGGAGGGCCGAGGGCCAGCGCCGAGCGGGTCGGCTCGGCGAGCGCGATGTTCTTCGGGACCATCTCGCCCAGCAGCATGTGCAGATAGGTCGCCACGGCCAGCGCGATCACGAACGAGATCGGGTGCACCAGTCCGTGCGGCACGCCGACCGCGTCGAAGACCGGCTCCAGCAGGTGCGCGATGGCCGGCTCGGCGACGATGCCGAGCACCAGGGTGCACAGCGTGATGCCGAGCTGGGCGGCGGCGAGCAGCGCCGAGACGTGCTCGAGGCCCCAGATGACGCTGCGCGCCCGCCGGTTCCCGGCCTCGGCCTCGGGCTCGATCTGGCTGCGGCGCACGGAGATCAGGGCGAACTCGGCGCCGACGAAGAAGGCGTTCACGACCAGCGTCAGCGCGCCGATCAGCAACTGGATCGCGGTCATCGGCCGGCCTCCTGGGTCGTACCGGACTCCTGGGCGGGCGGCATGTGCATCAGCACCCGCGCCGCCCGGCGGCCCGAGGCGTCCACGACGTCGAGCTGCCAGCCGGCGAGCTCCACGCGGTCGCCCACCGACGGGATCCGCCCCAGTTCGTTGGCGATGACACCGGCCAGCGTCTCGTACGGTCCGTCCGGGACGCGCAGGCCGATGGCCTCCAGCTGGTCGGTGCGGGCGGCGCCGTCGGCGGACCAGAGCTCACGCCCGTCCGCGTCCACGCCCACGCGCGCCAGGTCGGGGGTCTCGTGCGGATCGTGCTCGTCGCGCACCTCGCCGACGACCTCCTCGACGATGTCCTCCAGCGTCGCGACGCCGGCGGTCCCGCCGTACTCGTCGATGACGACGGCCATGGTCTGCTTGCCGGACAGCCGGTCCAGGAGGCGGTCCACGGTCAGCGTCTCCGGGACGAGCAGCGGCTCACGGAGCATGTCGCCGATGCGCCTGCGCGGCCGCTCGTCGGCCGGTATCGCCAGGACGTCCTTGATGTGGGCGATGCCGACGACGGTGTCGAGGTTGCCGTGGTAGACGGGGAAACGGGACAGGCCCGTCGCGCGGGTCGCGTTGGCGACGTCCTCCGCCGTGGCCTGCACCTCAAGGGCGGTGACCTGCACGCGCGGGGTCATCACGTTCTCCGCGGTCAGCTCGGCCAGGTTGAGCGTCCGGACGAACAGCTCGGCGGTGTCCGCCTCAAGGGCGCCCTCCTTGGCGGAGTGACGCGCCAGGGCCACCAGCTCCTGCGGGGAGCGGGCGGAGGCCAGCTCCTCGGTCGGCTCCATGCCGATCCGGCGCAGGATCCTGTTGGCCGTGTTGTTGAGGTGGCTGATCAGCGGCTTGAACGCGGCGGTGAAGACCCGCTGCGGGGTCGCCACCCGTTTGGCGATCGCCAGCGGCGAGGAGATGGCCCAGTTCTTGGGCACCAGCTCGCCGACGACCATCAGGACGACGGTCGACAGGGCGGTGCCGAGGACCAGGGCCACCGAGGAGGCCACGGAGGGGGACAGGCCGAGGCTCTCGAACGGGCCGCGCAGCAGCGCGGCGATCGAGGGCTCGGCGAGCATGCCGACGATCAGGTTGGTGACCGTGATGCCGAGCTGGGCGCCGGAGAGCTGGAAGGTGAGCGACTTGACGGCCTTGAGGGCGCTCGCCGCACCCCGCTCGCCGCGCTCCACGGCCCGTTCGAGCTCGGACCGCTCGACGGTGGTCAGCGAGAACTCGGCCGCGACGAAGGCACCGCACGCGAGCGAGAGCAGGAGCGCCACCACGAGCAGAAGCACTTCGATCATCGGTTCACCTCCGTTCCATGATCAGTCAGGGACGGAGAGATCGCGCGCTTGGTACTGGGAGGCTCGCCCATGGGCGGACGCTCACACCTTTCGATCGTGCTGGGATGGAATGACCATGGTAAAGGATGGGCAAAGCAGACTCTGCGGGTGAGGGGCTGCGGCTTCAGCGGGAGGGCAGGGGCTTCACCCAGCGGGTCCACTGCTCCTGGGGGCCGTACGCGGCGGCCCGCCAGGCGCGCTGCCCGAGTTCGTTGCGGTCGAGCACCATCGCGTCCGCGCGCCGCCCACCGAGGCGTACGAAACGTTCCTCCGCCGCCGCGAGCAGCGCGCCGCCCACGCCCCTGCGACGGTGGTCCGGGTGCACGGCGAGGCGGTAGAGGTGGCAGCGCCACCCGTCGAAGCCGGCGATCACCGTGCCGACGAGCTCGCCGTCGCGCTCGGCCAGGATCAGGGCCTCGGGGTCACGGGCGACGAGGCGCTCGATCCCGTCGCGGTCGTCGCTGATGCTCGTGCCCTCGGCGGCGGTCTTCCAGAAGGCGAGGACGGCGTCGAGGTCGGCCGGCCCGGCGGCCCGGATGTGCGGTGCGGTCATGACCGGAATCCCACCACCGGCCCGGGCGTCCCGTCGACCGCGTTTCGGAATCCGGAACGCTTCGGGCAGGCGTAACGACGGACGTCCAGGCCCGCCCCCGGGAGGGGCGGGCCTGGACGTCACGGCATGTGCCGGGTGATCAGCCGGGTGATCAGACCAGGTCGAAGCGGTCCAGCTCCATGACCTTGGTCCACGCGGCGACGAAGTCCTTCACGAACTTCTCCTTCGCGTCGGCGCTCGCGTAGACCTCGGCGACCGCGCGCAGCTCGGAGTTCGAGCCGAAGACGAGGTCGGCACGGGTGCCGGTCCACTTGACCGCGCCCGTGGCGGCGTCGCGGCCCTCGAACTCGTCCTGCGCCGAGGTCGTCGACTTCCACGTCGTGCCCAGGTCGAGCAGGTTGACGAAGAAGTCGTTGGACAGCGTGCCCGGCTTGTTGGTGAGGACGCCGTGCTTCGACCCGCCGTGGTTGGCGCCCAGGACGCGCAGACCACCGACGAGGACCGTCAGCTCGGGCGCGCTCAGGGTCAGCAGGTTCGCCTTGTCGAGCAGCAGGTACTCGGCCGGCAGACGGTTGCCCTTGCCGACGTAGTTGCGGAAGCCGTCGGCGGCCGGCTCGAGCGCGGCGAACGACTCGACGTCCGTCTGCTCCTGGGCGGCGTCGACACGGCCCGGCGTGAACGGCACCTCGACGTCGAAGCCGCCGTCCTTGGCCGCCTGCTCGACGGCCGCGGAGCCCGCGAGCACGACGAGGTCGGCGAGCGAGACCTTCTTGGCGCCGGCGGCGTTGAAGGACTCCTGGATGGATTCGAGCGTACGGAGGACCTGGGCCAGCTCGTCCGGGTTGTTGACCTCCCAGTTGCGCTGCGGCTCCAGGCGGATGCGGCCACCGTTGGCGCCACCGCGCTTGTCGCTGCCCCGGAAGGAGGAGGCGGCGGCCCAGGCGGCGGAGACCAGCTGCGTGACCGTGAGGTCCGAGCCGAGGATCTGCGCCTTGAGGGAGGCGACGTCGGCGGCGTCGATCAGCTCGCCCTCGCGCGCCGGCAGCGGGTCCTGCCAGAGCAGCTCCTCCGCCGGGACCTCCGGGCCGAGGTAGCGGACGACCGGGCCCATGTCACGGTGGGTGAGCTTGTACCAGGCGCGGGCGAAGGCGTCCGCGAACTCCTCCGGGTTCTCGTAGAAGCGCCGGGAGATCTGCTCGTAGACCGGGTCGAAGCGGAGCGACAGGTCGGTGGTGAGCATCGTCGGGAGGTGCTTCTTCGACGCGTCGTACGCGTCGGGGATGATCGCCTCGGCGTTCTTCGCCACCCACTGGTGAGCACCGGCCGGGCTCTGCGTGAGCTCGTACTCGTACTCGAAGAGGTGCTTGAAGAAGTCGTGGCTCCACTGCGCCGGCGTCGTGGTCCAGGTGACCTCGAGGCCACTGGTGATCGCGTCGGCACCCTTGCCGGTGTTGTACGTGCTCGCCCAGCCCAGGCCCTGCGCGTCCATCGGCGCGGCCTCGGGGTCGTCGCCGACGTTCTCCGCCGGGCCCGCGCCGTGGGTCTTGCCGAAGGTGTGGCCACCGGCGATGAGGGCGACGGTCTCCTCGTCGTTCATCGCCATGCGGCGGAAGGTCTCGCGGATGTCGCGGGCCGCGGCGATCGGGTCCGGGTTGCCGTTGGGGCCCTCCGGGTTGACGTAGATGAGACCCATCTGGACCGCGCCGAGCGGGTTCTCCAGCTCGCGGTCGCCGGTGTAGCGCTCGTCGCCGAGCCAGGTGGTCTCGGGGCCCCAGTAGACGTCCTCGTCCGGCTCCCACACGTCGGCGCGGCCACCGGCGAAGCCGAAGGTCTTGAAGCCCATCGTCTCCAGGGCGACGTTGCCGGTGAGGATCATGAGGTCGGCCCAGGAGATGGACTGGCCGTACTTCTGCTTGACCGGCCACAGCAGGCGGCGGGCCTTGTCGAGGTTGCCGTTGTCCGGCCAGCTGTTCAGCGGCGCGAAGCGCTGCTGACCGGCGCCGGCGCCACCGCGGCCGTCGCTGATGCGGTACGTACCGGCGCTGTGCCAGGCCATACGGATCATGAGCGGGCCGTAGTTGCCGAAGTCGGCCGGCCACCAGTCCTGGGAGGTGGTGAGCACCGCGGCGATGTCCCGCTTCACGGCCGGGAGGTCGAGCGCGTTGAACGCCTCGGCGTAGTCGAACTCCTCGCCGAGCGGGTTCGCCACGGCGGGGTTCTTGGCGAGGATCTTCAGATTGAGCCGATCCGGCCACCACTGACGGTTTCCGCCGCCCTGGGTCGGGTGCGCGGCACGGCCGTGCGCGACCGGGCAGCCACCGCCCGACTCCTCCGGTACGGGATCGGTGACGATGGCGTCGTGGTTCTCGGACATGGGAATCCTTCCGGACGGGGCGGATCGCGTGCTCAGCCGTGGTGGCCCGGGTGGGTGGTTGTGCCGCCCGACCGGAGCCATGTTGTCCCTTGGCTATTGCCGGAAGCGATCCTACGATGGACAGAGTCCAAGTCAAGAAGCACGCCAACCCTCTACCCGATCGGACAGCCTGGCATCCCTGGGTGAACGTCGTGTGTCCCGCCGAAATCCAAGCTGAATGGGTGAACCGATATGAGCGACCTGCTGGAGCGACTGCGTGGACGCGGCTGGCGGATGACCTCCCAGCGGCGTGTCGTGGCCGAGGTCCTCGACGGCGATCATGTCCACCTGACGGCCGACGAGGTGCACGTGCGCGCGGCCGAGCGACTCCCGGAGATCTCCCGGGCGACCGTGTACAACACGCTGGGTGAGCTGGTCTCCCTCGGCGAGGTCGTCGAGGTCTCCACGGACGGCCGGGCCAAGCGCTACGACCCGAACGCGCACCACCCGCACCATCACCTGGTGTGCTCCCGCTGCGGCACCATCCGGGACGTCCACCCGACCGGGGACCCGCTGGCCGACCTCCCGGCGGGGGAGCGCTTCGGCTTCACGGTGGCGGCGGCCGAGGTCACGTACCGAGGGCTCTGCCCGTCCTGCGCGTAGGGGGCTCGCGGGCGGGCCGAGGAAGCCCGGGGGCCGGAGGGTCCCGCGCGGGCAGCGGCTCCCGCTCCCCCCCTTGCCCGTGCTAGCGCCCCGGCGCTAGCGTGGTCGTGTGGCCAAGACCCAGCTGAACGTCCGCGTGGACGAGACGACCGCCGACACCGCGCGCCGGCGGGCGCAGCAGCGCGGCGTGAGCGTCAACCGGTACATCGAGGAACTCGTCCAGCAGGACGCCGGGGAATCGGGGCGCGCCTTCGTCGAGGCGGCGGCCGACTTCATGAAGCAGTACGAGTCCGTGTTCGCCGAGGAGTTCGGAACGGAGCGCGACCGCACCGCATGAGCCTCACGGTCGACCTCTCCTGGCTGCTCATGGTGGCCGAACACCAGACGCCCGGCGACCCCCAGGTCACCGACTGGGGCGCGCTCGTCGCCGCCGTCGGCAGGCACGACGCCGAGATCTTCGGCGTGCCCGTGTACGGCGACCCGCACGCCCGCGCCGCCGCCCTGCTCCAACTCCTGCTGCACGTCCCGGCCTTGGAGCACTCCAACGCCATGTTCGCCTCGGCCGTCGCCTACGGCTACCTCGTCGCCAGCGGCCTGAAGGTCGTCACCTCGCCGGAACAGGTCAGGGACCTGGCCCGGCTGGTGAAGAAGGGCGAGGCGGACGTCCGGGTCATCGCCGACGAGCTGCGCCAGTGGAGCCGCTGAGCCACCGGACCGCTCAGCTCCGGCGCGCCGTGCCGAGGACGCAGTACGAGCTGGGGAGCCGCGGCCCGCTCTCCGGGACGACGAAGCGGCGGTACGTGACGTTCTCGAACCCCGCCGCCTCGATCGCCGCCACCGGATCACGGCCCGAGTGGCAGCCGCCGAACAGCAGCGGCCACACCGTGCGGTCCAGGGCCCGCTGGGTCCGCGCCATCCCCGGCGACGGAGCCACCCCGTGCTCGAAGAACCGCAGCTCCGCGCCCGGCCGCAGCACCCGGCGCACCTCGGCGAGCGCGCGCGGAACGTCCCGTACCGTGCACAGCACCAGCGAGGCGACCGCCGCGTCGAAGGCCTCGCTCTTCACCGGCAGCGCCTCCGCCGCGCCCGGCACGACGTCCACCGGCACATCCGCGCGCAGGGCGGCGTCGGCGGCCAACTGGCGCAGATGGCGCTCCGGTTCGATCGCCACGACCTCGGACACCGCCCCGGGGTAGTGGGCGAAGTTCAGCCCGTTCCCCGCGCCGATCTCGATGACCCGCCCGGAAAGACCGGTCAGCAGCTCCGTACGAAGGGCCCCGACGCCGCCCTTCGTGTCGGCGGAGACGCTGAACCGGGCGTAGAAGCGGGCGAAGAGGGGATGGTGGACGGCGTCCCGTGGGACCCGGGCGGTACGTGATGACATCAGGGCCTCCTCCGACGCGCGGACGGGGTGATTCTGCCCCGTTCCGACCCGTTCAGCCCGACACGAAACAGAACTCGTTGCCCTCGGGGTCGTGCATCACCTGGAAGTCCCCCTGCTCGTCGGTGACGAGCCCGCCGGAGCGGGTGGCCCCGAGGACGATCGCCCCGTCGGCCGCCGCGCTCACGTCGGGCGCGTGCAGATCCAGATGGAGCCGGTTCTTCACGGCCTTGCCCTCGGGCACCTGCTGGAAGGCGATCCGGACGAAGCCGGGCGGCTCGACGTACGACCAGCCGGGGTCGCGGTCGACCGGTGTGCCCCCGAGGAGCTGGGCCCAGAACCGCACCAGACGGGACGGGTCACCGCAGTCGAAGACGATTTCCGCAACCTGTGCGCGCATGACACCAGCCTACGGAGATCAGAGCGTCTCGGCCGCCCAGACCCCACCGAGCGCGGGGGCCAGCCACTCGGAGGCCCGCACCCGGAACTCGGCCGGGTCGAGGCCGCCCGCGCCCTCCGGCACGGCACCGAGGAGCGGCGCCCCGGCCGCCTCCGGCAGATCGGCCAGATTGCACCGCGAGGCCAGGTCCGGCGCGGCCGGCCAGCTGCCGACGACGACACCGAGCTGCTCGATGCCGCGCGCCGCGAGGGCCTCGGCGGTCAGCGCGGTCGCGTTGAGCGTGCCGAGACCGGCGGGCGTCACCACCAGGACCGGAGCCCCGAGGAGCCGGGCGGCGTCGGCGAGCGTGCCGCCCTCGTGGTCGAAGCGGACGAGGAGCCCGCCCGCGCCCTCCACGAGGACCAGGTCGTGCTCGGTGGCCAGCTTCTCGGCAGCCTCGGCGACCTCCCGGGGGCCGACCGGCGTCATTCCGGCCCGCCGGGCGGCCGTGGCGGGCGCCAACGGCTCGGGGAACCGGCCCAGTTCGGTCGACGCGGCGGCCCCGGAGAGCCGTACGACCTCGTCCGCGTCCCCGCGCTCGCCCGGCGCGAGCCCGGTCTGCGCGGGCTTCAGCACGGCGACGGACCGCCCCTGACGGGTGGCCACGGCGGCAAGCGCGGCGGTGACGATCGTCTTCCCGATCTCCGTCCCCGTACCGCTGACGACGATGACGCTCATGGTGTGCAGTCCCCTCAGGTATGGCTCGTGTCGGGTGCCGGCCGGCGGGCAGGGCGCCGGCGCGCCGGTTCGTGCCCGGCCGTCGTCCGCCTCGCCCCGCGACGCCCCGCCCCGTACCGGCCGGGGAGCCAGGGCCTCTCGTCCGGATCCCGCCGGGCTCGCGGGGTCAGCCCGCGACCGCGGCCGCCCGCACCGCCGCGCAGATACGGGCCAGATCGTCGTCGCCGGTCACGAACGGCGGCATCGTGTAGATCAGGTCGCGGAACGGCCGCAGCCACACACCGGCCCGGACCGCCGCCTCCGTCGCCGCGGCCATGTCGACGTCGTGGTCGAGCTGGACGACGCCGATCGCGCCGAGGACCCGTACGTCCCGGACCCCCGGCGTCGAGGCCGCCGCCGCGAGCCCCTCGCGCAGGCCCGCCTCGATCCGCTTGACCTCCACCGCCCAGTCCTGGGACAGCAGCAGGTCGATCGAGGCGCAGGCCACCGAGGCGGCCAGCGGATTGCCCATGAACGTCGGCCCGTGGGCCAGGACCGGGACCTCGCCGCGCGAGATGCCGTCGGCGACGCGCGCCGAGCACAGTGTCGCCGCCATCGACAGATACCCGCCGGTCAGCGCCTTGCCCACGCACATCACATCAGGGGAGACCCCCGCGTGGTCCGCGGCGAACAGCGCGCCCGTACGGCCGAACCCGGTCGCGATCTCGTCGAACACGAGCAGTACGTCGTGCGCGTCGCAGGCCTCCCGCAGCACCCGCAGGTACGCGGGCGAGTGGAACCGCATCCCGCCCGCGCCCTGAACCACCGGCTCCACGATCACCGCGGCCAGCTCGTCCGCGTGCCGCCCGATCAGCTCCCGCAGGTGCTCCGCGTACGACTCCTCGTACGCGGCGGGCGGCGGGTCGGCGAAGAAGTGCTTCGGCAGCGCGCCCGACCACAGGTCGTGCATGCCGCCCTCCGGGTCGCACACCGCCATCGGCTGCCAGGTGTCCCCGTGGTAGCCGCCGCGCCAGGTCAGCAGTCGCCGCTTCTCGGGCCTGCCCACGGAGCGCCAGTGCTGCAGACACATCTTGATCGCGACCTCGACGGCCACCGAACCGGAGTCGCTCAGGAAGACGTGCCGGAGCGGCTCGGGCGTGATCTCCACGAGCCGGGCGGCGAGCCGGACGGCCGGCTCATGGGTGAGCCCGCCGAACATCACGTGGCTCATCCGGTCCAGCTGACCGCGCGCCGCCTCGTTGAGCACCGGGTGGTTGTAGCCGTGGATCGCGGACCACCACGACGACATGCCGTCGATCAACTCGGCCTGTCCGTGCGCCGGTTCGGCCAGCCGGAGCCGTACCCCGGACGCCGACTCGACCACCAGCGGATCCGCACGGCCCGGCATGGGGCCGTACGGATGCCAGACGTGCGCCCGGTCCAGGGCCAGCAGTTCCTCGTTACGCATTCGGCGCGAGGTCCGTTCCGGCGCCACGACGGCGCACGGCCACCAGGTCGGTCCGGGCGCCCGGCACCTCGGCCGGCGCGGCCTCCGTGGCCGCCTCGGGCTCCGGCGCGTGGCCACCGCACGGCCCGCAGCCGCCGCCCGCCTCCGCGTGCGAGCCGCAGCCCCCACCGGCCCCGGCCTCCGTCTGCGAGCCGCAGCCCGCCGACGCCGCCGAGCCGCATCCGCCGGCCGCGCCCGCCGCCGCGGCGAGGGCGTCCGCGCGGTGCTTCGGGAGCGTGGTCGTGCCCGCGCCCTCCACCTCGAAGCCCGCGTCGGCGATCATGTCCAGGTCTGTCTTGCCGGCCTGGCCCTCGCTCGTCAGGTAGTCACCGAGGAAGATCGAGTTCGCGATGTGCAGCGCGAGCGGCTGCATCGAGCGCAGGTGCACCTCGCGCCCGCCCGCGATCCGGACCTCGACGTCGGGGCAGACGAACCGGACCATCGCCAGGATCCGCAGGCAGCGCTGCGGGGTGAGGTTCCACTCCTTCGCCAGCGGCGTGCCCTCGAACGGGATCAGGAAGTTCACCGGCACCGAGTCCGAGTCCAGCTCACGGAGCGCGTAGACGACGTCGACCAGGTCCTCGTCGCTCTCGCCCATGCCCGCGATCAGACCCGAGCACGCCGACAGACCGGCGGCGTGCGCCTTCTGCACGGTGTCCACCCGGTCCGCGTAGGTGTGGGTGGTGGTGATCTCCCCGTACGTCCCCTCGGACGTGTTCAGGTTGTGGTTGTAGGCGTCGGCGCCCGCCTCGCGCAGCCGCTCCGCCTGGCCGTCCGAGAGCAGCCCCAGACAGGCGCAGACCTCGACGCCCTCGTTCTGCTCCTTGATGGCCTCGATCGTCCTGCCGACCCGCTCGACGTCCCGGTCCGTCGGCCCCCGGCCGCTCGCCACCAGGCAGACCCGCTTCGCTCCGCCCGCGACACCGGCGGCGGCCGCCTGCGAGGCCTCGTCCGGCTTCAGCCAGCTGTACTTGAGGATCCCGGTCGTCGCACCGAGCCGCTGCGAACAGTACGAGCAGTCCTCGGGGCAGAGCCCGGACTTCAGATTGACGAGATAGTTCAGCTTCACGCGCCGCCCGAACCACTGGCGGCGCACCTTGCCCGCCGCGGCCACCACGTCGAGCAGTTCGTCGTCGGAGGTCGCCAGTACGGCGAGCGCTTCTTCACGGCTCGGCAGCTCTCGCCGCAGCCCCTTGTCCACCAGCGTGTTCAGCAGGTCCATAAGGGCTGATCCTCGCCTACGGCACACCTCGCGGCCAAGGAGGATCTGAACAAACGCGCCGGTTTGACGTGTGTGGATGGCCACACCCTGTCCCCGGGCGCCGACGGTTAGGGTCTGTGCGCTGCCTACAAAAGGATCTGCCCCATGCACCGGGACGAGGACACCCGCCGGACCCCGTTCGACTGGACCGACGCCGAGGCGCGCCGCCGCACGGAGGCGGGGCTCGTCCGCACCCTGAGGCCCCGGTCCGCCGAGTCGGAGCTGCTCGATCTGGCGAGCAACGACTACCTCGGCCTGACCCGCCGCCCGGAGGTCACGGAGGCGGCCGCCGAGGCGGCCCGCCGCTGGGGCGCGGGCGCCACCGGCTCCCGTCTGGTCACCGGCACCACCCGGCTGCACGCCCGGCTCGAAGAAGAACTCGCCGCGTTCTGCGGCTTCGAGGCGGCCCTCGTCTTCTCCTCCGGCTACGCCGCCAACCTCGCCGCCCTCACCGCCCTGAGCGGCCGCGACGCGCTGATCGTCTCCGACGCGGGCAACCACGCCTCGATCGTGGACGGCTGCCGGCTCTCGCGCGCCGAGACGGCCGTGGTCCCGCACGCCGAGCCCGAGGCGGTACGCAAGACCCTCCGGGCCCACCCGGACCGCCGGTCGCTCGTGGTCTCCGACTCCGTCTTCTCGGTGGACGGCGACCGGGCCCCGCTGCCCGAACTGGCCGAGGCCTGCCGGGCCCACGGCGCCGGGCTCGTCGTGGACGACGCCCACGGTCTGGGCGTCCTCGGCGACGGCGGCCGGGGCGCCCTGCACGCCGCCGGGCTCGCGGGCGACCCGGACGTGGTCGCCACCCTCACCCTCTCCAAGTCGCTGGGCAGCCAGGGCGGAGCGGTCCTCGGACCGGCCCGGGTCGTCGAGCACCTGGTCAACGCGGCCCGTACGTTCATCTTCGACACCGGACTCGCCCCGGCGGCCGTCGGCGCCGCCCTGACGAGCCTGCGGCTGATCCAGGGCGAGCCCGGCCTCGCCGCGCGCGCCAGGACCGTCGCCACCCAGCTGCACGGCCTGCTCACGGAGGCCGGTCTGACCGCCGTGCGCCCGGACGCCGCCGTCGTCTCCGTCCGCGCGCCCTCGCCCGATGCGGCGCTGCGATGGGCCGCCGACTGCCGTGAGCAGGGGATCGTCGTCGGTTGCTTCCGGCCGCCGTCCGTCCCCGACGGCATCTCGCGGCTGCGGCTCACGGCCCGCGCGGATCTGACGGACGCGCAGATCGAGCAGGCCGTCGCCACGATCGTGCGGACCGCGCCCCCTTCCCACTGACCGGGACCCAAATACGTGCTCTCGTAGCAGAGTTCACCGCTTCGAGCGACAAATATGCACATATCTTGGTGGATCGCCGCCCAGGCGGACACGATCGGTGGCAGTCTGACGCGAAGTGCAAACCGGGCCGGGCCCGGTGGGAAAGGGACAGCGTCGCCATGGCAGACCACCAGGAAGCAACCGTCACTCTGCCGAGCGATCCCGCCTCGGTGTCCGCCGCCCGGAGATATGTCGCCGACGTCCTCAGCGGATGGGGGCTCGCGGGCGGCAGCGACACCGCGGACACGGTCCGGCTGATCGTCTCGGAGCTGGCCACCAACGCCGTCCAGCACACCTTCGGACAGTCGCCGACCTTCACCGTCGACGTCCGTCTGGAGCGCGAGGAGCAGCTCCACATCGGTGTCACCGACAGCCATCCCCGCTGGCCGAAACGGCTCCCGGCGGCCGTGCAGCAGGACAACGGACGCGGGATGGTCATCATCCGCATCCTGACGGCCGAGGCGGGCGGCCGGCTCTCGGTCACCCCGACCGACGAGGGCGGCAAGACGGTCTGGATCAACCTGCCCTGGACCGCTTCCGCCTCGGCTTCCGCCTCAGCCTCCGTCTCTCCGAACTAGGCGCGAACCAGGCGCGAGCCGGGCGCCGCCTGAGCGCCGCCTAGGCGCGGGCGAACCCGCCGCGCAGCAGCGTACGCAGCGAGGCGGCAGCGGGGCCCGATTCCTCGCCCCGGTGGGCGACCGAGATCGTCCGGCGGAACGAGGTCGGCTCCAACGCCCGTACACCCAGCGGCGAAGCCGTCATCGACGCGACCATCTCCGGCAGTACCGCCACCCCGAGACCCGCGCTGACCAGCGCGCAGACCAGGGCGTAGCCCGGCGTACGGCACACCACCGACGGTGTCGCACCCGCCCGGGCAAGGGCGCCCTCCACGCCCCGCCGCGACGGATGGTCCGGCGCGCTGCTGATCAGCGGCCGGCCCGCGAGGTCCGTGATCGGCAGCCGGCCCGAACCCTCCGCCAGGACATGGCCGGGCGCCGTGACCAGGACCAACTCCTCCACGAGGAGGGGCTCGAGCTCGACGCCCGGCGGCAGCGGTGCCGGCTCGGCCGGTTCGTAGGTGTGGGTCAGCGCGAGATCCACCTCGCCCGCCGCCACGGCGTGGACCCCGGCAGGCGGCTCGTACTCGGCGACCGTCAGCTCCACGTCCGGGTGGGCCCGGCGGAAGGCGCTGAGCACCGGTGGCAGCAGATGGATGCCCACGGTGGTGAAGGTGCCGACCCGGAGCCGCCCGCCCGACAGACCGCTGAGCCGGGCCAGCTCATGGCGGGCCCGGTCCATCTCGTCCAGGACCCGGCGCGCCCGGGTGACGAGGAGCTCGCCCGCCGGAGTCAGCCGTGCGCCCCGGTGGTGCCGGACGAGCAGCGCGGCGCCCGCCTCCCGCTCCAGCTTGGCGAGCTGCTGGGAGAGCGCGGGCGGGGTGTAGCCGAGCCGGGCGGCGGCCCGGGTGATCGAGCCGTCCTCGGCGACGGCCACCAGTGCCGCGAGCCGCACCAGATCCTGCATAAAGCATTCCTTTGGCCAGACCCAGAAGATCGTGTCTACACACTAAAGGCTCACGGCGGGCACGCTGGGGTCATGGACGGACAGCTGATCGCCTTCATCGGGGTCGCGGCGGGCATGGTGGCCATGCCGGGCGCGGACTTCACCGTCGTCGTACGCAGCGCTCTCGCCTCGCGCCGGGCGGGGGTGGCCTGCGCCGTGGGTGTGGCGGGCGGGCTCCTGGTGCACACCGCCCTCGCGGTGGCCGGGCTCGCGGCCGTGCTGATCGCCGTACCGGCGCTCTATCGCGCGCTGCAGATCGTCGGCGGCGCGTACGTCCTCTACCTCGGCGTGCAGGCGCTGCGCGGCGCGCTGCGGGCGTCGGCGGGTGAGCCGTCGGCGGACACGGCGGGGGAGCGGGCGGTCGGACGGGCGTTCCGTCAGGGCTTCCTGACCAACGTCCTCAACCCCAAGGCGCCCGTGCTCTTCCTGAGCCTGCTTCCGCAGTTCGTGCCGGAGGGCGCCGCGGTGCTGCCGCGGACCCTGCTGCTCGCGTCGATCGTGGTGCTGCTGGCCCTGCTCTGGTTCCCGCTGGTGGCGGTCCTGGTGGACCGGCTCGGCCACCGGCTGCGGCGGCCCCGGACGGCCCGGACCGTGCAGGGGGTGACGGGCGGCATGCTCGCCGCGCTCGGGGTGACGTTGCTGGTGTCACCGGGACACTGACCCTGCTGGGGCGAGGGGTGCGGCGGCGCCACCGCACCCTCCGCTCGCGACGATCGGACGGGGCGTCAGCGCACCCGGCCGTAGTACACCTTGGACGACCAGATCTTGTCGAGCTTCACCCAGGACCCCGACTTGGGCGAGTGCCAGATCTTTCCGCTACCCGCGTAGATCCCCACGTGGTACACCCTTCCACCCGAGTGGAAGAAGACCAGGTCCCCCTTCTGCCTGCTGGACGCGGAGATGTGCCGGGTCTTGTTGTACTGCTGCTGCGCGGTACGGGGCAGCGACTTGCCCGCCTTCTTGTACGAGTAGAGCGTGAGCCCCGAGCAGTCGAACCGGGTGGGTCCTGACGCTCCGTACTTGTAGGGCGATCCCTTCTTCGAAGCCGCGATGTTCAGCGCCTTGCCGGCGTACGACGTCGCGGCCTGGGCCTCCGGTGCGGCTCCTGGTGCCAGCATCGTGCCGCCGAGAGCGGCGAGGGTGAGAGCCGAGACGGCTCCGGCCCGGGACAGCATGGACGGGACATGAATCTGCGCAGTCATGCGCAACCCTTCGTCAGCCGCCTGTGAAGGATGACCTGTCGGGTTCGGGCTGGCGAAGTTGCCCGGCCGCGGTCGCGGCTTCACCCCGAGGAACGGCCCCACTGGCCGGCCGTCCCGTACTGCTCGGGTCCTCCACTCCTGCCGATCCACTCCTGTCGACCAGACATCCGGGACAGCGGCAGGACTCGGCGTCCGCCCGGACCGCCCCGCCGCGGTGGCGGGGGCTTGTCGTCGTGAGGGATCTTGACCCACAACACAGGCGAAATCCGAGCCGAAACGGCGTTATGTGAGGCTCCTCACGACTGATCCATTCGGGTGGACAGGCATGTTTCGTGATCGTCGGAGGTTTGGCCGACGAGTCCCGGACCAGGGGTGGAACGCCCGATTCCGCCAGATGCGTACACCTGTTGCGCAACTCACCCCGCACATATGTCGATTCGTCGACTACGCCGAACGGGGGAGCGATTCCGTGGCCGCGCTGCTCCGTGTGGACCTCGACACGACACGGGAGAATGTCAACTCGCCGGTGTCTCCGGGACAGTGACGCGACCCGACCTACGCTCCCCGTCCAACACCCGCAGCGCACGGGCCAATGTCTCCGCGTGCACCTCGCTCTCGCCGCGCGTATGCATCGCCGTCAGCGCGTCGCGCAGGGCGTTCACCCGCCCCACCAGCGCCTGGGCCGCGCGCAGCGCCCCATACGTATGCGAAGCCCTGGATGGATTGATACGGCCCAGCAGATCGACCACTTCGAGATAGGCGTCGATGAACTCGCCCTCGGCGCGCGTCAGGGCGGGCAGCGGTGGCAGCTCGGGAACCATCGGACGCTCACCTTCCCCCGGCGCCGCCCGACGCCCCTCGGTTCTGAATCACGTGGTCCACCAGGCCGTAGGCGGTGGCCGCCGGCGCGTCGAGGACGGTGATCCGGTCGATGTCGGCGTCGATCCGCTCGTGGCTCTGTCCGGTGTGGGTGACCAGCATCCCGGCCAGCATCGCGCGCAGCCGCATCAACTCCCGTGCCTGGATGTCGAGATCGCTCGGCTGCCCCTGCAACGGCTCGTCCGTCGTGGGCTGCTGGAGCACGACCCGGGCGCCGGGCAGCGCGAGCCGCTTGCCGGGCGCGCCGGCCGCGAGCAGCACGGCGGCGGTCGAGACGGCCTGGCCGAGACAGGTGGTCTCCACGTCGCAGGTGACGACCTGCATCGTGTCGTAGATCGCGGACATGGCGCTGATCGAACCGCCGGGGGAGTTGATGTAGAGCGAGATGTCCCGGTCCGGATCGGCGTACTCCAGATGCAGGAGCTGCGCGATGACGTCGTTCGACGAGGTCTCGTCGATGGGGGTGCCCAGGAAGACGATCCGTTCCTCGAGCAGCTTGGAGTACGGGTCGAGGGTCCGGCTCCCGAAGCTCGTGCGCTCCGTGAACTCGGGCAGGACGTAGCGAGCGTGCATGGCGATGCCTCCTTGTAAAAAATGTACAGGACGTACAGGTCGTAAGATGTGGAGCATGGCCTACGAGATTCCGGTGACGCAAGCACGTGCAGAGCTCGCCGACCTGATCAACCGCGTGGTGTACGGCAACGAGCGGGTCGTCGTGACCCGGCACGGAAAGCCCCTCGTGGCGCTGGTGTCAGCCGCTGACCTGGAGAAACTCGAAGCGGAGCACGAGGTCGCCGAGGATCTCGCGGGCAGCGCGGTCTCCGACTTCCGCTCGCTCACGTCCGCTCCGGGTGAACAGGGGCGCTTCGGCCTCGCGGCCCGCCACCGCACCCCCGGCATCCCCGGAGCCCCCGGGGCATGAGAAAGCCGCGTGCCCCCGTCCGCTACGGCGGGGACACGCGGCTGTACGAGTAGGGCGTCAGCCCACCGTCGCCGGTTCGGCCGCCGGGCCGGCGGTCGGCTCGCTCTCCGCCTTGGCCCGCCGGCCGCCGACGAGCAGCGCCGTCAGCCCGGCGACCACCCACGCGCCGAGGACGAGCAGCGCCGAGCCCGCGCCCGCGCCGTCGAAGAAGGCGACCGAGCGAAGCGCGGAGCCTCCCGCGCCCGGGGGCAGCCACTGCCCGAGCGCGCCCACCGGCGCGGGGAGCAGCTCGGGCGCGCTCGCCACGCCCGAGAACGGGTTGCCCAGCAGGATCATCGTGAGCGCGCCGACGCCGATGCCCGGCTTGCCGATGAGCGCGGCGAGCCCCGCGATCGCCGCGCCGATCGCGAGCACGGTCAGTCCGAGGACCCCGGCCTCGGCCCACCAGTCGCCGGCGAACACGCCGAGCCAGCTGTGGGCGAGCGAGGCGCCGACGATCCCGGCGAGCGCGGCGGCGCCGAGCAGGGTCACGGCCGCGCGGGCGCCCCGCAGGCCGAGGACGGTCACCACGATGCCGGAGGCCGCGCCGGCCAGGATCAGCGGGAACAGGCCCGCCCCGAAGGCGCTGCCGCGGGGGTCGCCCGCGGGGGCCGGGACGACGTCGGTCACCGTGACCTGGGTGCCGGGCGGGAGCTGGGCGGTGACGGCCTCGCGCAGCAGCCCGGCGACGACCGGGCTCGCGGCGGACGCGGTCAGCAGTTCGGGTCCCTGCGGAGTCACGACCGCCGCGCCGTATACGACCCGGTCCTCGATCGCCGTACGGGCGGCGGCCTCGGAGTCGTAACGGTGGACCTCGAAGGCGCCGTCGCGTTCGGCGAGGCGCTGTTCCAGCGGGGCGGTGGCGGTGGCGGGACCCGCGACGCCGATGGGCAGGTCGCGTGGGGCGATCCGGGCGGCGGGCCAGGCGAAGGCCCAGAGGGCCAGGGCCACGACGACCGGGATCAATACCAGCACCGCGAGGGTCTTGCGGGTGGCAGAGGCGGACATGAGGCTCTCGATTCAAAGAGAAGGATCGTTCGTTTTACGGTGGCCCCCACTGTCTCTCCGGGGTGGTCGCTTGTCAAGAATGAATGTTCGTTTTAGATTTCGGGCATGGCTCGCGTCTCCCAGGAACACCTCGACGCCCGCCGCCGTCAGATCCTCGACGGCGCCGCGCGCTGCTTCGCCCGCAACGGCTTCCACGCCACGTCCATGCAGGACGTCCTGACCGAGGTGGGCCTCTCGGCCGGCGCCGTCTACCGCTACTTCAGCGGCAAGGAGGAGCTGATCGCGGCCATCGCGGCGGAGGCGTTCGAAGGGATCCGCGGGGCCTTCGCCGAGGCCGCGAAGGCCACGCCGCCGCCCACGCCCGACATCCTCCTCGGCGCCGTCCTCAAGCTCTTCCTGGAGGAGCGGATCCCCGGCGCGGACCGCCGGGCCTTCGCGCGGCTCATCCTCCAGGTCTGGTCCGAGACCCTGCGCAACGAGCGGCTCTTCCAGACCCTCTCCGACGGCTACAACGGCATGCGCGGGGTCTGGGCGGAACTCGTCGAGGTCTACCGCGAGACCGGTCTCATGACGGCCGACGTCCCCGCCGACCGGGTGGCCCGCACCCTCATCGCCACCGCTCAGGGGTACATCGCCCAGCAGGCGCTCTTCGGCGACGTCGAGGTCGAAGTGCTGCAGGACGGCCTGCGCGGGCTCATGTCCATGCGGCCGCAAAGCGCGAGTTAACGCGTAGGAAAAACTTTCGCCCTAACGTGCAATGTCTGGCCGGGCGGCCATCACCGCAGCTCAACAGAGTGTTGACGGTCGGTAAGGTCCGCTGCTGTCCGGGCGCCTGCCCGGTGGACGACTGTGAGGTGGAAGCGTGCAACTGTCGCCGCACGAGCAGGAACGCCTGCTCATCCATGTGGCCGCCGATGTGGCCGAGAAGCGCAGGGCGCGTGGCGTCAAGCTCAACCACCCCGAGGCCGTCGCCCTGATCACCACCCACATCCTGGAGGGCGCCCGCGACGGCCGGACCGTCGCGGAGCTCATGGCGTCGGGCCGCAAGGTGCTCACCCGCGACGAGGTCATGACCGGAATCCCGGAGATGATCCACGACGTCCAGGTCGAGGCCACCTTCCCGGACGGCACCAAGCTCGTCACCGTCCACGACCCGATCGTGTGACGGGAGCGCCGCCGATGATTCCCGGAGAGATCCTCTTCGGTGACGGATCCGTCATCCTCAACGAGGGTCGCCCTGTCACCCGCCTCACCGTCCTCAACGCCGCCGACCGGCCCGTCCAGGTCGGCTCCCACTACCACTTCGCCGAGGCCAACCCCGGTCTCGACTTCGACCGCGCCGCCGCGCACGGCCTGCGCCTGCACATCGCCGCCGGTACGGCGGTGCGCTTCGAGCCCGGCATCCCGGTCGAGGTCGAACTCGTCCCGCTGGCGGGCCGCCGGATCGTCCCCGGCCTGCGCGGCGAGACGGCCGGCCCCCTCGACGCGACCGGCCCCCTCGACGCGACCGGCCCCCTCGACGCGAACGGAGGCGACCGTGCCTGAGCTGCACCGCGCCGTCTACGCCGACCTGTTCGGCCCCACCACCGGAGACCGCATCCGGCTCGCCGACACCGACCTCGTCGTCGAGATCGAGGAGGACCGCTCCGGCGGCCCCGGCCGCGCGGGCGACGAGGCCGTCTTCGGTGGCGGCAAGGTCATCCGCGAGTCGATGGGCCAGGCCCGCACGACACGGGCCGAGGGCGCGCCCGACACCGTGATCACCGGCGCCGTGATCATCGACCACTGGGGCGTGATCAAGGCTGACATCGGCATCCGCGACGGTCGGATCACCGGCATCGGCAAGGCCGGCAACCCCGACACCATGGACGGCGTCCACCCGGACCTGGTCATCGGACCGGAGACCGAGGTGATCGTCGGCAACGGCCGGATCGTCACGGCGGGCGGTATCGACACCCACATCCACTTCATCGCGCCGACCATCATCGACGAGGCCCTCGCCTCCGGCATCACCACCCTCGTCGGCGGCGGCACAGGCCCCGCCGAGGGCACCAAGGCCACCACCGTCACCCCGGGCCCCTGGCACCTCGCCGGGATGTTCGCGGCGCTTGAGAACTCCCCGGTCAACATCGGCCTGCTCGGCAAGGGCAACACGATGTCCCGCGATGCCATGTACTCCCAACTGCGGGGCGGCGCACTCGGGTTCAAGATCCACGAGGACTGGGGGGCGACCCCGGCCGTCATCGACGCCTGTCTGACCGTCTGTGAGGAGACCGGCGCCCAACTCGCCATCCACACCGACACCTTGAACGAGGCGGGGTTCGTCGCCGACACCCTCGCCGCCATCGCCGGGCGCACCATCCACGCGTACCACACCGAGGGTGCGGGCGGCGGGCACGCGCCGGACATCATCACCGTGGTGTCCGAGCCGTACGTCCTGCCCAGCTCCACGAACCCGACCAGGCCGCACACCGTCAACACCATCGAGGAACACCTCGACATGCTGATGGTCTGCCACCACCTCAACCCGGCCGTCCCCGAGGACCTGGCCTTCGCCGAGTCCCGGATCCGGCCCTCCACCATCGCCGCCGAGGACGTGCTGCACGACCTCGGCGCCATCTCGATCATCTCCTCCGACTCGCAGGCCATGGGGCGCATCGGTGAAGTGATCATGCGGACCTGGCAGACCGCGCACGTCATGAAGAAGCGCCGAGGAGCGCTGCCGGGCGACGGCCGCGCCGACAACCACCGGGCGCGTCGCTATGTCGCCAAGTACACGATCAACCCGGCGGTGGCCCAGGGGCTCGACCACGAGATCGGTTCGGTCGAGGCGGGCAAACTCGCCGACCTGGTGCTCTGGGAGCCCGCGTTCTTCGGGGTGAAGCCGCTGGTCGTGCTCAAGGGCGGCCAGATCGCGTACGCGCAGATGGGCGACGCCAACGCCTCCATCCCCACACCCCAGCCGATCCTGCCCCGCCCGATGTTCGGGGCGCTCGGCAAGGCCCCGGCGGCCAACTCCCTGAACTTCGTCACGCAGTCGGCGATCGAGGACGACCTCCCCGAACGCCTCGGCCTGGACCGGAAGTTCGTCGCCATCAAGAACACCCGGCGGATCACCAAGGCGGACATGAGGGAGAACGACGCCCTGCCCCGCGTCGAGGTCGACGCCGACACGTTCACCGTCACGATCGACGGCGAACCTGTCGACCCTGCCCCCGCCGAGGAACTGCCCCTCGCCCAGCGCTACTTCCTCTTCTGACATGGGTGCGCGCGCAGCCGCTCTGCTCGTGCTCGCCGACGGGCGCTTCCCCGCCGGCGGGCACGCCCACTCCGGTGGGGCCGAGGCAGCCGTCAAGGCCGGCCGGATCACGGACGCGGCGAGCCTCGCCGCGTTCTGCCGGGGCCGGCTCCACACCACCGGCCTCACCTCGGCGGGCCTCGCCGCGGCGGCCGCGCGCGGCCACGACCCGTACGCGCTCGACGCCGCCGCCGACGCCCGCACCCCCTCGCCCGCCCTGCGCGGGGCGGCGCGCAAACTCGGCCGGCAGATGATGCGCGCCGCCCGCGCCACCTGGCCCTGCCCCGAACTCGACGCGCTCGCGGCCGCGTTCCCGCGCGGCGCGCACCAGCCGGTCGTCCTCGGCGTCACGGCCAGGGCCGCGGGGCTCGGGCCCGAGGACGCCGCGCACTGCGTCGCGTACGAGACGGTCAGCGGCCCGGCGACGGCGGCGGTACGGCTCCTCAGCCTGGACCCCTTCCAGGCGACGGCCGTCCTCGCCCGCCTGGCGCCGGAGATGGACCAGGTCGCCGAGCGCGCGGTGGCCGCGGCCTGCCTCGGCATCGACGCCCTCCCGGCCGCATCGGCCCCGTTGCTCGACATCACCGCCGAACAGCACGCGACCTGGCCCGTCCGGCTGTTCGCGTCATGAGCGGCGGGCGCCGTAGGGCGCGGTGCGCGGGAACCCGATCACCCAAGCGGCCCCGGGGCCGCGGGTCGTGCCCGCCCTAGGCCCCCCCGCAACCCCTCGACCACACCCCTCAACCGCTGGAGCCCACCCATGCATCTCGATCACTCCCACGACCACGCCGGCGCCGTCTCCGCCGACGCCCACCGTCCCGACGGAACCCGGCGCGCCCTGCGCATCGGGCTCGGCGGGCCCGTCGGGTCCGGCAAGACCGCGACCGTCGCCGCGCTCTGCCGCGCCCTGCGCGACCAGCTCTCGATCGCCGTCGTCACCAACGACATCTACACCCGCGAGGACGCCGAGTTCCTGCTCCGTCACGCCGTCCTGCCCCCCGAGCGGATCCAGGCCGTGGAGACCGGCGCCTGCCCGCACACCGCGATCCGCGACGACATCTCCGCCAACCTCGAAGCCGTCGAGGAGCTGGAGGACACGGTCGGCCCGCTCGACCTCATCCTCGTCGAGTCCGGCGGCGACAACCTGACCGCCACCTTCTCCAAGGGCCTGGTCGACGCCCAGATCTTCGTCATCGACGTGGCGGGCGGCGACGACATCCCCCGCAAGGGCGGCCCCGGCGTCACCACCGCCGACCTGCTCGTCGTCAACAAGACCGACCTCGCCCCGTACGTCGGCTCCGACCTGGAGCGCATGGCACGCGACGCCAAGGAGCAGCGCGGCGACCTGCCCGTCGCCTTCACCTCGCTCACCGGCGAGCAGGGCGTCACGCCCGTCGCCGACTGGGTCCGCGAGCGGCTCGGCGCCTGGTCCGCATGAGCCTGAGCGCCACCGCCCGGATCGTCGCCGACGCCGACGGCGGGCTGCCCGTCCTCCGGAGCGACGGCCCCCTCGCGCTCCGCCGGACCCGTGCCACCGGCCCGTACACGCGGGTCACCGTCGTCGGCGCGATGAGCGCCCCGCTCGGCGGCGACCGGCTCGCGATCGAGTCGGAGGTACGGGACGGGGCCTGGCTCCTGGTCGACTCGGCCGCCGCGACCGTGGCCCTGCCCGGCCGCTCCGCCGAACCGGCCACGTACGACGTGCGGTTGGCGGTCGGCGACGGCGCGGTGCTGCGCTGGCTGCCCGAACAGCTGGTCTGCGCCCAGGGATCCGCACTCGTGATGCGCACCACCGTCGCACTGGCCCCCACCGCACGGCTCGTGCTCCGGGAGGAGCAGATCCTCGGCCGCCACGGCGAGGAGACCGGCACGCTCCTCTCCCGCCTCACCGTCCACCGCGCCGGTCGCCCCCTGCTCGACCAGGAGGTGGCGTACGGACCCGGCTCCCTGGGCGGCTGGGACGGCGGAGCGGTCCTCGCAGGACACCGCTCGGTGGGCCAACTCCTCGTCGTGGACCCCGCGTTCGAGAAGGATCCGGTGGAGCCCCGGGCGCTCGCGGAGAACGCCGTCCTCGCCCCGCTCGCCGGACCCGGTGCGCTGGTCACGGCCGTCGCCCCCGACGCGCTCCGGCTGCGCCGGGTCCTCGACGAGGCGCTCGGCATCCTCGCGCCGTCCTGAGTTCACCGCTCAGCGGTACAGCGGTATCCGGTTATTGGTTCGGCAAAGAAACACGTGTACGCCCTTTCCCGTGCGTCGGCCGGACGAAAGGATCCCTCCGGACAGACCGACACCCACAGGGGGAGACTTCACGTGAGACGCACGGCAGCGCTCGGCTCGGCAGGCGTTCTGATAGCGGGCACGCTCATGGCGGGCGCGCTGGCCGCCCCGGCCGCGAGCGCCGACCAGCGCCACCGGCCCGACGCGGAGGCACGCGGCACGGCCCTCGCCGCCCAGCGCGCCGCCGACCAGGGCATCGACTGGCAGGACTGTCCGGCCGACTGGGGTCTGGAGAAGCCCATCCAGTGCGGCTGGGTCACCGTCCCGGTCGACTACGCCCGGCCCAACGGCAAGCAGATCAAGATCGCCGTCGACCGCATCGGCTCCACCGGCACCCCCGCCGAGCGCCAGGGCGCCCTGCTCTACAACCCCGGCGGCCCCGGCGGCTCCGGACTCCGCTTCCCGCGCCGGGTCACCACCAAGAACACGATCTGGGCGAGCGCCGCCAAGGCGTACGACTTCGTCGGCTTCGACCCGCGCGGTGTCGGCCACTCGGCCCCCATCTCCTGCGTCGACCCGGCCGAGTTCGTCAAGGGACCCAAGCTCGACCCGGTCCCCGACACCGAGGCAGACAAGCTCGCGCAGCGCAAGCTCGCCGCCGAGTACGCCGAGGGCTGCGCGGAGAAGAACGGCGACATCCTGCCGTACATCAACACCCGCAACACCGCCCGCGACCTCGACGTCATCAGGGCCGCGCTCGGCGAGAAGAAGCTCAACTTCGTCGGCGTCTCCTACGGCACCTACCTCGGCGCCGTCTACGGCACCCTCTTCCCGACGCACGTCCGCCGCATGGTGCTCGACAGCGTCGTCAACCCGTCGAAGCAGAAGATCTGGTACGAGGCCAACCTCGACCAGGACATCGCCTTCGAGGGCCGGCTCGAGGACTGGATGACCTGGGTCGCCCGGCACGACGCCACCTACCACCTCGGCGACACCTACGCCGAGGTCCGCGGCCAGTGGGACACGCTGCGCGCCGCCGCCAAGAAGAACCCCCTCGGCGGCAAGGTCGGCCCGGCCGAGCTCGTCGGCTTCTTCCAGAACGCGCCCTACTACGACTCGATGTGGGCCCCGGTCGCCGAGGCCTGGAGCGCGTACGCCGCCGGAGACCCGCAGCCGCTGATCGACGCGGCCGCCTCCGACCCCACCGACACGGCCGGCAACGCCGCCTCGGAGAACGGCAACGCCGTCTACACGGCCGTCGAGTGCGCCGACGCCCCCTGGCCGACCAGCTGGAAGAAGTGGGACCGCGACAACAGCCGGCTCCACGAGCGGTACCCGTTCATGACCTGGTCCAACGCCTGGATGAACCTGCCCTGCGCCACCTGGTCCACCCCGCGCCAGCAGCCGACCGAGGTCCGCACCGGCAAGGGCCTGCCGCCCGTGCTCATCACCCAGGCCGAGCGCGACGCGGCCACGCCGTACGAGGGAGCCGTCGAACTGCACAAGCGCTTCAAGGGCTCGCGCCTCATCACCGAGCGGGACGCCGGCTCGCACGGCATCACCAACGTCGCCAACCCGTGCCTGAACACCCGGGTGGAGGCCTACCTCCTCACCGGCAAGCTCGACAGCCGGGACGTGACGTGCGCGCCGCACGCCACGCCCCAGCCGTAAGGACCGGGTGACGGGGGAGGGGCGGGCCGCCCGGCGGCCCGCCCCTCCTCCCGTCCCGGTTCGCTCAACGCGCGGCGAGCCAGGCGTCCTCGGCCGCGTAGTCGAAGAAGTCCACTCCGTACTTCACCAGGCCGGGGAACGCCTCCCGCCAGCCCTCCTCCGCCACCCGCCGGGACAGATACGCGACCGTCGCGGGCAGGGAGTCGGCGTACGACACCACCGGCCGGTACCCGAGCTCCCGCTCCGCCGCGCCCATGTCGAAGACGACCGGGTGGGGCGCGGTCCAGGGAGTGAGCCCCACCGTGCCCTCCGGCTCGCCCTCGATCAGTACCGTCTCGCTCTCCACACCCATCACGGCGTCGATCGCCGCGCCGATCTCCGCGACCGTCGGGGCCTGCGGGTCACCGCCGTTGAAGACCCGCGTTCCCGGCTTCGCCGCCGCGAGCCGGACCAACTCCCCGAGGTTGTCCACGTGCACTGGATGGAACCGGGACGTGCCGTCGTACGAGAGGATCCGCACCGGCCGCCCGTCGAGCGCGCGCTTGACGAACCACAGCTCGCGCGGGCCCGGGCAGTGCGGCCCGTGGATCGCACCCGCCCGCAGCACCGTCGTCGGCAGCGCCGCGCCCGCCGCGAGCAACTCCCGCTCCAGGGCCACCTTCCGCGTCCCGTACGTCCCCTCGCCCGGCGCGACCGTCCGCCACGACTCCGGGATCGGCACCGGGTAGGCGGGGAAGCCGTCCGGCTCGTCCTGGGTGTCGAAGTTGCGGCCCCGGTCGTCCTCGTACACCGCGCCGCTGGAGACCACCACCGCCGAACCGATCCGGTCCGCAAGGGCCGTCAGCTGCCGTGCATGTCCCGCGTGGTACGCGACGATGTCGACCAGCACGTCACAGCCGTCGCCGAGCGCGGCCGCGAGCGCGCCCTCCTCGTCACGGTCGACGGCCACCGACCGGACCTCCGCCGGCCACTCATCGCCTCGGCCACCGCGCCGCGAGGCCGCCGTCACCTCCCAGCCGTCCGCGACGAGCGCCCGCACGGCCGCCCGCCCCACCTGTCCCGTAGCTCCCAGTACGAATGCGCGTCCTTGTCCCATGGGCGCGACGATACGGCGGCCGCGATCATCGCCCCGGTTCCTTACGCCGAGCGCGGATCCGCCGTCAGCGTCCCCGGCGCGGGAACTTTCCCGACGCCCCCGAGTTCCGCGCCTTCGCCTCCTGCTCGGCGGCCTTCACCTTGGCCGCGTAGTCGTCGACGTACTCCTGCCCGGACAGCGCGAGGATCTCGTACATGATCTCGTCCGTCACCGCGCGGACCGCCGCCTTCTCGCCCTCCATGCCGGCGTACCGGGAGAAGTCGAGCGGCGCGCCGAACCGGACGGTGACCCGCTTGACCCGGGGCACGACCTTGCCGGGCGGCTGGATCTCGAAGGTCCCCACCATCGCGCACGGGATCACCGGCACCCCGGCGGTGATCGCCATGACCGCCACGCCGACCTTGCCCTTGTAGAGCCGGCCGTCGTGCGAGCGCGTGCCCTCGGGATAGATGCCGAGCAGCTCGCCCTTGGCCAGCACCCCGAGCCCCTCGCGGATCGCCGCCCGCCCGGCCTCCTTGCCGGAGCGGTCGACCGGGATCTGCCCGGCGCTGCGGAAGAACGCGGCGGTCAGCCGGCCCTTGACGCCCGGCCCGGTGAAGTACTCCTGCTTGGCGAGGAACGTGATCCGGCGCTTGAGGACGACCGGCATCAGAAAGTGGTCGGAGAACGACAGGTGGTTACCGGCGACGATCGCCGCGCCGTCCGCCGGAATGTGCTCCAGGCCCTCGATGCGCGGCCGGAACACCAGCCTCAGCCACGGTCCCAGCAGGACGTACTTCAGGACGTGATAGAACACCGACGGCCCCCGTCTCGGTAGTGCGATGGTTATTTGTAACCACTCACGCGACCCTGGTCCACACTGGATACGGAGAGTGGGTCCTGATGGCCGCCGAACGCCGACGTACACCGCGACACATACGGCCCGGCGCAGCCGTCACCGTGCTGCTGTGCGCGGTGATGACCGCCGGGTTGTACGGTTGCGCCGACTCCGGCACCCCGGAACCCACACCTACCCCGACTCCGACGGCGCCCACCCCCGTTCCCGAAGGCCGCTCGCCCTTCACGGGACTGCCGGCCCGGCCCGCCCCGGTCCTCGCCGTCAAGATCGACAACGTGCCGCCCGCCCGCCCGCACACCGGCCTCGGCGCGGCCGACCTCGTCTACGTCGAGCAGGTCGAGGGCGGCCAGACCCGGCTGCTCGCCGTGTACTCCGCCGAGCTACCGGAACGGATCGGACCGGTCAGGAGCGCCCGCGAGTCCGACATCGAGCTGCTCCGCCAGTTCGGCCGTCCCGCGCTCGCCTACTCCGGCTCCCAGACCGCCCTGAAACCGCTCCTCCAGGCCGCCCCGCTGGACGTCCTGCCGCCCGAGGACGCCCCTGGCGCCTACGTCCGCGACCGGGGCAGGGCCGCTCCCCACAACCTGTACGTCCTGCCCGCGCGCGTCCTGGCCGCGGCCCCGGACGCGGAGAACGCCAAGGACATCGGCTTCCGCTTCGGCCCGGCCCCCACGGGCGGCGAGCCGGTCAACGAACGGACCGTGCGCTTCCCGGCCTCCCGCTACGCCTTCACCTGGTCACCCGCGGAGAAGAACTGGCGGGTCGCGATGGACGGCCGGCCCGCCCGGACCACGGACGAGGGCCAGGTCACCGCGGCGACGGTCGTGGTGCAGTACGTGACCATACGGTCCTCGCGCTTCCACGACGTGCTCGGCAGCGTCTCCCCGTACACCGAGACGGTCGGCAGCGGCAGCGCCCTCGTCCTGCGCGACGGCCGCGCCCACGAGGCCCGCTGGAACCGCCCCTCCGCAACGAACGGCACGGCCTTCACCACCCCGGCGGGCGAGCCCCTGAACTTCGCCCCCGGCCCCGTCTGGGTCGTCCTCGCCCCGCGCGGATAGCGGCCGGGGCGACCGCTCAGGGCTGCGGGCCCGGCCTGCTCGGTCCCCGGCGGCGCGGACCCGCCGGTACGGAGCTGTCGGCGGCGGCCATACCGATGGTGACCACACCGAGCACGATCCAGCCGAACCAGAGCCAGCCGCTGCTGCCGAGTGCCACCGTGTACGCCGTCGTCAGCACCAGGGCCGCGACGGTGATCACGCTCATCGCCTTCGTGGGACCGGACATCTGTCCGCCCTCCTCCTGACGGGGCCGTCACGCTCATCGTGACCCCTGGGGCGGGCGAATGCTACTCCCGTGCGAGATCCGCTAGCGCCCGCGCGTCTGGAGGGAGGCCAGGTAGGCGTTGTACGCCTCCAGCTCCTTGTCCCCGTCCCGGTCGGCGGCCCGGTCCTTGCGGACGGCCTGCCGCTGCTCGGAGTGGTACCACTGGTAGACCAGCGCGATCAGCACGAGCACCGACGGGATCTCGCTGAACGCCCAGGCGATGCCGCCCGCCGCGTTCTGGTCGGCGAGCGCGTCGATCCCGAGCGAGGCCGGCGGGTTCTCGTACGCCTTGATCATCGGCTCGCTCGCCATCATCAGGGCGATGCCGAAGAAGGCGTGGAACGGCATGCCCGCGAAGAGCTCCAGCATCCGCATCACATAGCCCGGGCGGTGCGGACCCGGGTCGACACCCATGATCGGCCAGAAGAAGACCAGACCGACGGCGAGGAAGTGCACCATCATCGCGATGTGGCCGATCTTCGACCCCATCAGCGTGTCGAAGATCGGCGTGAAGTAGAAGCCGTACAGGCTCGCGATGAAGAGCGGGATCGTGAACGCGGGGTGCGTGACGATCTTCATGTAGCGGCTGTGCAGCAGCATCAGCAGGATCTCGCGCGGACCCTTGTCGCCCCGGGGCGCGACCGGCAGCGCCCGCAGCGCCAGCGTCACCGGAGCGCCGAGCAGGAGCAGGATCGGCGAGAGCATCGAGATGACCATGTGCTGCACCATGTGCACGCTGAACATGACCATGCCGTAGTCGTTCAGCTTGGTGCACATCATCAGCGCGATGCTCAGCACGCCCAGGGTGAAGAAGGTCGTCCGGCTCAGCGGCCAGGCGTCCCCGCGCCGGCGCAGCCGCGCCACGCCCCAGCCGTACACCGCGAGGCCCACCAGGCAGCCGACGAGGAAGAACGGGTCCGGCGAGAACTCGAGGCCGCGCCCCAGCGTGAACGGCGGCAGATCCATCGTCATGCCGTGCCCGCTGTGATCCATCTGTGTACTCCTGGAGCCCGATTCGCGCTTGTTGTCCGCACCAGACTAGAACCGCCCCCGTTCGCGGATGCGACCGGGGGCGGTTCGTGGTGTCGGTACGGGGTGTCAGAGCACCGTCTCGGCCTCGGCGTAGCGCTCGGCCGGGACCGTCTTCAGGGTCTCCACGGCCTGCGCCAGCGGGACCATCTCGATCTCCGTGCCGCGCAGCGCGGTCAGCATCCCGAACTCGCCCCGGTGCGCCGCCTCCACCGCGTGCCAGCCGAAGCGGGTGGCGAGGACCCGGTCGTACGCGGTCGGCGTGCCGCCGCGCTGGACGTGACCGAGTATCACCGGCCGGGCTTCCTTGCCGAGCCGCCGCTCCAGCTCGGCCGACAGCTGGTTGGCGATGCCGGTGAAACGCTCGTGGCCGTACTGGTCCTTGGCGCCGACCTCGAAGTTCATCGAGCCCTCGCGCGGCTTCGCGCCCTCGGCGACCACCACGATCGCGAAGCGCTTGCCGGCCTCGAAGCGCGCGCCGACCCGGGCGGTCAGCTCGTCGATGTCGAAGGGGCGCTCGGGCACGACGATCGCGTGCGCGCCGGCGGCCATGCCGGAGTGCAGGGCGATCCAGCCCGTGTGGCGGCCCATGACCTCGACGATCAGGACGCGCTGGTGGGACTCGGCGGTGGTCTTCAGCCGGTCGAGGGCCTCGGTCGCCACACCGACGGCGGTGTCGAAGCCGAAGGTGACATCGGTCGAGGCGATGTCGTTGTCGATGGTCTTCGGTACGCCGACGATCGGAAGGCCGGCCTGGGAGAGCAGGTTCGCGGCCTTCAGCGTCCCCTCGCCGCCGATCGGGATGATCGCGTCGAGACCCAGGTCGGCGACGTGGCCGCGGGCGCGCTCGACGCCGTCCACCAGGTGCGCGGGCTGGACCCGGGAGGAGCCGAGGATCGTGCCGCCGCGGGCGAGGATGCCGGCGACCGCGTCAAGGTCGAGCTTGCGGTAGTCGCATTCCAGGAGGCCCTTCCAGCCGTCGTGGAATCCGATGACCTCGTCCCCGTGGTCGACGACGGCGCGGTGCACGACGGAACGGATGACGGCGTTCAGACCGGGGCAGTCGCCCCCGGAGGTGAGCACACCAATGCGCATAGCCCAAATACCTTTGCAACGTGGGCCGACTCCCGGACCACGTCGTCCGGTTGGATCCCCGCCACCCTATCGGTGCCGGATGGCGGGGCCGAACCCGATGTCCGCAGATTGGACACCGTATTTACTTACGAATCCAATGGGCGTAAGCGCGCTCAGACGTGCAGTCCGCCGGACGGTCAGGCGGGCTGCGTCGCGGCCGCGATCCGCTCGGCGCGCAGCGCCTCGTACCACCGGTCGTCGGTCGGCGGCAGCGCGTTCACGTCCAGCGCCAGCTTCAGGAGCAGGTCCGCGATCTGCGGGTTGCGGGCCATGACCGGGCCGTGCATGTACGTACCGAAGACGGTGTCGTTGTACGCGCCCTCGGTGCCGTCGCCGGTGCCGTTGCCCCGGCCCAGGACCGTGCGGGCGAACGGGCGGGCCGTCGGGCCGAGATGGGTGATGCCCTGGTGGTTCTCGAACCCGGTGAGCTGGGGGAGGTTGAGGCGCGGGTCGATGTCCGCGAGGACGTCGCCGACGCACCGCTCGCCCTCGCCACGGGTGGAGATGACGTCGATCAGTCCGAGGCCGGGCTCGCGCTCGCCGAGGTCGTTGATGAACTCGTGGCCGAGGATCTGGTAGCCGGCGCAGACCGAGAAGATGATCGCGCCGTTGGACGCGGCACGCTCCAGGCCGCCGTCGCGGCGCAGCCGCTCGGCCGCGAGCCGCTGCGGCCGGTCCTCGCCGCCGCCGATCAGGTAGATGTCGCCGGAGGTCGGCACCGGCTGGTCGCTGCGGACGTCGACGCGCTGGACGTCCAGACCGCGCTGGCGGGCGCGGCGCTCGACGACGAGGGCGTTGCCCTGGTCGCCGTACGTGCTGAGCAGGTCCGGGTAGACCCAGACCAGGCGCAGGCTGCTGTCACTCATGCTGCAAGTCCTCTACGGGTCAGTTGCCGACGCGGCGGCGGACGTCCTGGAAGGCGGTGTAGTTGGCGATCAGCTCGATCTGTCCCGGCGGGGCGAGCCGGACCGCCTCGTCGAGCGTCTCGCAGACGCGGAAGTCCACGCCCGCGACCTCCAGGCGGACCGCCAGGTCCAGCTTGCGGTCGCCGAGGACCATGATCGGGTGGCCGGCCAGCCGCCCGTAGTCCACGTCCCACAGCCAGGAGGTGTCCGTGCCGTCGGCGCCGCGCGCGTTGACGGAGAGGATCACCGGGGTCGGGGGCTGGTCGATGAGGGAAAACGTTTCGAGCCAGCCGGCCGGGTTCTTCGCGAGCAGCAGCCGCAGCTCACGGCCCTGGAAGGAGACCACGTCGTAGCGGCCGGCCACGGCCTGCACCTGGTACATGCGCTCCAGGGCGACCTGCGGCGGGACGCCGAAGACGGCGGCGACGGCGGCCGAGGTCGCGGCGTTGGCCTTGTTCGCGCGGCCGGGCAGCTGGAGGTGGATCGGCCAGGCCGAACCGTGCGGGTCGAGGACGTGGTCGCCGTTGAGCGCCCAACTCGGCGCCGGGCGGCGGAATCCGCACTCGCCGCAGAACCAGTCGTCGCCCGGGCGCTGCATCACACCGCCGCAGGAGGGGCACGACCAGGCGTCGTCCTTCCATTCCTGGCCGGCGGCGACCCAGACCACGTTGGGGGAGGAGGAGGCGGCCCAGACGATCAGCGGGTCGTCGGCGTTGGCGATGACGACCGCCTTCGTGCCGCTCAGGCCCTCGCGCCACTTCTCGGCGAGCATCCGGGTCTCGGCGGCGCGGTCCAGCTGGTCGCGGGAGAGGTTGAGCAGCGCGATCGCCTTGGGCGTGGTGTCCCGGGCGACTCCGGCGAGGTACTTCTCGTCGACCTCGATGACGCCGTACTTGGCGTCCGAGCCGCCGGCCAGGGCGGAGGTGATGCCTGCGGGCATGTTGGCGCCCAGGGCGTTGGAGACGACGGGGCCGCTGGCCCGCAGCGCCTCGGCGATCAGCCGGGTCGTGGTCGTCTTGCCGTTGGTCGCGGACACGAGGACGACGTCCAGATGCTGCGCGAGCCGCCCCAGCAGGTCGGGGTCGAGCTTGAGCGCCACCCGGCCGCCGATCACCGATCCGCTGCCGCGTCCGGCTGCCCGCGACACCGCGGCGGCGGCCTTGCCCGCCGTCACGGCCAGCTTGGCGCGTGGCGACAGCGGCTCGTTGTTACCGGGGTGTCCTGACATCTTCCTTGTTCCTCCTTGCGTCGGTCCGGGCTCAGCCTATCGAGATCCGGCCAGCGACCCGAATTGCGGCACCCCCAGGACCTGTGCCGAAACGACGAGGTCACAGCGGACCGTACCCTTACGCCCATGCGAAACCGGCCGATCCCCGGCAGTTCCGGCCACGTCCGAGCGATGACCCTGCTCGGCGAACCGGTGCTGCACACCCCCTGTGAACCCGTCGTCGACTTCGGTCCGGAGCTCGCCCGGCTGATCGAGGACATGTTCGCGACGATGTACGCCGCGAACGGCGTCGGCCTCGCGGCCAACCAGGTGGGCGTGGGCCTGCGGGTCTTCGTGTACGACTGCCCGGACGACGAGGACGTGCGCCACCTGGGGCACCTGGTCAACCCGCGCCTGGTGGAGGCGGACGGGGACGTGATCCTCGGGCCCGAGGGCTGCCTGTCCCTGCCGGGGCTCGAAGCGCGGACGCCCCGCTTCGACCGCACGGTCGTCGAGGGCGTGCTCCTGGACGGCACCCCGGCCCGCGTCGAGGGCACGGGCTTCTTCGCCCGCTGCCTCCAGCACGAGACCGACCACCTGGAGGGCGGGGTGTACGCGGACCGCGTGACGGGGTGGCGCAGGTCACGCCTGAAGCGGGCGATCAGGAAGGAGCCCTGGGGACGGGAGCGCTGACCCGTCCTCCGTCCGCCGGGGTTCAGAACCCCGGGTTGCAGCACCCCGACCCCGGGGTTCAGAACCCCGGCCCCGGGTTTCAGAACCCCCGCTCCGGGTTTCAGAACCCCCGCTCCGGGGCTCAGAACCCCGGAGCCCCGTCCCGGTCGCCCGCCTGGGCCAGGCGGCCCCACAGCAGGTCGGCCAGAGCGGTCACCAACTCCTGGCGCGAGCACGGCCGTTCGCCGAGCCACCAGTCGCCCGCCGCGTGCATCATGCCGACGATGCCGTGGCCCCAGATCCGGGCCTGCGCCTCGCCGACCGGGCCGAGCTCGATGCGCTCCGCGATGACCTGGCCGAGCTCCTCGCCCATCCTCCGCAGCACCGGCGCCGAGTGGCGGCCCACGTCGAAGCCCTGCTCGGCCTGGTGCGTCTCCTCGGCCGGGTGCATCAGAAATCGGTAGACCTGCGGCAGCGCCTCGATCGAGGCGAGGTAGGTGTCGAGCGTGGACTCGACCCGGCGGCGCCGGTCGGCAGGCGCGTCGAGCGCCGCCCGCAGCGCGGCGAGCAGCGCGTCGGTGTGCCGGGTCGCGAGCGCCCGGTAGAGGCCGCCCTTGTCGCCGAAGTGCCGGTAGAGGATCGGCTTGGTGATGCCCGCCTCCGCCGCGATCGCGTTCATCGAGGCCTTGGGGCCGTCCCGGAGCACCACCCGGTCCGCCGCCTCCAGCAGTTCACGGCGCCGCTGATCGGCCGGCTTCTGCTGTTCGGTGGTCCGGTGTGTGGTCTCCATAGCGTGTCTCCCCGCCCGTGCGAATTCCCTGAGGCTGTCGCAACGTAACACCCGAGCGGCACCCGGTGCCGCGCCGCCCGGAGTGCTCCGTCGCAGGTTGACAGCGCCTACCCGCGAGTAACAGACTGCTGTTACCGCAAGTAACGCACTGCTGGGAGGGAATATGGCCGAGTTCACGCTCGAACTCAACGACGACCAGAAGCAGGTCCGTGACTGGCTGCACGGATTCGCCGAGGACGTGATGCGCCCCGCCGCCGCCGAGTGGGACGAGCGTGAGGAGACTCCCTGGCCGATCATCCAGGAAGCCGCCAAGATCGGCATCTACTCTCTCGATTTCTATGCCCAGCAGTTCTTCGACCCGACCGGCCTCGGCATCCCGATGGCGATGGAGGAGCTCTTCTGGGGCGACGCGGGCATCGCCCTCTCCATCGTCGGCACGGGACTCGCCGCCGTCGGCGTCCTCGCCAACGGCACCGAGGAGCAGATCGGCACCTGGATCCCGCAGATGTACGGCGACGTCGACGACGTCAAGGTCGCCGCCTTCTGCTCCTCCGAGCCCGACGCCGGCTCCGACGTCGCCGCCATGCGCACCCGGGCCGTCTACGACGAGGCCAAGGACGAGTGGGTCCTCAACGGCACCAAGACCTGGGCGACCAACGGCGGCATCGCCAACGTCCACGTCGTCGTCGCGGCCGTGGACCCCGAGCTCGGCTCCAAGGGGCACGCCTCGTTCATCGTGCCGCCGAACACCCCCGGCCTCTCCCAGGGCCAGAAGTTCCAGAAGCACGGCATCCGCGCCTCGCACACCGCCGAGGTCGTCCTCGAAGACGTCCGTGTCCCCGGGCACTGCCTCCTCGGCGGCAAGGAGAAGCTGGACGAGCGCCTCGCCCGGGCCCGTGAGAAGGCGAAGGCGGGCGGGGGCGAGCGCGTGAAGAACGCGGCCATGGCCACCTTCGAGGCCTCCCGCCCCGCCGTCGGCGCCATGGCCGTCGGCACCGCCCGCGCCGCGTACGAGGTCGCCCTCGACTACGCCAAGACCCGCGAGCAGTTCGGCCGCCCGATCATCGACAACCAGGGCGTCGCCTTCCAGCTCGCCGACATGCGCACCCAGATCGACGCCGCCCGGCTCCTGGTCTGGCGCGCCTCCTGGATGGCGACCACCGGCAAGCCGTTCACCTCCGCCGAGGGCTCGATGTCCAAGCTGTACGCGAGCGAGGTCGCCAAGAAGGTCACCGGACAGGCCATCCAGATCCTCGGGGGCAACGGCTACACCCGCGAGTACCCCGTGGAGCGGATGCACCGCGACGCGGCGATCTACACCATCTTCGAGGGCACGAGCGAGATCCAGCGCCTGGTGATCGCCCGCACCCTCTCCGGGATGCCGATCCGCTAGGCACCGGCCCGGACCGACCGGCCCGGACCGACCGGCCCGGACCGCACGCACACGGCCCGCACGCACCGGCCCGCGCCCCCTGGTGGGGGCGCGGGCCGTCGTGCACGGGGCAGGTGGGGGTCACGTTCCGAGGAGGGCGCGCTTCTGGGCCTCGAACTCCGACTCGGTCAGCACACCCTGTGCCTTCAGCTCCCCCAGCTGCTTGAGCTGCTCGATCTTGGTACCCATGTCGTCGCCGGAGGGTGCCGGAGCCGGCGCCGGTGGCTGCTGCTGGTAGGACTGCTGGTACTGCTGCGGTCCGTCGTCCTGCTGGGCCCATCGGCCCGCCTGCCGCCGTGACACTCGGTTGGACACCGCGGTGGCGGTGCCGGCGACGACGGCGGTGCGGGCGACGCCGCGGAGAAGTCCGGGCATGGTCAGTCATCTCCCAGGGGTGCTCGGGTGCCGGATGCGGTCAGGCCGTCCCCTCAGCCGGAGCCCGCCGCATCGGCGGCGTCCAGAGAGGCCAGCAGCGCCTGGACGGGAATCCGTCCGTTCGCCACGATCTGAGCGCCGCTGCGTCGCAGGGCTCGTGCGAGGGGGGCGGCCCACAGGTTCTCGTACACGATGACCCCGGCGGAGTTGCCCGGTTCCAGCGCGGAACCGGCATCGTCGACATCGCTCTGGTCCAAGAGTCCGGAGGACGCGCCCTCGAACACGGTGACGTCGACCTCGTCCCCGAGATCCGTCAGCTCCAAGGCGGTGACCGAACCGTCCTTGTCCTTGCGGATGAACTGCAGATCGAGGATGCGGATGATGCGCCGCTCCACCAGATCGAGGAGGAGGGGGAAGCCCTCACCCGTCATCCGGTTGCCGGGAAACTCCAGGATCAGGTAGTCGACGGGGCCCATGTCCTCGACTTCCGACAGGCCGTCGCTCATGGCCACTCCTCCAAGCGCTCGGGGTTCCCGCCTCGACCGGACCGGCTGCGGGCGGCCCCCGCCTCGGCGACAGGTGGCCGCTCAGCCATTCCAGCACCGCCCGGGGGCGTCCGCACGTCGTGAAGCGCCTCGCCCCGGCGCGCCGGGAGCGTCACACCACGCAGAACTCGTTGCCCTCCGGGTCCTGCAGCACCACCGCGTAGTAGTCCATGCCGTGCGGCTCGTCCATCGTGTTCAGGATCGTCGCGCCCAGGGCCGTGAGGCGGGCGACCTCCCCGTCCACGCGCTCGCGCCGCGCCGGGAGCGGTACGTCGCGGCCGCCGCCGACCTTCAGGTCCAGGTGGACCCGGTTCTTGACCGTCTTCGCCTCCGGGACCTGTTGGAACCAGACCCTCGGCCCGAGCCCCTTCGGGTCCACGATCGACTCGGGCTGGTCGCCTGCGCCCTCGGTCAGCTCCTCCTCGGGCACCCCGAGCGCCGCCCAGTACGCCCGCCAGCTCGCGTACCCCTCGGGCGGCGGCTGCGGGACGTAGCGCAGGGCCTCCGCCCAGAAGCGGACGAGCCGCTGGGGCTCCGCGCAGTCGATGGTGATCTGCAGGGACATCTCGATCGGTTCCATGGGGCGAGTCTCCCGGACACCACTGACAGTCGCCCCGACTGGCCGGATCCGGCCTGTGGTTCGGGCATGGCTTTCGGTGTGCGGCACCGGCTGCGGGACAATCGCCGCCGGTGACGATCAAGGGGGAACGTACCTATGGCTACGACCAGCACCGCCATCCCGGGACCGGCGGGGCTTCCGCTGCTCGGCTCGATGCTCGACCTCAAGAACGACTCGCTCGGCACCTTCCTGGACGCCCAGCGCGCCCACGGAGACGTCGTCCGGATCACCGCGGGACCGCCGGGAGTGCGTGCGGTCGTCTACGGAATCTTCTCCGCGGAGGGCGCCCAGCAGGTCCTCGCCACCCAGGCCGCCAACTTCCGCAAGGACAACGCCTTCTACCAGGAGCTCCGCGAGTCCTTCGGCAACGGCCTGCTGACCAGCCAGGACGAGGACTACCTGCGCCAGCGCCGGCTCGTCCAGCCGCTCTTCACCCGCCGCCGCGTCGACAGCTACGCCGAGGCGATCGCCACCGAGGCCGCGACCGTCACCGAGGAGTGGCGCACCGCGCCGGACTCCACCGTCGACGTCCTCGACGAGATGGCCCGGCTCGCGCTCCGCGCCGTCGCCCGCATCCTCTTCGGCACGGACGTCGAGGCCGCCGTCGAGATCGTCGAGCGCGCCTTCCCCGTCATGGGGGAGTACGTCCTGCGCCGCGGCTTCTCACCCCTCAACATCCCCCGCGACTGGCCCACCCCCGGCAACCGCCGCGCCGCCGCCGCGCACGAGGAGCTGTACGCCGTCTGCGACCGGATCGTCGCCGAGCGGCGCGAGGCCACCAAGTCGGGCGCCGGGGACGACGAGGCGCAGGACCTGCTGACCCTCCTCGCCGAGGCGGAGAGCGCCGAGGACGGCAGCTTCGACGCCGACGAACTGCGCGAGCAGGTCCTCGTGTTCCTGCTCGCGGGACACGAGACGACCGCCACCTCCCTCGGCTTCGCCCTCCACCTCCTGGCCGGCCACCCCGACCAGCGCAAGCGGGCCCACGAGGAGGTCGACCGGGTCCTGGCCGGCCGTACCCCCGGCGCCGCCGACCTCGACGCCCTGCCCTTCCTCACCCAGGTCCTCAAGGAGGCCATGCGGCTCTTCCCCGCCGGACCGGTCATCGGCCGGCGCGCGGTGGCCGCCACCGAGATCGACGGGCACACCATCCCGGCAGGCGCCGATGTGATCGTCGCCCCGTGGGTCACCCACCGGCACCCCGCGTACTGGGAGGACCCGGAGCGCTTCGACCCCGACCGCTTCACGCCCGAGGCCGAGGCGGCCCGCCCCCGCTACGCCTGGTTCCCGTTCGGAGGCGGCCCGCGCGCCTGCATCGGCCAGCACTTCTCGATGCTGGAGTCCGTCGTCGCGCTGGCGATGATCCTCCAGGCCTACGACCTGGAGGCGGTCGACACCGAGGTACCGGTCGTCTCTGCGGTCACGCTCCGCGCGGCGGGCCCGGCACGCTGCCGACTCCGCCCCCGTACGTAGACCACGGCAACGGGCACGTCATCGCCTGGTCGCGACGACCACCGTCGCGTACAGCTCCTCCGAGGTGATCACCCGGGGCGCCAGGCCGTGCCCGGCGACCGTCCCGACGGCGCGGGCGGCCTGCTGCTCGGACGTCTCGACCAGCAGGTGCCCGCCCGGCGCCAGCCAGTCGGCGGCCTCGGCCGCCACCCTGCGCAGGACGTCGAGCCCGTCCGAGCCGCCGTCGAGCGCGACCAGCGGCTCGTGTTCACGTGCCTCGGGCGGCAGCAGCCCGATGTCCTCGGTCGGTACGTACGGCACATTGGCGACAAGCACCCGCACCCGGCCGCGCAGCCCGTCCGGGAGCGGGGCGAAGAGGTCGCCCTCGAAGACCCGGCCGCCGCGCGGCTCGATGTTGCGCCGCGCGCAGCGCACGGCGGCGGGCTCGATGTCCGAGGCGTACACCTCGGCGCCCGCCACGGCCGAGAGCAGCACCGCCCCCGCCGCACCGGAGCCGCAGCACAGGTCGACGCAGAGCGCCCCGGGCCCGGCCAGGCCCACGGCCTGCTCGACGAGGAACTCCGTACGCCGCCGGGGCACGAAGACCCCCGCGTCGACGGCGACCCGCAGCCCGGCGAAGGCGGCCCAGCCCACGACGTGCTCTATGGGCAGGCCGACGGCCCGGCGCTCGATCATCGCGTCGAGCTCGTCGACGTCGTCGGCGGTGGAGAAGAGAAGCTCCGCCTCGTCCTCGGCGAACACGCAGCCCGCGGCGCGCAGTCGGGAGACGGTGGTGGAACGAAGGGAGAAAGAGGGGTCGATCGACATGGAACCTTCCGGGAAGCCGAGGGGCACTCCCGTGGTCACCTCTGTCGGGCGGACCACACGATCGTCGAGGGGGAGCACCCTGCCTGCGTGGCGTTGATGGGTCCCACCTCCTCGGTCGTCCTTGCTGGAGCCGCACACATTACATGATCGACACCGTGTGGACCGCCCGGCCGAAGCGCCTGCTCAGGCGGACAGCAGCGCCTCGATGGCCGCCACGACCTCCGGCGCCTCCGGCTCGGTGCGCGGACGGAAACGGGTGACCTGCCCGTCGCGGCCGATCAGGAACTTCTCGAAGTTCCACTGCACGTCACCGGACTCGCCCTCCGCGTCCGCGACCCGGGTCAGCTCCGCGTAGAGCGGGTGCCGGGCATCGCCGTTCACATCCGTCTTCTCGAGCAGGGGGAACGTCACGCCGTACGACGTGGAGCAGAAGGTCTGGATCTCCTCCGCGCTGCCCGGCTCCTGGCCCAGGAACTGGTTGCACGGCACTCCGAGGACCGTGAAGCCGCGGTCCCCGAACTGCTTCTGCAGCCGCTCGAGGCCCGCGTACTGCGGCGTCAGACCGCACTTGGAGGCCACGTTGACGACCAGGACGGCCTGGTCGCGGTAGTCGGCGAGCGAGGTCGGGTCACCGGACAGGGTGCGCAGCGGAATGTCGTACAGGCTCATGGTCGGCTCCTCTTCGAGACGGGGATGCCCTTCACCCTACGACCCCTGGTCAGAGCTTCCGGAACAGTCCCTCCTGGACCACCGAGACGAGCAGCCGGCCCTCGCGGTCGTAGATGCGGCCGCGGGCCAGGCCACGGCCGCCCGTCGCGATCGGGGACTCCTGGTCGTAGAGGAACCACTCGTCCGCGCGGAACGGGCGATGGAACCACATCGCGTGGTCCAGGGACGCCATGTCGAAGCCGCGCGGGCCCCACAGCGGCTCGACCGGGATGCGGACCGCGTCCAGGAGCGTCATGTCGGAGGCGTACGTCAGCGCGCAGGTGTGGACCAGCGGGTCGTCGCCGAGCGGTCCCACCGCCCGCATCCACACCGCGCTGCGCGGGTCCGCGCCCGTGACCTCGTCCTTCGTCCAGCGCAGCCGGTCCACGTAGCGGATGTCGAACGGCTGGCGCCTGGCCATCCGCTCCAGCGCCTCCGGCAGCGCGCCCAGGTGGTCGCGGATCTCGTCGGCGAGCTTCGGCAGGGTCTCCGGGTCCGTCATGTGCCGGGGCGGCAGCTGGTGCTCGAACCCGGCCTCCTCCGGCAGGTGGAAGGAGGCCGTCAGATTGAAGATCGTCCGGCCCTGCTGGATCGCCGTGACCCGGCGGGTGGTGAAGGAACGCCCGTCCCGCACCCGCTCCACCTGGTAAACGATCGGCACGCCCGGACGGCCAGGCCGCAGGAAGTACGAGTGCAGCGAGTGCACCGGCCGGTCGCCCTCGGTGGTGCGCCCGGCAGCCACCAGGGCCTGGCCGGCGACCTGGCCGCCGAAGACCCGCTGCAGCGACTCCTGCGGGCTCTGGCCGCGGAAGATGTTGTCCTCGATCCGCTCCAGATCGAGCAGGTCGACGAGTCTCTCGGCGGGATTGGTCACCTCGGTGCTCCTTCTACAGCTGGCCGACGGACGTCACGCGGACGACCGCCCGGCCCTCCTCGTCGGAGGCCGCGAGATCCACCTCCGCGCTGATGCCCCAGTCATGGTCGCCGTTCGGGTCGGCGAAGGTCTGCCGGACGCGCCACAGCCCGTGGGCCGCGTCCTCCTCGATGTTCAGCAGCTTCGGACCGCGCGCGTCCGGGCCCGTCCCCAGGTCCTCGTACTCGTCCCAGTACGCGTCCATCGCCTCGCCCCACGCGTCGGCGTCCCAGCCCGACTCGGCGTCGAGCTCGCCCAGCGCGTCCACGTTGTCCAGGGCCGCCAGCTCCACCCGGCGGAACATCGCGTTGCGCACCAGGACCCGGAAGGCGCGCGCGTTCGCGGTGACCGGCTTGACCTGGTCGGCCTTCTCCTGCGCCTCCTCGGCCGTCTGGATCTCCGGGTTCGCCAACTGCTCCCACTCGTCGAGCAGCGAGGAGTCCACCTGGCGCACCATCTCGCCCAGCCACTCGATCAGGTCCTGGAGGTCATCGGTCTTCAGGTCGTCCGGGATCGTGTGGTCCAGCGCCTTGTACGCGCTCGCCAGATAGCGCAGCACGATGCCCTCGGTCCGCGCCAGCTCGTACCAGGACGTGAACTCCGTGAAGGTCAGGGCCCGTTCGTACATGTCACGGATGACGGACTTCGGCGAGACCGGGTGGTCGCCCACCCACGGGTGGGACTTCCGGTACACGTTGTACGCGTGCCAGAGCAGCTCCTCCAGCGGCTTCGGGTACGAGATCTCCTGGAGCCGCTCCATCCGCTCCTCGTACTCGACGCCGTCCGCCTTCATCCGGCCGACGGCCTCACCGCGCGCCTTGTTCTGCATCGCGGCCAGGATCTGGCGCGGATCGTCCAGCGTCGACTCGACGACGGAGACCATGTCCAGGGCGTACGAGGGGGATTCGGGGTCGAGCAGGTCGAACGCGGCGAGCGCGAACGTCGACAGCGGCTGGTTCAGAGCGAAGTCCTGCTGGAGGTCGACCGTCAGGCGGATCGTGCGGCCCTCGGCGTCCGGGGTGTCCAGCTGCTCCACCACACCGCCGTCGAGCAGCGAGCGGTAGATCGCGATGGCCCGGCGGATGTGCCGCAGCTGCGCCTTGCGCGGCTCGTGGTTGTCCTCCAGGAGCTTGCGCATCGCCTCGAAGGCGTTGCCGGGCCGGGCGATCACCGAGAGCAGCATGATGTTGGTGACCTTGAAACGCGAGGTCAGCGGCTCCGGGTCGGCGGCGATCAGCTTCTCGAAGGTGGTGTCGCTCCATGCGACGAAGCCCTCCGGAGCCTTCTTGCGCACCACCTTGCGGCGCTTCTTCGGGTCGTCGCCCGCCTTGGCGAGCGCCTTCTCGTTCTCGATGACGTGCTCGGGCGCCTGCGCGACCACGAAACCGGCCGTGTCGAAGCCCGCCCGGCCGGCCCGGCCCGCGATCTGGTGGAACTCCCGCGCGCGCAGCGTCCGCACCCGGTTGCCGTCGTACTTCGTCAGCGCGGTGAACAGCACCGTACGGATGGGCACGTTGACGCCGACGCCGAGCGTGTCCGTCCCGCAGATCACCTTCAACAGGCCCGCCTGCGCCAGCTTCTCCACCAGACGCCGGTACTTCGGCAGCATGCCCGCGTGGTGGACCCCGATACCGTGGCGGACGTAACGCGAGAGGTTCTGGCCGAACTTGGTGGTGAAGCGGAAGTTGCCGATCAGCTCGGCGATCTGGTCCTTCTCCTCCCGCGTGCACATGTTGATGCTCATCAGCGACTGCGCCCGCTCGACGGCCTGCGCCTGCGTGAAGTGCACGATGTAGACCGGAGCCTGCTTGGTCTCCAGGAGCTCGGTCAGCGTGTCCGTGATGGGCGTGAGCCGGTACTCGTACGAGAGCGGCACCGGCCGCGTCGCGGAGCGGACCACCGAGGTCGGCTTGCCCGTGCGCCGGGTCAGGTCCTTCTCGAACATCGACACATCGCCGAGCGTCGCCGACATCAGCACGAACTGTGCCTGCGGGAGTTCCAGGATCGGGATCTGCCACGCCCAGCCGCGGTCCTGCTCCGCGTAGAAGTGGAACTCGTCCATCACGACCTGGCCGACGTCGGCGTACTTGCCGTCGCGCAGCGCGATCGAGGCCAGCACCTCCGCCGTGCAGCAGATGATCGGCGCGTCGGCGTTCACGGACGCGTCGCCGGTCAGCATGCCCACGTTCTCGGTGCCGAAGAGCTTGCAGAGGTCGAAGAACTTCTCCGACACCAGCGCCTTGATCGGCGCGGTGTAGAAGGTCACCTGGTCATTGGCGAGGGCCGTGAAGTGCGCACCCGCCGCGACCAGCGACTTTCCCGAGCCGGTGGGGGTCGACAAGATCACGTTCGCCCCGGAGACCACCTCGATCAGCGCCTCCTCCTGGGCCGGGTAGAGCGTGATGCCCCGGCCCTCCGCCCATGAGGAGAAAGCCTCGAAGAGGGCGTCGGGGTCGGCGTTCGGCGGCAGCTGATCGATAAGGGTCACGCCCCCATCTTGCCTGGATTCCGCCCGGATGAGGGAACCGGCCACCGGCGCGAAGATCACGGACGATACGCTGGCGCGTCGACCGGTCGTCAACTGAGCGCCGGCACCGGAGGAATGGGGCGGGGACAAGCATGATGGGACCGGCGCACTCGCTGTCCGGAGCGGCGGCCTGGCTCGGCGTCGGAGCGGCGGCTGCCGCCGCCGGCCACCCGATGCCGTGGCCGGTTGTCGTCGTCGGAGCGCTCATCTGCGCGGGCGCGGCGCTCGCCCCCGACCTCGACCACAAGTCCGCGACCATCTCGCGCGCCTTCGGACCGGTGTCCAAGGGGCTGTGCGAGATCGTCGACAAGCTCTCGTACGCCGTCTACAAGGCGACCCGCTCCACCGCCGACCCACGCCGCTCGGGCGGGCACAGGACCCTCACCCACACCTGGCTCTGGGCGGTCCTCATCGGCGCCGGAGCCTCCGTCCTCGCCATCACCGGCGGCCGCTGGGCGGTCCTCGGGATCCTCTTCGTCCACCTCGTCCTCGCCGTGGAAGGCCTGCTGTGGCGGGCCGCCCGGATGTCGAGCGACGTCCTCGTCTGGCTGCTCGGCGCCACCAGCGCCTGGATCCTCGCGGGCGTCCTGGACCAGCCGGGCAACGGCGCGGACTGGCTCTTCACCGCCCCCGGGCAGGAGTACCTCTGGCTGGGGCTTCCGATCGTCCTCGGCGCCCTCGTGCACGACATCGGCGACGCCCTGACCGTCTCCGGCTGCCCGATCCTGTGGCCGATCCCCGTGGGGCGGAAGCGCTGGTACCCGGTCGGCCCGCCGAAGGGGATGCGGTTCCGCGCGGGCAGCTGGGTCGAGCTGAAGGTCCTGATGCCGGCGTTCATGCTGCTCGGCGGCGTGGGCGGCGCTTCGGCGCTGGGGTACCTGTAGAGCCTCTCGCACTGGTGACACGAGGGCCCGCCCCTTCCCGGGGCGGGCCCACGTGCGTGTCAGGGACGGGCCCACGTGCGGGTCACCCGTGCCACGACCTCCACAGCGCCGCGTACGCGCCGTCCGCCGCCACCAGCTCGTCGTGGCTGCCCAGCTCGCTGATCCGGCCCTCCTCGACCACCGCGATCACGTCCGCGTCGTGCGCGGTGTGCAGCCGGTGGGCGATCGCGACGACCGTACGGCCGTCCAGGACCCGGGCCAGCGAGCGCTCCAGATGGCGGGCCGCCCGCGGGTCGAGGAGCGAGGTCGCCTCGTCCAGGACCAGCGTGTGCGGGTCGGCGAGGACCAGCCGCGCGAGGGCGATCTGCTGGGCCTGCGCCGGGGTGAGCGCGAGCCCGCCCGAGCCGACCTCGGTGCCCAGGCCCTCGTCGAGGGCGCGCGCCCAGCCGTCCGCGTCGACCGCGCCGAGCGCCGCCCACAGCTCGGCGTCCGCCGCGCCCGTCCGCGCGAGCAGCAGGTTGTCGCGGAGCGAACCGACGAAGACGTGGTGCTCCTGGTTGACCAGGGCCACGTGCTCGCGGATCCGCTCGGCCGGCATCCGCGCCAGCTCGGCCGACCCGAGCGTCACCGAGCCGGTGCGTGGGGCGTAGATGCCCGCGAGCAGCCGGCCGAGCGTCGACTTGCCCGCGCCGGACGGGCCGACCAGCGCGAGCCGGGTCCCCGGGGCGACGTCCATCGACACCTGGTGCAGCACGTCGACGCCCTCGCGGTAGCCGAAACGCACCTCGTCGGCCCGGACGTCCCGGCCCTCGGGGCGTACCGCCCCGTCGCCCGCGTCCGGCTCGATGTCGCGCACGCCCACGAGCCGCGCCAGCGACACCTGGGCCACCTGCAGCTCGTCGTACCAGCGCAGGATGATCCCGACCGGGTCGACCAGCATCTGGGCGAGCAGCGCGCCCGTGGTCAGCTGCCCGACGTCGATCCACCCCTGGAGCACGAACACCCCGCCGAGCAGCAGGACGCCCGACAGGACGAGGGTGTGGGTGAGGTTGACGACCGGGAAGAGCACCGCACGCAGGAAGAGGGTGTACCGCTCCCATGCCGTCCACTCCCGGATCCGCCGGTTCGACAGGTCGACGCGCCGTGCGCCCAGGCGGTGCGCCTCGACCGTGCGGCCCGCGTCGACCGTCTCGGCGAGCACCGAGGCGACCGCCGCGTATCCGGCGGCCTCCGAGCGGTACGCCGCCGGCGCCCGCCTGAAGTACCAGCGGCAGCCGACGACGAGCAGCGGGGCCGCGATCACGATCGCGAGGGCGAGCGGGGGCGCGGTGACCAGGAGACCGCCGATCAGCAGACCGACCCAGACCACCCCGATCGCCAGCTGCGGGACGGCCTCCCGCATGGCGTTGGCGAGACGGTCGATGTCCGTGGTGATCCGGGACAGCAGGTCGCCCGTCCCGGCCCGCTCCAGGACGCCGGGCGGCAGCCCGACCGACCGGACGAGGAAGTCCTCGCGCAGGTCGGCGAGCATCTCCTCGCCCAGCATCGCGCCGCGCAGCCGCACGAGCCGCACGAAGAAGGTCTGGACGAGGAGGGGGGCCACGAACAGGGCGACCGTGCGCGTCAGATGCAGCTCGCGGGCGCCCGCGGAGAGCCGCTCGACGAGCGTGCCCAGGAGGTACGGACCCACCATCGAGGCGATCACGGCGACCATGTTGACGCCGACGAGCAGGACGAACGCCGTGCGGTGGCGGCGCAGCAGCTCGCGCACGTAGCCGCGCACGGTCGCCGTCGTGCCCACGGGCAGCGTCGTCGCCGACGTGGGGGCCGCCGGGTCGTACTCCGGTGGCGCAAGGCCGATCATGCCGACTCTCCTTCCAGCTCGGCTTCGAGCTTCGCGGTTTCGAGCTTCTCGGCTTCGAGCTTCTCGTCCAACACCGGTTTCTCCAGGGCCTGTTCGTCCTCGGTCTCGCGGGTGACGACGGCCCGGTAGCGCGGTTCGGTACGCAGCAGGTCGCGGTGCGTGCCGACGGCGACCACCTCGTCGCCGTGGACCAGGGCCACCCGGTCCGCCCGGTCGAGCAGCAGCGGCGAGGAGGCCAGGACCACCGTCGTACGGCCCTCGCGCAGCTCCCGCACCCCGGCGGCGACACGCGCCTCGGTGTGCGAGTCGACCGCAGAGGTCGGCTCGTCGAGCACCAGCACCTCCGGGTCCGTCACCAGGGAGCGGGCGAGCGCGAGGCGCTGGCGCTGGCCGCCGGAGAGGGACCGGCCGCGCTCGGTGATCCGCGTCCTCATCGGGTCGCCGTCGGTGTCCACCGACGCCTGCGCCAGCGCGTCGAGCACGTCCCCGCACTGCGCCGCCGTCAGTGCCTCCTCGGCGCTGACCGCGCCCGAGGAGGGCACGTCGAGCAGCTCGTGGAGCGTGCCCGAGAGCAGGACCGGGTCCTTGTCCTGGACCAGTACGGCGGTACGGGCGGTGTCCAGGTCCAGTTCGTCCAGCGGCACCCCGCCGAGCAGGACCGAGGTGTGTCCCTCGCCCGGTTCCGTGGGGTGGCCGCCGAGTCGGTCGGCGAGCCGGCCCGCCGTGTCCGGGTCGCCGCAGACGACGGCCGTGAAGAGGCCGGCGGGCGCGAGCAGTCCGGTGACCGGGTCGTACAGGTCGCCGGTCGCCTTGCCGTGCCCGTCCGTCGTGGTCGTGGTCGTCCGCGCGAGCGCGAGCACCCGGGCCGCGCGCTTGGCGGAGGGCCGGGAGAAGGAGTACGCCATGGCGATCTCCTCGAAGTGGCGCAGCGGATGGAGCATCAGCGCCACCGCGCCGTAGACGGTGACCAGTTCGCCGACCGCGATCCGCCCGTCGAGCGCGAGCCGCGCCCCGTAGGCGAGCACGCCCACCAGGAGCAGACCCGGGAGCAGGACCTGCACGGCCGCGATGAGGGCCCACATCCTGGCGCTGCGGACGGCCGCGCGCCGGACCTCCTGGGAGGCGGCGCGGTAGCGGCCGAGGAACAGCTCCTCGCCGCCGATGCCCCGCAGTACCCGCAGTCCTGCCACGGTGTCCGAGGCCAGTTCGGTGGCCCGGCCCGCCTTCTCGCGCTGGATGTCGGCCCGGCGCGTGGCGCGGGGGAGGAGCGGCAGGACGGCCAGCATGAGCACCGGCACGCCCACCGCGACCACCACCCCGAGGGCGGGCTGGTAGACGACGAGGCCCACGCAGACCAGGACCACGGTCAGCGCGGCGGCGGCGAACCGGGACAGTGCCTCGACGAACCAGCCGATCTTCTCGACGTCGCCCGTGGAGACGGCGACGACCTCACCGGCGGCGACCCGACGGGTGAGGACCGAGCCGAGTTCGGCGGTCTTGCGCGAGAGGAGCTGCTGGACGCGTGCGGCGGCGGTGATCCAGTTCGTGACGGCGGTGCGGTGCAGCATCATGTCGCCGACCGCGATGCCCGCGCCGAGCAGGGCGAGCAGCCCGCCCACGAGCGCGAGCCGTCCGCCGTCGCGGTCCACGACGGCCTGCACGGCCAGGCCGACAGCGAGGGAGAGCCCGACGATGGAGAGCTGCAGGAGCAGACCCCACAGAAGTGCCTTCACCTGGCCGCCCAGTTGATTGCGGCCGAGCCAGAGGAGGAACCGGGGGCCCGAGCGGACATCGGGGACCCCTGGGTCGGCGTACGGTAGTTCGCGAATCTGCATGGCGTCCCGGGGTCTTCCGCTGGTGGGGGGATGGCTGAAACCGTGCAAGGTTCGCGCCGGAGGACCACCCACGGCAATCGATTTTCCGCATCGGGGCACAGAACAGGCCAAGGTCCACCAGACCTCCACCCGCCGCCCGACGCCCGCGCCGTCATTTCGCACGCACCCCTGTGCAGCAGTCGACCGAGCCCCTACCCTCCCTTCCTGAGAGCGCTCTCATCGCGCGCTCGGAGCGTTCTCGGCACCACACGCACCCCCGATGTTCCCTCCCCACACACAGGAACAGCAGAAGGGTTCACGACCGTGAGACGCACCAGTGGAACCAGACGCACCAGCGGAATCAGCCGCACCAGCCGTACCGGAGGAACCGGTGTACGCACCGTCCTCTCCGCCCTCCTCCTCGTCGCCACCTGGGGCGGCGCCGCGCTCGCCCCCTCGACCGCCGCCGCCGCGACCCCCGACCCCGAGGCGTCACCCGGCCTCGTCGCCGCCATGCAGCGTGACCTGGGTCTGACGGAGCAGCAGGCCCGCACGCGCCTCGCCCAGGAGAAGGCGGCCTTCGCCCTCCAGCCCTCGGCCGAACGGGTGGCGGGAGCCGACTTCGCCGGAACCTGGTTCGACGCGGACACCGGCAGGCTCACCGTCGCCGTGACGAGCCGCCAGAAGGCCGAGAGCGTACGGAAGACCGGGGCCGACGCCCGGGTCGTCCGCCACTCCGCCGCCCGGCTCGACGCGGTCAAGCAGCGCATCGACCGCCTCAAGGCCCCCGCTGCCGTAGGTAGTTGGCACGTCGACGTGCGGGCCAACGAGGTCGTCGTCCAGGTCGCCGCCGACCGGATCGGCGGCGCCGACGTCAGGGCCTTCCTCGACCGCGCCCGCGCCGCAGGACCCGTACGGGTCGAGACCGTGGACGCGACGCCGACCACCTTCGCCGCGGGGACCGTCGGCGGAGACCCGTACTACACCCACCAGTACCGCTGCTCCATCGGCTTCTCGGTGCACGGCGGCTTCGTCACGGCCGGGCACTGCGGCACGCCCGGCACCTTCGTGCGCGGCTGGGACGGCTCCGACATGGGCTGGTTCCAGGGCTCCTCGTTCCCCGGGGACGACATGGCGTGGGTGAGCACCGGCTACGGCTGGTGGACCGTGCCCGTGGTGATCGGCTGGGGACAGACCTCCGACCGGCTGGTGCGCGGCTCGTGGGAGGCCCCGGTCGGTTCGTCCGTCTGCCGCTCCGGGTCCACGACCAAATGGCACTGCGGAACGGTGCTCGGCAGGAACGAGACCATCAACTACAGCCAGGGCGCGGTGCACCAGATGACCCGCACGAACGTCTGCGCCGAGGGCGGTGACTCGGGCGGCTCCTTCATCACCGGCGACCAGGCCCAGGGCGTGACCTCCGGCGGCTGGGGCGACTGCTCCACCGGTGGCAACACCTGGTTCCAGCCGGTCAACGAGATCCTCGGCCGCTACGGGCTGACCCTGCACACGGCTTGACCCCGCACACGGCTGATCACGGCGCGTCCTGACAACCGCGCCTCCTGACCTGTCGCCTCCCCGCGGCAGAGGCCGCACCCGCGCTCGTCGCGGGTGCGGCCTGACCGACGCGCGGGGCCCGGCCGGTGCGAGCCGGGCCCCGTGCGCCGCGCCCTACGCGGGCTTGACCGAGTCCACCCCCGACCGGGCCTTCTTCCACTCGCCGCGCGTGAAGTCCGGGATCGCCTGCGGCGCGCCCTTGGCCTTGATCGAGTCGTTGCTGAGGGGGACAGGGGCCGTCCAGGTCGCCGCGTCGTAGACGTCGAAGTCGGGGACCAGACCGAGCTGCATGCACTGCATCAGCCGGTAGATCATGATGTAGTCCATCCCGCCGTGCCCGCCCGGCGGATTGGCGTGTTCCTTCCAGAGCCAGTGGTCGAACTCCGTGGCGTACGCCCCGAAGTCGCCCCACTGGTGTCCCTTGTGGTCCGGCTCCAGATAGATCCGGGCCGGGAAGTCCTCGAACACGCCCCGTGTGCCGCCCAGGCTGTTGATCCGGCTGTACGGGTGCGGCGTCGAGACGTCGTGCTCCAGGCGGATCACCCGGCCCTTCGCCGTCTGGACCAGACTGATCGCGCGGTCGCTCCCGATGTACGACTCCTTCCAGCTCGGGTCGCCCGGCGGCATGTGCTCCGCGCGGTACTCGGCGAGCCCGAGAGCCGGAGTGCCGAAGCTGCTGATGCTGACCACCCGGTCGCCCCGGTTGACATCCATGTAGTTCGCGACCGGGCCGAAGCCGTGGTTCGGGTAGAGGTCTCCTCGGAGCTTGGTGTGCCAGATCCGGCGCCACGGGCCCTCGTAGTACGTGGGCGAGAACATCAGGTCGCGCAGGTCGTGGTTGTACGCCCCCGCGCCGTGCAGCAGATCGCCGAACCTGCCCGCGTGCGCCATCCGCAGGACGCGCATCTCGTTGCGGCCGTAGCAGCAGTTCTCCAGCTGCATGCAGTGGCGACGGGTCTGCTCGGAGAGGTCGACCAGCTCCCACAGGTCCGCGAGCGTCATCGCGACCGGACACTCCACGCCGACGTGCTTGCCGTTCAGCATGGCCGTCTTCGCCATCTCGAAGTGGAGCTCCCAGGGCGTCACCACGTAGACGAAGTCCAGGTCGGTGCGCTTGCAGAGGTTCTCGTAGTCGTCCTCGCCGTTGGTGTACACGGCGGGCGCGGGCTGTCCCGCGGCGACGACCTTGGCGGCGGCGCGCTCCGTCTTGTCGCGGACCGGGTCGCAGACGGCGACCACCCGCACCCAGGGCAGGGCGAGGAAGAGGTCGAGCATGCTGCCGCCCCGGTTGCCGAGGCCGATGATCCCGACCCGGACCGTGGAGCGCTTCGTGAAGGGGACGTTCGCCATGGTCGCGCCTCTGCGCCGGGGCGTCCCCGAGGCCTCCCCGGTGGTCTGCGCGGCGACCTGCTCGGCGGCGGCCGCGGCGGCCCCGGGCGAGGCGGCCTCGGCGCTTCCGGTGCCCAGGGCACCGAGGCCGATGCCCGCTCCCGCGACCCCGGCCGTGGTCCGCAGAACGGAGCGACGGCTCGGCGGCTGCGGTGCGTTGTCGTTCATGGAACCTCCAGTAGCTGTGTGCACGGCTGGCTCATGAATCCCGCTCAGGACCCTGGCCGTCGAGACTGGTGGTGCGCAAGGGCGCGGATTGGACTCTTGCGACGGGTGGTTGGACTCTTTCATTCCGCATCGCCGGACCAGGCGGACGACAAGGGTCCCTCACCCACATGGGGCAAGGGACCCTTGTCGTGTTCCGCCAGGCGGGAGGGTGAGCCACCCCTTCGCCCGTCAAGGACGCGTCGCGCGCTCCAGCGCCAGGAGGGCGGACCGATAGCTCCGGCCCGTCGCGCGGTCCATGCCGATCTCGCACATCCGGTTCGCCGAGAGGTGGACGTCGAACTGACGTGATGTCACCTCGGCGGCCTCGCGCGCGGTGGCCGAGGCCGTCAGCTCCGGATGCAGCATGCCCCGGTCGCCCGCGAAGGCGCAGCAGCCCGCGTCGGCCGGTACGACGACCTCGTCGGCGCACGCCCGGGCCAGCGCCGTCAGCTGCTCCTCGTCCCCCAGATGCCGCATCGAGCACGTCGGATGCACCACCGCCGAGCCCACCGTACGGCGCACCTCGAGGCGGGGCAGCAGCTCCTCGGCCGCCCACACCACCGAGTCCACGACCGTCAGCTCCGCGTGCAACTCCCGGTTGTCGTCACTGAGATACGGCACCACCTCGTGCGCGATCCCGAGCGTGCAGGACGAGGCGTCCACCACCAGCGGCAGCTTCCCGCCTGCCGTCCACCCCCAGGCGGCCTCCACGATCCGGTTGGCCATCACCTCGTTGCCCCGCTCGTACCCCTTGGAGTGCCAGATCGTCGCGCAGCACGTACCGGCCACGTCGTCCGGGATCCACACCGGCCGGCCCGCCCTGCCGGAGAGCGCCACCACCGCCTCCGGCAGCGAAGGACCCCGCAGCCCTTCGGGGCCGCCGAAGATCCGGTTCACGCAGGCCGGGTAGTACACGGCGACCGCCGCCGGGCGGTGCGTGCGGGGCAGCCGGCGGGCGGCCGCGCCCGGGATCTCCGGCAACCACTCCGGTACGAGATCGGGCCGCACCGCCTTGCGCGCGAGGCCCGTCACCGTCCCCAGGAACCGGTCGCCCATCCGGTCGGCCGCCGCGACCGCGAGCCGGGCCGAGGCCTCCACGGCCCGGAAGTTCCTGGCCGCGAGCGCCGCGATCCGCTCCTCGCGCGCCGTGTGCCGCTGGTGACGGAACTCCTTCATCAGTGCCCCGGTGTCGATCCCCACCGGACAGGCAAGCTTGCAGGTGGAGTCGCCCGCGCAGGTGTCCACGGCGTCGTAGCCGTACGCCTCCAGCAGGTTCGCCTCCACCGCCGAACCGTCGGCCTGGCGCATCACCTCGCGGCGCAGCACGATGCGCTGGCGCGGAGTGGTCGTCAGATCGTGGCTGGGACACGTCGGTTCGCAGAAGCCGCACTCGATGCACGGATCGGCGATCGCCTCGACCTTCGGGATCGTCTTCAGACCCCGGAGATGGGCCTGCGGATCGCGGTCCAGGACGATCCGCGGAGCGAGCACCCCGCCGGGGTCGATGACCTCCTTGGTCCGCCACATCAGCTCCGTCGCCTTCGGCCCCCACTCCAGCTCCAGGAACGGGGCGATGTTGCGGCCCGTGGCGTGCTCCGCCTTGAGCGAGCCGTCGAACCGCTCCACCGTCAGCTTGCAGAACTCGTCCATGAACGCGGCGTACCGCTCCACGTCCCCCGGGTCGCCGGCGTCGAAGGCCAGCAGGAAGTGCAGGTTGCCGTGGGCCGCGTGACCGGCCACGGCCGCGTCGAAGCCGTGCCGGGACTGCAGGTCCAGGAGGTCCCCGCAGGCCTCGGCGAGCCGGGCGGGCGGCACGGCGAAGTCCTCGGTGATCAGCGTCGTACCCGAGGGGCGCGAGCCGCCGACCGCCGTCACGAACGCCTTGCGGGCCTTCCAGTACCCCGCGATCCTCCCGCGGTCACGGGTGAACGCGTTCTCCACCGAGGCCACCGGCGCGACGAGCTCGAGCTCCGCCAGGACCTCGGCCGCCGCCCGTTCGTACGCCTCCTGCGCGGCGGTGTCCGGGGCGCGGAACTCCACCAGCAGCGCCGCCGTCTCCTTCGGCAGCTCCGCCCAGTCGGCGGGGACCCCGGCGACGCTGACCGAGGCGCGCAGCGTGTTGCCGTCCATCAGCTCGACCGCGATCGCCCCGGCGTCGTTGAAGCGCGGCACGGCGGCGGCCGCGGCGGTCAGCGAGGGGAAGAACAGCAGCGCGGTGGAGACCTCGCGGTCCAGGGGGAGCGTGTCGAAGACGACCTCGGAGATGAAGCCGAACGTGCCCTCCGAGCCGACCATGAGCCCGCGCAGGATCTCCACGGGCGTCGCGCCGTCCAGGAAGGCGTCCAGGCGGTAGCCGTTGGTGTTCTTGATGGCGTACTTGGCGCGGATGCGGGCCACCAGCTCCGCGTCCGCCTCGATCTCGGCCTTGAGCTCCCTCAGCCCCGCGCAGAGGCGGGGCTCGGCGCGGGCGAGCTCCTCGTCGGCGGCCGGATCGCCCGTGTCGACGACGGTGCCGCTCGGCAGCACGACGGTGAGGGAGGAGACCGTGCGGTACGAGTTCCTCGTCGTCCCCGCGGTCATGCCCGAGGCGTTGTTGGCGACGACCCCGCCGATCGTGCAGGCGATGGCGCTCGCGGGATCGGGGCCGAGGATCCGGCCGTGGCGGGTGAGGGCCGCGTTGGCCCGGACGACGGTGGTGCCGGGGCGGATCCGGGCGCGGGCGCCGTCGTCGAGGACCTCGACCCCCACCCAGTGCCTGCGCACGTCGACGAGGATGTCCTCCCCCTGCGCCTGCCCGTTCAGACTGGTCCCGGCCGCCCGGAAGACCACCTCGCGGCCCTTGCCGTGGGCGTAGGAGAGGATGGCGGAGATGTCGTCGACGTCCTCCGCGACCACCACGACCTGCGGCACGAAGCGGTAGGGGCTGGCGTCCGAGGCATAGCGCACGAGGTCGGAGATCTTCGAGAGGACCTTCTCGGGGCCGAGGAGCGCCTCCAGCTCCTCCCGCATACGGCGCGGGGTGCCCCGGGACTGGAGGTCGGGGACCCGGTCGGGGGCGGGCCGACGATCCGTGCCGGGGCGCAGGGACTGCGGGTTCGGCTCCAGCAGTGGCATGGCACGGCTCCCCTCGGCGCTCCCGGTGCCCGCGCGGTCAGCAGCGGCGCTCCGGCACGTGGTCGACCAGAGCGGACAGCAGACCTCCGAGCACCTCGCGCTGATCGACGGTCAATGGAGCAAGGATGTCCTCTGCGGCCGCCCGCCGCGCGCTGCGCAACGCGCGCAGCGTCTCCCGTCCGGTGTCCGTCAGCTCGATCCTGATCACCCGTCGGTTCGTCGGATCGGCGACGCGGCGCACCCGCCCGGCCGCTTCCAGGCCGTCCACGAGGGTGGTGACGGCCCGGGGGACGACCTCGAGGCGCTCGGCGAGATCGGCCATCCGGGGCGGCCGGTCGTAGTGCGCGACCGTGCGCAGCAGCCGGGACTGGGCGGGCGTGATGCCGACCGGCTCGAGGAGACGCTTCTGGCTGCGCTGCAGTCGGCGGGTGAGGCGGAGGAGCTGCTCGGCGAGAAGTCCGTCGGCGTCGGGGCTGTTCATGGGAGGAACAATATCAGGACCTTGTTCATTGTGAGTATAGGTAACAATGAGCTATGCTCTGATCGTCTTGACCTCTCACACCCTCGTAGGAGCCCATGCGTCACCACGAAGAGTCCGAATGGACACCTCCACCACGCGATCCCGCGCAGCCGAAGGAGCCCGCCCAGACGCGGCGCATCCTGCGGCTCTTCCGTCCCTACCGAGGCAGGCTCGCGCTCGTCGGCCTGCTCGTCGGCGCCTCGTCCCTGGTGTCGGTGGCCTCGCCGTTCCTCCTCAAGGAGATCCTCGACACCGCGATCCCGCAGGGCAGGACAGGGCTGCTCAGCCTGCTCGCCCTCGGCATGATCGCCACGGCCGTGATCACCAGCGTCTTCGGCGTGCTCCAGACCCTGATCTCCACCACCGTCGGCCAGCGCGTCATGCACGACCTGCGCACGGCGGTCTACGGCCGGCTGCAGCGGATGCCGCTCGCCTTCTTCACGCGCACGCGCACCGGCGAGGTCCAGTCCCGGATCGCCAACGACATCGGCGGCATGCAGGCGACGGTCACCTCGACCGCCACCTCCCTCGTCTCGAACCTCACCGCCGTCGTCGCCACCGTCGTCGCGATGCTCGCGCTCGACTGGCGGCTCACGGTCGTCTCGCTGCTCCTGCTGCCGCTCTTCGTCTGGATCAGCCGCCGCGTCGGCCGCGAGCGGAAGCGCATCACCACCCACCGGCAGAAGCAGATGGCCGTCATGGCCGCGACCGTCACCGAGTCGCTCTCCGTCAGCGGCATCCTGCTCGGCCGCACCATGGGCCGCTCCGACTCGCTGACCAGGTCCTTCGCCGAGGAGTCCGAGCGCCTCGTCGACCTCGAAGTGCGCTCCTCCATGGCCGGCCGGTGGCGGATGTCCACCATCGGCATCGTCATGGCCGCCATGCCCGCGCTGATCTACTGGGCCGCGGGCCTCGCCCTCCAGAGCGGCGGCCCGGCCATCTCGCTGGGCACCCTGGTCGCCTTCGTCTCGCTCCAGCAGGGCCTCTTCCGTCCGACGGTGAGCCTGCTCTCCACCGGCGTCCAGATGCAGACCTCCCTCGCCCTCTTCCAGCGGATCTTCGAGTACCTCGACCTGCCCGTCGACATCACCGAGCCCGCCGAGCCGGTCAGGCTCCGGAAGATCAGCGGCGAGGTGACGTTCGAGAACGTGGACTTCCGCTACGACCCCGAGGCCCCCGGCCGGCCCACGCTCGACACCATCGACCTGACCGTCCCGGCAGGTGGCAGCCTCGCCGTGGTCGGACCCACCGGATCCGGCAAGTCCACCCTCAGCTACCTCGTGCCCCGGCTGTACGACGTCACCGGCGGCCGGGTCCTCCTCGACGGCGTCGACGTCCGCGAGCTCGACTTCGACACCCTCGCCCGAGCGGTCGGCGTGGTCTCCCAGGAGACGTACCTCTTCCACGCCTCCGTGGCGGACAATCTGCGCTTCGCCAAGCCCGACGCCACCGACGAGGAGATCCGTGCCGCCGCCGGCGCCGCGCAGATCCACGACCACATCGCCGCCCTGCCCGACGGCTACGACACCCTCGTCGGCGAGCGCGGCTACCGCTTCTCGGGCGGCGAGAAGCAGCGCCTCGCGATAGCCCGCACCATCCTGCGCGACCCGCCCGTCCTCATCCTCGACGAGGCGACCAGCGCGCTGGACACCCGTACCGAACACGCCGTCCAGCAGGCCATCGACGCCCTCTCCGCCGGACGCACCACGATCACCATCGCCCACCGGCTCTCCACCGTCCGGGACGCCGACCAGATCGTGGTCCTCGACGCGGGCCGGATCGCCGAGCGCGGCAGCCACGAGGAGCTCCTCGCCCGGGACGGCAGGTACGCAGCCCTGGTGCGCCGCGACGAACACACGAACGCGGGAGCGGTTGTTCCCCAGAACGTGTGATCGTCACCGGATTCGTTGCTCAACTCCCTTGTGACAGCTGATGATTACGGTGCGCAAGCGACGGGCTGCAGACCGCGACCGCGCACCGTCCCACAGATGCACTTTGCACAAGGAGAAGCACCACCATGAACGTCATCACCAACCTGCTCGCCGGCGTCTTCCACTTCCTGGGCTGGCTCGTCTGACCCACTCGCCCGGCAGGAAAGCGGCGCCGTCGGTCCCCCGTCCCAGGGGGTCGGCGGCGCCGCCGCGTCTGCGGGGATCCGCGGTTTCGCGGGCGGGCCGGGTTAGCGTGCGCCCATGACGTACCGGTCCTGGCAGCCCGAACACCGTCGCCGCCGATCCCGGCTCACCCGGCGCGGTCGGATCGCCCTGCTCATCGGCGCCGCCCTCGCCGTGGCCGCGGCGATCACCGTCCCCCTGCTGCTTCTCGGGGGCGAGGACAAGCCCGCCCCCGAGAAGCCGCGGACCCTGCTCATCCCCGAGGGCTGGCGGGCCGGACAGGTCTACGCGGCCGTCGACCGCTCCCTCGGCCTCGCCGAGGGCACCACCCGCAAGGCCGCGGACGCCCCGGTCGCCGCCCTCGGTCTGCCGACCGCCGCCCAGGGAAACCCCGAGGGGTACCTCTTCCCGGCGACCTACCCGGTCGTGTCGGCGACGACCCCCGAGGGGCTGCTCCGCTACATGGTCCAGACGGCCGGCAAGCGCTTCGGCGCCGACCACATCACCGCGGGCGCCCAGCGCAACGGGGTGAGCGTGCACCAGACGGTGATCATCGCGAGCATCGTCCAGGCGGAGGCCGACACCACCGAGGACATGGGCAAGGTCGCCCGCGTCGTCTACAACCGCCTCGCCCGGGGCATGGCGCTCCAGATGGACTCGACCCTGAACTACGCGCTGGGGCGTTCCACCGTGGACACCACCCACGCGGACACCAAGATCGACAACCCCTTCAACACCTACGAGCGCAACGGGCTGCCTCCCACCCCGATCGGGAACCCGGGGGAGCAGGCGATGACGGCCTCGATCGAACCGGCCGAGGGCGACTGGCTGTACTTCGTGACCGTGAAGCCGGGGGACACACGGTTCACCGCCGACTACGCCGAACACCAGGCGAACGTCCAGGAGTTCAACGCGAACCGCCGCGCGGCCCGCGGAGAAGGCTGACCCAGGGGAGGGGCCTTGCGAGAGGCCTCTACGGGAGGCCCCTACGGGAAGCCCTTACGCGGGGCCCGACGGGACGGCCACCGGCTCCCGCTCCTGGTGCCGATCCTGCTGCCGCTCCGGCTCCGGCTCCGGCTCCCGCTCCAGGAGGCGGCGGATCTCGGAGACGGCCGCCCGCCCGGCCCGATTGGCGCCGATCGTCGAGGCCGAAGGCCCGTACCCGACGAGATGGACGCGCTCGTCCCGTACCGCCCGCGTCCCCTCCACCCGGATGCCGCCGCCCGGCTCGCGCAGCCGGAGCGGGGCCAGGTGGTCGATCGCGGCGCGGAAGCCGGTCGCCCAGAGGATCACGTCGGCGTCGACGGTCCGGCCGTCGGCCCAGGCCACGCCGGTCGGCGTGATGTGGTCGAACATGGGGTTCCGGTCCAGGACGCCGCTCTCGCGGGCGTCACGGATCGCGTCGGTGAGCGGAAGGCCGGTGACGGAGACGACGCTCTGCGGCGGCAGCCCCTTCCGTACCCGCTCCTCGACCAGTGCGACCGCCGCCCGGCCCACCGTCTCGTCGAACGGGCCCTCGCGGTAGACGGGCTCGCGCCGCGTCACCCAGGTCGTCTCCGCCGCGACCTCGGCGATCTCCATCAGATGCTGGGTCCCGGAGGCGCCACCGCCCACCACGACCACCCGCAGACCGGCGAACTCCTCGGGGCCGGGATAGTTCGCGGTGTGCAGCTGACGGCCCCGGAAGGTCTCCTGGCCGGGGTAGCGGGGCCAGAAGGGGCGGTCCCAGGTGCCGGTCGCGTTGATCAGGGCACGGGCGGCGTACGTCCCCTCCGAGGTCTCCACGAGCAGCCGGCCGTCCTCCCCCTCGCGGACGGCGCGCACCTCTACGGGACGGTGGACGCGCAGGTCGAAGCGGTCCTCGTACGTCGTGAAGTACGCACCGATCACCTCCGACGAGGGCCGGCTGCCGTCGGCCCCGGTCAGCTCCATGCCGGGCAGCGCATGCATCCCGTGGACCTTGCCGTACGTGAGCGAGGGCCAGCGGAACTGCCAGGCGCCACCGGGGCGCGGGGCGTGGTCGAGGACGACGAAGTCACGGTCCGGAGTCAGACCGGTGCGGCGCAGGTGGTAGGCGGCCGAGAGTCCGGCCTGGCCCGCGCCGATGACGACCACGTCGACGTTCCGTACGCCCTGCCGCGGGCCCCGCTGTACGCCCTGTCCGTTTTCGACCGCGAAATCGTTCACGATTCCACCAACCGTGGCGGGCGCGCGGATCTTCCCACCGCGCCCGCCACGGTCTCCCTCCGCTACCGTCCGCCGCCCGCCAGGAGCAGCGGGGCGCCGCCGGGCGCCGACGCCGGGCGCCCGTTCGCGGCGGGCACGCCGAGCAGCGGCGAGGCGGGGATCCTCGACAGCAGACCGCGCGCCGCCAGCTCGGGCGTCACGCCCTCCCCGAACCAGTACGCCTCCTCCAGATGCGGGTAGCCGGAGAGCACGAAGTGCTCCACCCCGAGGGCGTGGTACTCCTCGATCCGGTCGGCGACATCGGCGTGGCTGCCCACAAGGGCGGTGCCGGCCCCACCTCGTACGAGACCGACGCCCGCCCACAGGTTCGGCGCGATCTCCAGCTTGTCCCGGTCGAGCGAGCCGCCGCCGTGCAGCGCCAGCATCCGCTGCTGACCGACCGACTCGCTGCGGCCCAGCGCCTGCTGCGCCGCCGCGATCGTCTCCGCGTCGAGGTCGGACAGCAGCCGGTCCGCCACCGTCCACGCCTCGCGCGCCGAGTCCCGCGAGATGGTGTGCAGCCGGACGCCGAACCGCACCTCGCGCCCACGCTCCTCGGCGAGCCGACGGATCCAGTCGATCTTCTCCTTGACCTGCCACGGCGGCTCACCCCAGGTCAGATACACATCCGCGTGCTCCGCCGCGACCGGCCCGGCCGCCGCCGACGAACCGCCGAAGAAGATCTCCGGCAGCGGGTCGGGCGGCAGGGCGGTCAGCGCACCCTCCACCTGGTAGTGCTCGCCCTGGAAGTCGTACGGCTGCCCGGTCCACGCCCCGCGTACGACCTTCAGGAACTCGGCCGTGCGGGCATAGCGCCGGTCGTGGTCCAGATGGTCGCCGAAGCGGCGCTGCTCCACCGAGTCCCCGCCCGTGACGACGTTGAGGAGCAGCCGGCCCCGGGTGATCCGCTGGTACGTGGCGGCCATCTGCGCCGCGAGCACCGGCGAGATCACGCCCGGCCGGAACGCCACGAGGAACTTGAGCCGCTCGGTGTGCTGGGAGAGCGCCGCCGTCGTCAGCCAGGCGTCCTCGCACCACGTGCCGGTCGGCGTCAGCACGGCCTCGAAGCCCAACTGCTCGGCCGCTTTGGCGATCTGCGCCAGATACTCGATGTCGGGTGCGCGTACGCCGGTCACCGTCCCCGACCGGGTGATGCCGCCGTCGGTGTAGGCGTGCCGGTCGACGAGCGTACGGCCGTCGCCGCCGGTCGGCAGGAACCAGTGCAGATGGACGGTCATGAGGTGGAGCCCTTTCCGTAGCTGCGCGCCGGGGTGGTGGACGGCGGCAGGTTCTTGTTGAAGCGGGTGTCGACGTAGTCGGCGAAGCGGAACGTCCGTGGGATCAGCTTCAGTTCGGCGAAGGTGTCGGCGATCTGCTGCTCGGAGGCGATGGCCTCCTTGTCGAGGGCGACCGCGATCCGGGTACCGCTGCTGCGCTTCACGGCGGCGAGCGCGACCTCGTAGGGCAGCCCGGTCTCCTTCGCCCAGACCTTCGCCCAGACGTCCGGGTGGTCGTGGACCCAGTCCTGGGCGCGGCGCAGCCGCTCGATGAAGTCGCCGATCGCCGCGGCCTTCTCCTTGTCGGCGAGCGCCGCGGGCGCGGCGACCTGGAAGCCGAGACCGTTGACCACGCCCCGGCCGTCGGCCAGCACCCGCGCCTTGCCGTTGGCGAGGACCTGCGAGGTGTACGGGTCCCAGACGGCCCAGGCGTCGACCTTGCCGCTGGTGAACGCGGCGAGCGCGTCGGCGGGCTGGAGCAGGCTCACCTTGATGTCGTCGAGCGAGAGCCCCGCCTGCTTGAGCGAGGCGATCAACTGGAAGTGGGCGGAACTGCCTTGGGCGACGGCGACCGTACGGCCCTTCAGATCCTGGGGCGTGCGGAGCGGCGAGTCCGCGGGTACGAGGATCGCCTCACCGGCCGAGTCGCCGTGGGTGGCGGCGACCACGGTGATCTTCGAGTCGGCGCCGGCGGCGAAGACGGGCGGGGTGTTGCCGACGGAACCGATGTCGACGGCCTTGGCGTTGACCGCTTCCAGGAGCGGCGGTCCCGAGGTGAAGGTCGACCACTGGATCCGGTAGGGCAGATCGTCGAGTTCTCCGGCAGCGCGCAGGACGGCTTCCGAACCACCCTTCTGGTCACCGACGTTGAGGACGACGGAACCCTTGCCGTCGGAGCTGGAGCCGGAGTCGGCGGACGAGGGGGAGGAGCAGGCGGAGGCGAGCAACGCGAGGGGAAGGAGGAGGACGGCGGGCAGGAGCGAACGCTTCATGGCGGGGTCTTTCGGGTCGCGGGACGCGGGTCGCGGGTTGCGGGGCCGCAGAGGTCGGCGGAGGGGTCAGGCGGCCTGGTGGACGGCGGGGAGCTGCTCCTCGACGCCGAGTTCGGCGAGGAGGCGGGAGCGCAGGTCGGCGAAGGCCGGGTCACCGGCGGAGCGGGGACGGTCGAGGGCGACGGGGGTGTCGTACGCGATGACGCCGTCGCGCATCACAAGGGCCCGGTCGGCGAGCAGCAGCGCCTCGTCAACGTCGTGTGTCACCAGGAGCACCGCGCACCCGCGCCGCTGCCACAACTCGGCCACAAGGCGCTGGGCCTTGATGCGGGTGAGCGCGTCGAGCGCCCCGAACGGCTCGTCGAGCAGCAGGAGATCGGGCTCCCGTACGAGAGCGCGGGCGAGCGAGGCACGCTGGGCCTCGCCTCCGGACAGCGTCTTGGGCCAGGCGCCCGAGCGATGGCTGAGCCCGACCTCCTCCAACGCCCGTTCGGCGACGGCCCGTTCGGGCCTCCCGGGCAGACCCAGCAGGACGTTGCGCCACACCCGCTTCCACGGCATCAGACGGGGAGCCTGGAAGGCGACGGCCCGGCGGCGGGGGACGAGGACGGTGCCGGAGATGTCCCGGTCGAGCCCCGCGAGGACCCGAAGCAGCGTGGACTTGCCGCAGCCGCTGTGCCCGAGAAGCACGGTGAACTCGCCTGCCCGCAGGGTCAGATCGAGATTGTCGATGACGGGACGGCCGTCGAAGGAGCGGGTCAGCCCCTCGATGGTCACTGCCCGGTGAAGGTCGGTCGCCATTGCAGCAGCAGCCTTTCGAGAGTACGGACGACGGCGTCGGCCAGCAGGCCGAGGAAGGCGTAGACGACGAGGCAGACGACGATGACGTCGGTGCGGAAGAACTCGCGCGCCTGGTTCATCAGGAAGCCGATGCCGGCGTCGGCGTTGATCGACTCCCCGAAGACGAGCGCGAGCCACGCGGTCGCGAGGGAGTACCGCAGCCCGGTCATGGCGCCCGGCAGCGCCCCGGGCAGTACCACGTGCCGGATCAGTCCCCACCGCTTGAGCCCCAACGACTCCCCCGCCTCTACCAGTTGGGCGTCGACCCCGCGGATCCCCGCGTACACGTTGAGGTAGAGATGGAAGGCGACACCGAGGGCGATCAGCGCCACCTTGGGCGCCTCGCCGATGCCCAGCCAGATGATGAACAGCGGAATGAGTCCCACCCAGGGGACGGTCCGCAGCATCTGCACGGTCGCGTCGACGAGATCCTCGCCGAGCCGTGAGAGACCGGAGACCAGCGCGAGCGACACACCGATCGTGCCGCCCAACAGCAGCCCGACGGCGACGCGTTGGAGCGAGACGCCTATGGCGTGCGGCAGGGTGCCGTCGGCGATCAGCTCCCAGCCGGCCCGGGCGATGGTCCCGGGGGAGGCGAGCACGTCGGCGGGGAGGACACCGGTCGAACTGAGCACCTGCCAGGTGACGAGCAGAAGCAGCGGACCGATGGTCCGGCGCAGCCAGCGGGGCACACCGGCTCGGCGTCCGGATCCGCTCCGGGCGGCAGGAATCACCTCCTCAAGTATGGAAACAGGGGATATATCCGGCAGCGATGGGGGCGGGGCATGGCCGACCGTCATGAAGGGGCTCCGCAGAGAGGAGAAAAGGGGAGAGAACTGAATGCGCGTCAGCGTCCGCGCGCACGCCGGGGACGGCGCACGACCACGGGTGTCAGCGCGAGGAGCTCAGGGGTGTGAGAGGGCGTCAGCAGCCGCGACGACACGCGGCGGAGGCCACCCGCAGCAGGTCGATGTGACCGCGCGTGGTGAGCAGGGCTGTACGCAACATGGCGCGAAGCTATCGACTCGTTCGGGGGGAGGTCAACGGTGTCTCGGAGCGTGGACGGGCCGTCCCGCGCTGTGAGAGGCAGGATGGTCCCATGTCCACCTTCACCACCCGCGTCCTGACGCTCACCACCGGCACCTCGGAGACGGTCACCGACCTGACCCGGGCCTGCGCGGACTTCCTCACCGAGACCGCCCCGGGCGCCGACGGCCTCCTCAACCTCTTCGTCCCGCACGCCACGGCCGGACTGGCCATCCTCGAAACAGGAGCGGGCAGCGACACCGACCTCCTGACGGCGCTGCACCACCTCCTGCCGGCCGACGACCGCTGGCAGCACCGCCATGGCTCCCCGGGCCACGGCCGCGACCACGTCCTCCCGGCCATGGTCCCGCCCCACGCGACGGTCCCGGTCCTGGGCGGCCGACTGGAGCTGGGCACCTGGCAGTCGATCTGCCTCGTCGACACGAACAAGGACAACCCGGAGCGCCAGGTGCGGCTGTCGTTCCTGGGGTAGGGGCGGGCCGCGGCTCGGCTGTGTGCCGCGTACCGTCGAGAGAGTGGAAACCGCCCGCGAAACCGCCCTCCCGCTGCGACGGCTGGTCGTTCTGCGGCATGCCAAGAGCGCCTGGCCCGAGGGTGTGCCCGACCATGACCGCCCCCTCGGTCCGCGAGGTCTGACACGGCGCGGCGCATGGGCCGCCTTCGCGTCCGGCACCGCACTCCTGACCGACCTCGCAGTCCCGCGTGGACAGCGGTGAGCCGGACCGGGGACAGGGTCGTTTCAGCCCTGGCGCGCGGGGTCGACGCCGGGCTCGCCGCGCCGTACCGCGTCATGGGCGGCGAGCGCGACGTGCAGCGTGACCAGGTCGGCGCCCCGGGACGCGTCAAGGCCCGTGAGGTCCGTCGCCTTGCGCAGGCGGTAGTCCACCGTGTTCGGGTGGACCTGGAGCCGGGCCGCGGCCCGGCGCCGGTCGAGACTGCAGGCGAGGAAGGTGCGCAGGGTGGCGAGCAGTTCCGGCCGTGCGTCCAGCGGGTCGAGCAGCGCGGCGAGCCCTTCCCGGGCGGGGCTCGGACGGCTCAGCTGGTATTCGAGCAGCACGTCGTCGAGCAGGTAAAGCCCCGGGCCATGGCCGGATGCCTCGGCCACCTCACGTACCTCGCCCGCCAGCCGGGCGGCGTCCGCCACGCCCTCCGGTGGCGCGGCGGCCGCCGCGGCGAGCACCTCCGCGCCGCACATCCGGCCCAGCTCCACGACCAGTTGGGACAGCCGGTCCCGGTCGTCAGGGCCGAAGTCGGCGGCCGGCGCCTTGTGCGGGATGAGGACCAGCCCTCCGCCACCTGACAGCACGGACAGCGGAACTCCCACCGTCCGGCGATGCAGTTCGTTGCGCAGCCGCCGGAGTTTGCGGCGTGCGGCGACCGCGTGGTCCACGCCGGGCACCAGCTCGTCCGGATGCCGTCCCACGGAGATGCTCAGCACCAGGTAGCAGGGCGGCAGTCGGACGCCCGCGCGGTCGGCCGCGGCCTGGGGGCTGCCGCCCTCGAGGAGTCTGGACAGCAGCGACTGCAGGGCGACCTGCTCGTCGCTCAGAGCCGTCTGCCGCTCCTGCACGTACCCGGCGGCGACCTCACAGCTCACCAGTCTGAGATACGTGAGCATGTGTCGCTGGACCAGCAACAGGTCGCTCAGGTCGCCAGGTTCGGCGGCCGGAAAGACGTGGGCGGCGCACTCCTCCGCACCGATGTGATAGGCGCCCACCACGGCCTCCAGCGGCACTCCCTCGTCGGCACGCCGGGCCGACGATTCGCGGATCGCTGTCTGCTCCGCCTGATCCGGCAACTCCCCAGTGCGCACCATCTCGGCGAAGCACCGGATGCCGCGGGTCACCTGCTTGGCGATGTCGCTGCCGAGCTGTTCCGGCGGCAGCCTTCCGTAGACGGGCAGCCGTTCGACGAGCCGGACCATGACCGCGCGCTCCAGCGCACCGGCGGCGGCCTGGAGCCGCTCGTATACCGGCACGCCGCCGAAGTGCGGCGCCGTCTCGCGAGCCACGGTGTTGGACGCGGTCACAATCCACCTCGCAAATCTCTGTCGCCCGCCCTGGAGGCGCGGGGGCGTACCGCCGTCATCATGTTTCCGGGACATCTCCTACTGGTTGGTAACACGCCAGGTCGGTGGATTGCCAGATTCCGTTCCGCGGGCCTTCGGGCCGGTGCGTCGCCCCCCACTCACGAATCGAGGAAGCCTTGTCCAGGAGAGCCGTTCGCCTGATCCCCATCGCTGTCGTCACCGCGGCGGCCATGACTGCCGCGCCGGTGGCCACCGCCACCGTGTCCACGCCCGCTGCGACCACGGTTACCGCTACACCCACCGCGAGCGACCCGTTCTACACCTACGACGGCAGTGAGCCCCTGTCGTCCTTCGCCCCGGGCGCCGTGTTGAAGACGCGGACGGTGCCGTACCACCTCGTCGGCGTTCCCACGCCCCTGAAGGCGATCCAGCTGCTCTACCGCAGCACCGACGCCCAGGGACGCCCTGCCGCCAACGTGACCACGGTGGTGCGCAGCCTCACGGGTGACGGCAGCAAGGCCGTGTCCTACCAGTCGTTCTACGACTCGCTGAACCCGGAGGACGGGCCGTCCCGCGCCATCGCCGGCAACCTCACCCTCGGCGGCGTGATCCCCAACGTCGAGGCCGTCTTCATGGCGCCACTGCTGGCGAAGGGCTACACCCTCGTCATCCCGGACACCCAGGGACAACGCGCCGCCTTCGCCGCGGGGCCCGAGTACGGAACCAACACCCTGGACTCGATCCGTGCCGCGACCAGGTCCGGTGAGACGGGGCTGAGCGACTCCACCAGGTTCGGTCTCATGGGCTACTCGGGTGGCTCCATCGCCACGAACTGGGCGGCCGCGATGGCACCGTCGTACGCGCCCGATGTGAACCGGAAGCTGGTCGGCTTCGCCGAGGGCGGCCTGCTCGTGACCCCGGCGCACAACCTGAAGTACGTGGACGGGTCCCTCGTGTGGTCGGGCGTCATCCCCATGGCGATCATCGGCGTCTCCCGTTCCTTCGACATCGACGTCAAGCCCTACCTGAACAGCTACGGCCTCAAGGTGTACGCGGAGCTGGAGAAGGGCTCCATCGTCGATGCCCTCGGCCACTATCCGGGTCTGACCTGGAAGAAGATGGCGAAACCCGAGTACGAGAACGTCAATTCGGTTCCCGAGCTCGTCACGGCGGTGAACCGGATCAACCTCGGCTCCGCCGCCACGCCGACCGTCCCGGGGTTCATCGCCCAGGGCGACGCGGGCGGCCTGGAGGGCACCTTCAGCAATCGGCGGGGGATCGGCACGGGCGACGGCGTCATGGTTGCCGGGGACGTGCGCGCGCTCGCGCGGCAGTACTGCGCCACCGGCAACACCGCCATCAAGTACCGGCAGTACGAGCTGCTCAGCCACGTGGGCGTGCCCGTCGTCTGGGCCCCGCTCGCGATGGACTGGCTCGACGACCGCTTCGCGGGGCGGCCGGCCCCGTCCGACTGCGGCCGCATCCCCGAAGGCAACTCGCTGGCACCGGAGGAGACGACGCCGCAGTCCTGATCCGCGTGCCGTCCTGCCGCGCGGATCCCGCGCGGCAGGACCGGGTGAGGCCGCCGGACACGACGGCGTGGGCCGAGGGGTTTCGGGCGGTACGTCGGCCTCGCCCGGGGCCACTCGGGTCGTACGTCGGTCTCGCCCGGGGGCCACTCGGGCCGTACGTCTGCCTCGCCCCGGGGCCGTACGCCGGCCTCGCCCCGGGGTCACTCGGGCGGCGGGACGAGATCTCCGCGCAGCCGCCGGGTACGGAGCACCAGCTCCAGCTCGAAGCGGCGGTCCGGGTCGTCCAGGTCGTCGCCCCACAACTCACGGAGCTGCCTCAGCCGGTAGCGCACGGTCTGCGGGTGGACTCCGAGCCGGGCGGCCACCTCCGGGGCACCCCCGCGCGTTTCCAGCCAGGCCAGCAGTGTCTCGGCGAGGCGGTGTGCGTGCGCCGGGCCGCCGGACTCGTCCAGCTGCGCCAGCCTGCGCCGGGCCAGATCGTCGATCAACTCACGCGCGGGCAGCAGTACCAGGGCTTCGACGTGTTCGCCGCAGTGCAGCAGCCGACCTCGCGGCAGCAGGCCCTGCTCGATCATCCCGACGGCGGCCTCGGCCCACCGCAGCGACGTGGCGGCCTCCGCCACGGGGACCGACGGGCCGATCGCGCCGGACCATCCGGTGACCGCCCGGTGCAGCAACTCCGCGCGTCCGGGGGCGTCCGGGTCCGGTACGACGAGGCGCGGCCGCTCGCCCTCCATGTCGACCAGCACCTCGTCGCCCACGGCAGGGGCGACAGCCTCCGCGGCGGGGCGCAGCAGCACGGCCACCGCCACTTTCTCGGGCAGTTGCCAGCCCACGTCGGCCGCGCGGTCGGCGAGGAAGGCCGACGGATCCGAGCGGTGCTCGGCGAGCAGGAGATCGACGAGAAGACGTTGCAGACGCAGCCGCTCCCCGGCCTGGCGGGCGATGGCTTCGGCGTAGCCGCGTACCGACTGGGCCACCATCACGTCGAGGTACTCGAAAGCGGACTCGGCGAGTTCGTACATGGCCGAGGACGGAATCTCGGCCTGCTGGCCGATCTCCGCCATGCGTCGCCAGGAAAGGCGCACGCCCAGCCGGTAGATCCCCTGCAGGGAGTCCAGGCTGCGCCCGTGGGCGACCTCGCCGCGCCCGAAGTCCCGGAACATCTCGGGAAGTTCGCTCGGCCGGTCCGAGCCCGTGGTCATCTGCTCCACGAAGAGCTCCAGCGCGTGCCGGATCGCCACCAGGGCCTTCGGCTCGCCGGACTCGTCGACGGTGAACACGAGGCCCGGGTACTCCCGCTGGATCGCGGCGAGGATGTCCTGTGCCAGCTCGGGGACGTCCGCCAGGGCGCGGTCGGCGAACTGCTTGATCCGTTCTTGTGGCACGTCGCGCCATGCTGACGAGGCTTCCAAACCACCGCTCCTGGATGTCCGGTCTTCATGAGCTCGGTCAGCCGGGCCTTCACAGTCACAAACTAGCCCGCGCCGGGGGCAGGTGTGCTGGAGGACCCTTGGGCGGGCGGGTCGGGGAATGTGACGAGCGGCACGTTCTGCTGCTCGGGTGCGGCGTCGAGCGCGGCGACGATTCCGAAGGCGGCGCCTGTGGCCAGAGCGGCAGCGGCGACGCAGGTCAGGAGGGCAGCGAGCAGTCTGGACATGGGGATGATCGGCCTCTCAGTCGATGAGGTCAGTCACCCAGCGCGCCGGCCCGGTCCGGCGCGGTCAGTATGCGAGGCGCATTGACAGGTGGTCAAGCTCCACCTAGCTTCGCCGTTCACAGCAGTGTTACTACCGGGTAAGTCGCTCATCGCCCCGGACAGGCTGTGATCCGTGCGCGCGGCCCGTCCCGCACCGCCCTGAACTCCCGCATCTCGCGTCCGTATCGGAGTACCAGAATGCGTCGTTCAATATCACCTTTGTCCTTGATTCTGCTGGGTGCCGGTGTCTTTCTGCTGGTGCTCACCCAGCTGCTCGCCTGGTACGTGGAGCCGCGCGCCAAACGCACGCCGACCGATACGGTCTCCGCGACGGTCTTCGAAGGCCGGGGCAGCTACTTCGACACCGGGTCCGTTGCCACGGTGGACGACCAGACGATCACGATCACCCGCCGGGTGCTGGGCGATGTCGCTGCCAGCGAGCGCAGCGGAAACGCGATCTGGGACGTGTCGACCCAGATCGACACGCCGAAGACGCTGCCGCTGGCCGACCCGCGGAAATCCTTTCAGTGGACCACCGAACGCTGGGTGACCGACCGCCGGACGAACCTCCCGGTGCACTGCTGCGACGAGAAGCCCGGCTTCGAGGGCGAGGCGTACCTGAAGTTCCCGTTCGATGTCGAGAGGCGTACGTACGCCTGGTGGGACAGCAGTCTGGGTGCCACCGTGCCGCTGGAGTTCGACGAGGTCACCAGGGTCGACGGGCACGAGGGCTACCGCTTCGTCGGCGCCGTCGAGGCCACCGCGACGGGCACCCGTCTGGTGCCCGGCGTGCTGGTGGGCAGTACGGAGCCGGGGCAGGTGCTGGCCGAGGAGTGGTACTCCAACGCGAGGATCGAGCTGACCGTGGACCCCCGAACGGGGCGGATCATGAACGCGCTGATCGCGCCGACGAAGACGCTGCGGGCCCCGGGTTCGAAGAAGGACGCGGTCACCCTGCTGTCCAGCGAGCGGCTGGAGTTCACCGAGGCGACCCGGCGCGAGCAGGTGAGGCTGGCCTCCGAGGACAGCGGCCGGCTGGAGCTGCTCGGCGAGACCGCGCCCCTGGCGGGCGGGATCGCGGGCGGCCTGCTGGTCGCGGCCGGCGCCGTGCTGCTGACGCGGGGTCCGCGACGGCCGCAACACTCAGAAGAGTGATGAAACGCGGCCTGTCGAACAGCTCGAACTTGTCACCCTTGTGAGTAGCGGGACGAATCGCTGGAACGAACACTGACGTTACCACTCGGTAAGACCAGTGTTTCCCGGTGGAACCGGCTCTCACCTCAGGGTCTCCCGCCGTTCTGGTGTCGGACAGGACACCCTCACGTCCAGGTCCGGCACCGCAGCACCCGCAACCCGCTGTACCCGCAACCCGCAGCACCCACAACCCGCTGTACGCGCACACCGAGCTCGGCCCAGCGCTTCATCCCCGGAAGCCCGGCAGTCCCCCCACCCGCCTGCGTTCCACAGCACCCGAGTTGGAGCACCTCTATGCCCCAGCGCGCGTCCGCCCTGGCCCCCGGCCAGAAGGACTCCCCTTCCCTTCCCGCTCAAGCCGTCACCGGCGGTCCGGTCGCCGGCTCGCCCGTCGCCGACCCGCACGGCGCGTCCCCCCAGATTCCCCTGCCGCACCGGATCACCTTCCTCGCCCGCCGCGACCTGGCCAACCGTGCCGCCGGCGGCTCGGAACTGCTCATCGACCGGATAGCCGACGGTCTGACCGCCGGTGGCCACGAGGTCACGCTCGTCTGCGGCGGCCCGGCCACCGCGCGCGAGTACCGGGTGGTCTCCGCGGGAGGTGACGCAGGCCACTTCCTGCGGGCCAGGACGACCTTCGCCCGCGAGGTCGGCGACTGCGACCTGCTGGTCGAGGTCTGCAACGGCATGCCGTACCTGGCGCCGCTCTGGCACCACGGACCGACGTTGTGCCTGGTCAACCACGTGCACACCGATCTCTGGCAGATGCGATACCCCGGCCCGGCGGCACGGCTCGGACGCAGGCTGGAGCACTGGGCACTGGCAGGCACGCACCGCGACAACCTGATGGTGGCAGTCTCCGAGTCGACCGCCTCCGAGCTGCGCGGCATCGGCGTGGCCGCGGACCGCATCCGGATCGTCAACAACGGTGTCGAAGACCCCGGCCCCCCGCTGCCCGAGGCGAAGGAGCCGCTGTTCCTGGCAGTCGGTCGCCTGGTCGAGTACAAGCGGATCGACCTGCTCCTGAGGCTGTGGGAGCGGGTCCGCCCCGTCACCGGCGGCCGCCTCGTCATCGTGGGCGACGGCCCCGAACGGTCACGCCTCGAAGCCATGGCCGGCCCCGCCGTGACGTTCGCCGGACGGGTGTCGGAGGCCGAGAAGCACCGGCTGATGTGCGAGGCGTGGCTCCTTCTGCACCCCTCCCTCGTCGAGGGCTGGGGCCTGGTCGTCACCGAGGCGGCCGCCCGGGGAACCCCCGCGATCGGTTTCGACATACCCGGACTGTGCGACTCCATCGAGGACGGGGAGACCGGCGTGCTCGCCCGGGGCGAGAGCTCGTTCGCCGCCGCGTGGTGCGCCCTGTCCCTCAGTACCGAACGGCGCGCGTCCATGGGACGGGCCGCCGCGGAGCGCGCCAAGCGCTTCCGCTGGAGCGCGACGGTCCGTCAGTTCCAGGAGGTCGCCGCCGAGGCCGCGGCCCGCGCCGCCCTCCAGGGACGCGGCAGGAGCGGTCATGGCTGAGATCGCCGAACGTGGATTCAAGGATCCGTCGCTGAGACGGTCGGCCGCCCTCTTCCGGGCGTTCATGCGCGAACCCAGCGATCCCGAACGGTGCTACACCCTGCTGGCCCGCGACTCGGTCGCGCAGGTGGCACGTCATGTCGACCTGCCCGGCAAGATCGTCGTCGACATCGGCGGCGGCAGCGGCCACTTCACCGAGGAGTTCCGCCGCCGAGGCGCGCAGAGCTACCTCTTCGAGCCCGACCCGCGGGAGCTGAGCGCCCGCGGCCCGGTCACCGAGGACGCGGTGCTCGCCGACGGATATCTCCTGCCGCTCGCCGACGGGGCGGCGGACGTCTGTTTCTCGTCCAACGTGCTGGAGCACGTGTCGGACCCGCAGACGTTCATCAGCGAGATGGCACGGGTCACCCGCCCCGGCGGACTGATCTACCTGTCGTTCACCAACTGGCTCTCCCCCTGGGGAGGTCACGAGACCGCGCCCTGGCACTACCTCGGGGCCGACCGGGCCCGCGAACGCTACGAACGGCGCACCGGCCGCCAGGCCAAGCACACGCTCGGCGAGAACCTCTTCCCCGTCCACATCGGCCCCACCCTTCGGCACGTCCGTGGCCGCGACGACGTGCAGGTCGTCACGGCGCGGTCCCGTTACTGGCCGTTCCTCGCGAGCACGATCACCCGGGTCCCGGGACTCCGCGAGATCGCCACCTGGAATCTGCTGCTGATTCTCAGGCGAAGCCCATGAGCATGCGAAGCGAGGAACGGTCATGACCACCACGGTCCAGGCGCCCCCCTGGGTGCCGCAGTCCGGCCCGACGCCGTCGCAGGCGTCCGGCGAGCCGCGCGGACGACGCCTGCTGTTCGGCTTCTGGGCCGTCGTGCTGGTGTCGTTCATCGCGGTGTCACCGGGAAAGATGACGTTCGAGACCAAACTCGGCGTCGCCCTCGACCCCTGGCGCTTCATCGGCGACCTCGGTTCGCTGTGGAACGGCAACGTGGGCCTCGGCGGCATAGCGAACCAGTACGTCGGCTACGCCTTCCCGGCACTGCCCTACTACGCGCTCATGGACCTGCTGCAGGTGCCGGTGTGGCTGGCCGAACGGCTGTGGCTGTCGATCATCGTGACCGCCGCCTTCTGGGGCGCGCTCAGGCTCGCCGAACGGCTGAGCGTGGGGTCGCCGGCCTCCCGTGTCCTCGGTGCGGTCGTCTACGCGCTGTGGCCCACCTTCACGATCGTCGTCGGCTCGACCTCCGCCGCCGCGCTGCCCGGTGCCCTGCTGCCCTGGGTGCTGCTGCCGCTGACATCCGCGAAGGCGAGCCCCCGGACGGCCGCCGCACGCTCGGCCCTGCTCATCCCTTTCATGGGCGGCGTGAACGCCGCGTCGACACTGGCGGCGCTGCTGCCCGTGGGTCTGTACCTGCTCAGCCGCCCGCCCGGCCGGCGCCGGCGGGCGCTGCTCGGCTGGTGGATACCGGGCGTCGTGCTTGCCACCGTGTGGTGGGTGGTGCCGCTCCTCCTGCTCGGAATGTACGGCGAGAACTTCATGCCGTACGTGGAGCAGGCCGACACCACCACCGCCACCATGTCCGCGACCGAGCTGCTGCGCGGCGCCGGCAACTGGGTGGCCTATCTGAACTTCGGTGAGGCATGGTTGCCGGCCGGCTGGACCGTCGCGACCTCCGTCGTCACCGTTCTCGGTTCGGCGTTCGCCGCGGCGCTGGGGCTTGCGGGCCTGGCCCGGCGGGACCTGCCGGAGCGCCGTTGGCTGATGCTGACCGTCCTGGCCGTCGTACTGGTCGCGCTCGCCGGATACGGCGGAGCATTCGGCGGTCCGGTTCACGGTGTCGTCCAGGAGTGGCTGGACGGGCCGCTGAAGCCGTTCCGCAACATCTACAAGTTCCAGCCGGGCCTTGCCCTCGCGCTCGCCCTCGGACTGGCCCATCTGACAGCCGTGTTGTCCGAGAACCGGGGGTCTCGCGCCCTGCGCGGTCGCCGCTGGGTGCCCGCGACCGTGGCGGTGCTCGTCCTGCCGGGTCTGGCGCTCCCGTACGTCAACGGCTCGATCCTGCAGCCCGGGGCGTTCACCAGACTTCCCACCCACTGGGACAAGGCCGCCGACTGGCTCAAGGACAACGCCCCGAACAGCCGGGCACTGGTCGTACCGGCGACCGCGCACGGCATCTACACCTGGGGATCCCCCATCGACCAGCCGTTCGACGTACTGGCCGAGACCCCTTGGGCCCAGCGTGACTTCGTCCCCTTCGGTACTCCCGGAGCACGCCGTATGACGGACGCCGTCGAGCAGGCGCTGCTGTCGGGCTCCGAGGTTCCGGGCCTCCAGGCGTACCTGGCGCGGGCCGGCATGCACGAGGTGGTCGTCCGCAACGACCTCGACCCCGACCAGATCGGCTATGTCCCGCCGCAGACGGTGAAGCGGACCCTGGAGTCGTCCGGCTACCGCAAGGTCACCGGGTTCGGCCCGCTGGTGACCGGCGGACGCATCGCCGCCGACACCCCGCTCCAGGTGCAGGGGCTCTACCCGCGGCTCCAGGCCGTGGAGATATACCAGCCGCAGGACCGCGACGCGCGGCCCGACAGGGTCGGCCTCTCGGCCGTGGCCGACACGGCCGTGGTCAGCGGCGGACCCGAGGCGCTGCTCCAGCTGTCCGCCGATCCCTCGATGACCGAGCGGCCGGCCGTACTGGCCGGGGACAAGCTTCCCGAGGGCCTCGTCGCACCCGTGAAGGCGGTCGCGGACGGGCTGCGCCGAGCCGACACCCGGTTCGGCCTGGTCAACCACAACACCTCGTACACGTACACCGCGAACGAGCGCAACCACTCCGGCAGCCTGCAGAACCCGGGCGAGAAGCCCAAGCAGATCCTGCCGTCGGAGGGCGCCGACCATCAGACGACGGCGGTACTGCGGGGCGCCGAGGCAGTGACGGCGTCCAGCAGCGGGAACTGGCTGTTCCATCTGCCGCAGTACGACCCGGTGAACGCCTTCGACGGCAACCCGGACACCGCGTGGGCCGAGGGCAGCCCGGGCGAGCCGGACGGACAATGGCTCAGGGTGGAGTTTTCCCGGCCGACCACCATCCCGGCCTCGATCCAACTGACGCCCCTGGCGGGCGACTCGATGCGCGCGGCGCCCACCCAGGTGCGGATCGAGACCGACCGCGGTTCGGCCGACAGCCCCCTGCAGACGAACGGCCTGCCGCAGACCGTCAAGGCTCCTGCCGGCGAGTCCTCCTGGATGAAGATCACGATCGTCGCCGCGCAGCAGGCGCGCCCGGGCCTCTCCGGGGCCGGATTCTCCGAGGTGTCGATCCCGGACGTGCAGGTGACGCGCATGCTGGCGCTGCCCGCCGACGCGGAGCGCACCGACGCGGCGGCGAGCGTGTACTCCCTGCACCGCGGCACCGACGCCGGCGGTCTGTCGCCCGTATCGGCCGAGGTGGGGCTGCACCGGCGGTTCAGCACCGGGGAATCGGGCGAGTACGAGGTGTCGGCGCGAGCCGTCGCCGTGCCCGGCGGTGCGCTGGACGAACTGCTCGACCGTTCCGCCCCCGGATCGAAGAACCGGGTGACGGCCACGGTGGACTCCATCAGCCGCGGCGGCACACAACTCAGCGCCCGCAACCTGGTCGACGGTGATCTGACGACCGCCTGGATCGCGGGCGACCGGCCCGTGGTCCACCTGAGCTGGCCCAAGAAGAGGAAGATCGACGAGGTCATCCTCGCGCCGGCGGGCGGGGTGTCCGCCCGGCCCGAGCAGGTGACGATCAGCTCCCCGCACGGCGCCGCGGTGGCCGACGTCGACGAGAACGGACGGGTCCGCTTCCCGGCGATCGAGACGAACCGGCTGGACATCACCATCAGCAGGGTCGCCCCGCTCACCGTCCACAATCCGGTGGCGAACGCGCGGTTGCAGCTGCCCGTGGGGCTGAGCGAGGTGCACGTTCCCGCCCTCGCCGATCTGCGGGTGCCGCGGCCGAAGCCGTCCGCGCGCTTCTCACTGCCCTGCGGCCAGGGCCCGGACCTCGCCGTGGGCGGAGTCCTGCACAAGACGAAGGCATCCGGACTCGTCCAGGACCTCACCGAGCGGCGCCCGATCACCGTGGCCCTCTGCGCGGGGGAGGAGAAGGACGGCACCCTGGCACTTCCGTCCGGCGACCACGAGGTGGAGGCGGGTGACGCGGGCCCGCTGGTGATCACCGACGTCACGCTGACCCGGGGTACTCCGCGGGAACTCGCCGGTGCGTCGGGCCGCGAGGCCACCGTCACCCGATGGACCGACGACAGCCGGACCGTCTCGGTGTCGGCCGGCTCCGGCGAGGCCACGTACCTGCGGACCTACGAGAACGCGAACGACGGCTGGAAGGCCACCCTCGGCGGCACGGAGCTGAAGCCCGTACGCCTCGACGGCTGGCAGCAGGCCTGGGTGATCCCGGCCGGGGCGTCCGGCACGGTGACCATGGAGTTCGAGCCCTCCGGGCCGTACCGGACAGCGCTGATCGGCGGTGCGTTCGCGCTCGTCGTCCTGGTCGCCCTGGCCCTCGTGGGCCGCCGACGCCACGACAACGGGACCGACGAGGCGCTGCCCGAACCGTCGCCGCCGGGGATGCTGCTCGGAACGCTGGTGCTGACCGCGGTCGTCGCGGTGGTGGCGGGGCCGGTGGCCCTGGTCGTGCCCGTACTCGCCGTGGCGGCACGGTTCCGGCCGGCCGTGCTGGTGCCGACCGCGGCGGCGGCGATGGCCGGAGCCGGCCTTGTCGCGGCCTTCGGCGCCGGGGAGCCGGTCGCCGGCGGGGAGGGCGCGTTCAGCGGCTTCGCGCAGGTGCTCGCGCTGGTGGCGCTGTCCGCGGCGCTGGTGACGGCGGTACGGCCGGCGTCCATGGCCGCCCGGCGTGGGCATGACGACGGGCATGAGGGCGACGACGATTCCGACGCGCCGGAAGCCGGACCGGTGGTCACGGTCAGGCCGCGAAGCACCGACGACGGGCACCGTCCCGGGCCGCCCCTTTGGCGACCGGAAGGCGGAGGTCCTTCGTGATCGCGCCGTGGACCGCCGCAGGGAGGGGGACCGGGTCCGCTCCCGGCGGGGTCCGGATTCCCTTTCCGGTCGTCGACGAGGTGTCGCGGCACTGCCTCAGTGACGACGAACCGGAGAGCGTACACATCGAGGTCCATCTGCCGGGACGGGTGGACCCGGCACGGCTGCGGGCTGCCTTCCAGCGGGCGTTGCTGACGCACCCCAGGGTGCTGATGCGGGAAGTGCCCGGCCGTCGGCACCGGCGGTCCTTCGCGTGGGAGCTGACCGGCGAACCGGACAGCGACCCGGTGAGCTTCGCGGGGCGCGGCCCCGACGCATTGGCCCGGGCCCGGGCCCGCGCGCTGAGCGCATGCCCGCCGCTCACCCTGTCGCCGCCGATGCGCCTGGAAGTCGTCGAGGTGGACGCTCCGGAGCCGTCGTTGGCAGGCGTGGCTGCCAGGACCGGGACCGTACTGCTGCTGACGATGCATCACACGGCCCTCGACGCGCCGTCGGGGCTGCGGGTGCTCGCGACGACCGCCGAACAGTACGGCGGCGTGGACGCCCTCCCGGTCACCGGGCGGGTCCGGCCGAGACGCTCGGGTCCGGCTCCGGGCGGGACCGGCCGCGACGTCCGTACGCGCCCCGTGCGCGTCGCGCCGGACTCCCGCCCCGAGCCGGTACGGGCCCGCGCCGTGGGCAACGGCATGCTGCAGGCGGACCTGCCCGTTCCGCGGCGTGCGGCGCGGACCGGAGGCCACCCGCCCTGGACCGTCAACGACCAACTCCTGGTCGCCGCATCACTGATGGTGGGCCGCTGGAACGTCTCGCAGGGTCGGCCGGCCGGTCCGGTACGGATCACGATGCCCGTCGACGACCGGCCGCGCGGCACGGAGATGCCGATGGGCAACGGAACCCGGCTCGTCGAGGTGGCGATGACCTCCGAGGACCCGCGCGACACGGACCTGCTGCTCGGCGCGCGGCCGGACCCGGGAGCCGTGGCCCGGTTGCTGCGCACCACCGCTCGCCGCACCCACGCGCTGAAGTCGGCCCAGGGCGCCCCCATGGGGGCTGGGGCGAGTCTGCTGACCGTACCGCTGCTCCCCGTCGGCATCCGGGGCGTACTCACCCGTGGCGCACGGCGCGCGGCGGCGCCCTGGACGTCGACGGCACTGGTCACCAACATCGGACGCGTGCCGTACGCGCTGGACTTCGGCGACGCCGGCCGGGCGACGGCGGTGTGGTTCTCCGCGCCGGCGCGGATGCCGCGCGGGCTGAGCCTGGCGGCGGCTTCCACCGGCGGGCGACTGCATGTGACGCTGCGCTGGTCGCGGGCGCTGCTCGGTGACGCGGCCGGTGCGGACCTGGTGGGCTTGTTCGAGGAGTCCCTGGCGACGACGTCCCTCACCCCGGCCGGGGCGCATGCTCCAGGGGCGGGGCCGGGAGCCGTAACCGGGGAGGTGGCCGCCACTACGACGGACGCCGAGGCGTCTTCAGCCCGGGACCACGCACGGGGCCCCGGCGGGCCGTACCACCGCGACACACCGCGTCCGGACCCGACACCGGGTGGAGCCCGTTCCACCCAGGACCACCACAAGAGGCCGTCATGACCCTCTCCGCCGGCGGATCCACAGAGACCGGGAACTCGCCCGAGCCGGCGGTGACTTCGCCGAGCCGGCCGGTCCCCGGGCTGCGGGACTTCTACGAGAACCCCACCGTTCCCGTCGCCTCCGGGGAAGCCCGTACACTCCGCCAGGCCCGGATGCTGGCCGCAGCGCTCGGCCCCGTCGGGCCCGGCCGCCCGGCCGCGACCGTGCTCGACGTCGGCTGCGGGGACGGCTCGGCGGGCGCGACCGCCGCCCGCGTCCTGGACGGGCACCGCATCGTGGGGATCGACTGGTCGCAGGACGCCCTGCGCCGGGCGGCGCCGCGCCTGAGCCAGGTCGTCCGGGGCGAACTGACCGGCAGCGGGCTGCCGTTCGCCTCAGGCAGTGCCGACGCCGTGCTGTTCAGCGAGGTCGTCGAGCACCTCGTCGACCCCGACAGCGCCCTCGACGAACTGCGCAGGGTGCTGCGACCCGGTGGGCATCTGATGCTCTCGACGCCGAACCTCGGCGCCTGGTACAACCGCGCCCTGCTGCTCGCCGGGATCCAGCCGGTGTTCTCCGAGGTGAGTCTGCGCCGCATCCACGGCAGACCCGGCAAGGAGGTGGTGGGCCATCTGAGGCTGTACACGGCACGCGCGCTGCGCGAGTTCGTGGCGGCGTCCGGGTTCGAGGTCGTGGCGGTCGCCGGTGCGCCGTTCCACGGAGTACCGCGCCCGCTCCGCCCCCTGGACCGCCTGGCCTGCGGGGTGCCGTCCCTCGCTTCCATCCTCCTCGTACATGCGAGAAAGGTGTAGCCCGTGGTGTGGGGTGTGGCCGCCGCGCTGGTGGCGAACGTCCTGTACAGCACCGGCTTCGTCCTGGAGAAGCGTGCGCTGGCCGGCATGCCGCCGCTCAGCGCCGCCCAGCCGGGCCGGGCCCTGATCCTGTTGGCCCGCAGGCCCTTGTGGATCTGCGGGGCCCTGGCCCTGGCCCTGGGGTTCGCGGCGCAGCTGGCCGTCTACCGCACGCTGCCGATCGCCGCCGCCCAAGGCCTGTTCCTGTCCGGCCTCGTTCTCCTGCTGGTGCTCTCGTCGGTGGTGCTCGGTGAACGCCCCTCCGGCCGTGAGCGACGTGCGGTGGCCGTCATCGGTCTGGCGCTGGTGATGGTGGTGGCCTCGCTGTACGGGACCAGAGAGGAGATCAGCCGCAGCGCGCCCACGGGCATCCTGTTGGCCCTGTGCGTGCCGACCCTTGCGGCCGGGCTCCTGCTCTACTCGGCGGCCGAGCGGCGCGCCCGCCGGCGCCATCGGCTGCCGACCACAGGAGTGGCCTACGCGGTCGCGGTCGGTCTGATCTACGGCGTCAGCTCGCTCGCCATCAAGGGCGTCTCCGGCCATCTGGACACCTCGGACCTTCTGGGCTCCGTGCCCGCTCTGCTCGCCTCCCCGTATCCGTACCTCCTGCTGCTGACAGGAGTCAGCGGACTGGTGCTGTCGCAGACCGCGCTCCAGCGTTGCCGGGCCTCGCTGATCGTCCCGGTCTGCTCGACGGTGACCTGTGTGTTCACCATCGTGACCGGCACGATCGCGTTCGACGAGCCGCTGCCCGAGGACTGGTTGCGGCTGTTACTGCGTCTCGGCGGCACCGTACTCGCACTGACGGTCCTGCTCACCCTGCCGCGCCACGACGCGGACACCCCCACTTCCGAAGGAACCCGGCCATGAAGCCTGACAGCCCGCTGCTGAAGATCCTCGCCTGCCCGCTCGACAAGGGGCCGCTGATCCTCGACGAGATCGGAGGCGCTCTGTACAACCCGCGCCTGCGCCGCCGCTATCCGATCGTCGACGGCATTCCGCAGCTGCTTCCTTCCTCCGGAGTGCCCGCCGTCGAGGATGAGCTCGACGCGTCCGCCGGACCGCCCGACGCCTAGGAGCGAGGTGGGTGGGGCACGTTCTGCGATCGGGCAATACGCCATCGGGGTAACGGAGTTACACATGCCCTGCGCTACGTTGAGGGCGTTCGGGCTGCCGAGCGCGGACAACACCCACGAGGTCGCCCAGCGCGTCGCCCCCGACGCGCGTGTCGTCTACGTCGACAACGGCCCCCTCGTCCTCGTGCATGCCCGTGCCCTGCTGGTCGGGACGCCCGAGGGCCGCACCGACTACCTGGACGCCGATCTGCGGGACGTCGACACGATCCTGGCCACCGCGGCGAAGACGCTCGGCCTCTCGCAGCCGGTCGCGCTGGCCCGGCGTGGTCTCGTGCTCCGCGTGGCGCCCGGAGACGCCGCCGCCGACTTCGCGATGTACGCGGGCGTCGGCCGCAAGTGAGGGCCTCGGTGAGCCAGTAGTCACACGCGCTTGAGGGGCTGCCCAGTTCCCTGCAGCCCCTTGGCGCGCGAGGCGCTCCATCGGGTCACTTGGGGGCAGGGGAGGGAGAAGCCGCGAGGGGCTTGTCCCAGTCGATTCGCACCCGACCTGGGTCGCCACTACTGACTTGGCACGGGTAGTTCTTGGACACCGCGACGATCTGGGCGACTTGGATGGCGTTCAGCACAGGTTCTTGTGAGCCCTTGTAGTCCGGCTTGCCGGGAACGTGCACGCGATAGTTCACGAAGTAGCTGTGGTTGCCGCCTCGAATGTCATCGCCTTGCCTGATGTCGGTCGCCGTCGCCTGGGGTTGTCTTAGCGGAGGTTGGTGGACACGAACAAGGACAACCCGGAGCGTCAGGTGCGGCTGTCGTTCCTCGGGTAGGGGCGGGTGGGAGCGGGCGGGTGGTTCAGACCCGGGCCTGGCGGCGGGTGGGCTGGTCGCTTGCGAGGAGCGCCGTCGTGACCAGGCGGACGCCGCGGGCCAGGCGGCTCAGCTGCTCCAGTTCGGTGGCGTACAGCCTGATCGTGCTCTCGATCGTCGGGCCGGAGACGCCCAGGGTGGGCAGCTCCGCGCGGCACGTCTGCATCGCCACCCTTACCGCACGGATCTCGTGCTCGACCTGCAGCTGGGCGTGGCGGGCCAGCAGGAGCGGATGGTGCGTGAGGGTGGTGTATCCGCCGTAACGGGCCGGCAGGAGGTCGCGAAGCCAGCGGACGGCCGTGTTCTCCCAGTTGCGGTTGCCGGGGGTCGCGACCGTGTAAGGCCAGTCGGCGCTGGCCGGAGGGCGGTGGTGGGACATCGTCGTCGCCTTTGGGAGGTCCTGTTGTGAGGGGCGCGGCGGCTCCGGCCCAGGGGTTGACCGGAGCCGCCGCGGGGGCACCCGTGAGGCGCGGAGTGCTCCCTGTGGAACAACTCAAGGGTCGACTGAGGAGGAGGGGGCCGACCCGACGCTGTTCTGCCCGTGCCCGCGGGGCCTCTGTAGTAAATATATATACCGTCGAGTACGCAAGGGCATGAAAAATTTCATTCGAACGCAGGGTGCGACCGCGGAGTGTGACCGAGGGGTGTGAAGGGCCCCGGCCCCTGGTCCTCAGTCCTCCAGGAAGAAGTCGTACTGCTCCGATGCCTGCTCGTACTTCTCCAGCCGGACCTGCGTCCGCTCGGGATCGGCGTCCGCCATGGCCTGGAGGATGGCCGCGGAGAGCACTCCCGGCGCCGAGTACGAGTCGAACACCAGCCGCGAGCCCGTACCGGCGGTGAAGGTCACGTCGGCCTCGTGGACCAGCGGACCGAGCGCCAGGTCCGTGATCAGCGCGACGCGCAGCCCGGCGCCGCGGGCTGCCTTCATGGCGGCGAGCGTCTCCTTGGAGTGCCGGGGCATCGCGAAGGCCAGCACCCAGGTGCCGCCCGCCTCGCGCGCCTGGAGCAGCGCGTCGTAGGCGACGCTGCCGCCGCGGGTCACCACCCGCACATCGGGGTGGATGCGCCGCGCCGCGTAGGCGAAGTATTCGGCGAGGGAGGCCGAGATGCGCAGCCCGAGCACCGTGAGCGGAGCGGAGCGGGCGAGCTCCCGCCCGATGTCGAGGATCTGGTCGGTGCTCGCGAGGGAGCGGCGCAGGGAGGCCAGGTTCTCGATCTCGGCGTCGACCGCCGCCTGGAGTTCGTTGCGCCGTCGCGCCTCACGCCCCTCGGGTGATCCGGCGATCGCGCTGAGCGCGATGGGCTGGAGAGCGTCCCTGAGCGCGGGGTATCCGCTGAAACCGAGCGACGACGCGAAGCGGGTCACGGACGGCTGGCTCACGCCCACGCGTTCCGCCAGTTCGGTGATCGACAGGAACGCGGCCTCGGTGAGGTGGTCGATCAGGAACTGGGCGATGCGCCGCTGGCCGGGGGAGAGCCGGTGACCGCCGAAGAGCGCGCGCACCTGGTCGACGGGCGACGCCTCCTCCGCCTCCGAGGACTGCGTGCCGGGTGTGATCGCCGCCGCCTGCGCGCGCGCCTGCTGCCCTGATGGCACGGGGTGCCTCCCTTTCGTCCCGATGCCGCCCAAGATAGTTCACGAACGGTTGCCGCAGGAGGCAGCGGCGTTACGTGTGCGCCGCCGGGCCGGTACCGGGTGCGGAGCGACGACGGCTGGGGCGGTACGGGTCGTCCCGTACCGCCCCAGCCGCGCTGCACCCGCTCCTACAGCACCTTGGAGAGGAAGGCCTTGGTGCGGTCGTGCTGGGGGTTGGTGAGGACGTCGCGGGGGTGGCCCGACTCGACGACGACGCCGCCGTCCATGAAGACGAGGTTGTCGCCGACTTCGCGGGCGAAGCCCATCTCGTGGGTGACGACGATCATCGTCATGCCGGACTCGGCGAGGTCGCGCATGACGTCGAGGACGTCACCGACGAGTTC
>NZ_JBICYI010000014.1:0-218482 GCF_043200825.1 Streptomyces sp. NPDC048370 | reverse complement strand
CACGCCCACGTCCTCGCTCCGGTCCGTCACCCCACCAGCCTACGATCCCCGGGGGCGCCGGGCGCCCCCCCCCGCCCCCCCCCCCCCCCCCCCCCCCGCCCCGGGCGGGGGGGGGGGGGGGGGGGGGGGGGCCCCCCCCCCCCCCCCCCCCCCGGCCACCTTCGGTCGAAAGCCCGGCGGGAGCGTGAGGTAGAACAGACGAGTGACCCGCATCAACCCCGCCGGACCCCGGCGCCGCAACAACACCGCCCCTCCCCGCGAGGAGCTGCTCTCCGCCGCCATGGACACCATCGCCGAGCGCGGGCTCGACGGGCTGACCATGGCCGGGCTCGGGCGCGAGGTAGGGATGAGCAGCGGGCACCTGCTCTACTACTTCCGCACCAAGGACGAGCTGCTCCTGCAGACCCTGGAGTGGAGCGAGGGCCGCCTCGGCGCCGAGCGCAGCGCGCTGCTCTCCCGTCCCGGGAGCGCCCGCGAGCGCCTCGACGGCTACATCGACGTCTACGTCCCGGACGGGCCCCGCGACCCCCACTGGACCCTCTGGCTGGAGGTCTGGAACCGGTCCCAGAACGCCGACGACGACGCCCGCGCCCGCCAGGCCGCGATCGAGGGCGCCTGGCACCGAGACCTGGTCGCGCTGATCGCCGAAGGCGTCTCGCGCGGCGAGTTCCGCCCCGTCGACCCCGACCGGTACGCGACCCGGATGCGCGCCCTGCTCGACGGCTTCAGCGTCCATGTGGCGGTCGGCATCCCGGGCACGAGTCGCGAACAAGTCATCGCCCACGTCAGGGAGTTCGTTGCGGACGGCCTGCTGCTGCGACCGTGACGGCCGACTGCTGCGACCGTAACGGCCGGCTGCTCGGCCCGGGGTCGGCGGGGCCGGGGTCACTGCTGCTCGGCCGCCTCCAGCCGCTGCTGGAGCTTCTTCATGACGCCCGCCGCGCGCTCGGCGAGCCGGGCCGGGACGCCGTCCGGTCCCTCGTAGTCGATGACGGCGAGAGTGGTGGCGCCGGAGCGGCCCGTGTACACCACGTACGGGTAGTCCGTCGTCTTCCCGTCGGCGTCGGCGACCTGCTTGCCGTCCTCGGCGACGATCTCGTCGTACCCCGCCACCTCAGGGGCCGTGGCCTGTCGCACCCCGGCCCACCGCGTCTTGTCGCTGTGCTGCTCCGGGCAGCGCCGTGTGCCGTTCTCGATGTCGTCCAGGTAGGACTCGGCCGTCGCCGGGTCCGCGAACACCCGTACCTCCGTACTGCTGATGAGGCCACTCACGGGGTGCGTGACGGCGCGGCTGATCGCGGCCAGGGTGCCCGACCGGCTGCTCTGCGCGACTCCCTCGCAGGTGCTCCTCACCTCCCACTCGGACGCCGGATCGGTCTCGTACGGGTCCGCCCGTTTGTAGCCGGACCCCCAGTCCTCAGGGCGCAAGGCCACCGCGGCCGCGAGCCGGTGCGCCTCGGTGCGGGCGGCATCCTCGTTCACCGTGGCCGACGGGGACGAGGTCGCCCCCGACCCGCCGTCGTCCCCGCCCTGCAACATCGCGACCAGCGCCACCGCGAGGCCGAGGGCGACGACCACGCCTGCTCCGGCGATCACCAGCGTGCGGCGGCGTCGGCTGCCCGGGGGAGGGGGTTCGGGGCCGTCGGGGGGACCCGGCGGGATGCTTCCGCCGCCCGAACCGGGCGGGACGCTGCCGCCGCCCGAACCCGGGGGGATGCTGCCGCGGCCCGAGCCCGGGGGGATGTTTCCGCCGCCCGAACTCGGGCCGAGCGGCCCGGGAGGTGGTCCCGCCGGTGGGCCGGAGGGTGGGCCGGAAGGAGGGTGAGTGCTCATACAGGGACCCGTACCACCCGACCGCCGCCCGCATCCTGAGACCGCGATCCCGTCACCCGTACAGATGTGGCAGACTGCCCGCGTGCTCGCTACCACCATGATTATCGGCAGCAGCGCGCCGGTCCGCAGTGGCCACTGAACCGCGACTCCACCCCCGCGGCAGTGGACACCGTGCCCCAGACCCGCGCGCAGACCTCTCGCACCCGCGAGGGGTTTTTTCGTTTTCCGGCCCCACCATCGCCGGAAACGGACAGCGCGTGAGAATGGGGGCAAGTGGATCCAGACCTTCCGGAGCCACATCCGACAGGAGCCATCAGAGCCATGACCACGGAGACCGACGAGAGCTCGCGCCTCGACGACAGCTTCCATGTCTTCGACACGACGCTGCGCGACGGCGCGCAGCGTGAAGGCATCAACCTCACCGTCGCGGACAAGCTGACCATCGCGCGGCACCTCGACGACTTCGGCGTCGGCTTCATCGAGGGCGGCTGGCCCGGCGCCAACCCGCGTGACACGGAGTTCTTCGCCCGCGCGCAGCAGGAGATCACGTTCAAGAACGCGCAGCTCGTCGCGTTCGGCGCGACCCGTCGGGCCGGCGGCAGCGCCGCCGACGACCCGCAGGTCAAGGCGCTCCTCGACTCCGGTGCCCCCGTGATCACCCTGGTCGCCAAGTCGCACGACCGGCACGTCGAGCTCGCCCTGCGCACCACCCTGGACGAGAACCTGGAGATGGTCCGCGACACCGTCTCCTACCTCAGCTCCCAGGGTCGTCGCGTCTTCGTCGACTGCGAGCACTTCTTCGACGGGTACAAGGCCAACCCGCAGTACGCCAAGGACGTCGTCCGCGCCGCCTCCGAGGCCGGCGCCGACGTCGTGATCCTCTGCGACACCAACGGCGGCATGCTCCCCGCCCAGGTCCAGGCCGTCGTCGCCACCGTCATCGCCGACACCGGCGCCCGCCTCGGCATCCACGCCCAGGACGACACCGGCTGCGCCGTCGCCAACACCCTCGCCGCCGTCGACGCGGGCGCCACGCACGTCCAGTGCACCGCCAACGGCTACGGCGAGCGCGTCGGCAACGCCAACCTCTTCCCGGTGGTCGCCGCCCTGGAGCTCAAGTACGACAAGAGAGTGCTGCCGCAGGGCGCGCTCGCCGAGATGACCCGGATCTCGCACGCCATCGCCGAGGTCGTCAACCTCACGCCCTCCACCCACCAGCCGTACGTGGGTGTCTCGGCCTTCGCCCACAAGGCGGGGCTGCACGCCTCCGCGATCAAGGTCGACCCGGACCTCTACCAGCACATCGACCCCGAGCTCGTCGGCAACACCATGCGGATGCTGGTCTCCGACATGGCCGGCCGCGCCTCGATCGAGCTGAAGGGCAAGGAGCTCGGCGTCGACCTCGGCGGCGACCGCGCGCTGGTCGCGCGCGTCGTCGCGCGCGTCAAGGAGCGCGAGCTCCAGGGCTACACCTACGAGGCCGCCGACGCCTCCTTCGAGCTGCTGCTCCGCGAGGAGGTGGAGGGCAGGGCCCGCCGCTACTTCCGTACGGAGTCCTGGCGCGCGATCGTCGAGGACCGGCCCGACGGCACCCACGCCAACGAGGCGACCGTGAAGCTCTGGGCCAAGGGCGAGCGGATCGTGGCCACCGCCGAGGGCAACGGTCCCGTCAACGCCCTGGACCGGGCCATGCGGGTCGGTCTGGAGCGGATCTACCCGCAGCTCGCCAAGTTCGAGCTGGTGGACTACAAGGTCCGCATCCTGGAGGGCCGCCACGGCACGGAGTCCACGACCCGCGTCCTGATCACCACCAGCGACGGCAACGCCGAGTGGTCCACGGTCGGCGTCGGGGAGAACGTGATCGCCGCGTCCTGGCAGGCGCTGGAGGACGCGTTCACGTACGGGCTGCTGCGGGTGGGGATCGACCCCGCCGAATAGAGGCCGCCGAGGAGAGGCCGCCGAGGAGAGGCCGCCGAGGAGAGGCCGCCCGACGAGAAGCCGGCCGACGGGAAGCCGGGAGAGTCCTCGATGTCTCGTAACCACCCTTTCGGGGTAGTTTCGATGGTATGAGGACCAGGCCGTTCCACCTTCTGTCGGCCCTCGCCGGGCTGGCGCTGCTGCTGCTCCTGGTCCTGGCCCCCTCCGCGGGGGCCGGGACCACCGGGATTCCGGACGCGGGCGCGGCCCTGAAGCAGGGGCCGGTGTACGTCGATCCGGGCGCGCGTGACCAGCTCTCGACGGCCGAGGCGGATGCCCTCGCCCAGAAGATCAAGGACGCGGACAAGCCGCTCTTCATCGCCGTGCTGCCCGCGACCAGCGAGTACCCGCCCGAGAACCTGCTGCGCAATCTACGCACCCAGACCGGCGTGACAGGGCTGTACGGGGTCCGGCTCGGCGACGGGTTCGACGCGGCCGCCGACCGTACGGTGATGTCCGCGGACGCCGTGGACAACCTGATCACCTCGGTGCGCCAGCCCGGGGTCGACGCGGCCACCGAGCTGAACAACTTCGTCGACCAGGCCCTGCCGGGCCTCCGCGGGAACGCCCCGGCCTCCTGGGGTTCGGTCGGCGCGGACGACGGCGTCCCGGTGGGCGGTCTGATCACGCTCGGCGCGGTCGTCGCGGCCGGCGGCGCGGGCGCGTACGCGATCGTCCGCCGCAACCGGCTCCGCAAGGAGGCCGAGGAGCGCGAGGCGCTCGACAAGCTGCGGGTCGTCGTCGACGAGGACATCACGGCCTTCGGCGAGGAGCTCGAACGCCTCGACTTCCACCCCGCCGAGCCCGGCGCCGACGACGCGATGCGCGGGGACTACGAGCGCTCCCTCGACTCGTACGACAAGGCCAAGTCCCTGATGGGCTCGGCCAGGCACCCGCACGACGTCCGGGGCGTGACCGAGGCGCTGGAGGACGGCCGCTACTCGCTCGCCGTCCTTGCCGCGCGCCGCGAGGCCCGGCCGCTGCCCGAGCGCCGTCCGCCCTGCTTCTTCGACCCGCGCCACGGTCCTTCTCTGCAGGACAGGACCTGGACCCCGGCGGGCGGGGCCGCCCGCGAGGTCCCGGTGTGCGCCGCCGACGCCGCCCGCCTCGACGACGGGCAGGAGCCCCTGGCCCGTACGGTCGAGACCTACGACGGCCGCCGCCCGTACTGGGAGGCGGGACCGGCGTACGGCCCCTGGGCCGGCGGCTACTTCGGCGGCGGCCTGCTCCCCGGCCTCCTCGTCGGCACCATGCTCGGCTCGATGCTCGCCACCCCGGCCTACGCCGGTGAGTACGGCGGCGGGGACTTCCAGGGCGGCGACGTCTCCGGCGCGGACTTCAACTCCGGCGACTTCGGGTCGAGCGACTTCGGCGGCGGCGGTGGCGGCGGCTTCGGCGACTTCGGAGGCGGTGGAGGGGACTTCGGAGGCGGAGGGTTCTAGACACCCCGCGCTACGAGAGTCCCCTCACCCTCACGGTGCGATCTCGAACTGGGGTGGCTGGAGACCGGCGAGGCAGCTCGTGTCCGGCGCGTTCGGACGGTCGAAGAACGAGACGGTCATCGTCTGCGCGCACGTCGAGTCGGCGAAGACCACGTGGGCGACGTACGGGACCTCGACGGCGATGGAACGGCTCAGCGTGCGGGCGGCGTAGGGTCCGCTGCTGGGCGCGGTCTGGGAGTCGAACCCTCCGGACAGGACGAACGTCGGGATGTCGCTGCGGGTCACTTCCCGGATCGAGGGCGGTGCCGCGGGAATGTTCCAGGCCCTGCAGTCCGCGTGCATCCAGCTGAGCAGCGGTGCGTTGGCCAGCACCGAGCGGGGGAACGACGGGAACGCGCGCCGTCCGGCCCGGATCACGTCGGCCTCGCTCTCGAACGGTGTCCACTCGCTGCAGAAGACGCCGAAGACGAGTCCGTGAGAGACCCTCCCGATGGCCTGCGGGCTGAGCTTTCCGCCCGCGTACTGCTCGGCGATCCGCCGCGGGTTGCCGTGTGCCAGTTCGTCGATGGAACGGGGCACTCCGGCCGCGAGATGGCTGGCGAAGGTCAGCCAGTTCACCAGGAGACCGCCGTCCAGCGTGACCTTCACCGGCTCCGGGTGACCCGGAACCGTGACGTTGGTGGTGACCGGTCGGGCTTCGAGTTCGACCACGAGGCGCTCGAAGGTGGCCTTGAGGTTCGGATAGCGGGTGTTGCAGGCCAGCTGCTCCGCGCATGTCTCGAAGATGCTGTCGAAGCCTTCTCGTGCGGCCTTCCAGGTCACGGCCCCGCCTGCCAGGGACGGGGGCAGGACGCCGTCGATGCCCACCGACCGGATGCCCTTCGGGTGCAGGCGCATGTACTGGAGCGCCAGGTCGGTGCCGTAGGAGATGCCGAACACGTTCCACTGCCTGATGCCCAGTGCCTTGCGCAGGCCGTCGTAGTCGGCGGAACTCTCGGTGCCGTTGTAGGCGCTGAGGTCGGCCCCGCGCCTCACCAGCTGCTTGCGGCACTTCCGCGTCTCCTCGACGTGCAGGCGTCCGGTGGACGGCGCGCCGAAGACGAGATCGAGGGAGTTCGCGACGAACTTGTCGACGTTCGGGCAGGTGAGCTCCGGGTCGGCCGAGTAGGTCCCGCGCTGGGACATGAAGATCACGTCGCGGTCGCGGTTCAGGCCCCCGGAGACCGCCATCGGGATCTCGGAGACCGCGTCGTCGCCTGGCCCGCCGGCGAGCCACACGATCGGGTCGGGTGCCGGTCTGCTGGTGGCCGCGGGGATGATCGCGACCGCGAGGGTGATCTTCCGTCCCTTGCGGTGGGAGCGCTTCTCGGGGACGGTGAGCGTTCCGCAGCGGGCGCGCTCCAGATCGGGGATCGGATCCGCCGTCCGCGGGCAGGGGCCGGGCTCGAAGCGGGCGTCGCCCGCCGTCCGGGCGACCGTGCCGATCGGCGCTCTGTCGCCGGACTCGGCTCGGGCGGGCATCGCGGCCAGGCCGACGACGAGGGCACCGACCGTGGCTCCGGCCAGCGTGGCCGGGAACCGGCGCGACGCGCGCCGGTGTCGGGGTGGGCTGAGGGACATCATGCTTTCTCCGGTTCAGGGGTGATGGTGAACGGACCCGGTGCGAGTCCCGCCACGCACCCGGTGTCGGGAGAGGTCGGACGCGCGAGGAAGGAAGCCAGGACGCTCTGCGAACACGGCGACTGGGGGACCACGAAGTGGCCGATCCCGGGAATCTGCACGGCGGTCGAGCGGGGGAGCGTGCGGCCGGCGTACGGCCCCCAGCTCGCGCCCGTCTTCGCGTCGAACGTTCCGGAGATGATCAGCGTCGGCACCTTGCTGAAGGTGGTCACCCGCTGGATCGCGGTGCGGTCGGGGACGTTCCAGACGCGGCACAGGTCGTACTGGAAGGGCAGCTGCGGCGCATGGGCAAGGACGGTGTCCGGCCACCCGGGGAAGGCCCGGCGCCCCGCCTCCAGGACGTCGGACTTCGTGAAGCCCGGCGCCCACTCGGCGCACACCACCGAATGCGTCAGACCGTAGGCCTGGGGGACGGCGGGCGTCCCCGCGCCGGCGGCCTGTGCCTGCGCCAGGCGTTCCGGATTGCCTCGGGCGAGTTCGTCGAGCGCCGCGGGGACCACGGCGGCCGGCAGGGCGCCGCCGTTGGCGACCAGCAGGTTCACCAGCGCGCCCCCGTCGAGGACGACCTTCACCGGGCTGCCGCCCCCGGGCGGCTGCACCGTCGGCGTCAGGGGGTTCGCCTCAAGGCGCCGGACCTGCTCCGTGAGCGTGCGGGAGAGGTTCGGGTAGCGGCTCTTGCAGCTCGGCTGGGCCTCGCACGCCGCGAAGATCGTGTTGATCCCCTCCTGGGCACTGTCCCAGGCCCACGGCAGGCTCACGATCTGTGGCGGCACGACCGAGTCGATGGTCACCGTGCGGATCCCGTCGGGGTGCCGGCGCAGGTACGTGAGGGCCAGGTCGGTGCCGTAGGAGTAGCCGTAGACGTTCCACTTCTCGATGCCGAGCGCCTTGCGCAGGTCGGCGAAGTCGGCGGCGTTCTCGGTGGTGTTGTAGCTGCTCAGCCGCACTCCGTCGGCCGTCAGGCGGTCCCGGCACTCCTTCGCCGCTCGTACCAGGAGCCGTCCGGTCGAGGGCGCGTCGTAGGGCAGCCCGACGGCGCTCGCGTTGAACCGGTCGATCTCAGGGCAGGCGAGGTACGGCTCCGAGTAGGGTCCGCCGCGCTGGGTCATGACGATCAGGTCGCGATCCCGGTTCACGCCGGAATCGATCAGGAAGGGGATGGCCCCGATCGCGTCGCCGCCGGGACCCCCCTCCATGAACACCACCGGATCCTCGGCCGGTTTCGTCGACGTGGCCGGAATGATGGCGACGGCCAGCTTGATGATGGTCCGTCCACCGCGGTGTTGCCGGTTCTCGGGCACCTCCAGGACCCCGCACCGCCCGGGGATCTCTTCGGGCGCCTCCGGGCAGGGACCGGGCACGAACCGCGCCGGACCGCTGGGACGGGGTCCGGTGAGGGGTGGTGACTCGGCCGTGCTCGGCGTCGGAGCGACCGCGCCGAGGAATGCCAGACCGGCCGCGACGAGTGCCACTCCGGTGGGCGACCGCCGGGAGCGTCTCCGTGCGTAGGGGCGCCGGGCCCGCATCCGTACCGACCTGCCGCTCCCGCGAGCGAACGGCAGGCAGCCTGTTCTGATGCCCTGTTCGGCCATGTGATCCCGTCTCTCTGACGCCCCCTCCCGTCCCGACCGGGACGACGCCGTGTGGCTCCGCCCGCCGCCGCGTGATCGGGGCGGGCACTGCGTACGACAGCCTGGGCCTGCGCGGAGACGTCCACCACTGGTGGGGCGCCACTTGGGCGTGGGCATCACCAGGGCTCGCAGAGAGCCGGGGTCACACCAGGGGCTTCACCGACATCAGCAGGTGCTGGTGGACCCCGTCCGCGCGGTCCGTGATCAGGGCGCGCTGGCCCGGCCCGAGCAGATGGAAGCGGACCGAGTCGGTGCCGAAGGAGCCGAGCGCGTCCAGCAGATACCCCGGGTTGAACGCGACCGTCATCGCCTCCGTCCCCTCCAGGGCCGCCGGCAGCCGCTGGGACGCCACATCGTCCTCGTACCCGGCCTGAAGGTGGACGGCGTCCCCGGTGAAGGCGAGCTGGACCGGGCTGTCGCCCTCGGCGACTACCGCGACCCGCTTCACGGCCTCGACCAGCGGGGCCCGCCCGGTCACCGCGACGGCGTGCTCGCCGAGCGAGAACAGCTTGTCGTGGCGGGGGAGTCGGCCGTCCAGGAGCCGGGTCGTCGTCCGAGTGCCCTCGCTCTCGAAGCCGATCGAGCCGCCGTCCAGGGCGAGCCGGACCGGCCCTGCAGAGGTCAGCGAGCGCGCGATCTCGGTCAGCCGTCGCGCGGGTACGACGACGTCCGCCCCGTCGTCCGGAGCGCTCCCGTCCCCGCCCTCCGGCTTCCACTCCAGCGTCCGTACCGCGTAGCGGTACCGGTCGGTCGCGGCCAACGTCATCGTCGTGCCGTCCAGGGCGAGCCGTATCCCCGTCAGGACCGGCAGCGAGTCGTCCCGACCGGCCGCCACCGCCACCTGCCCGACCGCCGCCGCGAACGCCTCCGCGTCCACCACGCCGCGGAAGGCGGGCAGCCCCGGCTGCGCCGGATAGTCGTCCAACGGCAGCAGCGAGAGCCCGAACCGGGCGTCCCCGCCCGTCACCGAGAGCCGCGCCCCCTCGATCGCGCACTCCACCGTCCCCTTGGGCAGCACCTTGCAGATGTCGAGCAGCCGCCGTCCCAGCACCAGCGCCCGACCCTCCCGTGCCGTCTCCGCCTCGACCTCGATGCGCGCCGACGCCTCGTAGTCGAGCCCGGAGACCCGCAGCCGCCCGTCTCTCGCCTCCAGGAGCAGCCCACCGAGCACGGGCACGGGGGACCGCGCGGGGAGGACCCGGGCGGCCCAGCCCACGGCGTCGGTCAACTCGCTGCTGTCGATACGGAATTCCATGCCCCCGACGCTAACGTCCACCACTGACAACGCCCCCGGCTCCGCCGGAACGCCGAGCGCCCGCCCTCCGTCGGAACGGAGAGGCGGGCGCGCTCGTGTACGTGGGGGCCCGAGGGGCGCTGGGCGCCAGGGCCGCGGGGGCGGTCACCCCCGAGGGCTCAGGAGGCTCAGGCTCAGGCGGCGGCCTTGATCGCGGAGATGTCGAAGTTCAGCTTCACCTTGTCGCTGACCATCACACCACCGGTCTCCAGCGCCGCGTTCCACGTCAGGCCCCAGTCGGAGCGGAGGATCTCGGCCGAGCCCTCGAAGCCGACGCGCTCGTTGCCGTACGGGTCCGTGGCGGTGCCGTTGAACTCCAGGTCGATGGAGAGCGGCTTCGTCACGTCCTTGATCGTGAGGTCGCCGGTCACGCGGTACTTGTCCCCGCCCAGCTGCTCCGCCTGCGTCGAGCGGAAGGTCATCAGCGGGAACTGCTCGGCGTCGAAGAAGTCGCCGCTGCGCAGGTGGCCGTCACGGTCGCCGATGCCGGTGTCGATCGAGGCGATCTTGACGTCGATCGAGGCGGAGGAGGCGCCCGGGTTCGAGCCGTCCAGGTTCAGCGAGCCCTCGTGCTCGGCGAAGGAGCCGCGCACGTTGGTGACCATCGCGTGACGGACGGTGAAGCCGATGCTGCTGTGCGCCGGGTCGATCGTGTACTGGCCGGTCAGCGCGGCCAGCGCGGGGTCGACGGGGAGGGTGGCGACAGCGGTGGCGGTGTCGGTGTTCTTGCGGCCGAAGATGCCCATGACGTGCTCCTTGGGGGGACGGAGTTCCAGTTCGTTGAACCTTCAACGAGAACGACCATAGCCCTATTCCGTTCAACATTCAACATCTCTGCTCGATGTCCACCCGCTTGGACTAACCGGAGGGGGTTCTTGGACTGCCGGAGCCCCCGGGCCGCGATCTCGTTGACGGTGCCGGTGGAGCAGGCCCAACTAGTGCCCATGCCCCTCCCCAAGTCGCGAAGAATCCGTGCCGCCTGCGCGCTCGCCGCCGCTTCGTCCGCCGTGTTCGCCCTGTCCGGACCTGCCCTCGCGCAGGAGGAGAGTGCGGCGGACGCCACGACCCTCATCCGCTCCGACCGGCTCTCCGTCGCCGTCGCCCAGGACTTCCCGCGCGTCCTCTCGTACACGGACCGCGCCACCGGCGCCCGCCTCCTCGGCAGTACGGCCCCGGTCACCGAGGTCGTCCTGAACGGCACCGCCCACGCCGTCCGCACCACCGGCGCCCCCGTCCTGACCGCCTCCTCCGCCGCGTACACCCTGGCGTTCCCGGACCTGCCCGGCGTCGAGATCGACGCCCGCCTCAGCGTCGGAGGCCGGGCCACCACCTTCCAGGTGACCGCCGTCCGCGACACCGAGGCCTTCCGCGTCGGCACGATCGACATACCCGGCCACGACCTGGTCTCCGTCGGCTCGTCGGACGCCGGCGCCGAGACCGCCTTCACCAAGCTCGACCCCGACTCCACCCGTACCGCCGACGTCTTCGCCGACATCACCGACGCGACCCCTGCGGAGGCGGCGCCCACGGGCGCGAGCTACGCCCTGGTCAACACCGGCTCCCTCGCCGCGGCCGTCGAGTCCAACTCCTCGTACGACAAGCCCTCGGGCCAGAGCGCCCGCGACGGCGCCCGCTTCTGGCACCAGGCCCGCAGGACCGGCACAGAGACCCGCGTCGGCGTCTGGTCGGGACAGTGGACCTACCGGGGCGCGGGCGCCCCCGCCCCCGAGAGTGGCGCGAACCTCCCCTGGGCCAAGGTCGTCGTCACCCCCGACGCCAACGGCGACGGGAAGACGGACTGGCAGGACGGCGCGCTCGCCTTCCCCGCCATCGGGATCAAGGCCCCGGGCAGCGACGGGACCCCGGACCGGGTGATCGCCCACATCCCCTTCAACTTCGCCTCCAACGCCACCCACCCCTTCCTGCGCACCCTCGACGACGTCAAGCGGATCTCCCTCGCCACCGATGGACTGGGCCAGTTCGCCCTGCTCAAGGGGTACGGCTCCGAGGGCCACGACTCCGCGCACCCCGACTACGGCGGCAACTACAACAAGCGCGCCGGCGGCCTCGCCGACCTCAACACCCTCCTCAAGGAGGGCAGGAAGTGGGGCGCGGGCTTCGGCGTCCACGTCAATGCCACCGAGTCGTACCCCGAGGCGAAGAACTTCAGCGAGACGCTCGTCGACAGGACCAAGCCCGGCTGGAACTGGCTCAACCAGAGCTACTACATCGACCAGCGCAGGGACATCAACAGCGGCGACCTCGCCCGCCGCTTCCAACAGCTCCGCGACGAGACCGACCCGAACCTTTCGATGCTCTACATCGACGTCTACTACACGCACGGCTGGATCGCCGACAAGACGATGCAGGCCGTGCGGGCGCAGGGCTGGAACGTCGCCACCGAGTGGTCGGAGAAGTTCGAGCGGGACTCGCTCTGGTCCCACTGGGCCAACGACCTGAACTACGGCGGCGCCACCAACAAGGGCCTCAACTCCCAGATCGTCCGCTTCATCCGCAACGGCGAGAAGGACGTCTGGAACAACCACCCGGTCCTCGGCCAGACCGCCCTGGAGGACTTCGAGGGCTGGACCGGCGAGACCGACTGGAACCACTTCTACGCCAACATCTGGCAGAAGAACCTGCCCGCCAAGTACCTCCAGCAGCAGAGGATCACCCGCTGGAACGGCAACGACCTCACCTTCACCGGAGGCGTGCGCGGCACCGTCGAGGACGGCCGCCGCACGTTCTACGAGGACGGCCGCAAGGTCCTCGACGGCGAGAACTACCTCCTGCCCTGGGACGGCGGGAAGAAGCTGTACCACTACAACAAGGCCGGCGGGAGGACGAGTTGGGCGGTGCCCCGGGGCGCCGGCTCGTACAGCGTGTACAAGCTCACCGACAACGGCCGCGTGAAGACCGGGACGGTACGGCCGAGCGGCGGCAGCGTCACCCTCGACGCCGTCGCAGGACAGCCCTACGTCCTCCACCCCGACCGCGCCCCCGAACCCCGCGACCCGCGCTGGGGCGAGGGCACCCCGGTCGACGACCCCGGCTTCAACGACGCGCGGCTCCGGGCCTGGTCGAAGAGCGGCGCGGTCGCCCGCGACACCGACGACCAGGGCCGTAACAGCGCCGCGCTCACCGGCTCCGCCGCCGCGTCCGTACGGCAGGCCCTCACCGGGCTCACCCCCGGCGCGCGCTACACCGCCTCCGCCCTGATCGAGGTCGAGCCGGGCAGGACCCGACCGACCACGCTCGCCGTCGGCGGGCGCTCGGTCACCGTGGAACGCTCGGCCGTCGAGGACCGGGTCGCCGCATCCGACTGGAACGGCACCCGCTTCCAGCGCGCCAAGGTCACCTTCACCGCGCCCCGCGGCGGCTCCACCACCCTCGGGATCCAGGCCGCGAGCGGCTCCACGGCCACCGTCCGGATCGACGACGTCCGGATCGTCGCGAACGACCCCGCCACCCGGGCCGGCGCGCTCGCGTACGAGGACTTCGAGGCCGTCGACCAGGGCTGGGGCCCCTTCCTCAAGGGCGACTCCGGAGGCACGACCGACCCCCGCACCCACATCGCCCAGCTCCACGCCCCGTACACCCGGTCCGGCTGGAACGGAAAGCTGATCGACGACGTCATCGGCGGCGCCGAGTCGCTGAAGTCCCACGACGAGAACAGCGGCCTGGTCTACCGCACCGCGCCCTGGACCGTCCCCATGAAGGACGGGCACAGCTACCGGATCGCGTACGACCACCAGTCCAGCCACGCGGGCGCCTACGAGTGGGTCACCGGCTACGACCGCACGGACGGGACCTCGGTGGAGACGCGCAGGACGCCCATAGGTCAGCAGCGGACCACCGGGCACTTCTCCGAGACCGTGACGGCGGGCTGCGGCGACACCTGGACCGGACTGCGCAAGCGCGCCGACGCCCCCGAAGGCGCCGACTTCGTCCTCGACGCCTTCACCGTCACCGACCTCGGCCCCGCACCCGAGAAGGCCGCCTGCGGCACGCTCGCGCTCGCCGCGCCCGAGACCCTGGAGCCGGGCCGCCCGCACCAGGTCACGGCCACCTTCGCCAACGACGAGACGAGCGCCGTCGCCGGTGCGTCGGCCGCGCTCGAACTGCCCGAGGGCTGGACCGCCGAGCCGGCCGCCCCCGTCGCGCTCGGTACGGTCGCGGCCGGTGCCAAGGCGACCGCCACCTGGCAGGTGACACCCCCGGTGGACGCCGCCTACCAGCCGTACGCCCTCGGCTCGACGCTCACGTACACCGTCGGGGGAGAGGCCCGGAAGCTGACCGCCACCACCACGGTCCGCACGCTGCCCCCGCCGCCCACCACCGACAGCTGGGCGAGCGACCTGGACTGGACCTCGGCCACCAACGGCTGGGGGCCGGTCGAACGCGACGGCTCCAACGGCGAGACGGGCACGGGCGACGGCTCCCCGCTCAGGATCGGGGGAGTGACGTACGAGAAGGGCCTGGGCACCCACGCCCCGGCCAAGGTCCGCTACTACCTGGGCGGGAAGTGCACCTCCTTCACCGCCGAGGTGGGCGTGGACGACGTCCAGACCTCCCGGGGCACGGTCAGGTTCAGCGTCCTCGCCGACGGTACGGAGAAGGTCGCCTCACCGGTCCTGAAGGCGACGGACCCGGCCTGGTCGCTCACCGCCGACGTCACCGGGGCCTCCTACGTCGAGCTGGTGGCCGGGGACGGCGGCGACGGCAACGGCAACGACCACGCGGACTGGGGGAACGCCCGCTTCCGCTGCGGCGGCTGATCCGCGGCCGCGAATCTCTGGCGAGCCGGTACGGTGGGGCGCCTGACGGCCACCGTACCGGCGAGCCTCGAGCCGCCCCGGGCTCCGGCCGCGGATCACGCCCGGTACCGCGGGAGCCACACATCGCTGCCAGGTGGCTATGTAGGGACCCAACAAAAGCAAGGGGCCTTCGGCTGTCGACTCGGTCCGGTGGGTACCTGGTTCTGTCCTACCCCACCAGGATTCGACGCGGGAGACTGTACGGAGTCAACGGCGGGATTTGCTTGGTCGACTTCGTAGGGTCGGTACATGACCGTTGTGGACCAGATCCCGAGCGAGCCGACCGACGCCCGAGGCCGTGTGGCCGAGCTGCACGCCCTGCGCGAGGAGGCCCGGCGCGGACCGAGCGACCGGGCGACCGAGGCGCAGCACGCCAAGGGCAAGCTCACCGCTCGTGAGCGCATCGAGCTGCTGCTCGACCCTGGTTCCTTCAACGAGGTCGAGCAGCTGCGCCGGCACCGCGCCACCGGCTTCGGCCTGGAGGCCAAGAAGCCGTACACCGACGGTGTCATCACCGGCTGGGGCACGGTCGAGGGCCGTACGGTCTTCGTCTACGCACACGACTTCCGGATCTTCGGCGGCGCCCTGGGCGAGGCCCACGCCACCAAGATCCACAAGATCATGGACATGGCGATCGCGGCCGGTGCGCCGCTGGTCTCCCTCAACGACGGCGCGGGCGCCCGTATCCAGGAGGGCGTCTCCGCGCTCGCCGGCTACGGCGGCATCTTCCAGCGCAACACCCGCGCCTCGGGCGTCATCCCGCAGATCTCGGTGATGCTCGGCCCGTGCGCCGGCGGCGCCGCCTACTCGCCCGCGCTCACGGACTTCGTCTTCATGGTCCGCGAGACCTCGCAGATGTTCATCACCGGACCGGACGTCGTCAAGGCGGTCACCGGCGAGGAGATCACCCAGAACGGCCTCGGCGGCGCGGACGTGCACGCCGAGACCAGCGGCGTCGCGCACTTCGCGTACGACGACGAGGAGACCTGCATCGCCGAGGTGCGCTACCTCCTGTCGATGCTGCCGCAGAACAACCGCGAGAACCCGCCGACCGTGGCCTCCGAGGACCCGGCGGACCGCCGCTCGGACGTCCTGCTCGACCTGGTCCCGGCCGACGGCAACCGTCCGTACGACATGCACAAGGTGATCGAGGAGCTCGTCGACGACGGCGACTACCTGGAGATCCACGAGCGCTGGGCCCGCAACATCATCTGCGCGCTGGCCCGTCTGGACGGTCAGGTCGTCGGCATCGTCGCCAACCAGCCGCAGTCGCTGGCCGGCGTCCTGGACATCGAGGCCTCGGAGAAGGCTGCCCGTTTCGTCCAGATGTGCGATGCTTTCAATATCCCGATCGTCACCCTTCTGGACGTACCCGGCTTCCTGCCGGGCGTCGACCAGGAGCACGGTGGAATCATCCGCCACGGCGCGAAGCTGCTGTACGCGTACTGCAACGCGACCGTGCCCCGGATCAGCCTGATCCTGCGCAAGGCGTACGGCGGCGCGTACATCGTGATGGACTCCCAGTCCATCGGCGCCGACCTCACGTACGCCTGGCCCACCAACGAGATCGCGGTGATGGGCGCCGAAGGTGCCGCCAACGTCATCTTCCGCAAGCAGATCGCGGAGGCCGAGGACTCGGACGCCATGCGGGCGCGCATGGTCAAGGAGTACAAGGCCGAGCTGATGCACCCGTACTACGCCGCGGAGCGCGGTCTGGTCGACGACGTGATCGACCCCGTGGAGACGCGGGAGGTCCTCATCCGCTCCCTCGCCATGCTCCGCACCAAGCACGCCGACCTGCCGTCCCGCAAGCACGGCAACCCGCCTCAGTAAGAGGAGCCCACAGAAGTGACCACGCCTGCCACAGCCAACCTTCTCCGCGTCGAGAAGGGCCACGCCGACCCCGAGGAGCTGGCCGCGATCACCGCCGTCCTCCTCGCCCGCGCCGCCGCCCAGCCCACGGACGACGCCACGTCAGGCCGCTCCACGGCCGGCTGGCGCCGCCTGGAGCGCCAGTCGGGCTTCCGCCCCTCCCACTCCTGGCAGGGCTGACCCCAGCGCCACCGAAGGCCCCCCGCACCCGCAAGGGAACGGGGGGCCTTCGCCATGCACGGGGTCCCGCGGGGCAGGTCCTGCCACGACGAAGGGCCCGCCGCACCGGATCGGTGCGGGCGGGCCCTTTCGTACGGCAGTCCGTCGGAGAGCTACCGCAGGCGTGCCATCAGCGCGTGCTCCACGAGCGTGATCAGCGCGCTCTTGGCGTCCGCGCGGTGGCGGGCGTCGGTGGTGATGATCGGGGTGTCCGGGCCGATCTGGAGGGCCTCGCGGACCTCCTCCGGGTTGTACGGCTGGTGGCCGTCGAACCCGTTGAGCGCGATGACGAACGGCAGGCCGCTGTTCTCGAAGTAGTCGACCGCGGGGAAGCAGTCGGCGAGACGGCGGGTGTCCACGAGCACGACGGCGCCGATCGCGCCGCGGACCAGGTCGTCCCACATGAACCAGAAACGGTCCTGACCGGGCGTACCGAAGAGGTACAGGATCAGGTCCTGGTCCAGGGTGATACGGCCGAAGTCCATCGCGACAGTCGTCGTCGTCTTGTCGCCGGTGTGCGTGAGGTCGTCGATGCCCGCGGACGCAGACGTCATGACGGCCTCGGTACGCAGCGGGTTGATCTCAGAGACGGCGCCGACGAACGTGGTCTTGCCCACGCCGAAGCCACCCGCCACCACGATCTTCGCGCTGGTGGTTGAACGGGCCGCGCCGCCGCTAGAGCTTGCGAAGTCCACTGAGCACCCTTTCGAGCAGTGTCACGGCCGGCTGGCCGCCGGCGGCCTCGTCGCCGCCGGGCTGGTGAATGGCGACAAGTCCGGCCTCGGCCAGGTCGGCGACGAGGATCCGGGCAACGCCGAGGGGGATGGAGAGAAGTGCCGAGATCTCGGCGACCGACTTGATCTCGATGCACAGGCGGCAGATCCGCTGGTGCTCGGGCAACTGCCCCTGCAGCCGGGCCGGATCGGCCGTCGTGCTGACCAGCGCCTCGATGGCGAGCTGGTAACGCGGCCGGGTCCGGCCGCCGGTCATGGCGTAAGGGCGCACGAGCGGGTTGTGGGTCCCGCCCTGACGGCCGCCCGAACCGCCCGAGCCGGCCGCGCCGCCCGGGTTCCGCTGGGCCGCGGGCCCACCCATCGGCGACTGCTGCGCCTGCGGGGGCTGGTAGGGCTGCTGCATGCCCTGTCTGCTCGGGGCAGAGGGGAAGTTGAACCGGTTCTGCGCGGCCTCTCCCTGCGCGTGCGCGTCAAAACCGTTGTACGGGTGTCCGCCCGGGGGTGTCCCCACGTCTCCTCCTCCGACTGCCTCGCGGTCCATGTCCCTGTGGAGCCGCGCCACCGCACCTTACGGTGCGGTGGCGTGAAACGCACTGTCTGTCTGTTAGTTGAGAAGACTTCCCTGCAGTTCCGCCCGGAGGTCAGGCGTCAGGACACTGCCCGCACGATCGACGAGCAGGGCCATCTCGTAACCCACGAGACCGATGTCGGCCTCCGGGTGCGCGAGCACGGCCAGGGAGGAGCCGTCGGAGACGGACATGATGAAGAGGAAGCCGCGCTCCATCTCCACGACCGTCTGGTTGACCGCACCGCCCTCGAAGATCCGGGACGCGCCCGCGGTCAGCGAGGTCAGTCCGGAGGCGACGGCCGCCAGCTGGTCGGCGCGGTCCCGGGGGAACCCCTCGGACATCGCCAGCAGGAGTCCGTCGGCGGAGACCACCACCGTGTGCGACACCCCTGGGGTGTTGTCCACGAAGTTGGTGATCAACCAGTTCAGATTCTGCGCCGCCTGGCTCATGCTCACACTAACGCTCCTGGTTGTAGGTACTGCCCGGGCCGAGGCCCGATCCGTTCGTGTCCGTTCCCGCGCTGCGTCCCTGCTGGACACCGCGGCGCAGGTTGCTCAACCTGCCCCGGACGTCCTCAGGGGCGCGGGAGACCTGGGGGCCGCCCTGCGGGGTCTGCTCCGCCGTGCCCTCGACCAGATTGGCCTTGGGGACCCGCTTCGGAAGACCGGAGGAGGTGACCCCGCCCGCCTTCGGGTCGCGGAGCTTCTCGGCCCGCTGCCAGCGCTCGTCGTTCGTCGAGCGCCATTCGTCGGAACCGTCGGCGTCGTTCTGCTGTACCGGCGCCGGCTGCTGGACCGTCTGCCGCGTGGGCTGCGGACCCTGAGCGGCGGTGCTGCCGCGCCGCGGCAGACCGGCGTCGGTCAGCGCGTGGCCGGCGTCCGGGGTGGGGTTCGGAGTCGAACCCGGACGGTCGAAGCCTACGCGCTCGGGAGCCGGTTCGGGAGCGCTGGGAGCAGATTCCGCTTCCGCTCCGTAGCTCTGCTCGTAGCCACCCTGGTACGCGCTCTGACCGGGCCACTCCGCCTGCTGGCCCTGGGGCTCGTAGGCGTGCTCGTACGAGGCCTGCTCGGCGTCCTGACCCTGATAGGCAGGTTCCGCATAGCCGGTCTCCGAGTACCCGCCGGCGGGCTGGCCGTAGCCGTCGTAGCCCTGCTGGGAGTAGTCGTAACCGTCGTGCTGCTGGGCCTGCTGAGGCTGCCCGCCGAAGTCGCCCGCGTACTCCTGGGCGTACTCCTGCTCCTGCTGCCCGTACTCCTGGCCGTACTCCTGCTGCTGCCCGTACTCCTGCTCCTGCGGCGCGTAGCCCTGGTGCGAGGGGTCGACCTCGTCCCGGAACAGCGGACGCTCGCCGCCCTGCGCCTGCGACTCCAGGGCCGCCCGGCGCTCCTCGCGCATCAGCGAACGGTTCACCGGGTCGAGCTGGCGGTCGTCCGCGGGCTGCTCGTAGCGGGAGTCGTCGAAGCCGAGCTCCGCCGCGGTCCGCATCTGCGGCTGCACCGGCTCGAAGGCGTGCTGGTGCTGCTGCGGGATGATCTGCGAGACCGTGAAGTCGTTCTCGGGCAGCTGCTCGCCACCACCACCGTGGGTGATCGCGTCCGGCAGCATGACGAGCGAGGTCGTACCGGCCTGCTCGCCCGAGGGGCGCAGCTGGACACGGACCCCGTGCCGGTCGGCGAGACGGCCGACCACGAAGAGACCCATGCGCTGCGAGACGGCGGCGTCCACGGTCGGCGGGTTGGCCAGCTTGTGGTTGATGTCCGCGAAGTCCTCGGCGGTGAGGCCGATGCCCTTGTCGTGGATCTCGACCATCACGCGGCCGTCGGGCAGCCGGGTCGCGGTGACGCGGACCTTGGTCTGCGGGGAGGAGAACGTGGTGGCGTTCTCCAGGAGCTCGGCGAGCAGGTGCACGAGGTCGGTCACGGCCTGGCCGTGGATCTCGGCCTCCGGGACACCGGCCAGCTCGATGCGCTCGTACTGCTCCACCTCGGAGGAGGCGGCACGCATCACGTCGACCAGCGGCACCGGCTGGTCCCAGCGGCGGCCCGGCTCCTCGCCGGCGAGGACGAGGAGGTTCTCGCCGTTACGGCGCATACGGGTCGCCAGGTGGTCCAGCTTGAAGAGGTTCTCCAGCTGGTCCGGGTCGGCCTCGTTGTTCTCCAGGTCGGTGATGAGGGTCAGCTGGCCCTCGATCAGCGACTGGTTGCGGCGCGAGAGGTTGGTGAAGATCGCGTTGACGTTGCCCCGCAGCATGGCCTGCTCGGCGGCGAGCCGGACGGCCTCGCGGTGGACCTGGTCGAAGGCGCGGGCGACCTCGCCGATCTCGTCCTGGGTGTCGATCGGGATCGGCTGGACGCGGGTGTCCACCCGGCCCGGCTCGGTCCGGGAGAGCTGGTCGACCAGCATCGGCAGGCGCTGCTCGGCGACGGCGAAGGCGGCGGTGCGCAGCTCGCGCATCGAGCGGCTCATCTGCCGGGCCATCATCCCGGCGATGATGAAGGCGGCGAGGAGCGCGACGACGACGATGCCACCGATGACGTAGGCGTCGGTCTGGGCGCCCGAAGAGATGTCGGCGGCCTCGGCCACGGCCTTGTCGACGAGCTCCTTCTCGACCTCGGTGTAGCCGTCGAACTTGCCGGTGGCCACCGCCATCCAGGTCTCGGGCGTGATGCCCTCCTTGCGGAGGTCCGCGATCGCCTCGGCGTCCTTGGCGGAACCGATCTTCTTGGCCATCCCGGTGAAGACGGAGCCGTCGGCGCCCTTGGGCAGGGTGATGCCGGCCGCCTGCATCTTCTTCTCGCCCTCGGCGGCCTTCGCGGACATGACCTCCCTGAGCCGGTCCACGTCCGCCTGGGTACCACCGGAGTTGTACTCGCCGAGGGCGATCTGCTCCAGGTAGTTGTACGAGTTCAGCGCCACCGACTGCTGGGCGAAGACCGCGTCCTTCTGGCTGGGCCGGACGAGGAGCTGGGTGCCGATCGAGCGCTGGAGCGACGCGGCGCCCTTGGCGAGCTGGACGGCGTAGAGCGTCCGGCCGTAGGCGGTGACGTTGGTGGTGCCGAGACCGAGCTCGTTGGAGAACTCCATCAGGTAGTGCTGGACGGAGGTGTAGCCGAGCTGGGTGTTCACGGGGTCCAGGGCCGCGGTGTAGGCGGCCGCCCGGATCTTCTTGAGCTCGGGCTCCTCGTCCTGGAACAGCTTCAGGCGGCGCTCGAGGCCCTCGCCCTCCGGCATGTCCTTGACGGCCTCGTCGAACTTCAGCTTGGCGGCGTCGGTGGCGGCGTACGCCTTGGTGACCTCGTCGCTCTTGCGGTCCTCGGCGGTCTTGGCCGTCAGCAGGGGAGCGGCGGTCAGGTCGCGCTCGTCGAGCAGTGCCTGGCTGTACTCCGAGGCGGCGCGCACGATCAGCGCCGTCTTCTCGGCGTTCTGGGCCTCCTGCCAGGTGTTGATCGCCCCGTTCACCTGGAAGCCGCCCATGACCAGGCCGACGAGCACGGGTATGAGGAGGATCGCGTTCAGCCTGGTCGCCACCCGCCAGTTGCGGGGGGACAGCTTGCTGGAGCTCCCCTTGCCGCTCGGGGCCTGGGGCGTCGCGGGTACCTCTGCGGGCGCGGGCACCATGCGGGCCGGCGGCGTGAAGTTGCCTCGCGCCTGCTGCTCCGCGGAGCTTTCCTTGCTTCGCCTCACTCGACCAACAACCTCTCGGCGTCGGCACCTACGTTGTGCCGGTGTTTCGTTCAGGGCCGTACTACTCGGGAGTTCATGAATTGCAGCACGTGAAAGGGCTGCCATCCAAACAGCCCTGAGCTTCGGTTTTCACCTACCTGCGGCCCAGATAAAACGGGCATAAAGAACGAGCCCCGCCAAATGACGGGGCTCAGGTGAGCGCAGTGGTACCGATCGGATGCATCGGGTGTCCGTGACGCCGCAATTCTCTGTCGAAACGTTATGAACGCGGAGGCGGACCGTGTCGAACGACACAGACCGCCTCCCGAAGGGCGTACGACAACTTCCGTACGCGTTCTCCTATTTGAGTCGTGCCATCAGCGCGTGCTCCACGAGCGTGATCAGCGCGCTCTTGGCGTCCGCGCGATGGCGGGCGTCCGTGGTGATGATCGGGGTGTCCGGGCCGATCTGGAGGGCCTCGCGGACCTCCTCCGGGTTGTACGGCTGGTGGCCCTCGAACCCGTTCAGCGCGACGACGAACGGCAGGCCGCTGTTCTCGAAGTAGTCGACCGCCGGGAAGCAGTCGGCGAGACGGCGGGTGTCGACCAGGACGATGGCGCCGATCGCGCCGCGCACCAGGTCGTCCCACATGAACCAGAAGCGGTCCTGACCCGGCGTACCGAAGAGGTACAGGATCAGGTCCTGGTCCAGGGTGATGCGGCCGAAGTCCATCGCCACCGTTGTGGTGGTCTTGTCCCCGGTGTGCGTGAGGTCGTCGATACCGGCCGAGGCCGAGGTCATCACGGCCTCGGTACGCAGCGGGTTGATCTCAGAGACGGCGCCGACGAACGTGGTCTTGCCCACGCCGAAGCCACCCGCCACCACGATCTTCGCGCTGGTGGTCGACCGGGCCGCACCGCCGCTAGAGCTTGCGAAGTCCACTGAGCACCCTTTCGAGCAGTGTCACGTCCGGCGTGCCGCCGGCCTCTCCGTTGCCCGGCTGGTGGATCGCCACCATGCCCGCCTCCGCCAGGTCGGCGACGAGGATCCGGGCCACACCGAGCGGCATCGACAGCAGCGCCGACACCTCTGCCACCGACTTGACCTCGCGGCACAGGTGGCAGATCCGCTGGTGCTCCGGGAGCAGGGTGGCGAGATGCGCCGGGTCGGCCGTGGTGCTGACCAAGGCCTCTATGGCGAGTTGGTACCTCGGCCGGGTCCGGCCGCCGGTCATGGCGTAGGGCCGGACCAGCGGCTGGTCGCCCTCATGTCCGTACGACTCGTCGAGGGAGGCGCCGTACGGATCGTGAGAGGCGGGGGGCGGGGTCATGAATCCTCCGGGCGTGACGGCACGTGTTCATGCCGTCTGATGGGGCCGGTGGGGGGCCGGATGGGGCGGCCGGACGGTTTCTGGTGCCCAGGGCGGTACGGAGGGGCGTACCGCCCTGTCGCAACGTGCAACGGTACGGGTCTAGTGCAGCAGGCTGCCCTGGAGCTCGGCGCGGAGATCCGGGGTGAGGACACTGCCGGCCCGGTCGACCAGCAGCGTCATCTCGTAGCCCACGAGGCCGATGTCGCACTCCGGGTGCGCGAGCACGGCCAGCGAGGAACCGTCGGAGACGGACATCAGGAAGAGGAAGCCGCGCTCCATCTCCACGACCGTCTGGGCGACGGGTCCGCCCTCGAAGATCCGGGACGCCCCCGCGGTCAGCGAGGTCAGCCCGGACGCGACCGCCGCCAACTGGTCGGCGCGGTCGCGGGGGAATCCTTCCGACATGGCAAGGAGCAGACCGTCGGCGGAGACCACCACCGTGTGGGACACCCCTGGGGTGTTGTCCACGAAGTTGGTGATCAACCAGTTCAGATTCTGCGCCGCCTGGCTCATCGCGCTCAACTAACGCTCCTGCTGGTGGGTGGGGCCGGTGGGGAAGGTGCCCGTGGTGGAGTTGCCCGCCTGGCGGCCCTGCTGGATGCCGCGGCGCAGATTGGTGAGCCGGCCGCGGACGTCATCGGGTGCACGCGAGACCTGAGGGCCGGCCGTGTGGGCCTGCTCCTGCGCGGTCCCGGGTACGAGGTTGGCGCGAGGAACGCGCTTGGGCAGCCCGGAGGTGGTGATCCCCCCGGCCGCCGGCTTGCGGACCCGCTCGGCCTGGCGCACCAACTCGTCGTTGGGCGAGGTCCGCCAGGAGGCGGGCCCGGCCTGCTGCTGACCGCCGGCGCCTTCGCCCTGCTGCTGCGGGGCGGGGCGGCGCTGGGGAGCCGGCTGCTGCGGTGCGGCCGGAGCCTGCGAGGCCTGGGCCTGAGGCGCCTGCTGACCGTAGCCGTCCTGGCCCTGGTTGGCCGGTCCGCCCTGACCCTGGTTGCCCTGGGTCTGGTTGAACCAGTTGGTCTCCAGCGTGTCGTACAGCGGGGTACGCGCGTCGGCCGAGCTACCGGCCGGCGGAAGCGCCTCGGGCTGACGGGGCTGCTGGAGCTGAGGCTGCTGCGGCTGCTGGGGCAGGTTCCCGGCCGGGCGGGGCGCACCGTAGTCGCCGCCGCCGCGCTGGCGCGGAGCCGGAGCCTGCGGGGCCTGCTGCTGGTACTGAGAAGGCTGCTGCTGCGGGGCCTGCTGCGGCTGGCCGAAGTCCGGGCGCGGGAACTGGGCGGTGGACGCCGGGTCCTGCGGTCCGGGCTGGTACGCCTGCGGGGCCTGCTGGGGCGTCTGCTGCTGGCGGCCGAAGTCCGGGCGCGGGAACTGGCCCGTGGAGCCGGGGCCCTGAGGCGCCGCGGGACGGGCGAACTGGCCCGTGCTCTCCGGCTCCTCGTGACCGCGCGGGGCGTCCAGCGGCGACATCTCCTGCTGCGGGCGGCGGACCGGCTGCGCCTGGTCGTTGCCCCAGCTCGTGGACTGCGGGCGCTGCTGCTGCGGGTTGCCCCCGGGCAGCTCGGCGCGCGGGTAACCGCCCTGCGGAGCCTGGTTGCCCTGGCCCTGCTGAGGCTGCTGCTGACCCTGGTTGCCCTGGCCGGGACCGCCCTGGCCGGGACCGCCCTGGCCGGGACCGCCCTGGCCGGGACCGCCCTGGCCGGGACCGCTCTGGCCCTGGCCCTTCTGGCCGCCGCCCCACACGTCCGTACGCGAGGGGATGGCGCTCTGCGCGCCGCCGAAGCCACCGGCGCCGAGGCCCGGACGCTGCTGCTGCGGGTCCGGGGAGACCTGCGGCATCTGAGCGGTCTGCGGCTGGGGCTGCTGCTGCGGAGCCTGGCCACCCTGCGCCCGGTCCCGGTCCTGCGGACCGTTCTGACGCGGCACGCCGTCGCGACCGGGCAGAGCCGCGCGCGGACCGCTGCCCGCGCCGACCTGACCGCGGGCGGCGCCCGCTCCGGCGGCGAGTCGGCCGGCGGCCGACCCCGTGGGAGCGCTGCCGATGCCCGGACGGCCACCGGTGCCGGGGCCGCCGGCCGAGCCGGGACCACCGGTCAGGCGGCCACCCGGGGCGGAGGGAGCCTGGCCCATCGCGCCCTGGCCACCGGCACCCGGCTTGGGCGCGGGCTTCTTGCCGCCGTGGGCGACGTCGACCGGGAGCATGACGAGCGCGGTGGTGCCGCCGGAGTCCGAGGGGCGCAGCTGGATGCGGATGCCGTGTCGCAGGGACAGACGGCCGACCACGAACAGACCCATGCGGCGGGAGACGGAGACGTCCACGGTGGGCGGCGATGCGAGCCGCTCGTTGATCGCGGCGAGGTCCTCGGGGGAGAGGCCGATGCCGGTGTCGTGGATCTCGACGAGCACACGGCCGTCGGGCAGCGCGTGACCGGTGACCCGGACCTTGGTCTGCGGCGAGGAGAACGACGTGGCGTTCTCGAGCAGCTCGGCGAGGAGGTGCACGAGGTCGTTGACGACGCGGCCGGCGACCTCGGTCGCGGGCACGGCGGCCAGTTCGATGCGCTCGTACTGCTCCACCTCGGAGGCGGCGGCGCGGAGCACGTCGACCAGCGGGACCGGGCGGGTCCACCGGCGGCCCGGCTCCTCACCGGCGAGGACGAGGAGGTTCTCGCCGTTACGGCGCATACGGGTCGCGAGGTGGTCGAGCTTGAAGAGCGAGGAGAGCTGGTCCGGGTCGGCCTCGCGGGACTCCAGTTCGGAGATGAGCGAGAGCTGACGCTGGATGAGGCCCTGGGAGCGGCGCGAGAGGTTGGTGAACATCGCGTTGACGTTGCCCCGGAGGAGGGCCTGCTCGGCGGCGAGGCGGACCGCCTCGCGGTGCACGTCGTCGAAGGCCGCGGCCACCTGGCCGATCTCGTCCCGGGAGTGCACACCGACGGACTCGACGGAGGTGTCGACGTCCTGCGGGTCCGACTCGGAGAGCTGCTTGACGAGCTCGGGCAGACGGTCCTGGGCGACCTTGGTGGCGGTGTCCTGCAGTCGGCGCAGCGAGCGGATCATGGACCGGGCCACGACGAAGGCGCCGACGAGGGAGACGCCGAGGACGAGGAGGATCAGCGCACCGTTGATGATCGCTTCGCGCTGCGACTCGGCGCGCAGCTCACGGGCCTTGGTCTCCATCTTGTCGAGGAGGTCGGCCTCGATGACGTTCATGGCCTGGATCTTGGTGCCGTACTCGTCCGTGAAGTTCAGGTGACCACGGGCGGCGTGACGGGCCATGCCGGTGTCGTGGGACAGCACCCGGTCCGCGTACTTGTCGGCCGCGTCGATCGAGGGGTTGCCGCTGGTCAGCGAGTTGGTCAGCTGGTCGGCGTCGCCACCGGCGGACTCGTAGATGGTCTGGAACTGCTTGAGCTCGACCTTCTCGCCCTGCTGCGCGGCGTAGCCGTAGAGGCGGTCGCCCTGCTGCAGCTTGCCGGGCCGGCTGTCGCTCGACGGGAGCGCGGCGGCGATGATCGCCTGCTGGACGGAGGCGTACTCCTTGGCGGACGAGAAGGCGGCGAGCGCCCGGGTCCGCTTGATCATCTCGGGGTTGCTGGTCGCCTGCGCCATGTCCTGGGAGAGGCTGAGCAGCGAGCGGATCAGTCGGCTGTACGCCTCGACCGTCACCGAGTTCGCGACGCCCGCCTTGTACGCCTCCGTGCGGATGCCGCCGATCTGGACGACCTGGGAGGCGATCTGGCTGACGTTCTGGCGGATGCTCTGCAGCGCCTCGTCGCCCTCGGTGGCCGGGATCTCCGAGGTGGCGTCCATGAACGCCTTCTGGGCCCGGTCGGTGTTCTTGCGCGGGTTGGCGACCTGGTAGTCGTTGGCCGACTTGCCGTTGGCCAGCGGGCCGGCCGACCAGTCGCGCTCGGCCTGGAGGGCCTTGGCGAGGTCGGTGGCCTCTTCGGTCAGCTTGGTGAGCAGCTGCATGTGGTCGAGCTGCTCCATGTCCTGGAGCGACTCGCTGATGCGGATGCCGCCGAGGCTGGTGGCCGCGACCACGGGGAGGGTCAGCAGGGCGACCAGTCGCGTCGAGATGCGCCAGTTGCGCAGGGCTATTCGAGGCCCGACCTCGTTCTCGGCCCGGGGCTTCTTGGCGGCCGGGGCGGTGGACTCGGAGGAGGCGTTCGCGGTGCCGTTGCGCGTGGCACCGTCACCGCCCTCGCCGGCCGGACCCTGGCCCGGGTTCTGGGCGCGGTCGGTCCCGGCGCGAGGCTCCTGCTCGGCAGCAGCGCTGTCCCTCTTGAATCGTCCCTGCACTAGCGTCGCAACCTCTGGACCAGGCGTCCTTCCGCGTGAACGGAGTGGACGGTGTCGGCGTCTCGGGGCGCGATTGCGTCCCAGTGGTGGTCGTCGATGACCGGCGCAGTTCCCCCTTCCCCGCCGCTCACCCGGCGCTGCGTTGCGCCCCCTGCGCGCCGGCTCCAAACCGCGGCGGTGCGTGGAATTCCAGCACAGTGCCGGATCTCCAACAAGGCCCGCGTGTCGGGGCCCGGGTCGCATGACAATTCGTGCACAGCATGTCACCCCATGTAGAAGATGATCACGGAGGAATCGGACTTATTAGCTCCAAAGAGTCATGGAGCGGCGTTGTCCCAGTCGACATGATCAGGAGCGGAATGGAACATTCAGTGGCGCATTGTCCGTTTCTGTGACCTCGCATGACGGTCCGTAATGCCTGGATTGTCACCGCTGTGGTGAGCAAACTCACACCGGCGTCGTTGCCTTCCCCATGCATTCGAAGGGAATGACACGTTTAGCCTGACGCTTTACAAACCATCCGCTCTGTAAAGGCGCCCGATGAAGACGACGATGCTGCTCCGCTCCACGGCCAACCCCCGCCGCACCACCCTCGCCCACCTCGAGGACGCCGAGCTGCTCGGCCGCGGCGCGCAGCCGGAGCACGCGCTCGATCTCCCCACGCAGACGGCCAACCCGCGCCGCACGGTCCTCATGACCGCCCCCGCGGTCGCTCAGCCCGCACAGTAATACGCGGGCGGCCGCCCCTTGCCGCGTTAGCCTGGAGCGTCAGACTCCAGCAAGTACCAAGTGAGGGGCGACAGCACTCGTGCGCATCGCCAGATTCTCCATCGACGGCAATGTCGCCTTCGGCGCCGTCGAGGGCGAGGGAACCGTCGAGTCCGGCGGCCTCGTCCTCGACATCATCAAGGGCATCCCGTACACCGACTTCGAGCTGAGCGGCACCAAGGTCCCGGTCAGCAAGGTACGGCTCCTGCCGCCCGTGCTCCCCAACAAGGTCGTGGCCATCGGCCGCAACTACGCGGAGCACGCCGCCGAACTCGGCAACGAGGTCCCGGACGTCCCCGTCGCCTTCTTCAAGCCGACCACGTCCGTGATCGGCCCCGGCGACGCCATCGAGTACCCCTCCTTCTCGAACGAACTGCACCACGAGGCCGAGCTGGCCGTGGTCATCGGCCGCATGTGCCGCGAGGTTCCGCGGGAGCGGGTCAAGGACGTCATCTTCGGCTACACCTGCGCCAACGACGTCACCGCGCGCGACGCGCAGCAGCGCGAGAAGCAGTGGGCCCGGGCCAAGGGCTTCGACACCAGCTGCCCGCTGGGCCCCTGGGTGGAGACGGACCTCGACCCGAGCGACCTCACCATCCAGGCCACGGTCAACGGCGAACAGCGCCAGCTCGGTCGTACGAGCGACATGGTCCGCTCCATCGAGGACCTGGTCGTCCACATCACCGAGGCCATGACGCTGCTCCCGGGTGACGTCATCCTCACCGGCACCCCCGCCGGGGTCGGCCCCCTCAACGTCGGCGACGAGGTCGCCGTCACCATCGAAGGCATCGGCACTCTCACCAACAAGGTGATCAAGCGTGGCTAACGCGAATATCCGCGTCCGTTTCTGTCCCTCGCCGACCGGCAACCCCCACGTGGGTCTGGTCCGCACCGCCCTGTTCAACTGGGCCTTCGCCCGGCACAACCAGGGCACCATGGTCTTCCGCATCGAGGACACCGACGCGGCGCGCGACTCCGAGGAGTCGTACCAGCAGCTCCTCGACTCGATGCGCTGGCTCGGTCTCGACTGGGACGAGGGCCCGGAGATCGGCGGCCCCCACGAGCCGTACCGCCAGTCGCAGCGGATGGACATCTACAAGGACGTCGCCGAGAAGCTGCTCGCCGCCGGTCACGCCTACCACTGCTTCTGCACCGCCGTGGAGCTCGAGGCCCGCCGTGACGCCGCCCGCCTGGCCGGCAAGCCTTCCGGCTACGACGGCACCTGCCGCAACCTGACCGCCGAGCGCATCGAGCGCTACCGCGCCGAGGGCCGCGAGTCGATCGTCCGCTTCAAGATGCCCGACGAGCCGATCACCTTCACCGACCTGGTCCGCGGCGAGCTCACCTTCACCCCGGACAACGTCCCGGACTACGGCATCGTGCGCGCCAACGGCGCCCCGCTGTACACCCTGGTCAACCCGGTCGACGACGCCCTCATGGAGATCACCCACGTCCTGCGCGGCGAGGACCTGCTCTCCTCCACCCCGCGCCAGATCGCGCTCTACAAGGCGCTGATCGAGCTGGGCGTCGCCAAGGAGATCCCCTCCTTCGGCCACCTGCCGTACGTGATGGGCGAGGGCAACAAGAAGCTCTCCAAGCGCGACCCGCAGGCCTCCCTCAACCTCTACCGGGAGCGCGGCTTCCTCCGCGAGGGCCTCCTGAACTACCTCTCCCTTCTGGGCTGGTCGTTCTCGGCGGACGAGGACATCTTCACCATCGAGCAGATGGTCGAGAAGTTCGACATCGCCGACGTCAACGCGAACCCGGCGCGCTTCGACCTGAAGAAGGCCGAGTCGATCAACGCCGACCACATCCGCATGCTGGACGTGAAGGCCTTCGCCGAGGCCTGCGAGCCCTGGCTCCAGGCCCCGCACGCCAACTGGGCCCCGGAGGACTTCGACCGCGCCGCGTGGGAGGCCATCGCCCCGCACGCCCAGACCCGCGTCACGGTCCTCTCGGACATCACGGCCAACGTGGACTTCCTCTTCCTGCCCGAGCCGGTCTTCGACCAGCCCTCGTGGGACAAGGCCATGAAGGGCGAGCCCGCGGCCCTGCTGACCACCGCCCGCGCCAAGCTGGAGACGGCGGACTGGAACGACCCCGAGTCGCTCAAGAACGCCGTCCTGGCCGCGGGCGAGGAGCACGGCCTGAAGCTCGGCAAGGCCCAGGCCCCGGTCCGCGTCGCCGTCACCGGCCGCACGATCGGCCTGCCGCTCTTCGAGTCCCTGGAGATCCTGGGCAAGGAGAAGACCCTGACCCGCATCGACGCGGCCCTGGCGAAGCTGGCCGCGTAACGGCACCCGCACGACGCCGGAGGGGCGACGACCACACCGGTCGTCGCCCCTCCGGCGTCTCCGCCGCGTCTCCGCGCGCACAACGTGGCCTGGACGGCCTGGGACGGCGAGTACGAGGTCCTGCAGGAGTACAAGACGTCGGGATCGGTGTGTATCCAGGAGCACGGCTGCGGCTTCTCGACCCTGCTCGTCGTCACGGGCCCCCACCGGGGAACGATGTGGTTCGACGCCCGGGCGACGTGCGACCTGATCCTGCCGCTGATGCTGGACGGCCGGCACCTGTCGTTCGCCGACCGGATCGGCCGGAGATCGATGGATCTGGTCGACCGGTGACCCCGCGCGAGTAGATTCGGTCCCATGGCCATCCGCGCGATCCTCTGGGACGTCGACGACACCCTCTTCGACTACTCCCGTGCCGACCTGACCGGCATGCGCGACCATCTCGCGGCCGAGGGCCTGGTGGACGGATTCGACTCCGTCGACCAGGCCCTCCGTCGTTGGCAGGAGCTCACCGTCGTCCACTGGCGCCGCTTCGAGGCGGGCGGGGTGGACTTCCAGGACCAGCGGCGCGAGCGCGTACGGGACTTCCTCGTGGCGCCAGGCCTGACCGACGCCGAGGCCGACGCCTGGTTCGCGCGGTACGTCGCGCACTACGAGGCGGCCTGGGAGCTCTTCCCCGACGCCCTCCCCGTGCTCGACCTGCTCGCGGGTGACTACCGTCACGCCGTCCTGTCGAACTCCTCGATCCACAACCAGGACCGCAAACTGCGCGTGCTGGGCGTACGGGACCGCTTCGAGGCCGTCGTCTGCGCGGCGGAACTCGGGGTGGCCAAGCCGGCCGCGGAGGCCTTCCACGCCGCCTGCGACGCCCTCGGCCTGGCCCCGGGTGAGGTGGCGTACGTCGGGGACCAGCCGGACATCGACGCCACCGGGGCGGAAGGGGCGGGGCTCCGTGGCATCTGGCTGGACCGGGCCGACACCGGCGGCCGACCCGAACTGACCCGGATCACCGACCTCCACCAGCTGCCGGGCCTGCTGCGCGGGACAACCCGTTTTGGAGCGCCGGACACCTTCAGGTAATGTTCTTCCTGCGCCGAGGGGAGCAAGCCGAAAGGCAGAAACCCACCGGAGCACAACCCGAACAAGATCCCCTTCGCGGGGGGTCGCGTTTTGGTGGCCTATGGTGTAATTGGCAGCACGACGGTTTCTGGTTCCGTTAGTCTAGGTTCGAGTCCTGGTAGGCCAGCTCGCAGAGCTCATCTGCACCACGCGGATTCCAGATCCGCAAAGCCCCCGTTGTGTAGCGGCCTAGCACGCTGCCCTCTCAAGGCAGTAGCGCCGGTTCGAATCCGGTCGGGGGTACAGATCCTTCCCGCGGGATCACCTGGGTCGCACCCGGTGAACTCGATGCAGGATCGCTAGGGCCCCCGTTGTGTAGCGGCCTAGCACGCCGCCCTCTCAAGGCGGTAGCGCCGGTTCGAATCCGGTCGGGGGTACTGGTCTAAACCACCATGGCCTATGGTGTAATTGGCAACACTACGGTTTCTGGTACCGTCATTCTAGGTTCGAGTCCTGGTAGGCCAGCTCGCAGAGCCCATCTGCATCGTACGCGGATCTCATCCGCAAGGCCCCCGTTGTGTAGCGGCCTAGCACGCCGCCCTCTCAAGGCGGTAGCGCCGGTTCGAATCCGGTCGGGGGTACAAGAACGAGGAAGCCCTTCCCTTCGGGGGAGGGCTTCTTCGCTGTTCCCTGCGCGACCGCCCCTGGACACAACTCCGGCCCACCGCTGCGGCGTTGAAGCGGTGGGCCGGGACGAACAGGGAAGGGAACCGAACGGTCAGCCGGTGCGGCGGAGCGCCTCGGAGAGGCGGGCGGCCGCGTCGATGACCGCCTGGGCGTGCATACGGCCCGGGTGGCGCGTCAGGCGCTCGATCGGACCGGAGACCGACACGGCGGCCACCACGCGGTTCGACGGGCCGCGTACGGGCGCGGAGACGGACGCGACGCCCGGCTCGCGCTCGCCGATCGACTGGGCCCAGCCGCGGCGCCGTACGCCCGAGAGGGCCGTCGCCGTGAAGCGGGCGCCCTGAAGGCCGCGGTGGAGCCGCTCCGGCTCCTCCCAGGCCATCAGGATCTGCGCCGAGGAGCCGGCCTTCATCGTCAGCGTCGAGCCGACCGGGACGGTGTCCCGAAGGCCGGACAGACGCTCGGCGGCCGCGACACAGATGCGCATGTCGCCCTGGCGCCGGTAGAGCTGCGCGCTCTCGCCGGTGACATCGCGCAGATGCGTCAGTACCGGGCCCGCCGTGGCGAGCAGGCGGTCCTCACCGGCCGCGGCGGCGAGCTCCGCGAGGCGCGGTCCGAGGATGAACCGGCCCTGCATGTCACGCGCCACCATCCGGTGGTGTTCCAGTGCCACGGCGAGGCGATGTGCCGTGGGTCGTGCGAGTCCCGTCGCCGCGACCAGACCTGCGAGGGTGGCCGGACCGGACTCCAGGGCGCTCAGGACAAGGGCTGCCTTGTCGAGAACGCCTACGCCGCTAGAGTTGTCCATGCAACGATATTCACGTCTCACTCTGTGAAACGCAAGTTCAATTTTCCTGGGAACTTGCGACCCTGGTGAGGCGGCCGCACAACGGCTTGCGAAACGGGTCTCTAGTTGTGTCGGCGATCACGTCGGCCGGAGGGAAAGCGATGGGTAGGACACTCGCGGAGAAGGTCTGGGACGACCACGTCGTCCGGCGCGCCGAGGGCGAGCCCGACCTCCTCTTCATCGATCTGCACCTGCTGCACGAGGTGACCAGCCCCCAGGCTTTCGACGGCCTGCGCCAGAACGGCCGGCAGGTGCGGCGCCTCGACCTCACCATCGCCACCGAGGACCACAACACCCCGACCATCGACATCGACAAGCCGATCGCCGACCCGGTCTCCCGCGCACAGTTGGAGACCCTGCGTAAGAACTGTGCCGAGTTCGGCGTACGTCTGCACCCGCTGGGCGACGTCGAGCAGGGCGTCGTCCACGTCGTGGGACCGCAGCTGGGCCTGACCCAGCCCGGCACGACCGTGGTCTGCGGCGACTCCCACACCTCCACGCACGGCGCCTTCGGCGCGCTGGCGTTCGGCATCGGCACCAGCCAGGTCGAGCACGTGCTGGCGACCCAGACGCTGCCGCTGGCCCGCCCCAAGACGATGGCGATCACCGTCGACGGCGAGCTGCCCGAGGACGTCACCGCCAAGGACCTGATCCTGGCGATCATCGCCAAGATCGGCACCGGCGGCGGCCAGGGCTACATCCTGGAGTACCGCGGCTCCGCCATCGAGAAGCTCTCGATGGAGGCCCGGATGACCATCTGCAACATGTCGATCGAGGCCGGCGCCCGCGCGGGCATGATCGCCCCCGACGAGACCACCTTCGCGTACCTGAAGGGCCGCGCCCACGCCCCCGAGGGCGAGGACTGGGACGCCGCCGTCGCGTACTGGACCACCCTGAAGTCCGACGAGGACGCGGTCTTCGACGCCGAGGTCGTCATCGACGCCGCCTCCCTGGCGCCGTTCGTCACCTGGGGTACCAACCCCGGCCAGGGCGCGCCGCTTTCGGCGAACGTCCCCGACCCGGCTTCGTACGAAGACGCTTCGGAGCGCCTGGCAGCCGAAAAGGCCCTGGAGTACATGGGGTTGACCGCCGGACAGCCGCTGCGCGACATCAAGGTCGACACCGTCTTCGTAGGCTCCTGCACCAACGGCCGCATCGAGGACCTGCGCAACGCCGCCGCCCTCCTGGAGGGCCGCAAGGTCGCCGACGGTGTGCGGATGCTGGTCGTTCCCGGCTCGGTCCGGGTCGCCCTGCAGGCCGTCGAGGAGGGCCTGGACAAGGTCTTCAAGGAGTCCGGCGCCGAATGGCGGCACGCGGGCTGCTCGATGTGTCTGGGCATGAACCCCGACCAACTGGCGCCCGGTGAGCGCTCCGCGTCCACCTCCAACCGCAACTTCGAGGGCCGGCAGGGCAAGGGCGGCCGCACCCACCTGGTCTCCCCCCAGGTCGCCGCCGCCACCGCCGTACTGGGCCATCTGGCCTCCCCGGCCGATCTGTCCGACGTCGCTACGCACGCGGGGGTCTGAGGAACCATGGAAGCTTTCACCACGCACACCGGCCGGGCCGTTCCGCTGCGCCGCAGCAACGTCGACACCGACCAGATCATCCCCGCGCACTGGCTGAAGAAGGTCACCCGCGACGGCTTCGAGGACGGACTCTTCGAGGCCTGGCGCAAGGACTCCGAGTTCGTGCTCAACCGCCCCGAGCGGCAGGGTGCCTCGGTCCTGGTCGCCGGTCCCGACTTCGGTACGGGCTCCTCCCGGGAACACGCCGTCTGGGCGCTCCAGAACTACGGCTTCAAGACCGTCATCTCCTCCCGGTTCGCCGACATCTTCCGCGGCAACTCGCTGAAGAACGGTCTGCTGACCGTCGTCCTCGACCAGAAGGTCGTCGACGCCCTCTGGGAGCTGACGGAGGCCGACCCGACGGCCGAAATCACTGTTGACTTGGAGCAGCGGAAGGTACTCGCCGCCGGGATCGACGCCGACTTCGAGCTCGACGAGAACGCCCGCTGGCGGCTCCTGAACGGTCTGGACGACATCAGCCTCACCCTTCAGAACGAAGGCGACATCGCGACCTACGAGGCGGCCAGGCCGGCCTTCAAACCCCGTACAATTACGGTCTGAGCAGCGCTTTTCCACGACTGCGCCCCCCACCCTCCGGTGGGGGGCGCAGTCGCTTGTTGAGACCCCGTCGGGCGACAACTCGCCCTAGATGGCACAATCGGTGCATGGAACGCGACAGCCAACTCGAGCTCTACGAGGCAGTCGCCGCCCGATTGAAGGAAGCGCACACAAGGGTGCGCGAACTGCAAGTCCCGGAGGGCGTAAGGATGGCGCTGTCCCGGAAGCTGCTGGTCGTCACGGCAGCGGCGAAGCACGATCTCGCGGACGCGGCAACGCGTCTGGACCGGTTGATGAAGGACCTCGACGAGGGCCGATTCCCTGAAGACGACTGACACCAGGAACTCCGCAACGGCACTTCCGCGTTGCGGCACTAGGGTGATTAGCCCGTTTCGTGTTTGATTTGCGGTATATACATGCCTAACGTGCGAAAAAGCTTGAACACTTTCGTTCTGGCAATGTCTCCGAAGGGGAAGACGTGAACAAGGCGCAGCTCGTAGAAGCGATTGCCGACAAGGTCGGCGGCCGTCAGCAGGCCGCGGACGCCGTCGACGCGGTTCTGGACGCGATCGTTCGTGCCGTGGTCGGCGGGGACCGGGTTTCGGTCACCGGCTTCGGCTCGTTCGAGAAGGTCGACCGCCCCGCCCGGTACGCCCGCAACCCGCAGACCGGTGAGCGCGTCCGGGTCAAGAAGACCTCGGTGCCGCGCTTCCGCGCGGGTCAGGGCTTCAAGGACCTGGTCAGCGGCTCGAAGAAGCTCCCGAAGGGCGGCGAGGTCGCCGTCAAGAAGGCGCCCAAGGGCAGCCTCACGGGCGGCGCCTCCGCGACCGTGAGGAAGGCCGCGGCCAAGAAGGCCACCACCGCGAAGAAGGCCGCCGCGAAGAAGGCGACTCCCGCGAAGAAGACCGCGGTCAAGAAGACCACGGCCGCGAAGAAGACCACGGTCAAGAAGACCACCGCCGCAGCCAAGAAGACCACGGCGGCGGCCAAGAAGGCGTCCCCGGCGAAGAAGACGACGGCCGCGGCCAAGAAGACCGTCGCCAAGAAGACCGCGCCGGCGAAGAAGGCCACCGCGAAGAAGGCGCCCGCCAAGAAGACGACGGCGCGCAAGACCACCGCCAAGAAGGCCGCCGCGAAGAAGTAGGAGTAAGCGGCACAAGGGCCAAGGGCCACTCACGCGCCGGGCCGGGCTCCCCTCGGGGAGGCCGGCCCGCGGCGCGTCCGCACCCTGTTCGGCGCCCGGTCGGCCCAGTTGGCCCAGTCGGCCCGAAAGAATTCGGTCAGTTCATCGGTTCAGAGGGTCTGCAGCGTCACCAGCGTGATCCGCAGCCCCGCGCCCCCGGCGCCCGGCTCCGTCTCGATCCGCACCCGCTGCCCCGGACGCAGCAGCCGCAGCCCGCCCGCGTCGAAGGCCTCGGCCCCGAACTCCACCGGGGTGCCGTCGTCGAGCAGCACACTGCCGCTGCGGGTCTCGGAGTCGTACGTGTACGCGGTCGCCTGCATGGTCCGCAGCCTATCCGGCCGCACGGTCACCGGCGGTGCCGTCCCAGTGGGCGGCCGTGCGCGGCCCGACCCCCAGCGCCAGCGCCGCCGCCAGATCCTCGCCGGTGTCCACGTCCCTGCGTACCGAATCCACCCCGGCCAGTCGTATTTCCACCGCGCCCGACGACAAATGCCGACAGCGTGAAGCACCCCCGAAAGCAGGTGCCAATTCCACCCCTGGTCCCGCCGAGAGGAATGTCGTACCTATTTCGGCGGCATCCGTGAGAAATGTCCGCGGAAATTCTCCGGCGGCCTCCAGGACCCGCGCCAGCTCGGCGGGGCGCAGCGCGGGAAGGTCCGCGTTGAGCGCCGCCACGCGCGCGTGCGGCCGGGCGTCCCGTACCGTCCGCGCCCCGTGCGCGAGCGCCGCGTTGAGCCCGGCCGCCGGGGAGTCGGGCACGATCCGCGCCCCGAGCGCCGCGAGCGCCGCCGCGGCCGCCGGATCGTCCGTGACGACCACCACATCCCGCACCCGTCCGCACTCCAGCGCCGCGGCCACCGTGTCCTGCGCGAACGCCAGCGCGAGGCGCGGGCGCAGCAGCGCCCCGGCGGCCGCGGCGAGCCTGCTCTTCGCCCGCGCAAGGGGCTTCAGAGGGACGACCAGGGACCAGCCTTCGTCCGGATCGGTGTTCATCGCGGCCCATTGTGACCCGACGGGACGCCCCCGCGTCCGGCGGAACGAAAGGCCCGGCGCCCGACGGGGCCGCCCGGCCGGGGCGTACCGTGTCCTCGACAGACCAGGAGCATGGGGCGACACTTGACCCCCTGCACGCCAGTCCCAGAGGAAGGTGCACGAGTGTCCCGCCGCAGAATCGGCTTCTGGTACCGCTTGGCGGCGGTCATCGCCAAACCCCCACTGGTGGTTCTGTTCAAGCGGGACTGGCGCGGAACGGAACACATTCCGGCCGACGGCGGATTCATCACCGCCGTCAATCACAACTCGTATCTGGACCCGCTGTCCTACGCGCATTTCCAGTACAACACCGGACGTGTCCCGCGCTTTCTCGCCAAGGCCGGCCTCTTCAAGGGCTCGTTCGTCGGCACCATGCTCCGCGGCACCGGCCAGATTCCCGTCTACCGCGAGACGACCAACGCCCTGGACGCCTTCCGGGCCGCCGTCGAGGCCATCGAGCGCGGCGAGTGCGTCGCCTTCTACCCCGAGGGCACCCTCACCCGCGACCCCGACATGTGGCCCATGGCCGGCAAGACCGGTGCCGCCCGCGTCGCGCTGCTCACCAAGGTCCCGGTCATCCCGGTCGCCCAGTGGGGCGCCAACCTCGCGATGCCGCCGTACGCCAAGGAGAACAAGCTCAGCCTGTTCCCCCGCAAGACGCTGATCGTGCAGGCGGGTCCGCCCGTCGACCTCTCGCGCTTCTACGACAAGGAACCCACGCCCGACGTGCTGCGCGAGGCGACCGAGGTCATCATGGCCTCGATCACCGCGCTCCTGGAGGACGTCCGCGGCGAGCAGGCGCCGGCCGAGCCGTACGACCACCGCAAGGCCCGGCTGGAACAGCGGCGCAAGGCCGCCGGGGAGGGCGCGAAGTGACCAAGGCAGCCGTATTCGGAACCGGATCCTGGGGCACCGCCTTCGGCATGGTGCTCGCCGACGCGGGCTGCGACGTGACCCTCTGGGGCCGCCGCGCCGAACTCGTCGAGGCCGTCAACACCACCCGTACCAACCCTGACTACCTCCCGGGGATCGAACTCCCCGCCAACGTCCGGGCCACGACGGACCCCGCGGAGGCCGCCCACGACGCCGACTTCACCGTCCTCGTCGTGCCCTCGCAGACCCTGCGCGCCAACCTCGCCGAGTGGGCCCCCAAACTGGCCCCCGGCACCGTCCTCGTCTCCCTCATGAAGGGCGTCGAACTCGGCACCGCCGAGCGGATGAGCGAGGTCATCATGGAGGTCGCCGACGTGCCCGCGGAGCGCGTCGCCGTCCTCACCGGCCCCAACCTGGCCAAGGAGATCGCCGCCAGGCAGCCCGCCGGCGCCGTCGTCGCCTGCGCCGACGAATCGGTCGCCCAGCGGCTCCAGACCGCCTGCATGACCCCCTACTTCCGCCCGTACACCAGCACCGACGTCGTCGGCTGCGAACTCGGCGGCGCGGTCAAGAACGTCATCGGGCTCGCCGTCGGCATCGCCAACGGCATGGGGCTCGGCGACAACTCCAAGGCCACGCTCATCACCCGCGGCCTCGCCGAGACCACCCGGCTCGGCCTCGCGATGGGCGCCGACCCGCTGACGTTCTCCGGCCTCGCCGGCCTCGGCGACCTGGTGGCCACCTGCTCCTCGCCGCTCTCCCGGAACAACACCTTCGGCACCAACCTGGGCCGCGGGATGACCCTGGAGGAGACCATCGCGGCGACCAAGCAGACCGCGGAGGGCGTCAAGTCCTGCGAGTCCGTGCTCGATCTGGCCCGCCGCCACGGTGTCGACATGCCGATCACCGAGACGGTCGTCTCGATCGTCCACGAGGGCAAGCCGCCGATCGTCGCCCTCAAGGAACTGATGTCGCGCAGCGCCAAGTCCGAGCGCCGCTGAGCCTGCTCCTGAGCCCGCTCCCGAGTCCGTTCCCGAGCCTGCCCCGAGTCCGTTCCTGAGCCTGCCCCGAGCCCGCTCCCGGGCCCGCCGCCGAACCGCGCGCCACGCCGGACGCGCGCGGCGGGCCGGGGCTCTTAAGCGCATCGAACACGCAAGGTACGCTCAACGCGTTATGAGCGAGAACACCCAGAGCCCCCGCAAGCCGCGCGTGGCCGTCGTCTTCGGCGGACGCAGCTCCGAGCACGCCATCTCCGTCGTCACGGCCGGCGCCGTCCTGCGCGCCATCGACCGGACCAAGTACGACGTGCTGCCCATCGGCATCACCACGGACGGGCGCTGGGCGCTGACCGCCGACGCCCCCGAGCGGATGGCCATCGCCGACCGCGCGCTGCCGAACGTCTCCGACCTCGCCGAGTCCGAGCAGGGCGGCGTCGTCCTCTCCGTCGACCCGGCCAACCGCGAGGTCGTCTACGCCGAGCCCGGCTCCGTGCCCAAGGCCCTCGGCGAGGTCGACGTCGTCTTCCCCATGCTGCACGGCCCGTACGGCGAGGACGGCACCCTCCAGGGCCTCCTGGAGCTCTCCGGCGTCCCCTACGTCGGCGCGGGCGTCCTCGCCTCCGCCGTCGGCCAGGACAAGGAGTACATGAAGCGGGTGTTCACCTCCTTCGGGCTGCCCGTCGGCCCGTACGAGGTCATCCGGCCGCGCGAGTGGCAGCAGAACCCGGCGGCCGCACGCAAGAAGATCGTCGAGTTCGCCGCCGAGCACGGCTGGCCGCTCTTCGTGAAGCCGGCCCGCGGCGGTTCCTCCATGGGCATCACCAAGGTCGACGACCTCTCCGGCCTGGACGAGGCCATCGAGGAGGCGAGGCGCCACGACCCCAAGATCCTCGTGGAGTCGCTGCTGCGCGGCCGCGAGATCGAGTGCGGCGTCCTGGAGTTCGAGGACGGCCCGCGCGCCAGCGTGCCGGCCGAGATCCCGCCCGTCACCGACCACGACTTCTACGACTTCGAGGCCAAGTACATCGACTCGGCCTCCGGGATCGTCCCCGCGCCGATCGGCGACGAGGCCACCGCCGAGATCCAGCGCCTCGCGGTCGCCGCGTACGAGGCCGTCTCCTGCGAGGGTCTGGTCCGCGCCGACTTCTTCCTCACGGAGGACGGCGAGTTCGTGATCAACGAGATCAACACCATGCCGGGCTTCACCCCGATCTCGATGTACCCGCGCATGTGGCAGGAGAGCGGCGTCAGCTACCCGGAGCTGGTCGACCGGCTGATCCAGGCCGCGCTGACCCGCTCCACGGGCCTGCGCTGAGGAACGCTCCTACGCGCACTCGGGATCGAGTGCGCACGGAACGGCCTTCTGCACGGGGGCGGCGAGATCGACGAGCGGACCGGCGTCATGGACGTACCGCTCGGCCAGGCTCACCTCGACGTACGTCTCGCGGTACACCGAGGTGAACCGGGGTCCGTCGCCCTCCGGCCGTTCCAGCATCCAGCGCACGCCGCCCACCGACACCCCCTGCGACTGCGGATCGCTCATCTTTTCGGGCCGGGGGACTCCGCAGCGCAGTACGATCGCCCCATCCCCCCACCCGGCGGTCAGGTCGGAGCCCGGCTCCGGATCGTTCCGATCCAGCCCCGCCACGGTGTCGGGAAGCTCCTTCGCCAGAGCCTGGCAGAGGGCGGCTTCCCCGGCCGGCGGGCTGGGAACCGGGACCGAAGCCTTCGCGTCCGTGGAGGAACAGCCCGCGGTGGTCAGCAGCACCAGGACGGATGCGACGGCGGCGGGCAGGCCGAAGGGCCGGTGGGAAGACTTCACCGGCCAAGGGTAGACGGGGGCTACAGATGCACGACCGGGCAGGTGAGGGTCCGCGTGATGCCGTCCACTTGCTGGACCTTGGCGACCACCATGCGGCCCAGTTCGTCGACCGTGTCGGCCTGGGCGCGGACGATGACGTCGTACGGGCCTGTCACGTCTTCCGCCTGGATCACTCCCGGGATCTTGGAGATGGTCTCGGCGACGGTCGACGCCTTGCCCACCTCGGTCTGGATGAGGATGTACGCCTGTACCACGGAACCTCCAGGGCGGCCACGAGGATCTTGTGGGAGAAAGGGACGCCACGGTACCGCGTCGCCGCGGGCCGCGGGGAGACCTGCGCGCCCCGAGGCGTCCACAGTGTGGCGTAGGCAAGACAACAGTTGACGGTCACTCGACGGTCCAATCGACGTTACCGCACGACAACACGAGGTGAGACGCGGTGAAGGGCACAGTAGGAGAGCTGGGCGAGTTCGGGCTCATCAGGGAGCTCACCTCCCGGCTCACCTCCACCCCGGCGGTACGGATCGGACCCGGCGACGACGCCGCGGTCGTCTCCGCGCCCGACCGGCGCGTGGTGGCCAGTACGGACATCCTTCTCGAGGGACGTCACTTCCGCCGCGACTGGTCGACGGCGTACGACGTCGGCCGCAAGGCGGCCGCGCAGAACCTCGCCGACATCGCCGCCATGGGCGCCGTCCCCACCGCGCTCCTCCTAGGTCTGGTCGTCCCGGCCGAGCTCCCGGTCACCTGGCCGACCGAGCTCATGGACGGCCTGCGGGACGAGTGTCAGGTCGCGGGCGCGGCCGTCGTCGGCGGCGACGTCGTGCGCGGCGACACCATCACCGTCGCCATCACCGCCCTCGGCGACCTGCGCAACCACGACCCGGTGACCCGGGGCGGCGCCCAGCCGGGCGACGTCGTCGCGTACACCGGCTGGCTGGGCTGGTCCGCCGCCGGCTACGCGGTGCTCTCCCGCGGCTTCCGCTCCCCGCGCGCCTTCGTCGAGGCCCACCGCCGGCCGGAGCCGCCGTACCACGCGGGCCCCGCGGCCGCCGGGCTCGGCGCGACCGCCATGTGCGACGTCAGCGACGGACTCATCGCGGACCTCGGGCACATCGCGGAGGCCAGCAAGGTCCGGATCGACCTGCGCTCGGGGCTCATCGACATCCCGACCCAGATGAACGACATCGGCCAGGCGGTCGGCGTGGACCCGCTGCAGTGGGTGCTCACCGGGGGAGAGGACCACGCCATCGTCGCCACCTTCCCGCCGGACGTGAAGCTCCCGGCCCGCTGGAAGGTCATCGGCGAGGTCCTCAACCCCTCCGCGCTGCCGCAGGTGACCGTGGACGGGGCGCCCTGGCACACCAAGGGCGGCTGGGACCACTTCGGGGGCCACGAGTGACCCCGCCGCTGCCGCTCGTCCTGACCGTCGCCGGATCCGACTCCGGCGGCGGCGCGGGCATCCAGGCCGACCTGAAGACGATGCTCGCCCTCGGCGTCCACGGCATGAGCGTGATCACCGCCGTGACCGCGCAGAACTCGCAGGGTGTCCGGGGCGCCTGGGAACTCCCCGAGGAGGCGGTACGCGCCCAGTACCGCGCCGTCGTCGACGACATGGGCGTCCAGGCCGTGAAGACCGGCATGCTGGCGTCGGCCGCGCTGGTGGAGACGGTGGCGGAGCTGTTGGCCGGGACGGACGCGCCCGTGGTCGTGGACCCGGTCGGGGTCTCCAAGCACGGCGACCCGCTGCTCGCGGCCTCCGCGCTGGACTCCGTACGGACGAAGCTGCTGCCGGTCGCCACGGTGGCCACACCGAACCTGGACGAAGTGGCGCAGCTCACGGGCGTACGGGTCGGCTCGGAGGCGGATCTGCGGGAGGCGGCCGCGGCGATCCTGTCGTACGGGCCGCGCTGGGCGCTCATCAAGGGCGGCCATCTCGAAGGCGAGGCGGTCGATCTGCTCACCGACGGCACCGAGGAGCTGTGGCTGCGCGCGCCGCGCCTCGACAACCGGCACACGCACGGGACGGGCTGCACGCTCGCCTCGGCGGTGGCCTCGGGCCTCGCGAAGGGTCTTGCCGTGCCGGAGGCGGTGCGGGAGGCGAAGGAGTACGTGACGGGGGCCATCGCGGCCGGGTTCGCGCTCGGCGCGGGGATCGGCCCTGTGGACCACGGCTGGCGGCTGCGCGCCTAGGGCCTGGAGGGTTGCGCCTCCGGGCATGGCCGCCGACATGTTTCCGGGCATGGCGAAGGGCCGGTTCACCGAGGTGAACCGGCCCTTCAAGGCAACCGCAGGGGCTGCGCTACGACGAAACGTCGGCGTTAGCGCGAGACCTTGCCGGCCTTGATGCACGAGGTGCAGACGTTGAGCCGCTTCGGCGTCCGACCGACCACGGCACGCACACGCTGGATGTTCGGGTTCCAGCGACGAGACGTACGGCGGTGCGAGTGCGAAATGTTGTTGCCGAAGCCCGGCCCCTTGCCGCAGACGTCGCAGTTGGCAGCCACGGGTCACTCCAAAGACTTCAGATTTACAGTGAAATCCGGCGCACCGGAATCAGAGTTCTGAAGTGGCTTGCCGGGGGAATGGCCCGACTCTCGCCGGGCAACCGAAGCAGCATACAACGGCTGCTCCCGTGGAACGAAACTACCACGATCGCCGCCGCCCCCGCCCCGGCTCCAGGTCACGAGCGGGTCTACCCTGCGGTGAGCCCACCGCAGACGCCGCCCAGCAGGAGGACCACCCGTTGCCGCAAGCCCCGCAGACCCTCGACGCCGCAGCGGTCCGGTCCTGGTGCGCACGGGCGCTGGAGGCGCTCGGCCGGGAGCGGGAGGAGATCGACGCGATCAACGTCTATCCGATCGCCGACGGGGACACCGGCACCAACCTGTACCTGACCGTCGAGTCCGCCGCCCAGGCGGTCGAGGCGGTCTTCGCGGCGGACGACCCCGACGCGGCGGACGCCGTGCGCGCCATGGCCCACGGCGCCCTGATCGGGGCCCGGGGCAACTCCGGAACCATCCTCTCGCAGCTGCTGCGCGGCATGGCGTCCGTGCTCGCCGACGGGCGTGACGGGGATCACCTGGCCCGATCGCTCGCGGCGGCGGCCCGCGCGGCCCGGGAGGCGGTGGCGCACCCGGTCGAAGGAACGATCCTGAGCGTCGCGAGCGCGGCGGCCGGCGCCTGCGAGGGCGGCGGACACCTGGTGGCGGTGGCCAGAGGGGCGTACGAGGGGGCCAGGACGGCCCTGGAGGCGACCCCCGGGCAACTGGCCGTCCTGGAGCGCGCCGGGGTCGTGGACGCGGGCGGACGGGGCCTGGTGGCCGTCCTCGGCGCGCTGGTGGAGGCCGTGTCGGGCGAGGCGCAGGTACGGCCGTCCGTCGTGTCCGTACCCGTGGTCCCGTTCGACGACTGCGCCCCCGAGGGCGGACCGGCCTTCGAGGTGATCTACCTCCTGGAGGCGGAGGACGCCTCCGTGGAGCGGCTGCGCGCCCGCCTGGACGCCCTCGGCGACTCTCTGGTCGTCGTCGGCGGTGACGGGCTGTGGAACGTGCACGTCCATGTCGACGACGCGGGCGCGGCGGTCGAGGCGGGCGTGGAGGCGGGCCGCCCGCACCGGATCCGCATCACGCACTTCGCGGGCGTCCACGAGGTACGGGAGCGGCTCCAGCGGGCCGTCGTGGCGGTCGTACCGGGGGAGGGGCTCGCGGGCCTCTGCGCGGAGGCCGGCGCGACGACCGTCCTCGCCAGGCCGGGGGAGCCGCCGGCCAGCGGGGAGCTCGTCGACGCGATCCGGCGGGCCCACGCGCGCGAGGTCGTGCTGCTGCCCAACGACACCGACCTGCGGCACACGGCGGGCGCGGCCGCCGAGCAGGCCCGTACGGAGGGCATCCGGGTCGCCCTGATCCCGACCCGGGCCGCGGTCCAGGGCATCGCGGCGCTCGCGGTCCACGAGCCGGACCGGCGCTTCGACGAGGACGTGGTGGCGATGACGGCGGCGGCGGGGGCGACCCGGTACGCCGAACTGGCTGTCGCCGAACGCCAGTCCTTCACCTCGGCGGGCGTCTGCCAGGCCGGGGACGTCCTCGGCCTGATCGAGGGCGACGTCGCGGTCATCGGCCAGGACCTGACGGAGACGGCCCGCACGGTCCTGGACCGGATGCTCTCGGCGGGCGGCGAACTGGTCACCGTGATCGTCTCGGACGAGACCCCACCGACCTTGGCCACCGCCCTGGAACGCCACGTCCGCGAGACGTACCTCGCGGTCGACACGACGACGTACCACGCGGGGCGGGGCGCACCGGCGCTGCTGATCGGCGTGGAGTAGCGGGGTGAGGGGTGGGAGTCCAGTCCCGGGAGTCCCGTCCCGGGAATCCCACCCACCCCACCTGTCACGAAGTGACCCGCTCCAGCACGGCCTCCGCCTCGGCCCGGCGCTCCGCCGCCGCTTCCCCTTCCGGGGAGGGGCCGTACTCCGCGAGCACCCCGCGGGCCAACTCGGCCGCCGCCGGCCCGTCCTCGAGCCGGACATGGAGCCATGCCGCCAGCAGCTCCGCCGCCGTGCGGCGGTCGCGGAACTCCGGACCCGCCGAGGCGAACTCCGCCGCGGCCCGCGTCGCGTACGACAGCGCGACCCCCAGGCCTTCGGCGTCCGCGTCACCGTCCCCGAGCAGCTCCGCCGCCTGGACGTACGTGTCCCCCCGGGCCACCACGTCGGCGCCGCACGCCTCCGCCGCCGCGTCCATGAGGGCGCGCCCGCCGTCGGCGGGGCCGGCGATCCAGGCCCGGACGCGCAGGGTCCTGACGTACGCGGGGGTGTCGCCCACCTCGCGCCACAGCTCGCCCGCCCGCTCGTAGGCCGCCGCGGCCTCCGGCCGCAGCTCCGCCTGGAGGAGGGCCTGCCCGGCCAGGTTCGCGAGCATCGCGTGGTCGCGCTGCTCCGGCCACTCCTTCGCCAGCTCCGCCGCCCGCAGCCACTGCTCCGCCGCCGAGCGGGGCTCGTTCAGCGTCATCAGGCACTCGCCGAGCCACCACAGCGTCTGGACGACCATGCCGTCGCCGTGCTCGTCCACGGACAGGTCGGGCAGCACGGACTCCAGGATCGCCGCGGCCTCCTCGACCCGGGACTCCCGCAGCAGCCAACCGCCCAGCTGGTGCCGGGCGTACGCGCCGATGCCCCGGCTCTCGCCCGCCTCGTCGGCCCAGTGCGCCGCCTCCAGGGCGTGGTCGGCCGCCTCGCCGAACCGGTCCGCCGCGCCGAGGACTTCGGCGAGCTGGAGCCGGAGCCGGGTCTGCCCGGCCGGACCGGCGTGCTGCACACCGTGGTCGAGGGCCGCCCGCGCCGCGCGCTCGGCGGTCTCCAGATCGCCGGTGTGCAGGGCGATCCGGGAGAGCCGGGCCTCGGGCTCGACGGCGTACCAGGGCAGCCCGGCCCGGTGGTACAGCTCCGCGGCGTGCGCGTACTGCCGCGCCGCCCCCTCGGCGTCCCCCGCGTGCGCGGCCAGGTCACCCCGTACGGACTCCGCCTCGGCGGCCCGGTCGGCGACCAGCGGATCGCCCGCGTGCGCGGAGGTGAACGCGACCAGCGCGTCGATGCCGTCCGAGAGCGCTTCGGCAGCCGCGGGGCCCGGATCCTCGCCGTCCGCCCCGTCCTGTTCGTGCAACCGCAGCAGTCCCACCCGTACCCGGGACAGCAGCGCCCCCGCCACCTGGCGGGGCGTCGCCGCGCCCTCGGCGTGGAGGGCGCGTACACGGGTGATCGCCTCCTCCACGGCCGCCGTCGCCTCCGGGAGCCGGTCGTCCATGGCGAGCGCGAACGCGGCCCTGGCGCGGGCGGCCTGGGCCTCGCCGGGGGCGTCCGCCGCCTCGTAGCCCTCGGCCGCGCGGAGGAACAGCCGGACCGACTCCGCGGGGCCCTCGTCCATCGCGATGGCCCGGTGGTCGTCCAGTTCGGCCCTGCCGAGCGTGTCCAGTCCGACGTCCGCCGAGGCCACGGCCTCCCACGCGGTGCGCGCCGCCGGGTTCCGCTCCGCCGAAAGACGCCGGGCCTCCGCCAGCAGGTCGCGCGGCTCCACCGTGGGCTCCGGCGCACGCACCGGAACCGTCACCGGTCCCGCCGCCCGTACCCCCAGCGGCAGCCGGTCCAGGAGCGGCGCCGCGTCCATCCGGGCCCGCGCCCGCTCGCTCACCCGCCCCGTGCCGTTGCGCTCGTCGAAGCGCCGCGCGATCGCCAGCGCCTCCACGCGCGCGTGGGCACCCAGTTCGGCGGCCGTCCACGAGGCGTCCGCCGCCTTTGCAGGACCCGGCACCGACTGCCCGCCGAGGCCGAGCGCGACCAACCGGTCCATGAGCAGCGCCGTCACGGACAGGAAGTCCAGCAGGCTGTCCGGGTCGCCGCCGTCGGTGAGGTACGCGGGCCGCTCCGCCAGGATCTCCAGGCCCCGCGCCTCGTTCCCGGTCAGCGCGCAGAACTCGATGTGGTCGGCCACCGCACCGCGCATGCTCTCCATCGCCCGCACCAGGCGGTAGCCGCGCAGATGGTTGACCCGGGCCTCGTCGGCCCGGCCGAGCCGCACCAGCGGCAGCAGCGAGGAGGCCAGCACCGCGTGCGGCTCGTGCGCGCACGTGTGCTCGCCCGACAGCACCGGCTCCCAGGTCAGCAGGGCCTGCGCGTCGTCGCCGAGCTCCGCCGACCATCCGCCCTGCCCGTGCAGCTCGCACGCGTGGCAGTCGGCCATCCGGTCCCGGTCGGCCGCCAGCCACGCCGCGTACGCGCGCTCCGCCCGACCCAGGTCGCCGATGTGCCGCGCCACCCGGAACTCGCCCTGCCGCACCGCCCGTTCGGAGTGGCCCGCGAGGCGGTAGCGGTGCTCCATCTCGCCGAGCCACTTCTCGATCGAGGCCAGCGGGATGTGCGGCTGGTCGAGCATGCCGCTGGAGACCCACTTGAAGACCCAGTGCAGGGTGTGCGTCTCGTACGCGTCGAAGTCCCCGGGGTTGTCGTCCCACATCCGCAGCAGCCGCGAGAAGGGCACGAACATCTTCGCCTTCTCGGAGCTGTAGTTGTACGCCTGGAGCTGGTGGCCGAGCGCCTCGATGACGGCCAGCGGCTCGCCGAGCTGCTCGGCCTCCACGAGGAGCCGCTCGGCGCGCGCGTTGCGCGCCGGCCCCTCCGGCTGCTGCGAGTTCTCCCGCAGGGCCTCGCGCAGCGCTTCGAAGGTCAGGGTCATGCCTCGTTCTCCCCGTGGTGCGTGGCCCAGGTGAGCAGTCCACCGAAGGCCCGGTTGAGCAGCGCCGAGTCGGCAGGCCGCAGCGGCCGCTGCGCCATCAGCAGCGCCTGCCCGTACAGGGCCTCGACGGCCGTCCCCGCCAACTCCCGGTCGTCGAGCGAACCGATCCGGCGGATCAGCGGATTCAGGTGGTTCAGGACGAGCCGCGCCCTCGGCGCGCTGCCGCGCAGCGAGCCGAGGATCCCGGCCCACAGGTCGTCCGCCGCCTCCTCGGCCTCGGCCCGGGCCTGTTCGTGACGGGCCGCCCGGTCGTCCAGGTGCAGCGCGGGCACGGTCAGCGGGTGGAAGGAGCGCAGCGACACGTCGCAGCCCAGCGGATCCAGCGTGGCACGCGCCACCGACAGGAACGCCGAGAGGGCCAGTTCCTGCGCCGGGTCGACCGAGTCGAGATGGGCGGTGACGGTGTCGGCGTCCAACTCGGCGACAGCCGTGCCCGGACGGACCTCGGGGAGGCGTTCGACCAGCTCCGTGTCGTAGGTGTAGCCGCCGTTGACCACACCGATGCCCTGCGCGGTCGCGATCGCGGCGACCTGCCGGTACTCCTCGACGGTACGGGTGTAGTGCACGACCGGGTGGCGGCGGGCGAACTCCTCGAGCGACAGCCGGCCGTCCGTCGTCTCGAACGGCAGCCACGGCAGCATCGTCCGCAGCATCTCGGCGTCGTGCCGTGCCAGCGACTTCACCCCGAGGTGGTGGACGGCGAGGAACTCCTCCAGGCGCTCGGGGGCGCCGGCGGCAAGCCCGCCGAGCCAGTCCCGTACGGCCACGCCCAGCGCGTCCCGTACGCCGGCCAGCGTCTCGTCCTCGTACAGCGACTCGCGCGAGGCGGTCGGCCGCAGGCTGTCCGTGTCGAGGACGCAGCGCACGAAGAACGCCCAGTCGGGCAGCAGCCCGTCCGCCCGCTCCGTGAGCAGCATGCCCTTCAGGTGCACCCGGTGCCCGGCGCGCTGGGCCGGGCTGACGGCCGAAGGCAGCACGTACGCCACGCCCCGGATGCCGGCCAGCGGCAGGTCCAGGTCGATCGAGTCGAGCGGGGTGAAGCCGAAGGTCTCCCGGCAGTGACCGGCCAGCGCGACCCGACGGGCGGCGGGGCTCGGGTACGCCCGGTCCCAGGGCGCCGGGAGGTCGGTGACCGGCTGGTCCCCGACCCGTACTTCGTACGGGAGGAGGGAGCCGTACGCACGGGCGAGTGCGAGCACCCGCTCCTCGGTCAGCCACTCCCCGGAGCCGGGGCGCGCGGTGAGATGCACGGTGGTGCCCGGCTCGGGACGCGCGCTGTCCGGGAGCGTACGGACGGTGTACGAACCGTCGTCGCGGGCCGTCCACTCGACCGGCGGTTCGGCGGGCGTCCGGGCGCTGCGGCTGACCACCCGGATCTCGGCGGCGACGACGAAACAGGCGAGCAGGCCGATGCCGAACTGGCCGAGGAACTCGGCCCGCGCGCTCGCGATCCCGGCGGCGTCCGCCCGCTTCGAACTGCGGCCGATCGTGGCCAGCAGGCTGTGCACGTCCCGCTCGGTCAGACCGATGCCGCTGTCCTCGACGCGCAGGACGGCGCCGTCCGCGTACAACTGGACCCGTGCCGGGGCGTCCGGCTGCTCGGCGCGGCGCGCGGTGATCGCGTCCACGCCGTTCTGCAGCAGTTCGCGCAGGTAGACCCGCGGGCTCGAGTAGAGGTGGTGGGAGAGGAGATCCACGAGCCCGCGCAGATCGACCTGGAAGGTGTGCGGTGTCTGATCAGCAGTCATCGTCGCTGCGCCGGTGGGGGGACGAGCGACGGCGCGGGTCGGGCGATCCCGGCGGGCGGTGATCGCGGAGCGGGGAGGGTGCGCGTCATCCTAGGGGTCACGGCGCCGACGTGACCAGGAGATTTCCACAGCCTGCGCGACGTGTGTCAGTGCGGTGGTGTGCAATGGAACGCGTGCCAGTGCTCGACGAACCCCTCAAGAACCTCCTCGGCGCCGCCACCGCGAAGGTGATGGCCGAGCACCTCGACCTGCGGACGGTCGGGGACCTCCTCCACCACTACCCCCGGCGGTACGCCGAGCGCGGCGAGCTCACCGCCCTCGCCGACCTGCCGCTGGACGAGCACGTCACGGTGGTCGCGCAGGTGGCCGACGCCCGCGTGCTGACCTTCAACAAGGGCGGCCGGGGCAAGGGCCAGCGCCTGGAGGTCACGATCACCGACGGCAGCGGCCGGATGCAGCTCGTCTTCTTCGGCCGGGGCGTCCACTTCCACCAGAAGGAGCTGCTGCCGGGCCGGCGCGGGATGTTCGCCGGCAAGGTCGGGGTCTTCAACCGCAAGCTCCAGCTCACCCACCCCGAGTACAAACTCCTGGACGCCGAGAGCACCGACGAGACGGTCAAGGCGTTCGCGGGCGAACTGCTGCCGATCTACCCAGCCTGCAAGCAGCTGGAGTCCTGGACCATCGAGCAGTCCGTCTCCATCGCCCTCGACTCCCTGGCCGCCACCGGCTGGGCCGGGCTCGCCGACCCCCTGCCGCCCGCCCTGCGCGAGGGCCGCGGCCTCGCCGAGCTGCCCGAGGCGCTCCAGAAGGTCCACCGGCCGCGGACGAAGGCCGACATCGAGGACGCCCGGCAGCGGCTCAAGTGGGACGAGGCCTTCGTCCTCCAGGTCGCCCTCGCCCGCCGCCGGTACGCGGACACCCAACTGCCCGCCGTCGCCCGAAGGCCCACCCCCGGCGGGCTCCTCGACGCCTTCGACGCCAAGCTCCCCTTCACCCTCACCGACGGCCAGAAGAAGGTCTCCAAGGAGATCTTCGACGACCTCGCCACCGAGCACCCCATGCACCGCCTCCTCCAGGGAGAGGTGGGCAGCGGCAAGACGATGGTGGCTCTGCGGGCGATGCTCGCCGTCGTCGACGCCGGGGGACAGGCCGCGATGCTCGCCCCGACCGAGGTCCTCGCCCAGCAGCACCACCGGTCGATCACCGAGATGATGGGCGAGCTCGCCGAGGGCGGGATGCTGGGCGGCGCCGAGCACGCCACCAAGGTCGTGCTGCTCACCGGCTCCATGGGCACGGCGGGGCGGCGACAGGCCCTGCTCGACCTGGTCACCGGCGAGGCCGGGATCGTCATCGGCACGCACGCGCTGATCGAGGACAAGGTGCAGTTCCTCGACCTCGGCCTGGTCGTCGTCGACGAGCAGCACCGCTTCGGCGTGGAGCAGCGCGACGCCCTCCGGGGCAAGGGCAAGCAGCCGCCCCACCTGCTGGTCATGACCGCCACGCCCATCCCGCGCACGGTCGCCATGACCGTCTTCGGCGATCTGGAGACCTCCGTCCTGGACCAGCTGCCCGCCGGCCGCTCCCCGATCGCCAGCCATGTCGTCCCCGCCGCCGACAAGCCGCACTTCCTCACGCGCGCGTGGGAGCGCGTGCGCGAGGAAGTGGAGAACGGACACCAGGCGTACGTCGTCTGCCCCCGCATCGGCGACGACGAGGACGAGAAGAAGAAGCAGAAGGCCTCTCCCGAGGACGAGGCCGAGAAGCGGCCGCCGCTCGCCGTCCTGGAGGTCGCCGAGAAGCTCCGCTCGGGCCCGCTCGCCGGACTCCGCGTCGAGGTCCTGCACGGCAGGATGCACCCGGACGACAAGGACGACGTCATGCGCCGCTTCGCCGCGGGCGAGGTCGACGTCCTCGTCGCCACCACCGTCATCGAGGTCGGCGTCAACGTCCCCAACGCCACGGCCATGGTGATCATGGACGCGGACCGCTTCGGCGTCTCCCAGCTCCACCAGCTCCGCGGCCGTGTCGGCCGAGGCTCCGCCCCCGGCCTCTGCCTCCTCGTCACCGAGATGCCCGAGGCCGGCCCGGCCCGCCAGCGGCTCGGCGCGGTGGCCTCCACCCTCGACGGCTTCGAGCTCTCCCGGATCGACCTGGAGCAGCGCCGCGAGGGCGACGTCCTCGGCCAGGCCCAGTCCGGCGTCCGCTCCTCGCTGCGGATGCTCACCGTCATCGACGACGAGGAGGTCATCGCCGCCGCCCGCGAGGAGGCCACCGCCGTCGTCCTCGCCGACCCCGACCTCACCGACCACGCCGAGCTGCGCACCGCGCTCGACGCCCTCCTGGACAAGGAACGGGAGGAGTTCCTGGAGAAGGGGTGACATCGGACCGCGCTGACCGGCCATATCGTGGAGACACAGGAGCCCCCTGAACCACAAGGACAAGGACCTCAGATGACCCGCGTGATCGCCGGTACCGCCGGCGGACGCCGACTGGCCGTGCCGCCCGGCACCGGCACCCGCCCGACCTCCGACCGGGCGCGCGAGGGCCTCTTCTCCACCTGGGAGGCGCTCCTCGGCACCCTCGCCGGGGCCCGTGTCGCCGACCTGTACGCGGGCTCGGGCGCCGTCGGCCTGGAGGCCCTCTCCCGCGGCGCCTCCCACGCCCTGCTGGTCGAGGCCGATCCGCGCGCGGCGAAGACCGTACGGGAGAACATCCGCTCCCTCGCCCTGCCCGGCGCCGAGCTGCGCACCGGCAAGGCCGAGCAGATCGTGACGGGCCCCGCCCCCGCGGAGCCGTACGACCTCCTCTTCCTCGACCCTCCGTACGCCGTCTCCGACGACGATCTTCGGGAGATCCTCCTCACACTCCGCTCCGGGGGCTGGATCGCGGACGACGCCGTCGTCACCGTGGAGCGCAGCACCCGAGGCGGGGAATTCGGCTGGCCGGCCGGTTTCGAACCACTACGGGCCCGTCGTTACGGCGAGGGAACGTTTTGGTACGGTCGCGCCGCCTCTACGTGCGAAGACGCACGATGACCGGACCGGAGAGCGAGGGACCCAAGTTGCGCCGCGCCGTCTGTCCGGGGTCATTCGACCCCATCACCAACGGACATCTCGACATCATCGCCCGCGCCTCCAAGCTGTACGACGTCGTACATGTCGCGGTGATGATCAACCAGTCCAAGCAAGGACTGTTCACGGTCGACGAGCGGATCGAGCTGATCCGCGAGGTCACCGCCGACTTCGGCAACGTCGAGGTCGAGTCCTTCCACGGACTCCTTGTCGACTTCTGCAAGCAGCGCGACATCCCCGCGATCGTCAAGGGCCTGCGCGCGGTCAGCGACTTCGACTACGAGCTGCAGATGGCGCAGATGAACAACGGGCTCTCGGGCGTCGAGACCCTGTTCGTCCCCACCAACCCCACCTACAGCTTCCTGTCGTCCTCCCTGGTCAAGGAGGTCGCCGCCTGGGGCGGCGACGTCTCGCACCTGGTCCCGCCGGCGGTCCTCGGCCGGCTCACCGGGCGCCTGGCCGAGCGGCGTGCCCAGCAGTGACCCCGAGCGACCGTCCCTGACGGTCCGTCACCTGGTGTCGGACGGGGGACGACTGCCCTTACAGTCGTCCCGTCCGTCTCCATCCAGCTGTAGAGAGTGGCGAGCACCCGGTGGACGTGCAGAAGAAGCTCGACGAGATCGTTTCGACGATCACCAACGCCCGCTCCATGCCCATGTCGGCGTCCTGCGTGGTCAACCGCGCCGAGCTGCTCGACATGCTCGAAGAGGTACGGGAGGCCCTGCCGGGCTCCCTGGCCCAGGCCCAGGAGCTGCTCGGCGGGCGCGAGCACATGGTCGAGCAGGCGCGCCAGGAGGCCGAGCGGATCATCTCGGCCGCCCACGCCGAGCGCGGCTCGCTGATCTCCGACACCCAGGTCGCCCGCCAGTCCCAGGACGAGGCGGACCGGATCCTCTCCGAGGCCCGCCGGGAGGCCGAGGAGATCCGCGCCGAGGCCGACGACTACGTCGACTCCAAGCTCGCCAACTTCGAGGTCGTCCTCAACAAGACCATCGGCTCCGTCGACCGCGGCCGCGAGAAGCTGCTCGGCCGCGGCCCGGGGCTCGACGAGAACGGCTACGCCGAAGAGGACGCCCCCGAGTACAGCGCGGACCCGCAGACCCTGATCAGCCGTGCCGACGACTACGTCGACGCCAAGCTCGGCGCCTTCGAGGCCGTCCTCTCCAAGACCCTGGAGGCCGTCGGCCGCGGCCGGCAGAAACTGCACGGGCGGATCGCCACGGACGACCTCGGCGCGCACATGGCCGCCCAGGACGCGGCGGGCGGCTCCGTGCACACCAGCGACGCCGACTACCTCGCCGGACTCGCGGAGCTGGCCGACCCCGAGCCGGTACGGCAGCCCGTCCACCAGCAGGTCCCGCAGATCCCGGCGCAGCAGCCCGACCCGTACGGCTACCAGCAGCCGCAGCACCAGGACGCCTACGCGTACCAGGCGCAGCAGGACCCGTACGGCTACCAGCAGCAGCCGGACCCGTACTCCGTCGCGGGCGCCGGCACCACCGGAGCGGCCTACGCCGCGCCCTCCTACGAGCAGCAGTACGGCTACGACCAGCAGCAGCCGCAGCACCAGCCGCAGGCCGCCGCGCTCGACGAGACCAGCTTCTTCGACACGAGCATGATCGACCTGGAGCAGCTGCGGCAGTACGAGCAGGGCCACGGCCACGGTCAGGGCCACTGAGCGAGCGGGCACACGGGCCCGGATTGGGCCCTGAGCGAAGCGTCCAGTATCCTGGCTCTTCGGTCGCGCGTATGCCCGCGATCCCTGCTGCCCGCTTCGTCTCTCGATTCGAACACGGCAGCCCCCTCACGATCCGAAAGCAGGAAGAACCCTGAGCACGCGCCTTGACCACCGCAACCCCCTCGTGTTCGACACACACGAGCTGGGGCGGCGTCCTGGTGCCCTTCAGCGGATCTCCCGCTCGGTCGAGGCCCCCACGAACCTCGGTGTCGAAGGGGTCATCGGTGTGCCGGAAGGCGCGCCCGTGGAAATCGATCTCCGTCTTGAGTCGGTCATGGAAGGGGTGCTTGTCACAGGCACCGCCCGTGCATCGGCCGAGGGGGAGTGCGTAAGGTGTCTGGAGCCCGTCGAGCTTGATCTCGACGTGGACTTCCAGGAGATGTTCTCGTACCCCGACTCCGACGACCGGGGCCGCTCCAAGGCGGTCGCGGACGACGAAGCCGAGGACGACGAGGACATGATCCCCCTCGAGGACGGCATGTTCGACCTCGAACCCCTGCTGCGTGATGCGGTGGTGCTCGCACTGCCGATGCAGCCGGTGTGCCGGGAGGACTGCGCGGGTCTGTGTTCCGAATGCGGAACCAACCTGAACGAGAACCCGGACCACCACCATGATGCCGTCGACATGCGTTGGGCGGCATTGCAAGGACTCGCCGGTTCGCTGGGAACCGGCGAGAAGGACAACATGAGCGGCGCCGAAGCTGGCGTCGACGAGAAGCAGGAGAAGTAGCCGTGGCTGTTCCGAAGCGGAAGATGTCGCGCAGCAACACGCGCCACCGCCGGTCGCAGTGGAAGGCTGCGGTCCCCACCCTGGTTTCGTGTGAGCGTTGCCAGGAGCCGAAGCAGCAGCACATCGCGTGCCCGAGCTGCGGCACCTACAACAAGCGCCAGGTCCTCTCGGTCTGAGTGGCTGGTGAGAGGCGCGATGTCTGAGTCCATCAAGACGGACAATGCCTCGTCCCACACGCTTCTGGAAGGGCGGCTCGGGTATCAGCTCGAGTCCGCCCTTCTGGTGCGTGCGCTGACGCACCGCTCGTACGCGTACGAGAACGGCGGCCTGCCCACCAACGAGCGTCTGGAGTTCCTCGGGGACTCCGTGCTCGGCCTGGTGGTCACGGACACGCTGTACCGCACCCACCCCGACCTGCCCGAAGGCCAGCTGGCCAAGCTGCGGGCCGCGGTGGTCAACTCGCGTGCGCTGGCGGAGGTCGGTCGCGGCCTCGAACTCGGCTCCTTCATCCGGCTCGGCCGGGGCGAAGAGGGCACGGGTGGCCGGGACAAGGCTTCCATCCTCGCCGACACCCTTGAAGCGGTGATCGGCGCGGTCTATCTCGACCAGGGCCTCGACGCGGCCTCGGAGCTGGTTCACCGGCTCTTCGACCCGCTGATCGAGAAGTCCTCGAACCTCGGTGCGGGACTGGACTGGAAGACCAGTCTCCAGGAGCTCACCGCGGCCGAGGGACTGGGTGTTCCGGAGTACCTCGTCACGGAGACGGGTCCGGACCACGAGAAGACCTTCACTGCTGCCGCCCGCGTCGGTGGTGTCTCGTACGGCACCGGCACCGGCCGCAGCAAGAAGGAAGCGGAGCAGCAGGCGGCGGAGTCCGCATGGCGCGCGATTCGCGCGGCGGCGGACGAGCGTGTGGCTGCGGCGAAGGCCGCGGCCGAGGCCGGCGACGCCGGTGACGCCGTTCCGGCCGACGAGCAGCCGGAGACCGGCGGCGGGGTGCCGACGCCCGCCGACGAGGCTTCCGCCTGACCCTTCGTTTTCCTACGCCCCGGGCCGGGACCCCTTGACGGGTCCCGGCCCGGGGCGTTCTCCGTAACTGGGGGCCGTGTCCGGGCCCGGGCCGGGAGTCTCCGTTCGGGGCGCTTTCGGTGTCGGGCCCGGCGGTAGGCTTCGGGCATCGTTTCCGTACGCCTTCCGGAGGAGTCCCGTGCCCGAGTTGCCCGAGGTCGAGGTCGTACGGCGCGGGCTTGAGCGCTGGGTCGACGGGCGGACCGTGGGCGAGGTCGAGGTCCTCCATCCGAGGGCCGTCCGCAGGCACCCGGCCGGGGGCGCGGACTTCGCCGCCCGCCTCAAGGGCCACCGCTTCGGGACCGCGCGCCGGCGCGGCAAGTACCTCTGGATCCCGCTGGCGGACTCCGACGCCTCGGTCCTCGGTCACCTCGGGATGAGCGGCCAGCTGCTCGTCCAGCCCGAGGACGCCCCGGACGAGAAGCACCTGCGCATCCGTGTCCGGTTCCAGGACGGCCTCGGCACCGAGCTGCGCTTCGTCGACCAGCGCACCTTCGGCGGGCTCTCGCTCCACGAGAACACCCCGGACGGACTCCCGGACGTCATCGCGCACATCGCCCGCGATCCGCTGGACCCGCACTTCGACGACGCCGCCTTCCAGGCGGCCCTGCGCCTGCGCCGTACGACGATCAAGCGGGCGCTGCTCGACCAGACGCTGATCAGCGGGGTCGGCAACATCTACGCGGACGAGGCGCTCTGGCGCGCCAAGCTGCACTACGAACGCCCGACCGCAGGCCTGACCCGCCCCCGCTCGGCCGAGCTGCTCCAGCACGTACGGGACGTCATGAACGCGGCCCTCGCCGCCGGCGGGACCAGCTTCGACAGCCTGTACGTGAACGTGAACGGGGAATCGGGCTACTTCGACCGCTCGCTCGACGCCTACGGACGCGAGGACGAGCCGTGCCGCCGCTGCGGGACCCTGATGCGCCGACGGCCCTGGATGAACCGGTCGAGCTACTACTGCCCGCGCTGCCAGCGCCCGCCCCGCGCTACGGCGTGACCGTCTCGCGGGTCGCCTCGCGGGTCGCCTCCTTGGCCGCGTCGTACCGCTCGCGCGCCGTGATGACCTGCGGCATCCGGCCCTCCACCAGCTCGATCAGCCCGACCAGGCGCTCCGCGACCTCGCGGCCCAGTGGCGTGAGGGTGTAGTCCACGCGTGGAGGGTTCGTCGGCTGCGCCTCGCGGTGCACGAGCCCGTCGCGCTCCAGGGCGTGCAGGGTCTGGGACAGCATCTTCTCGCTGACCCCGTCGACCCTGCGCCGCAGTTCGTTGAAGCGGAACGTCCCGTCATGGAGCGCGCCGAGGGTGAGGCTGCCCCACCGTCCGGTCACGTGCTCCAGCGTCACCCGCGACTGACAGGCTCGGGCGAACACGTCGAAGGCGAGGTCGTCACTCATGCCGTTCACCGTACTCCGGCACAGCGCTCACCGCCGGTCTGCGCTTACCAGGAGAGTGCGCGAACCGGCGGTGAGAGGGTCGGGTCGGGGCGGTCAGAAACCGAAGTCCTGCGTCCACCACGGGCCGCCGTCGGCGAAGTGCACGCCGACACCGAGGGTCGTGTAGTCGCAGTTCAGGATGTTCGCGCGGTGGCCGTCGCTGTTCATCCAGGACTCCATCACGGCCGCCGCGTCCACCTGGCCGCGGGCGATGTTCTCGCCGCCCATGCCGGTGACGCCCGCCTGGCGGGCCCGCTCCCACGGGGTGTCGCCGTCCGGGTCGGTGTGGTCGAAGAAGCCGCGCTCGGCCATGTCCTGGCTGAACGCGCCCGCAAGATTGGCGAGCGCAGCGTCCGAGCGGACCGCGCTGCAGCCCACCTTGGCCCGCTCCTCGTTGACCAGCCGGACGACCTCTGCCTCTGCGGCGGCCGCGCGGCTCAGGGTCGGGGCGGCGGGCACCGTGGGCGTCTGGGTCCTGGGGCCGGGCTTCGTGGTCGTCGGGGCCGGCTTCGGCTTCGCCGTCTTCGACGGCGTGACGACGGGCTTCGTCGGCGTCGCCGAGGCGCTCGTCTTCGACGGCTTCGGCTTCGGCTTCGTCGACGGGGTCGCGGAGGGGGACGTCTTGCCGGTGCCCGTGCTCGGGGCGGCCGGCTTCTTGTACGCGGACTCGGACGCGGACGTCGGGTTCGTCGGCGTCGCGGACGAACCGCCCTGCGTCGTCAGCTCCGGCGCCTGCCGGGACTGGGTCTGCTCCGTGCCGGAGCCCGCGCTGCCCACGGTGAGCACGTCACCGCCGGGCAGCAGGCCCGAGGCGACGGCGACCGCGCCGACGGCGACCGCGGCGGAGGCACCGAGCAGTCCGGTGCGCAAAGGCGCGCCGCGCCTCCTGCGATGGCGTCCCATCCCTCTGCCTCCTTGGCGTTCTACGGTGCTGTCTTTGCTGATCTTTGCTTCTGCGGGCTTGTCGAATGCGATGCGCCCGAACGGGTGAGCCGCATTCGGTCGGGACTGTACGCCATGACACGAGGGGGTGGTGTGCTCCCTGAGTAATTGGGCCGTTAGCGTTCATCCATGAACGAAGACGTACGGCTCACCGCCTGGGTGCGCGGCCGAGTACAGGGAGTGGGCTTCCGCTGGTTCACCAGGGCAAACGCGCTGGAGATCGGAGGGCTCGTCGGCTTCGCCCTCAACCTCGACGACGGGCGCGTGCAGGTCGTGGCCGAGGGGCCGAGTGAGAATTGCCACCGTCTGCTCGACTGGCTGCGCTCCGCCGACACTCCCGGGCGGGTGGACGGAGTCACCGAGATCTGGGACGTCCCGCGCGGCGGATACGACGGCTTCGCGATCCGCTGACGACCCCCTCGACGCCACCCCGTCCGATGATCCGAACGGTCCTCGGGCGGACGTTCGGCGAAGGGGCGCCAAAGGGGAAATGACCTGCTGGTTGCCGAGAAGGGCTTGCGGTGGGTGGCCGCGCGAGGAAGGATGATCGCTACGCCCCTGAGGCACCGAGTTGCGAGGCGCAGCCGCCTGTTGTGCGGCCGCGGACCCCCCGGTCGCCCCTTGATACGGGGCGTGATCGTGTTGACCGTCAAACTTTTTGGTGAGACTCTGGAAGCCCCGCGCACCTTAGCTGTTTGGCAGTACGAATCGGCACGACATACAGCACTGCCGAGCACCGCGGGTGCGAAATCCCTCACGACCCACACCGCTTCGGTCGGTCACTCAGTGTGGAGGACCATCCATCATGGCAAAGGCGCTTCTCGGTTACGTCGGCGGCTCCGACCCGCGACTCCTCGCCGAGATGCGACGGCTTCAGCAGCGCGTCCAGGACCTCGAGTCCGAGCTTGTACGGATTCAGTCCGAGAACGACGCGCTCAACGCTGCCGCCGCACATCATGGCGAGTCGCTGCTCGACAGCATCGAACTCGACGTTCCCAAGGCGGAGCCTGCGCTCACCTGACAGTCGGCACCATGGGACAGTCAGCCCCGACAGTCAGCCCCGTGCCGGGGCAAGGTGAGAAACACTCTCGCTGGCACAGTTAGATATGCAAGGGACGCTCAGGCGTCCCTTCTTTCTTGAGTCCCCCACGTCCCACCCCCATCCTTACCGGAGGGTGTGCCCTGCACCTTCATGGGTGAAACGCGCAACCCCAGGTAGAGTCCGGGGGCGTGCATCTCAAGGCCCTGACCCTCCGTGGTTTCAAGTCGTTCGCATCCGCCACCACTCTGCGGTTCGAACCGGGAATCACGTGTGTCGTGGGGCCGAACGGATCCGGCAAGTCCAATGTCGTGGACGCGCTGTCCTGGGTCATGGGCGAGCAGGGCGCCAAGTCGCTGCGCGGCGGCAAGATGGAGGACGTCATCTTCGCCGGCACGACCGGCCGGCCGCCGCTCGGCCGCGCCGAGGTCTCGCTGACGATCGACAACTCCGACGGCGCGCTGCCCATCGACTACGCCGAAGTCACCATCACCCGGATCATGTTCCGGGGCGGCAGCAGCGAGTACCAGATCAACGGCGACACCTGCCGGCTGCTCGACATCCAGGACCTGCTCTCCGACTCCGGCATCGGCCGCGAGATGCACGTCATCGTCGGCCAGGGCCAGCTCGACTCCGTGCTGCACGCCGACCCGATGGGGCGCCGCGCCTTCATCGAGGAGGCGGCCGGCGTCCTCAAGCACCGCAAGCGCAAGGAGAAGGCGCTGCGGAAGCTGGACGCGATGCAGGCCAACCTCGCGCGCGTGCAGGACCTCACCGACGAACTCCGCCGCCAGCTCAAGCCGCTCGGCCGCCAGGCGGCCGTCGCCCGCAGGGCCGCCGTCATCCAGGCCGATCTGCGCGACGCCCGGCTGCGGCTGCTCTCCGACGACCTCGTGCGGCTCCAGGAGGCGCTGAGGACCGAAGTCGCCGACGAGGCCGCGCTGAAGGAACGCAAGGGGAGCGCCGAGAACGAACTGAAGGCGGCCCTCGCGAAGGAGGCCGACCTGGAGGACGAGGTCCGCCGGCTCGCCCCGCGCCTCCAGCGCGCCCAGCAGACCTGGTACGAACTCTCCCAGCTCGCCGAGCGCGTCAGGGGCACGATCTCGCTCGCCGACGCGCGCGTGAAGAGCGCCACCGCCCAGCCTCCGGAGGAGCGCAGGGGCCGCGACCCGGAGGAAATGGAGCGCGAGGCCGCCCGCATCCGCGAGCAGGAGGCCGAGCTGGAGGCCGCCCTCGAGGCCGCCGAACGCGCCCTGGAGGACACCGTCGCCCACCGCGCAGAGCTCGAGCGCGAGCTCGCCGTCGAGGAGCGCCGTCTGAAGGACGTGGCCCGCGCCATCGCCGACCGGCGCGAGGGCCTCGCCCGGCTCCACGGCCAGGTCAACGCCGCCCGCTCGCGCGCCGCGTCCGCCCAGGCCGAGATCGACCGGCTCGCCGCCGCCCGGGACGAGGCCCAAGAACGGGCCGTCGCCGCGCAGGAGGAGTACGAGCAGCTCAAGGCCGAGGTCGACGGTCTCGACGCGGACGACACCGAGCTGGGGGAGCGGTACGAGGCCGCCCGCCGTGACCTCGCGGAGGCGGAGGCCGCGCTGACGGCCGCCCGCGAGGCCGCCACCGCAGCCGACCGCCGCCGCGCCGCGACCCGCGCCCGTCACGAGGCGCTCTCCCTGGGGCTGCGCCGCAAGGACGGCACCGGGGCCCTGCTCGGCGCCCGCGACAGCCTGACCGGCCTGCTGGGCCCGGCCGCCGAACTCCTCACCGTCACCCCCGGATACGAGATCCCCCTCGCCGCCGCACTCGGCGCGGCGGCGGACGCCGTCGCCGTCACCGGCCCCCGCGCGGCAGCCGAGGCCCTGCGCCTCCTGCGCAAGCAGGACGCGGGCCGCGCGGCCCTGCTCCTCACCGGAACCGAAGCCCCCGCCCGGCAGACCGACACCACAGGCCGTCCCCGCGCCGCCGACTTCGTCCGGGGACCCGACGAACTCATGGGCGCCGTACGGCGCCTGCTCGACGGGATCGTCCTCGTCGGGACCCTGGACGAGGCCGAGGAGCTCGTCCACGCGCACCCCGGCCTCACCGCCGTCACCGCCGAGGGGGACCTCCTCGGAGCCCACTACGCCCAGGGCGGCTCCGCCGGGGCGCCCAGCCTCCTCGAAGTGCAGGCCTCCGTCGACGAGGCGGCCGCCGACCTTGAGGAGCTGGAGTCGCGCTGCGCGGAGCTCGCCACCGCCCAGCAGGCCGCGACCGACGGGCGCCGCGCGGCCGCCGCGCTCGTCGAGGAGCTGGCCGAACGCAGGCGCTCCGCCGACCGCGAGAAGTCTCAGGTCGCCCAGCAGCTCGGCCGGCTCGCAGGACAGGCCCGGGGCGCGGCGGGGGAGGCCGAGCGGACCGCGGCCGCCGCCGCCCGCGCCGAAGAGGCCCTGGAGAAGGCGCTCTACGAGGCCGAGGAGCTCGCCGAGCGGCTGCTCGTCGCCGAGGAGACTCCGGCCGAGGAGGAGCCCGACACCTCCGTGCGCGACCGGCTCGCCGCCGACGGCGCCAACGCCCGCCAGACGGAGATGGAGGCCCGGCTCCAGCTCCGTACCCACGAGGAACGGGTCAAGGGGCTCGCCGGACGGGCCGACTCCCTCGACCGGGGCGCACGCGCCGAACGCGAGGCACGCGCGCGTGCCGAGCAGCGGCGCGCCCGGCTGCGCCACGAGGCGGCCGTCGCCGGCGCCGTGGCCGCCGGTGCCCGCCAGCTCCTCGCCCACATCGAGGTCTCCCTCGTCCGGGCCGAGCAGGAGCGCGCGCTCGCCGACGCGGCGAAGGGCGCGCGCGAACAGGGCCTGTCCGCCGCCCGCACCCGGGGCCGGGATCTGAAGGCCGAGCTGGACAAGCTCACCGACTCCGTCCACCGGGGCGAGGTCCTCGGCGCCGAGAAGCGGATGCGGATCGAGCAGCTGGAGGCCAAGGCCCTGGAGGAGTTGGGCGTCGAGCCGGCCGGCCTCGTCTCCGAGTACGGCCCCCATCAGCTCGTACCGCCGTCGCCGCCCGCCGAGGGCGAGGAGCTGCCGGAGGACCCGGAGCATCCGCGGAACCAGCCGCGCCCGTTCGTCCGTTCGGAGCAGGAGAAGCGGCTCAAGGCCGCCGAGCGGGCGTACCAGCAGCTCGGCAAGGTGAACCCGTTGGCTCTCGAGGAGTTCGCGGCGCTGGAGGAGCGGCACCAGTTCCTCTCCGAGCAGTTGGAGGACCTGAAGAAGACCCGGGCCGACCTCCTTCAGGTCGTGAAGGAGGTCGACATCCGGGTCGAGCAGGTCTTCACCGAGGCGTACCGGGACACCGCCCGCGAGTTCGAGGGTGTGTTCTCCCGCCTCTTCCCGGGCGGCGAGGGGCGGCTGATCCTGACCGACCCCGACAACATGCTCACCACGGGCGTCGACGTCGAGGCCCGTCCGCCGGGCAAGAAGGTCAAGCGGCTCTCACTGCTCTCCGGCGGCGAGCGTTCTCTGACCGCCGTGGCCATGCTGGTCTCCATCTTCAAGGCCCGCCCCAGCCCGTTCTACGTGATGGACGAGGTGGAGGCGGCGCTCGACGACACCAACCTCCAGCGGCTGATCCGGATCATGCAGGAGCTGCAGGAGTCCTCGCAGCTCATCGTGATCACGCACCAGAAGCGCACGATGGAAGTCGCGGACGCGCTCTACGGCGTCTCCATGCAGGGCGACGGCGTCTCGAAGGTCATCAGCCAGCGGCTTCGCTGAGCAGCGAGGCGGCACGCAGTGATCAACTTCAAGTCTTGAACGAAAGCCCCCCCATAGCTTGTTTTAAGTCATACGACATCAGGTATTGACTTCGAAACTTGAAGGCATAGTCTCTGCAACGTTGCTTTTACCTTCACGTGGTGGGCGGCGTGATGTTGTGCGCCACTGGAAGGGCTCGCCCCCCACGCCCCGGCACCGCCGCCGGAGCCTCCAGGAGTCCATGTGACCAACACAGCGCAGGCGCCCACGCCGCCGCCGTCCGAAGGCCGAGCCGCTCACCCCGACCACCTCGGTCACGTCATCTTCATCACGGCGTCCGCGGCGATGGGTGGCTTCCTCTTCGGATACGACAGCTCCGTCATCAACGGCGCCGTCGAGGCCATTCGGGACCGCTACGACATCGGCTCCGGCACGCTCGCCCAGGTCATCGCGATCGCCCTGATCGGCTGTGCCATCGGCGCCGCGACCGCCGGCCGGATCGCCGACCGCATCGGCCGCATCCGCTGCATGCAGATCGCCGCCGTGCTCTTCACGATCAGCGCCGTGGGCTCCGCCCTGCCCTTCGCGCTCTGGGACCTCGCCTTCTGGCGGATCGTCGGCGGCTTCGCCATCGGCATGGCCTCCGTCATCGGCCCCGCGTACATCGCCGAGGTCGCCCCCGCCGCCTACCGCGGCCGCCTCGGCTCCTTCCAGCAGGCCGCCATCGTCATCGGCATCGCCATCTCCCAGCTGGTCAACTACGGCATCCTGCAGCTCGCCGACGGCGACCAGCGCGGCGAGATCGCCGGCATCGAGGCCTGGCAGTGGATGCTCGGCGTGATGGTCGTCCCGGCCCTGCTCTACGGTCTGCTCTCGTTCGCCATCCCCGAGTCGCCCCGGTTCCTCATCTCCGTCGGCAAGATCGACCGGGCCAAGGAGGTCCTCTCCGAGGTCGAGGGCAAGGAGGTGAACCTCGACCACCGCGTCGCCGAGATCGAGCTGGCCATGCGGAGCGAGCACAAGTCCACCTTCAAGGACCTGATGGTGGCCGGCGGCCGCTTCAAGCTGCTGCCCATCGTCTGGGTCGGCATCGGACTCTCGGTCTTCCAGCAGCTCGTCGGCATCAACGTCGCCTTCTACTACTCCTCGACGCTCTGGCAGTCGGTCGGCATCGACCCCTCCAGCTCGTTCTTCTACTCGTTCACCACGTCGATCATCAACATCGTCGGCACCGTGATCGCGATGGTCCTGGTCGACCGGGTGGGCCGCAAGCCGCTCGCGCTCGTCGGCTCCGTCGGCATGGCGATCGCCCTCGCCTTCGAGGCCTGGGCCTTCTCCGCCGACCTCGTCGACGGCAAGCTCCCCGAGACCCAGGGCGTCGTCGCGCTCGTCGCCGCCCACGTGTTCGTGCTCTTCTTCGCCCTCTCGTGGGGCGTGGTGGTCTGGGTCTTCCTCGGCGAGATGTTCCCCAACCGGATCCGCGCCGCCGCCCTCGGCGTCGCCGCCTCCGCGCAGTGGATCGCCAACTGGGCCATCACCGCGAGCTTCCCGTCCCTGGCGGACTGGAACCTCTCCGGCACGTACATCATCTACACGGTCTTCGCCGTGCTCTCCATCCCCTTCGTGCTCAGGTACGTGAAGGAGACGAAGGGCAAGGCGTTGGAGGAGATGGGCTAAACCCCGCTGCCCCTCTCCTCGCGCTCGGAACTGCCCCGGCCACGGTCCTATGCCGTGAGCCGGGGCAGCACCGTCTCTCCCAGCAGCCGCATCGACCGCCACGCCTCCTCCAGCGGCATCCCGCCGCAGAGCGGATGCAGCACCAGGCTCTCCAGCTCCTGCCCGAGCGCCACGCACTCCTCCGGCGTGACGATCCGGTAGACCCCCTCGGCGCGCAGCTCCGCCACCGTCGTCGCCGCCGACCGCACCGCCGAGCGGATGTCCTTCGACTGCCAGGAGGCGTACGTCCGCGCCTCGTGCAGGAAGTGCTCCCCGTACAGCTCCCAGGACCGGTCGGGGTCCTCCGAGAGGTGCACCAGCGGGGTCTTCTCGGCCGGCATCATCGTCCAGCCCTCCGTCCCGTGCTCCGCGCACTGCTGCCGGTAGTACGTCTCGAGCTCCGGCAGGTGCGCGCTCGGGAAGAGCGGAAGGCCGAGCCGGGCCGCCCGCCGCGCCGCCGCCTTCGAGGAACCGCCCACGAGCAGCAGCGGATGCGGCTGGGTGAACGGCCGCGGGGTGACTCGTACCGTACGGCCCTCGTACGTGAACGGTTCGCCGGACCAGGCCTTCAGTAGGGTCTCCAGGAGCAGGTCCTGCAGCTTGCCCCGGCGGCCCCAGTCGACCCCGCGCTCCTCGTACTCCTCCGGCCGGTAGCCGATGCCCGCGACCGTCACCAGACGGCCCCCGCTCAGCAGGTCGAGGACGGCGATCTCCTCCGCGAGCCGCAGCGGGTCGTGCAGCGGCCCGATGATCGCGGAGACCGTGACGGCGATCCTCTTGGTGGCGCCGAACACCGCGCCCGCGAAGGCGAAGGGGGAGGGCAGCCAGTTGTTCGTCGCGCCGTGGTGCTCCTCGGTCTGGATGGTGTCGACGCCGTGTTCGTCGGCGTACGCGGCCATGGCGAGGGCGGCGCGATAGCGCTCCGAGAGGGACTCGGGGGTCGCGTGCGGATCGACCAGGTTGAACCGTACGACTGTGAAGGGCATGGGAAGTCCCCCTCCGCGCGTGGGAAGTCGGCGAAGGGGGACGGTATCTGACGTGACGTCAGATGAGAACGGGGTGCGTCAGACGGAAACCGACCCGCGGGCCTCGACGGGCTCCGCGGAGGGCTGCGCGCGGTCCCGCGGCAGCACGGCGTACAGCACGCCCGCCACCACGATCGTCGCGCCCCAGCCGAGCCCGTTCTCGCCGATCCAGGAGGAGGCGAGCGGACCGGAGAACCAGTCGACCTTCGTGAACAGCAGCCCCACCACGAGCGCCACCGCCCACGCCGTCATGGCCTGCCAGGCGAAGCCGCCCCGGTACCAGTACGCGCTGGTCCGCGTGGTGTCCATCAGGGCCACACCGTCGTACGACCTGCGGCGCAGCATGTCGACGCCGAAGACGCCGATCCACGCCGAGAACGCCACCGCGAGGAGCGTCAGGAAGGAGATGAACGAGCCGATGAAGCTGGTCGCCACCACCATCAGGAGGAAGCCGAAGACCAGGCTGATCACGGCGTTCACGCTGACCGCCGCCGCACGCGAGACCTTGATGCCGAGCGTCTGCGCCGTGAACCCGGCCGAGTACATCGACATCGAGTTGATCAGCAGCATCCCGATCAGCGCGATGAGCAGGTACGGCACGGAGATCCAGGCCGGCAGCAGCTCGCCGATGAACGACACCGGGTCCTGCGCCGAGGCGAGGTCCGGGGTGGCCACCGCCATCACCGCGCCCATCAGGACCATCGGCAGCACGACGATCCCCGCGCCGCCGATCGTGGTGCCGACCATCGCCTTCGAGGAGGCCGTACGCGGCAGATAGCGGGTGAAGTCCGGGCCGGAGGGGACCCAGCTGATGCCGCCCGCCGCGATGGTGCCGATGCCCGCGATCATCATCGCCGTCGAACCGGCCGGCTTGTCGAAGACCGCCGACCAGTCGGTGTTGGCCACCAGATGGACGAGCACGAGGACCGAGAAGGCACCGAAGAGGTACGTCGACCACTTGCTGCACACCCGCAGGGCGTTGATGCCGAGACCGGACACCAGGAAGGTGCAGGCCACGAAGAGCAGCAGCGTGATGACGATCAGCGCGGTGTTCGACTCGATCCCGAAGAGCAGGTCGAGCACGGTCAGGACGGCGTACGCGCCGGTGACCGCGTTGATCGTCTCCCAGCCCCAACGGGCCACCCAGATCAGCGAGCCCGGGAAGAGGTTGCCGCGCTGACCGAAGACCGCCCGCGACAGGGCCATGCCGGGGGAGCCACCGCGCTTTCCGGCGATCGATATCAGGCCGACGATCCCGTACGAGAGGATCGGCGCCGCCGTCGCGACGACGAGCACCTGCCAGAAGTTCAGGCCGTTGAAGACGATCAGTCCCGCGCCCATCGTGAGCAAGAGCACACTGATGTTGGCGGCGACCCAGGTCGGAAACAGCTCGCGGACGTGGCCGGTGCGCTCGGCGTCGGGGACGGGTTCGAGACCGCGGGTCTCGACGGCGCCTTCGCTCTCCGCGCTGTTCACGGGGCTCGCGGGGGCTGTTTCGGCGGCAGGGGGCATGGCGGTACTCCGTGCGGGGTGTGGGGGACCCACCCAGCGTACGTGCTCTTCCAACCGTCCCCGCGTGGCCGATACTGGACGCGTTATGGAACTCATTCTTGCTGTAGTCATCGCCCTGGTCGTCGCCGTCGCCGTGACCAGCGGGCTCGTGATCAGCGGCCGCAAGAAGAAGCAGCTGCCACCGCCCGAGGCACCGTCCACCACGCCGACCATCACCGCTCCGCCCGCCGAGCCGCACGTCGGCGACGAGGCGGAGACACCGCGGGAAGAACCACGCCGCACCATCGAGGAGGTCGACCTCCCGACCGCGGAGGAGGCCGTCGAGGCCCCGGCCGCCGTCGAGGACCCGGTCGTCGCCGAGGCGCCCGCGATCGAGATCGAGGTGCCCGAGCCGACCGCCGGCCGCCTCGTCCGGCTCCGCGCCCGCCTTGCCCGCTCCCAGAACTCCCTCGGCAAGGGGCTCCTCGCCCTGCTCTCCCGGGACAACCTCGACGAGGACACCTGGGAGGAGATCGAGGAGACCCTCCTCACCGCCGACGTCGGCGTCGCCCCGACCCAGGAGCTGGTCGAGCGGCTGCGCGAGCGCGTCCGGGTCCTCGGCACCCGCACCCCCGAGGAGCTGCGCGGCCTGCTGCGCGAGGAGCTCATCACCCTCCTCGGCCCCGACCTCGACCGCGCCGTGAAGACCGAGAGCGACCCGGGCACCCCGGGCGTCGTCATGGTTGTCGGCGTCAACGGCACCGGCAAGACCACGACCACGGGCAAGCTGGCCCGCGTCCTGGTCGCCGACGGCCGCTCCGTCGTCCTCGGCGCAGCCGACACCTTCCGGGCCGCGGCCGCCGACCAGCTCCAGACCTGGGGCGAGCGCGTCGGCGCGCGGACCGTGCGAGGCCCCGAGGGCGGCGACCCGGCGTCGATCGCCTTCGACGCCGTCAAGGAGGGCATCGCGGAGGGCGCCGACGTCGTCCTCATCGACACCGCCGGCCGACTGCACACCAAGACCGGCCTCATGGACGAGCTCGGCAAGGTCAAGCGGGTCGTCGAGAAGCACGGCCCGCTGGACGAGGTCCTGCTCGTCCTCGACGCCACCACCGGCCAGAACGGCCTGGTCCAGGCGCGCGTCTTCGCCGAGGTCGTGGACATCACCGGCATCGTGCTCACCAAGCTCGACGGCACGGCCAAGGGCGGCATCGTCATCGCCGTCCAGCGCGAGCTGGGCGTCCCGGTCAAGCTGATCGGCCTGGGCGAAGGCCCGGACGACCTGGCCCCCTTCGAGCCGGGCGCCTTCGTCGACGCGCTGATCGGCGACTGAGTCGCACGGACATCCGCGAAGGGCCCCGCCGGTCTCGGCGGGGCTCTTCACGTGTCAGGCGTCCCTCAGAAGTGCGTGCGGTGGCAGATGTACGCGAGCGTCCCCAGGAGCAGCCTCGCCTGCGGCGGCGCGCCCGCCGTGTCCAGCGTCGGCGGCCGCAGCCAGCGGACAGGGCCGAGGCCCCCGAGGTCCGACGGCGGCGCCGTCACGTGCGCGCCAGGACCCAGGCCCCGCAGGTCCAGATCGGCGTCGTCCCAGCCCATCCGGTACAGCAGCTGCGGCAGCTCCGCCGCCGCGCCCGGCGCCACGAAGAACTGCGCCCGTCCCGTCGGCGTCGCGCAGACCGGGCCCAGCGGCAGGCCCATGCGCTCCAGGCGGACCAGGGCCCGCCGCCCCGCCGGCTCGGCGACCTCGATCACGTCGAAGGACCGGCCCACCGGCAGCAGCAGCGCCGCGCCCGGGTACTCGGCCCACGCCTTGGTCGCGTCGTCCAGGCCCGCGCCGGCCGGAACCGGCTCGGCGAACGAGAGCGGATGCGCCCCCGGAGCCGTACAGGACGCGTCTCCGCAGGAACACCGGCCGGAGACGGCCCGCGCGCCGGGGACCACGTCCCAGCCCCACAGCCCTGTGTACTCGGCCACCGCTGTGCACTCCGTGGTGCGGACGCGGCGACGTGAGCCGGACCGCATCTCACGAATGCCGCCGATCGTGAAGCCCATGCCCCCTCCAACGGGTCGGACGCGCCGGTGGTTACGACCCGGATCCCCACTGTCACGCTCCGTCGCCGGGGGTGGCGCGCGGACGCCGGCGAGGTGGTGCGGACCGTGGCGCGCGCCTGCTCGCGCTCCGGTCCGCCGATCCTGGTTCGTCGCATGTCAAGTGAATCGTGTTCAGCGGCAGGCGAGTTCATTCGATGGGGTGGCGAATGGTGGCGTTTCTTGAATCCGCGTCGCCAGATGGGTGATCGTAGGATTACTTTCGGTGCTCGAACCCTGGAGTCCTTGCGCGCGTGGGTATGCCGGGGGCAACCCGCTTTCCTGTTCGAAGGAGTGGAAGCCCCGGACGGACGCCGCAAGACACGGCATTCTGATAGGGGTTCGCGTAACAGAGTCTCGACGTGGATGGGGGCGTTCCTGTGAGCGGCAACGGCGCAGACGGTACGACTACCGGCAAGCGCCCGAACGAGCAGCTGAGCTCGTGGTTCGTGCGGAGCGGCTGGTCGAAGGGCGAACTGGCACGCCAAGTGAACCGCAGAGCACGCCAGATGGGCGCGCACCACATCTCCACGGACACCTCGCGCGTGCGCCGCTGGCTGGACGGCGAGCAGCCGCGCGAGCCCATCCCCCGGATCCTCTCCGAGCTGTTCTCCGAACGGTTCGGCTCGGTCGTCGCCGTCGAGGACCTCGGACTGCGCACGGCCCACCAGGCGCCGTCCGTCTCCGGTGTCGACCTGCCCTGGGCCGGTCCCCAGACCGTCGCCCTGCTCAGCGAGTTCTCCCGCAGCGACCTCATGCTCGCCCGCCGGGGCTTCCTCGGCACCTCCCTCGCGCTCGCCGCGGGACCCTCCCTCATCGAGCCCATGCAGCGCTGGCTCGTCCCCACCCCGGCGGGCGAGCCCGCCCCGCCCGAGCCGATCCCCGCCGGCCACCGCCCCGGCAAGCTCTCCGCGATCGAGCTCGACCTCCTCGAATCCACCACGGCGATGTTCCGCCAGTGGGACGCCCAGTGCGGCGGCGGACTGCGCCGCAAGGCCGTCGTCGGCCAGCTCCACGAGGTCACCGACCTCCTCCAGGAGCCGCAGCCGGCCGCCACCGCCCAGCGCCTCTTCCGCTGCGCGGCCGAACTGGCCGAACTGGCCGGGTGGATGAGCTACGACGTGGGCCTGCAGCCCACCGCCCAGAAGTACTTCGTCCTCGCCCTGCACGCCGCGAAGGAGGCCGGGGACAAGCCCCTCGGCTCGTACATCCTGTCCTCGATGAGCCGCCAGATGATCCACCTCGGCCGGCCCGACGACGCCCTCGAACTCATCCACCTCGCGCAGTACGGCAGTCGCGACTGCGCCACCCCGCGCACCCAGGCCATGCTGTATGCGATGGAGGCCCGCGCCTACGCCAACATGGGCCAGCCCTCCAAGTGCAAGCGGGCCGTGCGGATGGCCGAGGACACCTTCGCCGACGTCGGCCTCGACGGCGAGCCCGAGCCCGACTGGATCCGCTTCTTCTCCGAGGCCGAGCTCAACGGCGAGAACTCGCACTCCTACCGCGACCTGGCCTACGTCGCCGGGCGCTCCCCGACGTACGCCTCGCTCGCCGAGCCCGTCATGGAGCGGGCCGTCTCCCTCTTCGAGAAGGACACCGAGCACCAGCGTTCGTACGCACTCAACCTGATCGGCATGGCCACCGTGCACCTCCTCAAGCGGGAGCCCGAGCAGTCGGCCGTCCTGGTCGAGAAGGCGCTCGGCGTCGCCAGGAGCGTCCGCTCCGAGCGGGTGAACACCCGGCTGCGCAAGACCGTCGACACCGCCGCCCGCGACTTCCGCGACGTCGCCGAGGTCGTCCAGCTCACCGACCGGCTCACCGCTCTGCTGCCCGAGACGGCCGAGGCCGTCTGACCCCACCGGCCCGTTCCCGGCGGGCCCCGCGTACTCCGGCCGCGACAGCGTTCCCGTACTGCCCGACTCGGCTCCCCCGCCGCCAGGACACAGGGACCGTCGCGGCCGGTCCCTTTTTGCGCCTGATCCGGCGCCCGCTCTCGCGGATGTGGCTGATCGCCGTCGTGGTTGCTCAGTCGCTGGTCGCGGTTGTGGGACGGTACCCCCGTTACATGTCCGTGACCCTGGGGTTCACAGCGGCGTAACACGCCCCACCCCTTCGTCACTGCGGCGAAACATCGTGCGGCATCGACGGAAACGGCGCTGCGCCAACCTCTGGCGCATAACCGGCCACCCCTCACGGCCAAGCCACCTCCCGGCCCCGCCCCCGCACAGGCCGTACGACGACGAGGAGACGCCGATGGCACCAGCCATCACGACCCTGGCCGCAGACGCCCCCGAGCTGTCTGCCGCCAACACCGGGTTCATGCTCATCTGCTCCGCCCTGGTCATGCTGATGACCCCGGCACTCGCCTTCTTCTACGGAGGCATGGTCCGCGTCAAGTCCACCCTGAACATGCTGATGATGAGCTTCATCAGCCTCGGGATCGTCACGATCCTGTGGGTGCTCTACGGCTTCAGCCTCGCCTTCGGCACCGACTCCGGATCGATCATCGGCTGGTCCTCCGAGTACGTCGGCCTCAGCGGCATCGGCGTCACCGAGCTGTGGGACGGCTACACCATCCCGGTGTACGTCTTCGCCGTCTTCCAGCTGATGTTCGCGATCCTGACCCCCGCCCTGATCAGCGGCGCGCTCGCCGACCGGGTCAAGTTCACCGCCTGGGCCCTCTTCATCGCCCTCTGGGTCACCGTCGTCTACTTCCCGGTCGCGCACTGGGTCTGGGGCGCCGGCGGCTGGCTCTTCGAGATGGGCGTCATCGACTTCGCCGGCGGCACGGCCGTCCACATCAACGCCGGTGCCGCCGCCCTCGGCGTCATCCTCGTCATCGGCAAGCGCGTCGGCTTCAAGAAGGACCCGATGCGCCCGCACAGCCTCCCGCTGGTGATGCTCGGCGCCGGTCTGCTCTGGTTCGGCTGGTTCGGCTTCAACGCCGGCTCGTGGCTCGGCAACGACGACGGCGTCGGCGCGGTCATGTTCGTCAACACGCAGGTCGCCACCGCCGCCGCCATGCTCGCCTGGCTCGGCTACGAGAAGCTCCGCCACGGCTCCTTCACCACCCTGGGCGCCGCCTCCGGCGCCGTCGCGGGCCTCGTCGCCATCACCCCGTCCGGCGGCTCCTGCTCCCCGCTCGGCGCCATCGCCATCGGCGCGATCGCCGGTCTGCTCTGCGCCATGGCCGTCGGCCTGAAGTACAAGTTCGGCTACGACGACTCCCTCGACGTCATCGGCGTCCACCTCGTCGGCGGTGTCATCGGCTCCCTGCTGGTCGGCTTCTTCGCCACCGGCGGCGTCCAGTCCGACGCCAAGGGCCTCTTCTACGGCGGCGGTCTCGACCAGCTCGGCAAGCAGGCCATCGGCGTCGTCGCCGTCCTCGCCTACTCTCTGATCGCCTCCGCGATCCTCGCGCTGATCATCGACAAGACGATGGGCATGCGGGTCAGCGAGGACGACGAGATCTCCGGCATCGACCAGGTCGAGCACGCCGAGACCGCGTACGACTTCAGCGGAGCCGGCGGCGGCGCCTCCTCGCGCTCCACCGCCGCGCCCGTCCCGGCAGCTACGGAGACCAAGAAGGTGGACGCATGAAGCTCATCACCGCAGTCGTGAAGCCGCACCGTCTGGACGAGATCAAGGAGGCCCTCCAGGCCTTCGGAGTCCAGGGCCTCACGGTCACAGAGGCCAGCGGATACGGCCGCCAGCGCGGTCACACCGAGGTCTACCGCGGTGCCGAGTACACCGTCGACCTCGTCCCCAAGATCCGCATCGAGGTCCTCGTCGAGGACGACGACGCCGAACAGCTCATCGATGTCGTGGTCAAGGCGGCCCGAACCGGCAAGATCGGTGACGGCAAGGTGTGGAGCGTCCCGGTCGAGACCGCCGTACGGGTCCGCACCGGCGAACGCGGTCCGGACGCACTGTAAGCACGGAGCACGTTAAGGAGCTGCTGGGTGACGAGCGTCGACACGAGCACACGAGCGGAAGACTCGGGACCCAGCGGCTACGCGGCGGCCCGGCTGCGCCTTCTCACCGAGAAGGCCCAGTCCGGGCCGCCGCGCCGTGCCGCCCTGGCCCGGCTCACCGACGACTGGCTGACCGGCCTGTTCACCGCCGCCCGGCCGCCACGAGGGGTGGCGCTCGTCGCCGTCGGCGGCTACGGGCGCGGTGAACTCTCCCCGCGCAGCGACCTCGACCTGGTCCTGCTGCACGACGGCACCGCCGACGCGGGCACCGTCGCCACCCTCGCCGACCGGATCTGGTACCCGGTCTGGGACCTGGGCCTCGCCCTCGACCACTCCGTCCGCACCCCGGCCGAGGCCCTGAAGACGGCGGGGGACGACCTCAAGGTCCAGCTCGGCCTCCTCGACGCCCGGCCCGTCGCCGGCGACCTCGGACTCGTCGCCGGGCTGCGGACCGCGGTCCTCGCCGACTGGCGCAACCAGGCCCCGAAGCGCCTCCCCGAACTCGACGCCCTCTGCCGAGAGCGCGCCGAGCGGATGGGGGAGCTCCAGTTCCTCCTCGAACCCGACCTGAAGGAGGCCAGGGGAGGGCTCCGCGACGCCCAGGTCCTGCGCGCCGTCGCCGCCTCCTGGCTCGCCGACGCGCCCCGCGAAGGCCTGGACGGCGCCCGCCGCCGCCTCCTCGACGCCCGCGACGCGCTGCACCTCGCCACCGGACGGGCCACCGACCGGCTCGCCCTCCAGGAGCAGGACGCCGTCGCCGAGGAGCTCGGCCTCCTCGACGCCGACACCCTGCTGCGCGAGGTCTACGAAGCGGCGCGGATCATCTCGTACGCCGCCGACGTCACCTGGCGCGAGGTCAACCGGGTCCTGAAGGCCCGCTCCTCCCGGCCCCGGCTGCGCGGCCTCCTCGGCGGCCGCTCCGGCGCGAGCCGGACGGCGGGCGGACGCACGGCGGGCGGACGTACGGGCGGCGCCAAGCCGCCGATCGCACGCACCCCGCTCGCCGAGGGCGTCGTGGAGATGGACGGCGAGGTCGTCCTCGCCCTCAGCGCCAAACCCGACCGCGACCCCGTGCTCCCGCTGCGCGCCGCCGCCGCGGCCGCCCAGTCCGGCCTTCCGCTCTCCCTGCACGCCGTACGCCGCCTGGCCGCGGGCGCCGCGCCGCTGCCCGTGCCCTGGCCCGCAGAGGCGCGCGAACAGCTGGTCACCCTGCTCGGCGCCGGGGAGTCCACCGTGCCCGTCTGGGAGGCCCTGGAGGCCGAAGGGCTCGTCTCCCGGCTGCTGCCCGACTGGGAGCGCGTCCGCTGCCGCCCGCAGCGCAACCCCGTCCACACCTGGACCGTCGACCGGCACCTCGTCGAGACCGCCGTCCGCGCCTCCTCGCTCACCCGCCGCGTCGGCCGGCCCGACCTGCTGCTCGTCGCCGCCCTGCTGCACGACATCGGCAAGGGCTGGCCCGGCGACCACTCCGTGGCCGGGGAGACCATCGCCCGCGACGTCGCCGCCCGGATCGGCTTCGACCGCGCCGACGTGGCCGTCGTCGCCACCGTCGTCCGCCACCACCTGCTGCTCGTCGAGACGGCGACCCGGCGCGACCTGGACGACCCCGCGACCGTACGGTCCGTGGCCACCGCCGTCGGGACGCAGGGCGCGCTCGAACTGCTCCACGCCCTCACCGAGGCCGACGCGCTCGCCACCGGGCCCGCCGCCTGGTCCACCTGGCGGGCCTCGCTCGTCGCCGACCTCGTCAAGCGCGTCGGGGCCGTCCTCGCGGGCGAGCCCGCGGCGGAGCCGGAACCGGTCGCGCCCAGCGCGGAACAGGAACGCCTCGCGATCGAGGCGCTGCGCACCGGGGAGCCGGTCCTCGCCCTGCACACCCAGCCCGAGGCGGCCCCCGAGGACGGCACGCCCGAACCCGTCGGCGTCGAACTCCTCATCGCCCTGCCCGACCAGCCCGGCGTCCTGCCCGCCGCGGCCGGCGTCCTCGCCCTGCACCGCCTGACCGTGCGGGCCGCGGACCTGCGCGCCGTCGAGCTCCCCACCGAGCTCGGCCCCGCCGCCGTCCTGGTCCTGAACTGGCGCGTCGCCGCCGAGTACGGCTCCCTGCCCCAGGCCACCCGGCTCCGCGCCGACCTCGTACGGGCCCTCGACGGCGGCCTCGACATCCCCGCCCGCCTCGCCGAACGCGACGCCGCCTACCCGCGGCGGCGCGGCGTCACGGCCCCGCCACCCCGGGTCACCGTCGCCGCCGCCGGCTCCCGGCTCGCCACCGTCATCGAGGTCCGCGCCCAGGACGCCCCCGGCCTGCTGCACCGGATCGGCCGGGCCCTGGAGGGCGCCGAGGTCCGGGTCAGGAGCGCACACGTCTCCACCCTCGGCGCGAACGCCGTGGACACGCTGTACGTGACCCGCCCCGACGGCTCCCTCCTCTCCGACGAGGAGGCCTCCGACCTGGCGAAGGCGCTGGAGGGCGCACTGCGCTGAGAAGGCCGTGTTCCCGTCCGATTTCGACGGGCGGGGGCACGTACTTCGACCGGGCAGATACCCTTGAGGGCAATCCGTCCGCCTGCCCCCGACACCGAGGATCCGCGACCGCCGTGTTCGATACCCTCTCCGACCGCCTCGCAGCGACATTCAAGAACCTCCGGGGCAAGGGCCGCCTGTCCGAGGCGGACATCGACGCCACCGCGCGCGAGATCCGTATCGCCCTCCTCGAGGCGGACGTCGCCCTGCCCGTCGTCCGGGCGTTCATCAAGCAGGTCAAGGAGCGGGCCACCGGCGCCGAGGTCTCCCAGGCGCTGAACCCCGCCCAGCAGGTCATCAAGATCGTCAACGAGGAGCTCATCGGCATCCTCGGCGGCGAGACCCGGCGCCTGCGCTTCGCCAAGACCGCGCCGACCGTGATCATGCTCGCCGGTCTCCAGGGTGCCGGTAAGACCACCCTCGCCGGAAAGCTCGGCCTCTGGCTCAAGGGCCAGGGCCACTCCCCGCTGCTCGTCGCCTGTGACCTCCAGCGCCCCAACGCCGTCACCCAGCTCGGCGTCGTCGCCGAGCGCGCGGGCGTGGCGTTCTACGGCCCGCAGCCGGGCAACGGCGTCGGTGACCCGGTCCAGGTCGCGAAGGACTCGATCGAGTACGCGCGGACCAAGCTGTACGACGTCGTGATCGTCGACACCGCCGGCCGCCTCGGCATCGACCAGGAGCTGATGCAGCAGGCCGCGGACATCCGCGACGCCGTCAGCCCCGACGAGGTCCTCTTCGTCGTCGACGCCATGATCGGTCAGGACGCGGTCAACACCGCCGAGGCCTTCCGCGACGGCGTCGGCTTCGACGGTGTCGTGCTCTCCAAGCTCGACGGCGACGCCCGAGGCGGTGCCGCGCTCTCCATCGCGCACGTCACCGGCCGCCAGATCATGTTCGCCTCCAACGGCGAGAAGCTGGACGAGTTCGACGCGTTCCACCCGGACCGCATGGCGTCCCGCATCCTCGGCATGGGCGACATGCTCTCCCTGATCGAGAAGGCCGAGCAGACCTTCAGCCAGGAAGAGGCCGCCAAGATGGCCTCCAAGCTGGCGTCCAAGAAGGGGCAGGAGTTCACGCTCGACGACTTCCTGGCCCAGATGGAACAGGTCCGCAAGATGGGCTCCATCTCCAAGCTGCTCGGGATGCTCCCCGGCATGGCGCAGATGAAGGAGCAGATCAACAACATCGACGAGCGGGACGTCGACCGCACGGCCGCGATCATCAAGTCGATGACCCCGGGCGAGCGCCACGACCCGACCATCATCAACGGCTCGCGCCGCGCCCGTATCGCCAAGGGTTCCGGCGTCGAGGTCAGCGCGGTCAAGGGCCTCGTCGAGCGGTTCTTCGAGGCCCGCAAGATGATGTCCCGCATGGCCCAGGGCGGCGGGATGCCCGGCATGCCCGGTATCCCGGGCATGGGTGGCGGCCCCGGCCGGCAGAAGAAGCAGGTCAAGCAGGCCAAGGGCAAGCGCAAGAGCGGCAACCCGATGAAGCGCAAGGCCGAGGAGGAGGCCGCCCAGGCCCGCCGCGAGCAGGGCCAGCAGGGCGGCGCGTTCGGCCTCCCGGCGGCCGGCCAGGGCCCGGGCGACTTCGAGCTGCCGGACGAGTTCAAGAAGTTCATGGGCTGACAGCCCGGCCGGCCGTCGTGACCGACGGCCGCACGACGAGGGGCCCGAGGCGGTGCGAAACCGCCCCGGGCCCCTTTTCACTCCTCCGAGCCACCCGAAATGCCGGGATTGACGGTGCTTCCGATACTGAGGGCCGGGCCTGACGTCGGTATGAGGAGAGCAGCGTGCCCAACTCCGTACCCCCGCGCGACCGGACCGACCAGCCCTGGCGCTCGGAAGGGGCCCCGCCGCCACCGCCGGCGAAGAAGAAGATGCCCGGCGGCTGGGGCGGCCTCATCCTCACCGCCCTGATCGTCTACCTGATCGCCAACCTCGTGCTGTCGTTCTTCAACCGGGGCGACGAGCCGACGATCTCGTACACCGAGTTCAGCAAGCAGGTGAACGCCGGCAACGTCACCAAGATCTACTCCAAGGGCGACGCCATCCAGGGCGAGCTGAAGAACAAGCAACCCCTGCCCAACGGAGACAAGGGCGACTACAGCAAGTTCGTCACCCAGCGGCCCGCCTTCGCCGACGACAAGCTCTGGTCCGAGCTGACCTCGAAGGGCGTCACCGTCACCGCCGAGCCCGTCGTCCAGGAGCGCAGCTTCCTCGCCAACCTGCTGATCTCGCTCGCGCCGATGCTGCTGCTCGTCGTGCTCTGGATCTTCATCGCCCGCCGGATGAGCTCGGGGATGGGCGGCGCCGGCGGCATGCTCGGCCGCAAGGCCCCGCCCAAACCCGTCGAGCTGGAGGCGGGGGAGAAGCGCACCACCTTCCAGGACGTGGCCGGCATCGACGAGGTCGAGGGCGAACTCAACGACGTCGTCGACTTCCTGAAGAACCCCGCCGCCTACCGCGAGATGGGCGCCAAGATGCCGCGCGGCGTACTGCTCGCCGGACCGCCGGGAACCGGCAAGACCCTGCTCGCGCGGGCGGTCGCAGGCGAGGCGGGGGTGCCGTTCTTCTCGGCCTCGGCCTCGGAGTTCATCGAGATGATCGTCGGCGTCGGCGCCTCGCGGGTACGGGAGCTGTTCGCCGAGGCCCGCAAGGTGGCCCCGGCGATCATCTTCATCGACGAGATCGACACCATCGGCCGGGCGCGCGGCGGGGGCTCGGGCATGGGGGGCCACGACGAGCGCGAGCAGACGCTCAACCAGATCCTGACCGAGATGGACGGCTTCACCGGCTCCGAGGGCGTCATCGTCCTCGCCGCCACCAACCGCGCCGACGTCCTCGACCCGGCGCTGACCCGGCCCGGCCGCTTCGACCGGATCGTGCACGTGAACCCGCCCGACCGCGGGGGCCGCGAGGCGATCCTCAGGATCCACACCCGTGACATCCCGCTCGCCCAGGACGTCGACCTGCTCCAGGTGGCGCGTACGACCCCGGGGATGACCGGCGCCGAACTGGCCAACCTCGCCAACGAGGCCGCCCTCCTCGCCGTGAAGCGGCAGCAGAAGGCGGTCACCCAGTCCGATCTGTCCGACGCCCTGGAGAAGGTCCAGCTCGGCGCGGAGCGGCCCCTGGTGATGCCGGAGGAGGAGCGGCGCCGCACCGCGTACCACGAGAGCGGCCACGCCCTGCTCGGCATGCTCCAGCCGGGCGCAGACCCGGTCCGCAAGATCACCATCGTCCCGCGCGGCCGGGCCCTCGGCGTCACGCTCTCGACCCCGGACGCCGACAGGTACGCCTACACCGAGGAGTACCTGCGCGGCCGGATCATCGGCGCCCTCGGCGGCATGGCCGCCGAACAGGTCGTCTTCGGCGTCATCACCACCGGCGCCGAGAGCGACCTGGAGCAGGTCACCAACATCGCGCGCGGCATGGCGGGCCGCTGGGGCATGAGCGAGCGCGTCGGCCGTCTCACGGCCATCCCGAGCGACGCCCAGCAGGCGTACGGACTCTCCGCGGCCCCCGCGACCCTCGACATGGTCGCGGAGGAGATGCGCCGCATCGTCGACGAGTGCTACGAGAGCGCGGTCCGCCAACTCCGCGAGAACCGCGACAAGCTCGACGCCCTGGCCGCGGCCCTCCTGGCCAACGAGACCCTGGAGGAGGACGCGGCGTACCGCGCGGCGGGCATCACCCGCCTGACGAAGGAGAGCTAGGGACTGTCCGGCTACGGCACCCGGGCGATCAGGTACCGGAAGACGTTCGGCATCCAGACCGTCCCGTCCCGACGGACGAACGGATCCAGCGCCTCCGCGATCTCCTTCTCGACCTGGGACGGGTCCGTCGCCCGGACCGCCGCGTCGAAGTCGCCCGTCGACAACAGCCCACGCACCGCACTGTCCTGGTCCGCGTAACCGAACGGGCACGACACCCGGCCCGAACCGTCCGGCTTCAGGCCGGCCCGCGCGACGACCTCCTCCAGGTCGTCACGGAGCGCCGGGCGCCAGCCCGTCAGCCGGGCGGCGACCCGCAGCACCGACGCCGTCGCGCACCGCTCGGGCGGCCCCCATCCGGCGAGCACGACAGTCGTGCCCGGTTGGGCCAGGGGAGTGACGGCAGCCAGTTCCCGGCCGAGCTCCGCCGAGGCGTGGAAGGCCGTGATCACGTCGTACGGAGAGGGGCCGCCCACGGCCGCCGCGGCCTCGCCCTCCACCACCGCGTGCCCCGCCCCCTCCGGCATCCGGTCACGGGCCAGCTCCACGCGCGCGTGGTCCCGGTCCACGCCGGTCACCCGCGCCCCCCGCGAGGCCGCCATCAACAACGCGAGCCCCGAACCGCAGCCGAGCCCCAGGACCCGGGAGCCGGGGCCCACCTCAAGTCGGTCGTACACGGCCTCGTAGAGCGGTACGAGCATGCGTTCCTGGATCTCGGCCCAGTCGCGCGCGGGGTGGTGCGGGACGAGCGTAGGTGTCATGGAAAGCGCCCCAATCAGTGCCTGGTCGACAGCCCCCGTGTACATGCGCCCGCATCCCCCCGTATGTCAGGGAACTGCCGATCCGTGCCCGCGTCCAGTGCTCGCGCCGGACCACTTCCCCGTCCGGGTGGGGCCGGTGCGCCTCCTTGACGGATGACCCGGTACTGTCCCTGCATCGACCCCCCGGGCGCGTACGGTCTCCCTACGCGCGGGGGCGTATGCGCCGCTACGCACCACCTTGCCGCGAGCTGTGCGACTTCTCCGTACATCTGCGCACTGACCCTCGTCCGGACGCATCAACGGCAACTGACGGGTAAGTGCAAAATATTTGGGATGCCCCGGAATGGAACCCGGGGGCGCGTCGGCTCGTTGTACGCGACGTGAGCACGACACCCCCTGTTCTCGCCGCAGAGCTGGCACAGGCGTGGGCCGACATTCAGCGGCACCACCCCGAACTGCCGGATCTTGCCGCGCCCGAGTCCCTGATCGGAGAGTCCTCGTCCGCCTGCGGCGCCGAACTCTCCTTCGAACGACTGCTCCACGAGGCAGTCCACGGCATCGCCGCCGCCCGAGGAGTCCGCGACACCTCACGCGCCGGCCGCTACCACAACCGCAGATTCCTGGCGATCGCCGAGGAGATGGGCCTGGACCACCCCGAGGAACCGCACGCCAGCAGCGGCTTCTCCCTGGTCACGCTCAACCCCGAGGCGAAGCGGCGGTACCGGCCCACGATGGAGCGGCTCCAGCGCGCCCTCAAGGCCCACACCGTCGCGACGGCCGCCGACACCAAGCGTTCCTTCCGCGGGCCCGCCGCCCGTCACGGCTCCTCCGGCGGCGGCGTGCGCGTGAAGGCCGTCTGCGACTGCGGCCGGAACGTGCGCGTGGTGCCCTCCGTGCTCGCCCAGGCGCCCATCGTCTGCGGCGGCTGCGGCAAGCCCTTCCGCATCCCGGAGACCGTGGGCGCGGCGGGCTGATCCCCGACCCGGCCGGGTCGGGGGCCGCCACGGGCGTGTGGCACAATGGCTAGCTGTACTCGACAGTCGCATAGGACCCCTCTCTCCTCCGGCTGACGCGTCCATCGGGCACCCGAGTACCGCAACCCCACGTGGCATCTCATGTGCCCAACCACGTCAAGACCAGGAGACACCACTCCAGTGGCAGTCAAGATCAAGCTCAAGCGCCTCGGCAAGATTCGCCAGCCGCACTACCGCATCGTCGTCGCCGACGCCCGTACCCGTCGGGACGGTCGCGCGATCGAAGAGATCGGTATCTACCACCCCACGTACAACCCGTCGAAGATCGAGGTCGACGGTGAGCGCGCGCAGTACTGGCTGTCCGTCGGCGCCCAGCCGACCGAGGCCGTGCTCGCCATCCTGAAGCTCACCGGTGACTGGCAGGCGCACAAGGGCCTCCCGGCCCCCGCGCCGCTGCTGCAGCCGGCGACGAAGGAAGACAAGCGCGCCTCCTTCGACGTCTTCGCGAAGACCCTCGAGGGTGACGACGCCAAGGGTGAGGCCATCACCCCGAAGGCGAAGAAGGCCGACAAGAAGGCGGACGAGGCCGAGGCGGCCGCGTCCACCGAGTCGACCGAGGCCTGAGCATGCTCGAGGAGGCTCTCGAGCACCTCGTGAAGGGCATCGTCGACAACCCCGACGACGTGCAGGTCGCCTCGCGCAACCTGCGTCGCGGACGCGTGCTGGAGGTCCGGGTCCACCCCGACGACCTCGGCAAGGTGATCGGCCGCAACGGCCGCACCGCGCGTGCACTGCGTACCGTCGTGGGCGCCATCGGCGGCCGTGGCATCCGGGTCGACCTCGTCGACGTGGACCAGGTCCGCTGAGCAAGTTGGACACACCGGCACGGGCCGGGGAGGGCCTTCGGGTCCGCCCCGGCCCGTCGTCGTCGGACAAGAGAGAATGAAGACGTGCAGCTGGTAGTCGCGCGGGTCGGCCGCGCCCACGGCATCAAGGGCGAGGTCTCCGTCGAGGTACGGACGGACGAGCCCGAGCTGAGGCTCAGTCCGGGAGCGGTCCTGCTCACCGACCCGGCCTCCACGGGCCCCCTGACCATCGAGACCGGGCGCGTGCACAGCGGCCGCCTGCTGCTCCGCTTCGAGGGAGTGCGCGACCGCAACGCGGCCGAGGCGCTCCGTAACACCCTCCTCATCGCCGAGGTCGACCCCGACGAACTGCCGGCGGAGGAGGACGAGTACTACGACCACCAGCTCATGGACCTGGACGTGGTACTCACGGACGGCACCGAGGTCGGCCGGATCACCGAGATCTCGCACCTGCCGTCCCAGGACCTCTTCATCGTCGAGCGGCCCGACGGCACCGAGCTGATGATCCCGTTCGTCGAGGACATCGTCACCGAGATCGACCTGGAGCAGCAGCGGGCCGTCATCGACCCGCCGCCCGGTCTCATCGACGACCGCGCCGAGATCGCCTCCTCCCGCGAGGAAGAGTCCTGATGCGGCTCGACGTCGTCACGATCTTCCCCGAGTACCTGGAGCCGCTGAACGTCTCCCTGGTCGGCAAGGCACGCGCGCGTGGACAGCTCGACGTCCACGTCCACGACCTGCGGGAGTGGACCTACGACCGGCACAACACGGTCGACGACACCCCCTACGGCGGCGGCCCCGGCATGGTCATGAAGACCGAGCCCTGGGGCGACGCCCTCGACCAGACCCTCGCCGACGGCTTCGAGGCGGGCGCCCACGGTCCCGTCCTCGTCGTCCCCACGCCGAGCGGACGCCCCTTCACCCAGGAACTGGCCGTCGAGCTCTCCGAGCGCCCCTGGCTGATCTTCACGCCCGCCCGCTACGAGGGCATCGACCGCCGCGTCATGGACGAGTACGCCACCCGGATGCCGGTCTACGAGGTCTCCATCGGCGACTACGTCCTTGCCGGCGGGGAGGCCGCCGTCCTGGTCGTCACCGAGGCCGTGGCGCGGCTGCTGCCCGGCGTCCTCGGCAACGCCGAGTCCCACCGCGACGACTCCTTCGCGCCCGGCGCCATGGCCAACCTGCTCGAGGGTCCCGTCTACACCAAGCCCCCCGAGTGGCGTGGCCGGACCATCCCCGACGTACTCGTCAGCGGGCACCACGGGAAGATCGCCCGCTGGCGCCGCGACGAGGCCTTCCGGCGTACGGCACTGAACCGGCCCGACCTGATCGAGCGCTGCGACCCCGCCGCCTTCGACAAGAAGGACCGGGAGATCCTCTCGATGATGGGCTGGGCCCCCGAGCCCGGCGGCCGATTTTGGCGCAGGCCCGAGGCCGTGGAAGAATAGGCCGCTGTTGTGTGTCCGGCGAGCGCCCCTGCCACAGGGGGACGACGCCCGCCCGGTGCGCACGACGCTCCATCTCCTTTTCGAACGTTCCGCTGATGACCTGTGGCATCAGCGAGGAAAGAGACCACCATGGCCTCCCTGCTCGACACGGTCAACGCGGCTTCGCTCCGCTCCGACCTCCCCGCCTTCCGCCCCGGCGACACCGTGAACGTCCACGTGCGCGTCATCGAAGGCAACCGCTCCCGTATCCAGCAGTTCAAGGGCGTCGTCATCCGCCGCCAGGGTTCGGGCGTCAGCGAGACCTTCACGGTCCGCAAGGTCTCGTTCTCCGTCGGCGTCGAGCGCACCTTCCCGGTGAACAGCCCGATCTTCGAGAAGATCGAGCTCGTCAGCCGCGGTGACGTCCGTCGCGCCAAGCTCTACTACCTGCGTGAGCTGCGCGGCAAGGCTGCCAAGATCAAGGAGAAGCGCGACCGCTGAGCTCCGGCTCACCGATCGCGCGGGGCTTCGGAGCACTGACTCCCAGGGTGGCCGGATAGGCTCTGCCCCCGATGGACACCGAAGCACAGCACACGGAGCGCGACCGCTCCTCCGAGACGGAGGAGCGGTCGCGCTCCGCGCGTATATCCGGGCCCGACGGGCAGCCGGCCGAGCCCGCGGGCGGGTCCCTGGGTCCGCCGCCGGCGGAGCCCGAGGAGGGCGACGAGCGCTCCGGGATCGCCGACCGCTTCGGCTGGTCCTGGCGGCGCACCGGGGGCATCGGCGCCCTCTGCGTCGTCTTCGTGCTGCTCCTGAGCCACTTCGTGCTGCAGCCGTTCCTGATCCCCAGCAGCTCCATGGAGCCGACGCTCCAGGTCGGGGACCGGATCCTGGTGAACAAGCTGGCGTACCGTTTCGGCGACCAGCCACGCCGAGGGGACGTCGTCGTCTTCGACGGCACCGGCTCCTTCGTCCGGCAGGCCCCCGAGGAGAACCCGGTCACCGGGCTCCTACACGGCGCGGCGGCCGCCCTCGGGCTCGCCGAACCCGCCGAGACCGACTTCGTGAAGCGGGTCGTGGGCGTCGGCGGCGACCGCGTCGTCTGCTGCGACAAGAACGGCCGACTCACCGTCAACGGCGTGCCCGTCGAGGAGTGGTACGTCCAGCTGGGTGACGCGCCCTCGAAGGTTCCTTTCGACATCGTCGTACCGCAGGGCACCCTGTGGGTGATGGGCGACCACCGCAGCCAGTCCAGCGACTCCCGCGACCACCTCGGACAGCCGGGCGGCGGCATGGTGCCCGTCGAGCGGGTGATCGGGCGCGCGGACTGGATCGGCTGGCCCTTCGGCCGCTGGGCGGGGGTGCCCGAGACCGGCGCCTTCGATGCCGTACCGTCCCCCGCGGCAGGCGGCCATGGGTAACCGGGGCAGGGCCGGCGGGCACCGTGCCGACACACGGCTGCCCACCGGCACACGGCCCACGGAAGGCGGCCGTCCGCTGCCCGGGCGGGCGGAGCGACGCAGGCTCGCCCGCAAGGTCAAGCGCAGGCGCCGGCGCTCGGCGATCAAGGAGATCCCGCTCCTGATCACCGTCGCCGTGCTGATCGCGCTCGTCCTGAAGACCTTCCTGGTGCAGGCGTTCGTCATCCCGTCCGGCTCGATGGAGCAGACGATCCGGATCGACGACCGGGTCGTGGTCGACAAGCTCACGCCCTGGTTCGGCGCCACGCCCGCGCGCGGTGACGTCGTCGTCTTCAAGGACCCGGGCAACTGGCTGCAGGACGCCGCGCCGCCCGCCGACGACCCCGTCGGGGTCAAGCAGATCAAGCAGGCCCTGACCTTCATCGGACTGCTGCCGTCGGCCGACGACCAGGACCTGATCAAGCGGGTGGTGGCGGTCGGGGGCGACACCGTCGCCTGCTGCGGCAAGGACGGGCGGATCACGGTCAACGGCGTGCCGTTGGAGGAACCGTATCTGCACCCGGGGAACGAACCCTCGAAGATCAAGTTCAATGTGAAGGTGCCCGAAGGCCGCATCTTCGTCCTGGGTGACCACCGCTCGGACTCCGCCGACTCGCGCTACCACCTGGACGAGAAGGACCGGGGGACGATCTCCGTGGACGATGTCGTCGGCCGTGCGGTCGGCATCGTCTGGCCGGTGGGGCACTGGCGCCGCCTGGAGGAACCGGACACCTTCGCGGCCGTACCGGACGGTCGTTCGGGCGCTGTGTCCGCGGACGGCGTGTCGCATAGTGTGTCCTCGCGGAATCTGAACGGATTGCCCTGGCTCCCGACTCCTGCGGAACTCCCGCTCGTTATGGGAGTGGTGGGCCTGTCCCTGTTCTGGGGCAGGCATGTGCACGGACTGAGGAGTGGATGTGGGGGATGTGGCCGTCGGCGCACGATCCGGACACGACGAGCCCGAGGAGAGGCCCGAGCAGCTCGCCGAGTCGTCGGTGGCCATGAGGGAAGACTCCGCCGGCGGGCGGGACGCCGACCCTGCTGACGGCTCCGACGACTCGGACGGCGCCGGTGACAGCGGGCAGGGCGACGAGGCCGGTCAGGCCGACGGTGCGCCGAAGAAGCCGCGTTCCTTCTGGAAGGAACTGCCGCTGCTGATCGGCATCGCCCTGGTGCTCGCCCTGGTGATCAAGACCTTCCTCGTGCAGGCGTTCTCGATCCCCTCGGACTCGATGATGAACACGCTGCAGCGCGGCGACCGGGTCCTGGTCGACAAGCTGACCCCGTGGTTCGGCTCCGAGCCGGAGCGCGGCGAGGTCGTCGTCTTCCACGACCCGGGCGGCTGGCTGGAGGGCGAGCCCACCCCGGACCCGAACGTGCTCCAGGAGTTCCTCTCCTTCATCGGCCTGATGCCGTCGGCCGAGGAGAAGGACCTGATCAAGCGGGTCATCGCGGTGGGTGGCGACACGGTCTCCTGCAAGGAGGGCGGCAAGGTCATCCTGAACGGCAAGGCGCTGGACGAGACCTCGTACATCTACCCCGGCTCCTCGCCCTGCGGTGACAAGCCCTTCGGGCCGCTCACCGTCCCCAAGGACAGCATCTGGGTGATGGGCGACAACCGCCAGAACTCGCTGGACTCCCGTTACCACCAGAACCTGGCGGGCGGCGGCACGGTCCCCAACGACAAGGTCGTCGGGCGCGCGGTCTTCGTGGCCTGGCCGGTCACCCGCTGGGCGACGCTGCCCGTGCCGGAGACCTTCGACCAGCCGGGGCTGAACAAGGCCCTGGCGGTGGCACCGGGCGCGGCCGGTCTGGCGGGCGTCGGACTGGTGGCCGCGCTGCCGCTCGTCCTCCGGCGCAGGAAGAGGCTCGCCGCTCGGCATACCGCCGAGTAGTGACGCGCGGGTAGGGTGCCGTCCCAGATCGTCGAACCGACCTTCGAGGTGGGGAGCGCTGGGATGGCCGGAACCATACGTACGGAAGGCGGCCGCGGCCGCCTCGGCAGTGTTCTGTCGGGGCTGGCCGTGGCCGTCGGCTGTGTGCTCTTCCTCGGCGGCTTCGTCGTGGGCGCCGTGCTGTACCAGCCCTACACCGTGCCCAGCGACTCGATGACCCCGGCCCTTGCCGTCGGGTCCAAGGTCCTCGCCGAACGGATCGACGGCGACGAGGTGCGGCGCGGCGACATCGTGATCTTCAACGACCCGCTCTGGGGCGACATGCCCATGGTGAAGCGGGTCGTCGGCGTCGGCGGCGACACGGTGGCCTGCTGCGACAAGGACGGGCGGCTCACGATCGACGGCAAGGCGATCGTCGAGCCGTACACGCGGCCCGGCGCCCCCGCCTCGGGGCAGGAGTTCTCGGCGACCGTGCCCGACGGGAAGCTCTTCCTCCTCGGCGACGAGCGGCACAACTCCCTGGACTCCCGGACACACCTGGAGGAGGCCGGGCAGGGCTCCGTGCCGCGCTCGGCGGTCACCGCCCGGGTCGACGCCGTGGCCTGGCCCGACGTGGACCTCGTGGAGCGTCCTGCGGGCTTCGCGGCACTGCCGGGCGGTCTCTCGGCCCCCGGGCCCGTGGCGCCGCTCTTCTACGCGATCGTCGGCGGGTGTGTACTGATCCTGGGCGGCGCGGCGTACGGGCCGGTGGCACGGCTCGCGGGCCGCAGGCCGGGAGGCCGCCGGCCGACAGGGAGAGAGACGGTGGACGCGTGACGGGTACGGCGACGGGTGGCGCGGGTACGGCGGACGGTGCGGGCTCGGTGGACGGCGCGGGCGCCTCTGCGTCCGGGGGTGCGGCCCGTGCTGCGGGCTCGGAGGAACCCTTCGGGTCGGAGCTGCGTCGGGTGGCCCGGGTCGTGCTGCTCGATCCCGACGACCGCATCCTCCTCATGCACGGCTACGAGCCCGACGACCCGGCCACGACCTGGTGGTTCACGCCCGGGGGTGGCCTGGAGGGCGACGAGACCCGCGAACAGGCGGCCCTGCGCGAGCTGGCCGAGGAGACCGGGATCACGGAGGTCGAACTCGGACCGGTCCTGTGGCGGCGGATGTGCTCCTTCCCGTTCGACGGGCGGCGCTGGGACCAGGACGAGTGGTACTACCTGGCACGAACCAGTCAGACCGTGACCGCCCCCGGCGGCCTCACCGAGCTGGAGGAACGCAGTGTCGCGGGGCTGAGGTGGTGGACCTCCGCCGAACTGTCGGCGGCGCGTGAGACGGTGTACCCGACCAGACTCGCCGAGCTGCTGCACAGGCTGCTCGACGAGGGACCGCCGAGTGCGCCGCTGGTGCTCGCCCCGGAAATCGCTTAACGGTGCGAGCGGCTGGCGCACAATAGGTGGACGCACGGCTGAAGGGGAACATGCCATGAGCGCCGAGGACCTCGAGAAGTACGAGACCGAGATGGAGCTGAAGCTCTACCGGGAGTACCGCGATGTCGTCGGGCTGTTCAAATACGTGATCGAGACCGAGCGTCGCTTCTACCTCACCAACGACTACGAGATGCAGGTGCACTCGGTCCAGGGCGAGGTGTTCTTCGAGGTGTCCATGGCCGACGCCTGGGTCTGGGACATGTATCGGCCGGCCAGGTTCGTGAAGCAGGTCCGGGTGCTCACCTTCAAGGACGTGAACATCGAGGAGCTCAACAAGAGCGACCTGGAGCTTCCCGGCAGTTGAAACCACCCGCAGGGGTGACGGGGTTCTCCACAGGCCGGGGGTTGTCCACCGGCCCGCACACGGAACGTCGCGAAGCGTCACAGTCGGTGCCGGAGGTGGTACCGAATGAACGCAACGAGCGCCCTCGGTCAGTACGGAGAACAGCTGGCGGTCCGCAGGCTCACGGCGGCCGGGATGGTCATCCTCGCGCGGAACTGGCGCTGCGGACGGACCGGAGAGATCGACATCGTCGCCCGGGACGGGGACACCGTCGTCGTCTGCGAGGTGAAGACCCGGCGTGACGGTGCCTTCGAGCACCCCATGGCCGCCGTCACCCCCGTCAAGGCCGACCGACTCAAACGCCTCGCGGCCTGCTGGCTCGACCGCCACGGCGGATCACCACCCGACGGCGGCGTCCGCATCGACCTCGTCGGAGTCGTCCTGCCCCGGCGAGGCGCCCCGGTCGTCACCCACGCACAGGGGGTGGCCTGAGATGGGATTCGCCCGCACCTGCTCCGTCGCCCTCGTCGGGGTCGAAGGCGTCGTCGTCGAGGTCCAGGCCGACCTGGAGGCCGGAGTCGCCGCCTTCACCCTCGTCGGCCTCCCCGACAAGAGCCTCAGCGAGAGCCGCGACCGCGTCCGCGCCGCCATCGTCAACTCGGGCGCCGAGTGGCCCCAGAAGAAGCTGACCGTCGGCCTCAGCCCCGCGTCCGTGCCGAAGGGCGGCTCGGGTTTCGACCTGGCCGTCGCGGCCGCGGTCCTCGGCGCCGCCGAGCGGATCGATCCCCGGGGCATCGCCGACCTCGTCCTGATCGGCGAACTCGGCCTCGACGGCCGCGTCAGGCCCGTGCGAGGCGTCCTGCCCGCCGTCCTCGCCGCCGCCGACGCCGGCTACCGCCAGGTCGTCGTTCCCGAGCAGACCGCGGGGGAGGCCGCCCTCGTCCCCGGGGTCTCCGTCCTCGGTGTCCGCAGCCTGCGCCAGCTCATCGCCGTCCTCTCCGACGAGCCCGTCCCCGAGGAGGAGCCCGCCGACGAGGGCCGCCCCGACGCCATGCTCGCCGGGCTCCTCGTCCCCGGCGCGGGCGTCGGCACCGGCCTCGCCGCCGACCCCGCCGACGGACCCGACCTCGCCGACGTCGCCGGCCAGCACGGAGCCCGGCGCGCCCTGGAGGTCGCCGCCGCCGGCAGCCACCACATCCTGCTCTCCGGGCCACCCGGAGCCGGGAAGACCATGCTCGCCGAACGGCTCCCGGGCATCATGCCCCCGCTCACCCGTCAGGAGTCCCTCGAAGTCACCGCCGTCCACTCCGTCGCCGGCATCCTCCCGCCCGGCGAACCCCTCGTCCGCCGCGCGCCCTACTGCGCGCCCCACCACTCCGCGACCATGCAGTCCCTGGTCGGCGGCGGCAACGGACTGCCACGCCCGGGCGCCGTGTCCCTCGCCCACCGCGGGATCCTCTTTCTGGACGAGGCGCCCGAATTCTCCGGAAAGGCGCTGGACGCCCTGCGTCAGCCGCTCGAATCCGGGCACGTGGTCGTCGCCCGCGCCGCCGGAGTCGTCCGCCTCCCCGCGCGGTTCCTCCTCGCCCTGGCCGCCAACCCCTGCCCGTGCGGACGGCACAGCCTGCACGGCGCGGGATGCGAATGCCCCGCCTCCCTCATCCGCCGCTACCAGGCACGCCTCTCAGGACCGCTCCTCGACCGGGTCGACCTGCGCGTCGAGGCCGAACCGGTCACGCGCTCCGACCTCCTCGGCCAAGGCGGGCGCGGGGAGTCCACCGCCACCGTCGCCGACCGCGTCCGCGAGGCCCGGGCCCGCGCGGCCGCCCGCCTCGCCGGCACCCCCTGGACCGTCAACAGCGAAGTCCCCGGCCATGAGCTGCGTACGCGCTTCCTCGTCGCCCCCGGAGCCCTCGCCGCCGCGGAACGGGACATCGAGCGGGGGCTGCTCACCGCACGCGGACTCGACCGGGTCCTGCGCGTCGCCTGGACCGTCGCCGACCTCGCCGGGCACGACCGCCCGGACGTCCAGGACGTCGACCTCGCCCTCGAACTGCGGACCGGCATCGCCCGAGGCGTACCGGTGGGAGCGGGGGAGCGCGCATGACCTCCGTCGACGAACGTCTCGCCCGCGCCGCCCTCACCCGCGTCGTCGAACCCGGCGACGTCCACGCCGGGCGTTGGCTCCGGCAGTACGGAGCCGTGGGGTTCCTCCAGCGTCTCCGGGACGTGGCCGAGGCCCCGGACGCCTTCGCCGGCACCGGGGAGAAGCGGGTCGCCGGCTGGCGGCTGCGTGCCGCGAACACCGAGCCCGGACGCGACCTCGACGCCGTCGGTCGGCACGGCGGCCGGTTCGTCGTCCCCGGCGACGTCGAATGGCCCCGGCAGCTCGACGACCTCGGCGACACCCGGCCGGTCGGGCTCTGGATCCGCGGCCGCGCCGACCTGCGGACCTGGGCGCTGCGCTCCGTCGCCGTCGTCGGCGCCCGCGCCTGCACCCCCTACGGAGCGCACATGGCGACCACGCTCGCCTCCGGTCTCGCCGAGGAGGGTTGGGTCGTCGTCTCCGGCGCCGCCTTCGGCATCGACGGCGCCGCGCACAGAGGGGCCCTCGCCGCCCGGGGAGCCACCGTCGCCGTCCTCGCCTGCGGCGTCGACATCCCCTACCCGCGCGGCCACGCGGGACTCATCGGGCGCGTCGCCGAACAGGGCCTCGTCATCGGGGAGTTGCCGCCCGGCAGTCACCCCACACCCAGCAGGTTCATCCTCCGCAACCGGGTCATCGCCGCCCTCACGCGGGGCACGGTCGTCGTCGAGGCCGAGTACCGCAGCGGCTCCCTCGTCACCGCCCGCGCCGCCGCCCGCCTCGGCCGGCACACCATGGGCGTGCCCGGCGCCGTCACCAGCGGCCTCTCCGCCGGCGTCCACGAACTCCTGCGCGGCGAGGCCACCCTCGTCACCGAGGCCGCCGAAGTGATCGAACTCGTCGGGGACATGGGCCAACTCGCCCCCGTCCGGCGCGGGCCGGTCCTGCCGAGAGACCTCCTCGCCCCGGACGCCGCCCGGGTCCTCGAAGCGATGCCCGCCGGTCCCGCCACCCCCGTGGGTGACATCGCCGACCGGTCCGGTGCCACCCTCGACGACACCCTCGTCCGACTGTACGAACTGCACTCCCTGGGGTTCGTCGAACGGCAAGGCGACGACTGGCGGTTGACGAACACCGCCACGGAAGGGGCTAACGCGCGGCGAGGCGGTACTTGACCTGGAGCATTCGGGTGAAATGGTGAGAGTGATGAACAACCCAGCTGTCTCGGCCGCACCCGAGGGGCCGACACGCGCCACGGCCCGGGTTCGAAGATGTGGCCGAGGACGTCCACCCACAGCGGTGCGATCCGCAGAGGTTCGCACACCGCGACCGTCCAGTCACGCTACGCTCGCCAGGATTCCCCGCCGGACACCCACCCCGACAAACCCGCCAGCAGAACGGCTCAAGGCAACGCATGCCCCAGCACACCTCCGGGTCTGACCGCGCTGCGGTGCCCCCAGCAGCCCGGGGCACCGTGCGACCGCCCGCACCGACATCGCTCGACGAGCTGTGGCGGTCGTACAAGGACACGGGCGACGAGCGGCTGCGCGAACAGCTGATCCTGCACTACTCGCCGCTCGTGAAGTACGTCGCAGGACGCGTCAGCGTGGGGCTGCCGTCCAACGTGGAACAGGCCGACTTCGTCTCCTCCGGGGTCTTCGGGCTGATCGACGCCATCGAGAAGTTCGACGTCGAGCGGTCGATCAAGTTCGAGACCTACGCGATCACCCGGATCCGGGGCGCGATGATCGACGAACTCCGCGCCCTCGACTGGATCCCCCGCTCCGTGCGGCAGAAGGCACGCAACGTCGAGCGCGCCTACGCCACCCTGGAGGCCAAGCTCCGCCGCACCCCGAGCGAGAGCGAGGTCGCGTCGGAGATGGGCATCGGCCTGGAGGAACTCCACGCGGTTTTCAGCCAGTTGTCCCTGGCGAACGTGGTCGCCCTTGAGGAGCTGCTGCACGTCGGCGGCGAGGGCGGCGACCGGCTGTCGCTGATGGACACCCTGGAGGACACCGCGGCCGACAACCCGGTCGCGGTCGCCGAGGACCGCGAGCTGCGGAGGCTGCTCGCCCGCGCCATCAACACCCTCCCCGAGCGGGAGAAGACCGTCGTCACGCTCTACTACTACGAAGGCCTCACCCTCGCCGAGATCGGCCATGTCCTCGGGGTCACCGAGAGCCGCGTCAGCCAGATCCACACCAAGTCCGTCCTGCAGCTCCGCGCGAAGCTGGCCGATGTGGGGCGCTGACGGACGGCGGCCGGTCGTATGGTGGATCCGTGCCAAGGATTCGAGCGGCCTCGGTGGCCGAGCACCGGACGATGCAGCGCGGCGCCCTGCTGGACGCCGCGCGTTCCCTGCTGTCCGAGGGCGGTACGGAGGCGCTGACCTTCCCCGCCCTCGCCGAGCGCACGGGCCTGGCCCGCTCCTCGGTGTACGAGTACTTCCGGTCGCGCGCGGCCGTGGTCGAGGAGCTGTGCGCCGTCGACTTCCCCGTCTGGGCGGCCGAGGTCGAGACGGCGATGGCCGGGTCCGACACGCCTGAGGGCAAGGTCGAGGCCTACGTCCGCAAGCAGCTCGAGCTCGTGGGGGACCGGCGCCACCGGGCGGTCGTCGCGATCTCCGCGAGCGAGCTCGACGACGGCGCCCGCGAGAAGATCCGCGCCGCCCACGGCGGCCTCGTCACCATGATCGTCGAGGCTCTCGTCGACCTGGGCCAGCCCCAGCCCCGCCTGGGCGCGATGCTCCTCCAGGGCGTCGTGGACGCGGCCGTGCGCCGCATCGAACTGGGCGCGGCAGAGGACCCGGACGCCATCGCCGAGGCCGCCGTCACCATGGCCCTCCGAGGCGTCAGCGGCTGAGGCCCGGCTGATGACGGCTCTGGCCTCCTTCGCCTTCGTGCGTCACGTCGACGGGCTGCGCCAGCCCTTCGAACGGGACGGCGAGCGCCATGGCCGGCCCGCGTACCGCCGCACGGACGGCCAGGTGTGGTGCGTCTGGGCGCCGGACCTCGGCTGGCACTGCGTGATCGGCGACGGCCTCGTCACCGCCCACCCCGTGGACGGCGAGGGCGACGAGCCGGAGCCCCCGGCCACCGTGTGGCGCAGCTTCAAGGGCGACCGCTCGTACCTCTACGACCTCGTGCCGCCTCCCGATCCCGCGAAGAGCGCCTGACCCGTCACCGGAAGCAGCCGCGACGGGCCCTGCCGGAGCAGGAGCAGAGGGTTCAGGTACGTGTCGCCCCGCAGCAGGCCCCAGTGCAGGCACGACCCCGCGCAGTGGGCCGACCCGGCCGCTCCCGACGACCCTGCCGCCCCCGTCGCCGCGGGCGCCAGCGTCGCCACCGGGTCCCCGCGAGTGACCTTCGTACCCGCCGTGACCAGAGGGTCCACCGGTTCGTACGTGGTGCGCAGCGGAGGGTCTCCGGTGTCCGGCAGGGTGATCGTGAGGACGCCCCGGCCGGCCACACGGCCCGCGAAGGTGACGACGCCCGACGCCGCCGCGCGGACCGGGGCGCCCACCGGGGCCGCCAGGTCGAGCCCGCGGTGACCGGCCGCGTACGGACCGGCCGGAGGCTCCCAGCCGCGCACGATCTCGGGGCGCGGCGGGCCCAGGGGCCACGTCAGGGGCGGGGACGGCAGGCTCGCGGGCCACGCCAGGGCCAGGGTGAGAAGCAGTGTCGTGAGGTGCATGGCGCCACCGTCCCGCACCCGCCCGATTCGCGGTGATCATGGTCGCCATCTGTGGACCACCCGCCGGTTGTGGACAGCGCCGTCACCCGGCACCCCCGGGGTCCCGTACACTTCCTATGGCGATCCGGGTCACCGGGTCGACTTCGCACGCCCCGCCACACAGCCCTCACCGGCCGTGGCAGCGCCTTTTCGGTCCCTTGCGGCACGGCGCGTCGGGGCGTCAGGACATAACCGAGAAACACAAGGAGATACGGCCATGGCCGTCGTCACGATGCGGGAGCTGCTGGAAAGCGGCGTCCACTTCGGTCACCAGACCCGTCGTTGGAACCCGAAGATGAAGCGCTTCATCTTCACGGAGCGCAACGGCATCTACATCATCGACCTGCTCCAGTCGCTGTCGTACATCGACCGCGCCTACGAGTTCGTCAAGGAGACCGTCGCCCACGGCGGCTCCATCATGTTCGTCGGTACGAAGAAGCAGGCCCAGGAGGCCATCGCCGAGCAGGCGACGCGTGTCGGCATGCCGTACGTCAACCAGCGTTGGCTCGGTGGCATGCTCACCAACTTCTCCACCGTCTACAAGCGTCTGCAGCGCCTCAAGGAGCTCGAGCAGATCGACTTCGAGGATGTGGCCGCGTCCGGCCTCACCAAGAAGGAGCTCCTGGTCCTCTCCCGCGAGAAGGCCAAGCTGGAGAAGACCCTCGGTGGTATCCGCGAGATGCAGAAGGTGCCGAGCGCCGTCTGGATCGTCGACACCAAGAAGGAGCACATCGCCGTCGGTGAGGCGCGCAAGCTCCACATCCCGGTCGTCGCGATCCTCGACACCAACTGCGACCCCGACGAGGTCGACTACAAGATCCCGGGCAACGACGACGCGATCCGCTCCGTCACCCTGCTCACCCGCGTGATCGCCGACGCCGTCGCCGAGGGCCTCATCGCCCGCTCCGGCGCCGCGACCGGCGACTCGAAGCCGGGCGAGAAGGCCGCGGGCGAGCCGCTCGCCGAGTGGGAGCGCGACCTGCTCGAGGGTGAGAAGAAGGCTGACGAGGCCGAGGTCCAGACCTCTGCCGAGACCGAGAAGGTCGCCGACGCCGAGGCCACCGAGGTTGTCGAGGCCGTCGAGGCCGCCGAGACCCCGGCCGCCGAGGCCGAGCAGGCCTGACCCACGGCCTGACCTCACAGGTCAGGCTGGTTGGTTGTTTCGGATGTCGACGGCGGGGGCCTACGAAGCCCCCGCCGTCCACCCGTAGATCTTTCAGACTTCGAGAGAGAAACTCAGACTCATGGCGAACTACACCGCCGCTGACGTCAAGAAGCTCCGTGAGCTCACCGGCGCCGGCATGATGGACTGCAAGAAGGCTCTGGACGAGGCCGACGGCAACGTCGACAAGGCCGTCGAGGCCCTGCGCATCAAGGGCCAGAAGGGCGTCGCCAAGCGCGAGGGCCGCTCTGCCGAGAACGGCGCCGTCGTCTCCGTCATCGCCGACGACAACACCTCCGGTGTCCTCGTCGAGCTGAAGTGCGAGACGGACTTCGTCGCCAAGGGCGAGAAGTTCCAGGCCGTCGCCAACACCCTCGCCGCCCACGTCGCCGCCACCTCCCCGGCCGACCTGGAGGCGCTGCTCGCCTCCGAGATCGAGCCCGGCAAGACCGTCCAGGCGTACGTCGACGAGGCCAACGCCAACCTGGGCGAGAAGATCGTTCTCGACCGCTTCGCGCAGTACGCCGACGGCTTCGTCTCGGCCTACATGCACCGCACCATGCCCGACCTGCCCCCGCAGATCGGTGTTCTCGTCGAGCTCGACAAGGAGAACGCCGAGATCGCGAAGGGTGTCGCCCAGCACATCGCCGCCTTCGCGCCGAAGTACCTCACCCGTGAGGACGTCCCGGCCGAGGTCGTCGAGACCGAGCGTCGCGTCGCCGAGGAGACCACCCGCGCCGAGGGCAAGCCCGAGGCCGCGCTCCCGAAGATCGTCGAGGGTCGCGTCAACGGCTTCTTCAAGGACGCCACGCTGCTCGGCCAGCCGTACGCGCTGGACAACAAGAAGTCCGTCCAGCAGATCCTGGACGAGGCCGGTGTCACCCTGAAGCGCTTCACGCGCATCAAGGTCGGCATCTGAGTCCGTACGCAACGGACACCGGACCCCGGTAGGGTCTGAAGCAGTCGTCCACGCTCGCGTAGGACGACCGCAGATCTGACGAGGAGGCCATTGCCGTACGGGAAACCGCAAGGACCCACCGGCAATGGCCTTCGTCGTATGTGCACGAGGAGATCTCCATGAACCAGTCCGCCGCACAGGGCGACGACATCCACGGCAAAAAGGCCGGCCGCTTCATGCTGAAGCTGTCCGGCGAGGCATTCGCCGGCGGCGGCGCGCTCGGCGTCGACCCCGACGTCGTGCACAAAATCGCGCGCGAGATCGCCGCAGTCGTCCGCGACGGAGCGGAGATCGCGGTCGTGATCGGCGGCGGTAACTTCTTCCGCGGCGCCGAACTGCAGGTACGCGGCATGGACCGGGCCCGCTCCGACTACATGGGCATGCTCGGCACCGTCATGAACTGCCTCGCCCTCCAGGACTTCCTGGAGAAGGAGGGCATCGACTCCCGCGTCCAGACCGCCATCACGATGGGCCAGGTCGCGGAGCCGTACATCCCGCTGCGGGCCGTGCGCCACCTGGAGAAGGGCCGCGTCGTCATCTTCGGCGCCGGCATGGGCATGCCGTACTTCTCCACCGACACCACGGCCGCCCAGCGCGCCCTGGAGATCGACGCCGAAGCCCTGCTCATGGGCAAGAACGGCGTGGACGGGGTCTACGACTCCGACCCGAAGACCAACCCCGACGCGGTCAAGTTCGACGCGCTGGAGTACGGCGAGGTGCTCTCCCGCGACCTCAAGGTCGCCGACGCCACCGCCATCACCCTGTGCCGCGACAACAATCTCCCGATCCTCGTCTTCGAACTGCTCGCCGAGGGCAATATCGCGCGCGCGGTGAAGGGTGAGAAGATCGGCACTCTCGTGAGCGACCAGGGCACCCGGGCCTGAGCCTCGGCTCGAACCGGGCACCGCCCCTCCCCCAGGGCCTGAACGGCCTGGGGGGACCCCCATGGGGATGGACAGAGCCCTGCCGGTCGTATCACCGTGCAGGACAAGACGCGACGACACGCAGGAGCAAGTGGTGATCGAAGAGACCCTCCTCGAGGCCGAGGAGAAGATGGAGAAGGCCGTCGTGGTCGCCAAGGAGGACTTCGCCGCGATCCGCACCGGCCGTGCGCACCCGGCGATGTTCAACAAGATCGTGGCCGACTACTACGGTGCGATCACGCCGATCAATCAGCTGGCGTCGTTCTCGGTTCCCGAGCCGCGCATGGCGGTCGTGACGCCGTTCGACAAGAGCGCGCTGCGCAACATCGAGCAGGCGATCCGGGACTCGGACCTGGGCGTCAACCCCAGCAACGACGGCAACATCATCCGTGTGGTGTTCCCCGAGCTGACCGAGGAGCGCCGCCGGGAGTACATCAAGGTCGCCAAGTCCAAGGCCGAGGACTCCAAGATCTCCATCCGCTCCGTCCGCCGCAAGGCCAAGGAGACCATCGACAAGCTGGTCAAGGACGGCGAGGTCGGCGAGGACGAGGGCCGCCGCGGCGAGAAGGAGCTCGACGACACCACCGCGAAGTACGTCACGCAGGTGGACGAGCTGCTCAAGCACAAGGAAGCCGAGCTGCTCGAGGTCTGATGAACGACTCTTCCTGGGGGGCCCCGGCCGGTTCCGGCTACTGGGGGCCCGACCAGGGGCCTGCCCCGGCGGGTCCCGCATACGATGGGCTGCAGGCGGCGCAGACTCGGCCCATGCCCATCGTGCCCGACGTCCCCGCCGGCGATCACCAGGACGATCACGACAGGGGGGCCGCTCAGCCGAGTGGTCCCCTGTTCCGTGACGAGACGCCGAACGAGCACCCGCAGGAGCCCATGTCCAGCCCGAACCGGCCCGCTGCCCCGCAGAAGAAGAGCGCGGGGCGCGACCTGGGCGCGGCCATAGGAGTCGGGGTCGGGCTCGGCGCGGTCATCATCGCGTCGCTCTTCATCTGGAAGGCCGCGTTCATCGGCGTCATAACGGTCGCCGTCGTCGTCGGTCTGTGGGAGCTCACCTCCCGACTCCAGGAGCGCAAGGGCATCAAGGCCCCGCTCGTTCCGCTGGCCGTCGGCGGCGCGGCGATGGTCGTCGCCGGCTACGTCCGCGGCGCGGAGGGGGCCTGGGTCGCCATGGCCCTGACCGCCCTCGCGGTCCTCGTGTGGCGTATGACGGAGCCGCCCGAGGGCTATCTGAAGGACGTCACGGCGGGCGTCTTCGCCGCGTTCTACGTGCCGTTCCTCGCCACGTTCGTGGCACTGATGCTCACCGCCGACGACGGCGCGGAGCGGGTGCTCACGTTCCTGCTGCTCACCGTCGTCAGCGACACCGGCGCGTACGCGATCGGCTGGCGCTTCGGCAAGCACAAGCTGGCACCGCGGATCAGCCCCGGCAAGACCCGCGAGGGCCTGGTCGGAGCGGTCACGTTCGCGATGGCGGCGGGCGCGCTGTGCATGGAGTTCCTGATCGACGACGGCACGTGGTGGCAGGGCCTGCTGCTCGGCCTGGCGGTGGCGGCGAGCGCGACGCTCGGCGACCTCGGCGAGTCGATGATCAAGCGCGACCTCGGCATCAAGGACATGGGCACCCTGCTGCCGGGCCATGGCGGCATCATGGACCGCCTGGACTCCCTGCTGCCGACGGCCCCGGTGGTCTGGCTGCTGCTCGTGATCTTCGTCGGCACCACCTGACCTGCGTATTTCTAGGTGAAGGGCCCTCTGTCCACAGACGGCGGGCCCTTCGCCGTTCCTCTGCGACACTGGTAGGACCATGCCCAAGCCCGGAGAACTCACTTTCGTCGCGCCGCGCGGAGCCAAGAAGCCGCCGCGGCACCTTGCCGACCTCACGCCCGCCGAGCGCAAGGAGGCCGTCGCCGCGATCGGCGAGAAGCCGTTCCGCGCCAAGCAGCTGTCCACGCACTACTTCGCGCGGTACGCCCACGACCCCGCCGAGTGGACCGACATCCCCGCCGGCTCCCGCGAGAAGCTGCAGGGTGAGTTGCTGCCCGACCTGATGTCGGTGGTCCGGCACATCTCGTGCGACGACGACACCACCCGTAAGACCCTGTGGAAGCTGCACGACGGCACGCTCGTCGAGTCCGTGCTGATGCGGTACCCGGACCGGGTCACCATGTGCATCTCCTCGCAGGCCGGCTGCGGGATGAACTGTCCGTTCTGCGCCACCGGGCAGGCCGGGCTCGACCGGAACCTCTCGACCGCCGAGATCGTGCACCAGATCGTCGACGGGATGCGCGCCCTGCGCGACGGCGAGGTGCCTGGTGGGCCCGCGCGGCTCAGCAACATCGTCTTCATGGGCATGGGTGAGCCGCTCGCCAACTACAAGCGGGTCGTCGGCGCCATCCGCCGGCTGACCGACCCCGAGCCGGACGGGCTCGGGCTCTCGCAGCGCGGGATCACCGTCTCCACCGTCGGTCTGGTGCCCGCGATGCTGCGCTTCGCCGACGAGGGCTTCAAGTGTCGGCTCGCCGTCTCGCTGCACGCCCCCGACGACGAGCTGCGCGACACCCTCGTGCCCGTCAACACGCGCTGGAAGGTCCGCGAGGTCCTCGACGCCGCCTGGGAGTACGCCGAGAAGTCCGGCCGCCGGATCTCCATCGAGTACGCCCTGATCCGCGACATCAACGACCAGGCCTGGCGGGGCGACCTGCTCGGGCGGCTGCTCAAGGGCAAGCGGGTCCACGTCAATCTCATTCCGCTGAACCCCACGCCCGGGTCGAAGTGGACCGCGTCGCGGCCCGAGGACGAGAAGGCCTTCGTCGAAGCCATCGCCGCCCACGGTGTTCCGGTCACCGTCCGTGACACCCGCGGTCAGGAGATCGACGGTGCCTGTGGACAGCTGGCGGCCTCGGAGCGCTGACCTTGTAGTCTGTGCTCGAACACATCTCCATATTCCGACAGGGGAGCGCCACAGCGCTGAGAGTGCGGTCGTCGGACCGCAGACCCTCTGAACCTCGCCCAGGTCATTCTGGGTAGGAAGTTCGGTCGCAACTCGAGCTGTTGCGCCCTGCCCGCCTTCCGGTGGGCAGGGCCGCGTCTCTTCCTGGTCACACCCAGGAGGAAATTTCAGTGAGCACCAAGAAGATGGCCGCCGCGGCCCTCGCCGCCGCGCTGGGCGTCACGACCCTCGCCGCCTGCGGCACCGAGGCCGTCAGGGACGCCGCAGGCAAGTCCGGCGCTCCCGCGCCGAAGACCGTGACCCTCGTCAGCCACGACTCCTTCAACGCCTCCAAGGAAGTCCTGGCGGAGTTCACCAAGCAGACCGGCTTCACGGTCAAGGTGCTGAAGAGCGGTGACGCCGGCGTCGCCGTCAACAAGGAGATCCTGACCAAGGGCTCCCCGCAGGGAGACGTCTTCTTCGGCGTCGACAACACCCTGCTCTCCCGCGCCCTCGACAACGGGATCTTCGTCCCGTACGAGGCGAAGGGCCTGGACGCCGTGCAGCCTGCGGCGAAGCTCGACAAGGAGCACCGGGTCACCCCGATCGACACCGGCGACATCTGCGTCAACTACGACAAGAAGTACTTCGCCGACAAGAAGCTCGCGCCCCCGCAGACCTTCGACGACCTGGCCAAGCCGGAGTACGAGAACCTGCTCGTGGTCGAGAACCCCGAGAAGTCCTCCCCGGGACTCGGCTTCCTCCTCGGCACCGCCGCGCAGTACGGCGACGACGGCTGGCAGGACTACTGGACGAAGCTCAAGGCCAACGGCGTGAAGACCGTCGACAGCTGGGAGCTCGCCTACAACCAGGAGTTCTCCGGCTCCGCCGGCGGCAAGAAGGCCAAGGGAGACCGGCCGCTGGTCGTCTCGTACGCCTCCAGCCCGCCGGTCGAGGTCCTCTACTCCGAGCCGCAGCCGAAGGACGCCCCCACCGGCGTCTCCACCGGCACCTGCTTCCGGCAGATCGAGTTCGCCGGCCTGCTGAACGGGGCGAAGAACCCCGAGGGCGGCAAGGCGCTGATCGACTTCCTGATCTCCAAGAAGTTCCAGGAGGACATGCCGCTGCAGATGTTCGTCAACCCGGTGACCGAGGGCGCCCAGCTGCCCGAGCTGTTCACGAAGCACGGCGTGGTGATCGACAAGCCGCTGACGATGGCGCCCGAGAAGATCGCCGAGAAGCGTGACCAGTGGATCCAGTCGTGGTCCTCGACCGTTCTGAAGTAGTCCCCGACCGCCGGGGAAGCGCGGCGCGGCTCGGCCTGATGGTCGTGCCCGTCGCCTTCTTCGCGCTCTTCTTCGCCTGGCCCGTCGCCTCGATCGTCGAGCGCGGGCTGCGGGTCGACGGGGCGTGGGAGTTCGGCCGGTTCGGCGAGACGCTGAGCCGGCCGGAGATCCTCGACGTCCTGTGGTTCACCCTGTGGCAGGCGCTCGCCTCCACCGCGCTCACCCTGCTGATCGCGCTGCCCGGCGCGTACGTCTTCGCGCGCTTCGACTTCCCCGGCAAGGGGCTGCTGCGCGCCGTCGTCACCGTGCCGTTCGTGATGCCGACCGTCATGGTCGGCACGGCCTTCCTCGCGCTCGTCGGGCGCGGCGGGCTCCTCGACGAGCTGTGGGGCGTCCGCCTGGACACCACCGTCTGGGCCATCCTCCTCGCGCATGTCTTCTTCAACTACGCCGTCGTCGTCCGGACCGTCGGCGGACTGTGGGCGCAGCTCGACCCCCGCCAGGAGGAGGCCGCCCGCGTCCTCGGCGCCTCCCGGTTCACCGCCTGGCGGACGGTGACGCTCCCCGCGCTCGGCCCCGCCGTCGCCGCGGCCGCGCTGATGGTGTTCCTCTTCACCGCAGGCTCCTTCGCCATCGTCCAGATCCTCGGCGGACCGGCGTACTCCACCCTGGAGACGGAGATCTACCGGCAGACGGTCGACCGCTTCGACCTGACGACGGCCGCCGTCCTCACGATCGTCCAGTTCGTCGCCGTCGGCGTCGTCCTCGCCGTGCACGCCCGGACGGTGCGGCGGCGGGAGACGGCCCTGAAGCTCGTCCCGCCCGAGCAGACCGCGCGGCGGCCCCGAGGGATCGGCGCGTGGGCGCTCTTCGCGGGCGTCCTCGTCTCGATCGTCCTGCTGCTCGTGCTGCCGCTCGCCGTGCTCGTCGAGCGGTCCTTCGCCACCCCCGACGGGTACGGCTTCGACTACTACCGGGCGCTGCAGTCCGTCGACCCCTCCGGCACCTTTCTCGTCCCGATGGTCGACACCATCGCGAACTCACTCCGGTACGCCGTCGTCGCCACCGCCCTCGCCCTCCTCGTCGGTGGACTCGCGGCGGCCGCCCTCACCCGGCGGGCGGGACGGCTGGTGCGCGGCTTCGACGCGCTGCTGATGCTGCCGCTCGGGGTGTCGGCGGTGACGGTCGGCTTCGGCTTCCTGATCACCCTGGACGAGCCGCCGTTCGACCTGCGGGCCAGCTGGATCCTCGTCCCGCTCGCGCAGGCGCTCGTCGGCGTCCCGTTCGTCGTCCGGACCATGCTGCCCGTCCTGCGGGCCGTCGACGAACGGCTGCGGGAGGCGGCGGCCGTCCTCGGCGCCTCACCGCTGCGGGCCTGGCGTGAGGTCGACCTGCCGCTGGTGCGGCGGGCGGTGCTGATCGCCGCCGGGTTCGCCTTCGCCGTCTCCCTCGGCGAGTTCGGCGCGACCGTCTTCATCGCCCGGCCCGACAACCCGACCCTGCCCGTCGCCGTCGCACGACTGCTCGGCAGGCCGGGCGAGCTCAACTACGGCCAGGCCATGGCCCTTTCGACGATTCTGATGGTGGTGTGCGCCGTGTCCCTGCTGCTCCTCGAACGGCTCCGCGCCGACCGGACCACCTCCGGGGAGTTCTGATGCTGCACATCGAGGACGCGACCGTACGGTTCGGGGCACGGGCCGTGCTCGACTCCGTGGACCTGGAGGTCGCCGACCACGAGATCGTGTGCGTGCTCGGGCCCAGCGGCAGCGGCAAGTCGACGCTGCTGCGGGCCGTCGCCGGACTCCAGGCGCTCGACGGCGGACGGGTCCGGCTGGACGACACGGACCAGACCGGGGTGCCGGTGCACCGGCGCGGGGTCGGCCTGATGTTCCAGGACCACCAGCTCTTCCCGCAGCGGGACGTCGGCGGCAACGTCGCCTTCGGGCTCCGCATGGAGGGTGTGACCAAGGCCGAACGGGACGCGCGCGTACGGGAGTTGCTGGAGCTCGTCGGACTGCCCGGGGCCGAACGGCGGGCCGTCGCCTCGCTCTCCGGCGGCGAGCAGCAGCGGGTGGCGCTCGCCCGCGCCCTCGCGCCCCGGCCCCGGCTGCTGATGCTGGACGAGCCGCTCGGGCAGCTCGACCGCCGCCTGCGGGAACGGCTCGTGGTCGAACTGCGCGCGCTCTTCCGGCGGTTGGGCACGACCGTGCTCGCCGTCACCCACGACCAGGGCGAGGCCTTCGCGCTCGCCGACCGGGTCGTCGTGATGCGCGACGGCCGGATCGCCCAGTCCGGGGCACCGCTGGAGGTCTGGCAGCGCCCGGCCTCCGCTTTCGTGGCCCGCTTCCTCGGCTTCGACAACGTGGTCCCGGGCACGGTCAGCGGCGCCGCCGCCGAGACGGCGTGGGGCAAGATCCCGGTGCCCGACGGATCGCCCCAGGGCGCGCGGGAGATCCTCGTACGCCCGGGCGGCGTACGGCTCGTCGCCCCGGCGGACGGCCTGGCCTGCACGGTCGAGGCCCGTACGTTCCGCGGTACGCACGCCACCGTCATGCTCCACCCGGCCGAGGGCCCGCCCCTGGAGGCGGAGTGCGCCCTCGGCGACGCCCCGGAGGAGGGCGCGGAGGTCGGGGTGATCTTCGCGGCGGACGAGATCGTGGTCCTCGCGGGCGACCGGAGCTGACGCCGCGTCAACAGCGGTCGCAGGGGCGGCGGGTGGCTCGCTGGAAGGAGCGGGTCGCCCGGCCGAGCGCGAGCCCGTAGAGGCAGAAGCCGCCGTACGCGACCAGGACCACCCAGGGGGCGTGGTCGGCGACGGCCGCGTCGACCGCGCCCGCCCAGGCGAGGACGCCGACCACCGCGAGGAAGACGCCGAACGGGGTGAGCGCCCCGGCCCCCGCCCACCCCAGCGCGATCAGCGGGACGCGAGGCAGGCGGCGGCCCCAGGGGCGGGTCAGCGCGAGGGCGAGGGCCATGCCGACCAGGGCGAGGGCGGCGGTGACGTCGACGCCGTGGTCGTAGAGCCAGAGCCCCAGATCGCTGGTGTACACGGGGTCGACGCCCGGCCGCCCCTCGCCGGTGTAGCCGGGGGTCACGCCCAGCGCCCAGGCCGTCTTCAGGGTCGCGTACGGGACGAGGGCCGCGACCGCGACGAGACCCGCCCGGGTGTCCGGTGGCAGACCGGACGGAGTACCGGCGCGGTCGCCGCAGTACGGGCACGTGCCGAGCGCCCTGCGGCGGTACGCGAGCGCCGCGCAGCCCCACAGGACCGCGCCGAGCACCGCCGCACCCTGGTTCGCCCATGCCGCCCAGTCGATCGCCGGCTGGTTCCGCGACAGGAAGAACAGCAGGTGCGTCGCGCTGAGGAGGAAGGCGAAACCCGAGGTCAGACAGAGGACGACGGCCGCCCACGCGGCCGGGGGCGGCCACCGGCGGCCGGGGCGGCGCGACATCGCGTACGCGAGGAGCGCGGCGGAGCCGTAAAGGCCGGCCGCCGTCGCCTCGGCGGCCGTGCCCGTGCCCTTGCCGAGCAGCGCGTAGCCGAAGGCGGGCCCGGTGAGCGCGGCGAGGGCCGCGCCGGTGGCGTACAGCACGGACCAGACGAGGGCGGCGCGCTCCGCCCAGGACGGCCAGGTGGCGAGAAGGCTCTGCGTCTTCGCGGTCATGGGACGAGCGTCCCGGCGGGCGGGCCCGCGGGGCGTCGGCCGGGGGGAGGGACGTGGTCCGCCGGATGGGGGAGGGGCGGGGGGGACGGGATGCCTACGAGGTGCGGTCCGGGGCTCCCCCGTTCCCCCGCGGCCCTCGCCCTAGCGCAGGGCGGGCGATTCGGCGGCGCGTGGCGCGGGTGACGGATCGGGTGCCGGGTCTTCCTCGGGCGGCGTCGGTGTTCCGTGGGTCTCCGGGGCGCCGAACCAGGCGACCGCCACGGCGCCCGCGACCGCCAGGGTGAAGCCGAGGACGGCCAGCCAGGCGAAGCCGGGGCGGGAGGTGTCGCCCAGCCACCACACACCGATCATCCCGGGCAGCACGGTCTCGCCAACCACGAGCGCCGCCGTCGCCCCGTTCACCGAGCCGATCTGGAGCGCGATGGTGTGCAGGTACATGCCGCCGATCCCGGCGACGAGGATCGCGTAGAGCGCCGGGTCGGTCAGGAGCGTGCCGAGGTCGAACGGGTCGACGCCGTCGAGGATCCGTACGCCCACGCCGAGCGCGCCGAAGCCGAGTCCCGAGAGCAGGCCGGCGAGGATCGCCGCCCGGGCGCCCAGGAGCCGCACGAGAACCGTGCCGCCGACCATCAGGAGCAGGGCGATGGCGAGCAGCCACCAGTGGGTGGAGGACGCGGTGTGCCCGCTGCCCTCGGGGCCCGCCGCGCTCGCGAGCAGCACCAGCGCGGAGCAGACGACACCGATCGACGTCCATTCGGCACGGGTCAGCCGGATGCCGAGCAGCCGGACGCTCAGGACCGCCGTGATCACCAGGTTCGCGCTGATGACCGTCTGGGAGAGGAACAGGGGCAGCATCCGGGCCGCGAGCGCGCCGAGGCCGAAGCCGATGAAGTCCAGGACCGTGCCGACGACGAACTCCCAGGTCATCGCCGCCTTCGCGGTCGACGACAGGCTCGGCCCGCCCCGGCCTGTGACCTGTCCGGCCGCCTCCGCCTCGCGCCGGGCGGACTTGCGCGAACCGACGGCCTGCAGCACGGAGCCCGTGCCGTAACAGACCGAGGCGGCGACGGCGGTCAGCAGTCCTATGAGCACGGAGTGGCTCCGTTCCGGGAGGTGAGGGTCGGTACGGACTGCCAGACGTGGGATCGGGGGTCGAAGTTGCCTCCCTCGGCCGAGAGGCGCGCCGGCCTGGGGTCAGATGTCGCCCTGGACGAGCGCGTGCAGATGCTCGTCGTGCCAGCCGTCCGCGTGGAGCAGCGCGCTGCGCATGGTGCCTTCGAGGGAGTATCCGGCCTTCTCCGCCACCCGGCAGGATGCCGGGTTGGCCACCGAGTGGCACAGGCGCAGGCGGTGGAGGCCGAGGTCGTCCAGGGCCCAGTCACCGAGGCGCTTCGTCGCCTCGACCACCGCACCGTCACCGCGCTGCGTGGGGAGGATCCAGTACATGATCTCGGCGCTGCCACCGGCGAGGTCGATGTCGCCCCATCCGATCAGCCCGACCGCCTCGTCACCCGGGCGGGCGATGGCCCAGATCGCGCTCAGCTCGGCCTGCCAGCGCTCGTGCATCCGCTCGATCCGTCGGCGCGCGTCGGTGGGCGTCTCGACCAGCAGCCGGTTCCAATGGCGAATCGCGGGATCCTGACCGGCGGCCAGGAGGGCGTCGGCGTCGGAGAGACGCCAGGGGCGCAGCTCCAGACCGCCGGGCAGCCGGAACGTCGGCTGCTCCATCGCGGCCATCCGGCCTGCGGGAACGACTGCGGGTATGCGCGGGGCAGAGATCATCGGCGCATCCTGCCACGGAGAGAGGGCCTAGTAGTGGAGGGTCTGGGCTGGATCGGTGAGGCGGTGGAGGGCTTCGGGGGCCTCGTCGATGGAGTCGACCAGGGCGATCCGGGCCGCCATCGGGCGCTCGGCGGCGAGGGCTTGGAGCAGGGGCCAGGCGGGCAGCCGCTCCGTCCAGTGGGACTGGTTCACCAGGACCATGGGGGTGGGCTCGCCCCGCGACTCGTAGTAGTTCGGGGTCGTGTTGTCGAAGATCTCCTGCACCGTGCCGGCCGCGCCGGGCAGGAAGATCACGCCTGAGGTGCACCGGGCGAGCAGACCGTCCTCGCGCGTGGCGTTGGCGAAGTACTTCGCGATGTGGCCCGCGAACGGGTTCGGCGGCTCGTGTCCGTAGAACCAGGTCGGGATGCCGACCGAGTCGCCGCCCTTCGGCCAGCGGGCGCGCACCTCGAAGGCGGCCCGCGCCCAGTCGGTGACGGACGGGGCGAACGAGGGTGCCTTGGCGAGGAGTTCGAGCGCCTCGTCGAGGACGTCGTCGGGGTGCGGGGCTGTGTACGCGCCGAGGTTCGCGGCCTCCATCGCGCCGGGGCCGCCGCCGGTCGCCACGGTCAGTCCTGCGCGGGCGAGCGAGCGGCCGAGGCGGGCCGCCCCGGCGTACGCGTCGGTGCCGCGGCCCATCGCGTGGCCGCCCATGACGCCCACGACCCGGGCACCGGCGAGGAGTTCGTCGAGGGCGTCGGAGATCGCGTCGTCGTGGATGGACCGGAGCATCGAGGCGAAGATGTCGCCGTCGGCCTTCGTCCGCTGGAACCAGTCGTACGCGAGGAAGTCGGGGGTCGCCTCGTACCCCCCGTACCCCTCCTCCTCGACGTGGTCGAACAGTTCGTCGGGGGAGTAGAGCCGGGCGCGGTACGGGTCGAACGGCAGATCCGGTACGGGCGGGAAGACGAGGGCTCCGTCGGCACGGACCTTGGCGGCGGCCTCGGGCTGGAGCTCGCAGCCCAGGAACACGGCGCCGGCGGTGGGGGTGGAGAGCAGCGCGAAGGTGCGGTCGGTGAGGTCGACGGACTGGAGGCGGTGGCCTTGGAGGGAGCCTCGGGCGATGACCGCGTCGAACTCGGCGGGGGTGTGGATCTCGCGTTCGTTGCGGGTCATGGGCCCAGCGTAGGGGGCCTTGGGGTGCGGGCTCCTGTCCGGGCGCCGGGTCGTGAGCGCGCCGGCTCCTGTCCAGGCGCCGAGGTCGTGGGCGCCGAGGTCGTGAGCGCGGCGGCTCCTGTCCGGGCGCCGCGCCTGTGGTGCGGGGCCGGTCGGGGCGGACGCGCCCGCCGGGGCGCCCTCGTCCCGTGTGCCCACCCGTCCCGCCCTGCGGGACGATCGCCCACACGGGAGGGTTGGCGGGGGCGGGGAGCAACGATTGCCCACGACGGCGGTGGTGGAGGGGGTGGGGGAACCCCGGGCGGAGCGGTTGCTCGCAGCGGGGGCAGCGGGCGGGCGCGCGGCCAGTGGCTCAGGCGCTCAGTGGGACCGCCGCCAGTTCGCCCACCACCCAGGTCAGTGGCAGGAACACCGCCACCAGCACCCCCGCCCGCATCAGTGCCGCCGTTCGGAGGACCGTGGGTGGGGCGCCCAGGCGGACCAGGGCCTCCGTCGTGTGGGCGCGGCACTGCTTGGACTCCAGGGCCGCCGTCAGCAGCGTCGCCGTCGTGCAGGCCATCACCAGCGCCGCGCCCAGGCCGGTCAGCGGGCCGAAGTCGCCCGCCCCGGCGTCGTACAGCGTGGCCGCCGCGACCGCGCCCGAGGCCACCGCGCACACCACGCCGAGCGGGCGCCCGATGCGGCGGGACTCGTCCATCAGGACGCGGCCGGCCAGGAGACGGGTCGCGCCCGGGCGGACCGCCTGGAGGAGGCGGCCGCACCAGTGGGTGATGCCGGGCCCCGCCATCGCGAGCCCGATCGCGGTGAGGATCCAGCCCGCGAGGACCCCCGCCGGGCTGGCTTCGAAGCGGCCCGGCAGCGGCAGCCCGCCGTCCGCACCGCCCTGCCCGGCGTACGTCTCGACGGCGAGGCCGACCGCCAGGAGCGCCACGCCCCAGGGGAGGCCCGAGGGGGCCGTCCGCTCCGCGCCCTCGGGAGCCGTCGGGGTCTTCCGGGGGCGCAGGGCCAGCGCGGCGGCCGTGGAGGCGGCCACCGGGAGGATCGCGAGGAGGGTGAGCGCGCCCGCCAGCGGGATCGGCTGACCCGCCGCGAGCAGCTCCGCCGCCGCTCCGTCGAACGGCAGGCCCGTGATGTCCCCGCGCAGGTGCAGGTAGAACAGCAGGGCGACCATCGAGCCGAGCGTGCAGGCCACGGCCGTCGAGGCCGCGGCGATCGCCGTGAGCCGGGCCGGGCCGAGACCGATCGCCGAGAGTCCGGCCCGCGGCCGGGTGCTGGGGTCCGTACGGGCCACGGCCACCGCGAAGTGCACGGTCGCGGCCAGCGGGATCATGCACCAGAGCAGTCGCAGGGTCGCGGCGGCCGACTGCTCCGGGTGGCCCACGGCGTACCCCAGCGTGCAGAGGAGCAGAAAGCCGACCCCCGCGGCCGCCGCGGCGACCAGGAGCCGCCGCAGCAGGACGAGGGGGTGGGTCCCGCGGACTAGACGGAGAGCGAGCACGCGGCGACGCCCTCCGCCCCGGTGGTCGGCGACGCGGTGCCCACCCGGCGCCCGTCGAGCAGGGCGACCGAGCGGTCGGCGAGGGCGGCCACCTCCGGGTCGTGGGTGGCGAGGAGCACGGTGATCCGGTGCGAGCGGGCGGCGGCCGTGAGCGTACGCAGCACCTGCGCGCCGTCGGCGCGGTGCAGCGAGGCGGTCGGTTCGTCGGCGAACAGGACCGACGGTGTGGTGACCAGGGCGCGGGCGATCGCGATCCGCTGGCGCTGCGACTGGGTCAGCGCGTGCGGGCGCCTGCGGGAGCAGACTCCGATGTCGAGGCGCTCCAGCCACTCCAGGGCGGAGGCCTTCGCGGCCCGGTGGGAGACCCCGCGCAGCAGGAGCGGCAGGGCCGCGTTCTCCCAGGCGGTCAGCTCCGGTACGAGGCCGGGCTCGGGGTCGATCCAGCCGAACCGGTCCCGGCGCAGCCGTTCGCGCTGGACCGGGCTCATGGTGTGCACGGGGCTGCTGTTGAACCAGACCTCGCCCTGCTGGGCGAGCGTCTGGCCGGACAGGCAGCGCATCAGCGTGGTCTTGCCGCTGCCGCGCGGGCCGACCAGGGCGAGGATCTCGCCCTCGCGCACGCCCAGGGAGACGCCGGTCAGGACGTCCGAGCCCTCCAGGGTGCAGTGCAGGGAACGCGCCCAGAGCACGTCGTTGTCCGGTGGGGCCATCGCGTACACCTCGTGTCGGATCCGATACTTGCGTTCCCCCGTCCGAGGGAACGAAGGGACGGGCCTGTCGGTCACTGGGCACCGTAAGGATTCAGATCCGTTTGTACGGACAGCACACGGCCCGGGCAGCCGCCATCCACTCGGATGGCCGCATACCCGGGCCGGGGTCACGCCGTGAGGGCGGCGTGAGGTCCTGTGCCGCGGAGGGCGGGGACGGTCAGAGCTTGGTCCACGCCTCCGTCAGCACCGAGCGCAGGATGCCTTCGATCTCGTCGAAGGTGCCCTGGTCGGCGATGAGCGGCGGGGCCAGCTGGATGACCGGGTCGCCACGGTCGTCGGCGCGGCAGTACAGGCCGTTCTCGAAGAGCGCCTTGGAGAGGAAGCCGTAGAGCACGCGCTCGGTCTCCTCGTCCGTGAAGGACTCCTTGGTGACCTTGTCCTTCACGAGCTCGATGCCGTAGAAGAAGCCGTTGCCGCGGACGTCGCCGACGATCGGGAGGTCGTGCAGCTTCTTCAGGGTGTCGAAGAAGTTGCCCTCCTGGTCGAGGACGTGCTGGTTCAGGCCTTCCTTGTCGAAGATGTCGAGGTTGGCGATGGCGACCGCCGACGACACCGGGTGGCCACCGAAGGTGTAGCCGTGCAGGAAGGTGTTGTCACCCTTGTAGAACGGCTCGGCGATGCGGTCCGAGACGATGCAGGCGCCGATCGGGGAGTAGCCCGAGGTCATGCCCTTGGCGCAGGTGATCATGTCCGGCACGTAGCCGAACTTGTCACAGGCGAACATCGTGCCGAGGCGGCCGAAGGCGCAGATCGTCTCGTCCGAGACGAGCAGCACGTCGTACTGGTCGCAGATCTCGCGGACCCGCTGGAAGTACCCGGGCGGCGGCGGGAAACAGCCACCGGCGTTCTGCACCGGCTCCAGGAAGACGGCCGCGACGGTCTCGGGGCCCTCGAAGAGGATCTGCTGCTCGATCTGGTCGGCGGCCCAGCGGCCGAAGGCCTCGGGGTCGTCGCCGTGGATCGGGGCGCGGTAGATGTTGGTGTTCGGCACCTTGTGCGCGCCGGGGACCAGCGGCTCGAAGGGGGCCTTCAGGGCCGGCAGGCCGGTGATGGACAGGGCGCCCTGCGGGGTGCCGTGGTAGGCGACCGCACGCGAGATGACCTTGTACTTCGTGTGCTTGCCCTGCAGCTTGAAGTACTGCTTGGCGAGCTTCCACGCGGTCTCGACGGCCTCGCCGCCACCGGTGGTGAAGAAGACCTTGTTGAGGTCGCCCGGGGCGTAGTCGGCCAGGCGCTCGGCCAGCTCGACGGCCTTCGGGTGGGCGTACGACCAGACGGGGAAGAACGCGAGCTCCTGGGCCTGCTTGTACGCGACCTCGGCCAGCTCCTTGCGGCCGTGCCCGGCGTTGACCACGAAGAGACCCGCGAGACCGTCGAGGTAGCGCTTGCCCTTGTCGTCGAAGATGTAGGTGCCCTCACCACGCACGATGGTGGGGACGGGGTTGTTCTCATACGACGACATGCGGGTGAAGTGCATCCACAGGTGGTCGTACGCGGTCTTGGACAGGTCCTGGGTCACGGTTATCGAGTTCCCCACATATAGGTCTGCTTCTTGAGCTTGAGGTAGACGAAGCTCTCGGTGGAGCGCACGCCGGGGAGGGTGCGGATGCGCTTGTTGATCACATCCAGCAGGTGGTCGTCGTCCTCACAGACGACCTCCACCATGAGGTCGAACGAGCCCGCGGTCATCACCACGTACTCACATTCCGACATGGCAGTCAGTGCTTCCGCCACCGGATCGAGGTCACCCTCGACGTTGATGCCGACCATCGCCTGCCGCCGGAGGCCCACCGTGAGCGGGTCGGTGACGGCCACGATCTGCATGACGCCCTGGTCGAGCAGCTTCTGGACGCGCTGCCGTACGGCTGCCTCGGACAGGCCCACGGCCTTGCCGATGGCGGCGTACGGACGGCGGCCGTCCTCCTGGAGCTGTTCGATGATCGCCAGGGAGACGGCATCGATCGTCGGGGACGAACCGGAACCGGTTCTGGAGTTCGTGCTTTGACTGGCCACGACCTCACTGTGCACCGAGACTCGTCTGTCTCGCAACCCCAGAGCGATGAAATTCGTTGTTTTCGATGCTCCATCTCACCGAATCCGAAGTTGGCGCATGCTGGACCTGTCGAAAGCGTCAGGGAAGCGATTAGGCTGGGGTGTCTCAGCAAACGGGACGCCGCACGAAGAAGTGCGACCATGAACGTGACAGGAGGGGTGGCAAAGTGACCACCGAGCTGCGCCGGCTGCGTAACTACATCAACGGTGAATTCCGGGACGCCGCCGACGGACGGACCATCGATGTGGTCAACCCGGCCACGGGCGAGGTCTTCGCCACGTCTCCGCTCTCCGGGCAGGCGGACGTCGACGCCGCCATGGACGCGGCGGCTGCCGCGTTCCCGGCCTGGCGTGACACCACGCCCGCCGAGCGCCAGAAGGTTCTGCTGAAGATCGCGGACGCCTTCGAGGAGCGCGCCGAGGAGCTGATCGCCGCCGAGGTCGAGAACACCGGCAAGCCGATCGCCCTCACGGCGAGCGAAGAGATTCCCCCGATGGTGGACCAGATCCGCTTCTTCGCGGGTGCCGCCCGCATGCTCGAAGGCCGCTCGGCCGGCGAGTACATGGAGGGCATGACCTCGATCGTCCGCCGCGAGCCCGTAGGCGTATGTGCCCAGGTCGCGCCGTGGAACTACCCGATGATGATGGCCGTGTGGAAGTTCGCCCCGGCGCTCGCCGCGGGCAACACGGTCGTCCTCAAGCCCTCGGACACGACCCCCGCGTCGACCGTCCTGATGGCGGAGATCATCGGCGCCATCGTGCCCAAGGGCGTCTTCAACGTGATCTGCGGCGACCGCGACAGCGGCCGCGCCATGGTCGAGCACCCGACGCCGGCGATGGCCTCCATCACCGGTTCGGTCCGCGCGGGCATGCAGGTCGCCGAGTCGGCGGCCAAGGACGTCAAGCGCGTCCACCTGGAGCTGGGCGGCAAGGCACCGGTCGTGGTCTTCGAGGACACCGACATCGCCAAGGCCGTCGAGGACATCTCCGCGGCGGGCTTCTTCAACGCGGGCCAGGACTGTACGGCCGCGACCCGTGTCCTCGTGCACGAGTCCATCCACGACGAGTTCGTGACGCAGCTGGCCAAGGCCGCCGCCGACACGAAGACCGGTCAGCCGGACGACGAGGACGTCTTCTTCGGCCCGCTGAACAACGCCAACCAGCTGAAGCAGGTCTCCGGCTTCATCGAGCGCCTCCCGGCCCACGCCAAGGTCGAGTCGGGCGGCCACCAGGTCGGCGACAAGGGCTACTTCTACGCCCCCACCGTCGTCTCCGGCCTCAAGCAGGACGACGAGATCATCCAGAACGAGGTCTTCGGCCCGGTCATCACGGTCCAGTCGTTCCGTGACGAGGAGCAGGCCCTGGCGTACGCCAACGGCGTCGAGTTCGCGCTCGCGTCCTCGGTCTGGACGAAGGACCACGCCCGCGCGATGCGCATGTCGAAGTCGCTCGACTTCGGCTGCGTGTGGATCAACACCCACATCCCGCTGGTCGCGGAGATGCCGCATGGTGGCTTCAAGAAGTCCGGCTACGGCAAGGACCTCTCGGCGTACGGCTTCGACGACTACACGCGCATCAAGCACGTCATGACGTCGCTCGGCTGAGCCCACCGCTCGACCGGTTGACGTACGCGGTCCTGTCGCTTCGGCGGCGGGACCGCGTCGTCGTGTCGGGGCTCGTGGCTCAGCCGCGCGTCTCGGCCTCCACCGGCAGCCAGAGCTCCGCGTCGGCCTCGGTGCCGTCCGCCGAGAGACGGATGCGGGCGATCTCGGGGCCGGGGCGACCGCGGTACGGGTTCGAGGGGAACCACTGCGTGTAGATGTCGCGCCACAGCTCCTGGATGGCCCGCGGGGCCGGTCCGGAGGTGGTGAAGACCGCCCAGGTGCCGGCCGGGACGGCCAGGACGTCCACGCCCTCCGGCGGAGCCGCGGTCGTGATCACCCCGTGGTAGTAGTCGAGTTCCGTCCCCTCGGCGCGGCTCGGGTCCAGGTCGTCGCAGACCGCGACGATGCCCTGCGGCTCCTGGTCCGACAACTCCTCCAGGCGCTCCAGCGTCCGCCTGTCGATGCCACGGACGAAGTCCATGATCGCCTGGTTCGGTCCCAGGTGCACCAGTGGAACCCGGGCCTTGGGGCCGACGACGGTGAACGCCGGCTTCTCCTTGATGCGGTGACGCATCGTGCTGTTCCCTTCGACGACGAGTCGGAAGGCCATCCGGGGCTGGGAGTTGAGCGCCGCGCCGGTGCGCCGGGCCTCGCCGGGACCGACGCCGTGCATGGCGCGGAACGCCCGGGCGAACGCCTCGCCCGAGCCGTACCCGTGGCGCACGGCGATCTCGAGCAGGGTCTCCCGCGCCGCGAGCACCTCCGCGCCCGCCAGGGTGAGCCGCCGACGCCGTACGTACTCCGACAGCGGCATGCCCGCGAGCGCGGAGAACATCCGGCGCAGGTGGTACTCCGACGTGCCCGCGATCCGCGCGAGCTCCGTCACGTCGACGGGCTGATCGTCGTCGGCCAGGTGGAGTTCGATGTGCTCCATCGCCTGGTTGAGCTTCTCCAGCACGCCCCGGTTCCTTCCTCTTGACGACCACCACGCTAGGCAGCACCCAGGGTGCCCGACCCGACATCCTGTGCCCGATGCGGTCGGGTGGGACGCACCGCACGTCGGTGGCACGGACCGCACGTCGGTGGGACGGACCGCATGTCGCCATGTGATCGACAGGGTGTCGGGGGCGTGGTCGTTCCGTCGACGGAGCGTCCATTGCTCCGCCGGGGCGCTGCCGGGATGCTGCTCGGATGAGAGCGACAGCGAGCAAGAACATGTCCCGCCGGTCCCTGCTGCGGGGGGCGGGGGGCGCGGGGGCCGTGGCGCTGCTCGCCGGGTGCGGAGTGCCGGCCGCCTATGTCGAGCCGGGGCGGCGGGCCGGACGGGACCTCTCGGCGCGGGACCGCACACTCGACTTCGCCAACTGGCCGCTCTACATCGACACCGATGACGACGACACCTCGAAGCGGCCCACGCTGGACGCCTTCTCCGAACGCACCGGGATCTCCGTCCGGTACACCGAGGAGATCAACGACAACGACGAGTTCTTCGGCAAGGTCAGCCCGGCGCTGATGAATCACCAGGAGACCGGCCGGGACCTCATCGTCATGAGCGACTGGATGGCCGCCCGGTTCGTCCGGCTCGGCTGGGTGCAGGAGATGGACCGCGCCGCGCAGCCGAACATCAGCCGGTACCTCGACCCGCAGCTGCGCTCGCCCGCCTTCGACGAGGGCCGGCTGCACACCGTGCCCTGGCAGTCCGGGATCACCGGCATCGCGTACAACCGCAAGAAGCTCGGCCGGGAGATCCGGTCGGTCAAGGACCTGTGGGACGCCGAACTGCGCGGGAAGATCACCCTGCTCTCCGGGCTCGACGAGTCCTTCGCGCTGCTCCTGCAGGGCAACGGGGTCGACGTGACGAAGTGGACCGCCGACGACTTCCACGCGGTGTGCGAGCAGACCGAGCGGCTCGTCGCCGAGCGACACATCCGCCGCTTCACCGGCAACGACTACATCAAGGACCTGTCGACCGGTGACGTGCTCGCCTGCCAGGCGTACTCGGGCGACGTCATCCAGCTCCAGGCCGACAACCCCGACATCGAGTTCGTCGTCCCCGAGGAGGGCGCCGAGCTGTGGGCCGAGTCGCTGATGATCCCCAACCTCGCGCAGCACAAGACGAACGCCGAGAAGCTGATCGACCACTACTACGAGCCCGAGGTCGCCGCCGAGCTGGCCGCCTGGGTCAACTACGTCTGCCCGGTTCCCGCCGCGCGTGACGTCCTCGCCGACTCCGACGACGAGGAGCTGGCCGCCCTCGCCGAGGACCCGCTGATCTTCCCCGACGACGAGATGCGGGGGCGGCTCGCGATCGCCCGGGACATCACGGCGGAGGAGCGGCCGGAGTTCGCGAAGAGGTGGAACGCGATCGTCGGTCTGTGACGGACCACCCGACCCCGGTTTTTGAACACGTTCATGACGGGCGTACTCTGCTGTCATGAACGAGGCGAACGGGCCCGTGGCCCTTCTTCGGCGTATCCGTGTGTGGCTGGTCGTCTTCATCGTCTGTCTGGTCCTGAGCGGGATCACCGCCTTCCCGCTCGTCACCGAACTCCGCCTGGCCGAGGACGCGTTGGCGTCCTGGGCGGCCCCGGTCGCGGAGATCTTCCCCGGGCTCCTGGAGTGGGTCGGGCGGGTCCGGGAGGGGCTCGACGCCGCCGACTCCCAGTACCCCTTCCTGCTGTACGGCACCGACTGGCTGGCCTTCGCGCACCTCGTCATCGCCGTCGCCTTCTACGGGCCCTACCGCGACCCCGTCCGCAACATCTGGGTGATCGAGTTCGGGATGATCGCCTGCGCGGGGATCATCCCGCTCGCCCTGATCTGCGGCCCGATCCGGGGCATCCCCTTCTGGTGGTCGGTCATCGACATGTCGTTCGGTGTCTTCGGCGTGATCCCGCTGCTCGTCGTACGGCGGATGATCAAGCGCCTCGAAGCGGTGCGGGCGATGCAGGCGGTGGCCGGTGCGCCGCAGCCTCAGGCCGTCGGCGGTCCGTAGGCCGCCACCATCAGGGCCAGGGCGACGCTGTTCATGTCCTGGCCCTTCGCGTCCGTGGAGTTGACGCTGTACACCAGGGTGCGCCCGCCGCCGCGGGTCGAGGCGATCGCCGCGTTGTAGCCCCAGCGGCCGCCCGTCTTCCCCCACACCTCCCGCCCGCCGAGCTTCTTCATCGAGAGCCCCACGGAGTACGCGGCGTCGGCGCCGGTCTTGAAGTCCGGCACCTCGGGGAGCGTGAACATCTCCTCCAGGAGCGGCCCGCGCACCACCCGGCCCTGGAACAGCGCCCGCGTGAACCGCTCCAGATCGGCCGTCGTGGAGATCAGGTCGCCCGCCGCCCAGCCGTCGGTGACGCCCCACACCGTCACGTCCCGCAGCCCGGTCGTGCCGTCGGCGAGCCGCATCGACTGGTAGCCGTGGTTGTGCGGGCCCTTGATCCGCGGGTCGGCGCCCGGCAGATACGTGCCGCGCAGCCCGAGCGGGCCGAGGACGCGGGCCTGGACCTGGTGCTCGTACGAGTCGCCCGTGACCCGCTCGATGAGCAGACCCGCGATCGTGTAGCCGATGTTCAGGTAGTGCTGCCGGGTCCCGGGCACGAACTCCGGCTGCTTCGCCGTCGCCGAGCGGACGACCGCGCGCGGGTCGTGGACCTCGAAGCGGTTCGCGTACCACTCCTCGACGGTCGAACCGGGGAAGTCGGCCGCCGGTATCCCGTGCGTGTGGTTCAGCAGCTGGCGGACCGTCACCGTCCCGTACCGGGCCGGGATCAGCTCCGGCAGGTACGAACGGGCCGGGCGGTCCAGGTCGAGCCGCCCCTCGCCCGCCAGCTGGAGGGCGACCGCCGCCGTGAACACCTTGGTCACCGAGCCGGCGCGGAAGCGGGCGTCCGGATCGGCAGGGCGCATCGACTCCAGGTCGTGCACGCCGGAGCTTCCTCGCCAGGTGCCCTCCCGGCCCCCGATCCGTACCAGCGCGGCCGTCGCGTCCTTCGAGGGGAGCCCCGCGATCGCCGCTTCCAGGGAGTCGTCCGAGGCCGGTGCGACGGACGGGGCTTGCGCGATGGACGGGGCTTGCGCGACGGACGGGGCCTGCGCGGCGGTCGCGGTCGCGGGGAGGGCCCCGGGTGCGGCTGCGACGCCCAGGACGAGGGTCGCGGCGAGCAGGGCGCGGGTGCGTGCGTTCATGGTCAACTCCGTTGGTGTGAGCCGTCGTTCCGTACGACTCACACCCTGCCGACCTGCGACGATCCACGGATCGCCGGAGCGGGGGATCTTCCCCCGCCCCGCTCATCCCCCGAGCGGGGGAGAGCCTGCCGTGACCAGCCCGCTCTCGTACGCGCAGATGACCGCCTGGATCCGGTCCCGCAGCCCCAGCTTCGCCAGCACGTTCCCCACGTGCGTCTTCACCGTGTGGTCGCTGACGACCAGCTCCGCCGCGATCTCCGCGTTCGAAAGACCCCGCGCGAGGAGGAGCAGCGTCTCCCGTTCACGGGCCGTCAGCGCGTCGAGCCGGGGATCGGGCCGGGGATCGGACCGCACCGCGGCCTCGCGGCGCGCCGGGCGGGTGTACTCCTCGACGAGGCGGCGCGCCACGGACGGGGCAAGGAGCGAGTCGCCCCGCGCCACCACCCGTACCGCGTGCACCAGATCGTCCCTGCGCACGTCCTTCAGGAGGAACCCGCTCGCGCCCGCGTGCAGCGCCTCGTAGACGTACGCGTCCGAGTCGAAGGTCGTCAGCATCACGCTCCGGCAGCCGCTCTCCGCGCTGATCGCCCGGCACGCCTCGATGCCGTCCAGGCGCGGCATCCGGATGTCGAGCAGTGCCACGTCGGGGGAGTGGCGGCGCACCGCCTCCACCGCCTCCGCGCCGTCGCCGGCCTCCGCGACCACCTCGATGTCCGGCTGGACGTCGAGGATCATCGAGAAACCGCTCCGGACCAGCTCCTGGTCGTCGGCCACCACCACCCGGATCGTCACCGTGCCACCCCCGTCGACACCGGTACGGGGAGTTCCACCCGTACCTCGAACCCCCGGCCGTCCGGACCCGGGCCCGTCACCGCCGTACCGCCGTGCGCGGCGGCCCGCTCGCGGATCCCGACGAGCCCGTGCCCCTCGCCGCCCGCCGGCCGCGCGCCGCGCCGGGGTCCCCGCCCGTCGTCGCTCACCACGACCTCCAGCACACCGTCCTCGTACGCGAGGCGTACGGCGGCCGTCCGCGCCCCCGCGTGCTTCACCACGTTCGTCAGCGCCTCCTGCACGATCCGGTGGACCGTCGCCCCGACGGCCACCGGAAGGGCCCGGACCCCGCCCGTCGTCCGGTACGTGACGTCGAGGCCGCTCGCCCGCACCCGCTCCACCAGGGCGGGCAGCCCGCCGAGGTCCGGCTGCGGCTCCCGGGGCGGCTCGGCGCCCTCCGTCCCGTCCCGCAGCACGCCCAGCATCCGGCGCAGCTGCTCCATCGCGTCCCGGCCCGTCGCGGAGATCGCGTCGAACGCGGCCTCCGCCCGCTCCGGAGCCGCCCGCACCGCCACCGGGCCCGCCTCCGCCTGCACGACCATCAGGCTCACCGCGTGGGAGAGGATGTCGTGCATCTCCCGTGCGATCCGGGCCCGTTCGCGCGCCGCCGCCCGCTCCGCCTCGACGCGGTGGGCCCGCTGCCGGGCGTCCGTCAGTCGGCCGAAGACGTACGCCGCCGCGAACACGAAGAGGGAGAAGGTCAGTTCGCGCGCCGAGCCGGTGTTGAGCCACACCGACACCGGCACCGCGACCACGAGCAGCAGCACGGTCGCGCGCCGCTGCCAGGGCGGCGCGAGCGCGGCGATCGTGTGGACGATGACGAGCCCGGTGTACGGGAGGGGCTGGCCCGGCCCTTCGACCGCCAGCTCGTAGAGCGTGCTGGTCGCCAGGATCGCGAGGAGGACTGCCAACGGCGCGCGCCGCCGCCAGACCAGCGGGAGCACGGTGAGCGTCGTCAGGCCGTACGCCGACCAGGTCGCCGGCGGCAGCTCGGGGGCGCGCGGCACGACGAACGGCATCGTCATCGCGGCCTGCACCAGCAGCGCGATCCCGACGTCCACGGCGAGCGGATGCGAGCCCCCGAACCGCCGGGCCCGCTCACCCAGGCCCCGTGCCCACCCCCGTATGCCCACTACGGCTTCCGGCCCACCGCGCCGAACTGCGCCACCTCGCTCGCCGGGGCGAACCGCCAGCTCGCGCAGGACACGATTCCCGGCTCCAGCAGGTCGAGACCCTCGAAGAAGGAGGCGAACTCGGCGCGCGTACGGGCCGTGATCGGCGGCGTCGCGTTCTCGTTCCAGAACGCCATCGCCGCCACGTTCCCCTCGCCGCCGAGCTCCGGCTCCAGCGTCGGGTGGGTCAGCACGAGGTACGAACCGGAGGGAACCGCGTCCATCAGCGTCCGGACGACCTTGCGGGCCTCGTCGGTGTCGAGGACGAAGTTGAGGATGCCGAGCATCATCACGGCGACCGGCCGCGACAGGTCGAGCGTGCGGCCCGCCGCCTGAAGGATCCGCTCCGGGTCCCGCGCGTCCGCGTCGACGTACTCGGTGACGCCCTCCGGGGCGCTGGTGAGCAGCGCGCGGGCGTGGGTCAGCACGATCGGGTCGTTGTCGACGTAGACGATCCGGGACTCCGGGGCGATGCGCTGGGCGACCTCGTGGGTGTTGTCGGCGGTCGGCAGACCCGTACCGACGTCCAGGAACTGACGCACCCCGGCCTCCTGCGCCAGATGCGTCACCACCCTGCCGAGGAACGCCCGGTCCGCGCGGGCGACTTCACCGATGCTCGGGTAGAAGCCGGTGACCTGGTCACCGACCGTCCGGTCCACCGGATAGTTGTCCTTGCCGCCCAACCAGTAGTTCCACACACGGGCGTTGTGCGCGATGTCGGTACGGATCCTCTCGATGCCGGTCACCTCGGAGTACCCCTTCGCAGTTCGGCGGCGAGCGCGTCCACACGGTTGGTGGTGATCGCGTCCACCCCGCGGGACAGGAGCTTACGCATGGTGTGCCGGGTGTCCGCCGTCCAGGCCGAGAGGAGGTAGCCGTCCCGGTGCACCCGCTCCGTCAGGTCCCGACTCACCACCCCGAAGCGGTAGTTGAGCCAGCGCGGTCGTACCGCGTCGAGGAGGACGGCCCGGGGCGGGGCGAGCGAGTTCCAGGTCAGCGCGATCTCGGCGGCCGGGTCGGCGGCCCGCACCTGGAGCATGGCGACCCCGCCCGCGCAGTAGTAGACGCGCTCGGCGGCGCCGCACTCGCGGACCGTACCGACGATCCGGCGGACCGAGGCCTCGTTCCCGCCGGGCAGATCGAGCATCAGCCGGTGCGGCCCGGCTGCGATCAGCGCCTCGCGCAGGGTGGGCACGCCGTCGAACGTCAGCTCACGCACCTGCGCGAGGGTGAGCGCGGAGAGCGGCCGGTCGTGGCCCCACAGCCGCTTGAGCGTGTCGTCGTGGAGGAGGACGGGGACGCCGTCCGCGGTCAGCCGTACATCGATCTCGACGGCGTCCGCGCCCGCCTCGATCGCCGAGACGATCGAGGGGACGGTGTTCTCCCGGACGCGGTACGGATTGCCGCGGTGGCCTACGACAGTGACGTGGTCCATGGGGCCATTGTCGCGGCTGGGGGCTCTCCGGCGAATCATGGCCGGGGCCGCGACGCTGATCCGCCGGCCGGCCCCTACCGCCCCGCCAGCCACTTCTCCGTGTACGCGTCGATCTCGGCGGCGATGCGGGCCTTGCCGGCCGGGTCGAGGAAGGAGGCCTCGACCGCGTTCTTGGCGAGGGCCGCGAGACCGCGCTCGTCGAGCTCCAGGAGCCGGGCGGCGACCGCGTACTCGTTGTTGAGGTCCGTACCGAACATCGGCGGGTCGTCGCTGTTGATCGTCACCAGGACGCCGGCCGCCACCATCTCCTTGATGGGGTGCTGGTCCAGGTCGGCGACCGCGCGGGTGGCGATGTTGGACGTCGGGCATACCTCCAGGGCGATCCGGTGCTCCGCCAGGTGGGCGAGGAGCGCCGGGTCCTGGACGGCGCTGGTGCCGTGGCCGATGCGCTCGGCGCGCAGGTCCCGCAGGGAGTCCCAGATCGTCTCCGGGCCGGTCGTCTCGCCCGCGTGCGGGACGGAGTGCAGACCGGCCTCGACGGCCCGGTCGAAGTACGGCTTGAACTGCGGGCGCGGCACACCGATCTCCGGGCCGCCGAGCCCGAACGACACCAGGCCCTCGGGGCGCAGGTCGACGGCGAGCCGGGCGGTCTCCTCGGCGGCCTCGAGACCGGCCTCGCCGGGGATGTCGAAGCACCAGCGCAGCACGACCCCGAGCTCGGCCTCCGCGGCCTTGCGGGCGTCCTCGATCGCGGCCATGAAGGCGTGCTCGTCGATGCCGCGGCGGGTCGAGCTGTAGGGGGTGATGGTCAGCTCGGCGTACCGGATGTTCTGCCGGGCCATGTCACGGGCGACCTCGAAGGTCAGCAGCCGGACGTCCTCCGGGGTGCGGACGAGGTCCACGACCGAGAGGTAGACCTCGATGAAGTGGGCGAAGTCGGTGAAGGTGAAGTACTCGACGAGCGCCTCGGGGTCCGTGGGGACCTTGGAGTCCGGGTGCCGCGCGGCCAGCTCGGCGACGATGCGGGGGGAGGCGGAGCCGACGTGGTGGACGTGCAGCTCGGCCTTGGGGAGCCCTGCGATGAAGGGGAGCAGATCGGTCATCGGATCATCGTAGGCCGGGCGGGTGCCGTCAGGGGGCGAGGTCGTAGCATGGCGTGACCACGATGGGGGAGGCCCATGTCTGACAACAGCGACCAGCCGCGGGGCGGGTACGACCCGGCGGACCCGTGGGCTCCGCCGAACCGCGACGGGGTGGAACTGAGCAAGCCCGCGACGCCCGCGCCCGCGCCGCAGGACCGTCCGCCGGTCCACGACCAGCCGACGATGACCGCGATGCCGACGGGGGAGGTGCCGCCGCCTCCGGTCGCTCCCGGTGGCCCGGCGACCGGCTCGTACGGCTACCCGACGCCGCCGCCGGTCGCGGCGCCCGCGCCCTCGGGCTACGGCTACCCCGGCTACCCGGGCTACGGAGCGGGCGCCGCCGCCGGCTACGGCCAGCCCGGCTGGCAGCAGGCCGCCCCGGCGAACGGCATGGGGACGGCGGCGATGGTGCTCGGCATCATCGCGGTGGCCGGCTTCTGCATGTACGGACTCGGGATCGTCCTCGGCATCCTCGCGCTGGTCTTCGGCGTCATAGCCCGCAAGAAGGTCCAGCGCGGCGAGGCGAACAACGGCGGGATGGCGACGGCGGGCATCGTGCTCGGCGCGATCGGCATCCTGGTCAGCTCGGTGTTCCTGGGCTTCATCATCTGGGCCATCACCCAGAGCGAGGACTATCAGAACGACTCGGACGACCCGTTCTCGACGAGCCTGGTGATCGAGCGCCGCTGACGCGCGGCTCCGTCACGGAAGAGGGCCCCGCGCTTTCCGGTGCGGGGCCTTTCGCGTGACCGCGCCGGGTGGCGGGGCGTGCCGGTGCGGCTGAGTGACCGGAGGTGCGGGCCTACCCGTGCCGAGGCCGCGCCGTCGGCGTGCGCGGACCGTGACGCTCAGCCGCCGCGCAGGCGCTGCCGCGCCTCCATGAGGGCGAAGCCCAGCAGGTTCAGGCCGCGCCAGCGGGACGGGTCCGTCGCGCGCGGGTCGTCGGCGGCGAGGCCGATGCCCCACACGCGGTCCAGCGGGCTCGCCTCCACCAGGACGCGATCGCCCGTGCCGATCAGGAACGCCCGCAGCGCCTCGTCCGAGGCGAACTTGTGGACGCTGCCCTCGACGACGACGGCGAAGCGCTCCCGCTCCCATACCGTCTCGTCGAAGCCGCGCACCAGCCGGCCCGCCTTCTTCGCCTCCGCGGGCGTACGGGACGACAGGGCGGCCCGCTCGGCCTCCGGGTCGCCGAAGAGCCGGGCCTTCGCCGCCATCATCCAGTGCTCCGCCGTCGCGTACCGCACGCCCTCGACCTCGAAGGGTGATTCCCACCATTGGCTGAGACAGCTCGCCGAGAGCTGCCCGTCGGGCCTCGGGCGGTGGCCCCAGAAGGGCAGGAACTTCACCCTGTCACCCTGTCTGACCTGCTGCGTCAATGTCTCTATCTGCCCCATGCATGGCAGTCTGGCAGCCGCCACGGACACTCCGTATGGAGATTTTCCATGGTCCTCGACACATGGTCGACCGATTCCGTCGCGTAACCAAAAGGCAACAACGGAATCACTTGTTGGCCCGATATCCCTCTGTCAGGATCGGCACTCAATTCGAGCTGGAACAACGGAGAGCGTCATGGGCAACCGCTTCCAGGTGACGGACCGCTTCGCGGACGGCGCACAGTACATCGGCGGGCGGCTGCGGCCCGGAACCTCGGGGGACGAGCACAGCGTCATCGATCCGGCCACGGGCGAGAGCGTGTACACGTACACCCTCGCCTCCACCGCGGACGTCGACGACGCCGTCGCCGCCGCCACCGAGGCGTTCCCCGGCTGGGCGGGGGCGACCCCCGGCGAGCGTTCCGACGCCCTGCACCGCTTCGCGGGCGTCCTCGCCGAGCGGGCCGAGGACATCGCCCGCGTCGAGTCCCTCCAGTGCGGCAAGCCGATCAAGCTGTCCACCGAGTTCGACGTCCCCGGCACCGTCGACAACACCGCCTTCTTCGCGGGCGCCGCCCGCCACCTCCAGGGGCAGTCCGCCGGTGAGTACAGCGGTGACCACACCTCGTACGTACGGCGCGAACCCATCGGTGTCGTCGGCTCCATCGCCCCCTGGAACTACCCCCTCCAGATGGCCGCCTGGAAGATCCTCCCGGCCATCGCCGCCGGCAACACCGTCGTGCTGAAGCCGGCCGAGCTCACCCCGCTCACCTCCCTGATGTTCGCCCAGGCCGCCACCGACGCCGGTATCCCCGACGGTGTCGTCAACATCGTCAACGGCGCCGGCCGCACCGCCGGCGAGCACCTCGTCGGCCACCCCGGCGTCGCCATGACCTCCTTCACCGGCTCCACCCCGGTCGGCAAGCGGGTCGCCGAGATCGCCACCTCCACCGTGAAGCGGCTCCACCTCGAACTCGGCGGCAAGGCCCCCTTCGTCGTCTTCGACGACGCCGACCTGGAGGCCGCCGCCCACGGCGCCGTCGCCGCCTCCCTCATCAACAGCGGCCAGGACTGCACCGCCGCCACCCGCGCCTACGTCCAGCGCCCGCTCTTCGACGCCTTCGTGGCCCGCGTCGCCGAACTCATGGAGACCGTCCGCCTCGGCGACCCCTTCGACCCCTCCACCGACCTCGGCCCGCTCATCAGCCACGCCCAGCGCGACCGCGTCGCCGGCTTCGTCGAGCGCGCCCGCGGCTACGCCACCGTCGTCACCGGCGGCGAGGCACCCGGCGGGGAGCTGAAGAACGGTGCGTACTATCGGCCGACGTTGATCACCGGCGCCGCGCAGGACAGCGAGGTCGTGCAGTCGGAGATCTTCGGGCCCGTCCTCGTCGCCCTGCCCTTCGACAGCGACGACGACGGCCTCCGCCTCGCCAACGACACCCCCTTCGGCCTGGCGGCCTCCGCCTGGACCCGTGACGTGTTCCGCGCCAACCGCGCCACCCGCGAGATCAAGGCGGGATGTGTCTGGGTCAACGACCACATTCCGATCATCAGCGAGATGCCGCACGGAGGCTACAAGTCCTCCGGGTTCGGAAAGGACATGTCGGCGTATTCCTTCGAGGAGTACACGCAGGTCAAGCATGTGATGTACGAAAACACCGCGGTGGTCCGCAAGGACTGGCACCGCACGATCTTCGGAGACCGGTAGTCCTCCCCAACCCCCGAGAGGCACAGCGCATGGACCAGTACGAGCCCGACAGCCTGTCCGCCGCGCAGCTCGCGGCGATGCGACGCAGTCTGACGAGCGGCCGGGGCGCCCTCACCCGCCGTTCGATGCTGCGCGCCGGAGGTGTCGGCGCGCTCACGATCGGCGGCCTCGCGTCCCTGAGCGCGTGCGGCATCCCGCCGGCCAAGCGCGAGGGCGAGGGCCCCGCGTCCACGGACTTCTCGGCCAAGGAGAAGCAGCTCAGCTTCTCCAACTGGACCGAGTACATGGACGTCAGCGAGGACGAGAAGTCCCGCCCGACCCTGGAGGCGTTCACCAAGCGCACCGGGATCAAGGTCAAGTACACCGAGGACATCAACGACAACGTCGAGTTCTTCGGCAAGATCAAGCCGCAGCTCGCGGCCGGCCAGGACACCGGCCGCGACCTGGTCTGCGTCACCGACTGGCTCGCCGCCCGCCTCATCAGGCTCGGCTGGGCGCAGAAGCTCGACGCGGCCAACCTCCCCAACGCGTACGCGAACCTGTCCACGCAGTTCCGTCGCCCCGACTGGGACCCGGGCCGCGCCTACTCGTACCCGTGGACCGGCATCTCCACCGTCATCGCCTACAACACCAAGGCGACCGGCGGGAAGAAGATCGACTCCGTCACCCAACTCCTGGACGACCCCGCGCTCAAGGGCCGGGTCGGCTTCCTCACCGAGATGCGCGACTCCGTCGGCATGACCCTGCTCGACATGGGCAAGGACCCGGGGAAGTTCACGGACGCCGAGTACGACCAGGCGATAGGCCGGCTGCAGAAGGGCGTCGACAAGAAGCAGATCCGGCGCTTCACCGGCAACGACTACACCTCCGACCTGGACAAGGGCGACCTCGCCGCCTGCCTCGCCTGGGCCGGTGACGTCATCCAGCTCCAGGCCGACAACCCGGACATCCAGTACGCGATCCCCTCGGCCGGCTACATCACCTCGAGCGACAACCTGTTGGTCCCGGCCAAGGCCCGGCACAAGGCCAACGCCGAGAAGCTCATCGACTACTACTACGAGCTCCCGGTCGCCGCCCAGCTCGCCGCGTACATCAACTACGTCTGCCCGGTCGACGGGGTGAAGGACGAGCTGGCCAAGATCGACCCCGAGCTCGCCTCCAACACGCTGATCCTCCCCGACAAGGCCATGGCCGCGAAGTCGCACGCCTTCCGCTCGCTGAGCAGCCAGGAAGAGACGGCGTACGAGGAGAAGTTCGCCAAGCTCATCGGTGCCTGAGAACCGCCGTCCACCTCTTACGAACCCTGGGATCGCAACCCATGACTGACAAGACTGCTCACACTGGCAAGAACACGGGCGGCGACGTCCGTCTCACCGGCATCAGCAAGACGTACGGCTCCTTCAACGCCGTCCACCCGCTCGACCTGACCGTCCCGCAGGGCTCGTTCTTCGCGCTCCTCGGCGCCTCCGGCTGCGGCAAGACCACCACGCTGCGGATGATCGCCGGCCTGGAGGACCCCACCACCGGCTCGGTCTTCCTCGGCGACACGGACGTCACCGCCCTCCCGCCCTACAAGCGGCCGGTCAACACCGTCTTCCAGTCCTACGCGCTCTTCCCGCACATGGACATCACCGAGAACATCGCCTTCGGTCTGCGCCGACGCGGCATCAAGTCGGTGAAGAAGCAGGTCGACGACATGCTGGAGCTCGTCCAGCTCGGCGACAAGGCCCGCCACAAGCCGCACCAGCTCTCCGGCGGCCAGCAGCAGCGCGTCGCCGTGGCCCGCGCGCTCATCAACCACCCGCAGGTCCTCCTCCTCGACGAGCCGCTCGGCGCGCTCGACCTCAAGCTGCGCCGCCAGATGCAGCTGGAGCTCAAGCGGATCCAGACCGAGGTCGGCATCACCTTCGTCCACGTCACCCACGACCAGGAGGAGGCCATGACCATGGCCGACCAGGTCGCGGTGATGAACGGCGGCCGGGTCGAGCAGCTCGGCGCCCCCGCCGACCTGTACGAGAACCCGCGGACCACCTTCGTCGCCAACTTCCTCGGCACCTCCAACCTCATCGAGGCCGAGGTCGTCGAGACCGGCGGCAGCGACCTGGTCGTGACGGCCGGCGGAGGCAAGCTCCGGCTGCCCGGCGACCGCTGTTCGGCGACCGTACGCACCGGAGGCAAGGTCCTCGTGGGTGTCCGCCCCGAGAAGATCTCGCTCGCGCACGCCGACGACGCGGGGCGGATAGCCGACGGCCGGAACAAGGTCACCGGCCGGATCGTCGACTCCTCCTTCATCGGTGTCTCCACGCAGTACGTGGTGAACAGCCCGGCGGGCGCGGAGCTGCAGGTCTACGAGCAGAACATCGAGCGCGACACCCGCCTCGTCCCCGGCGCCGAGGTCGTCCTGCACTGGAACCCCGCGCACACCTTCGGTCTCGACGCCGCCCAGGACATCGACGCCGGCGTGGAGACGGTGGAGGACGCCTCGTGAGCGCACCCACCCTCACCAAGGAGGACGCGGCGCCGGTCGAGGAACCGGTGACCCGCAAGCCCTCCACCCGCAAGCGGCTCGTCCCGTACTGGCTGCTGCTGCCCGGCATCATCTGGCTGCTCGTCTTCTTCGCGCTGCCGATGGTCTACCAGGCCTCGACCTCCGTGCAGACCGGCTCCCTGGAGAAGGGCTTCGAGGTCACCTGGCACTTCCAGACCTACTGGGACGCCTTCCAGGAGTACTGGCCGCAGTTCGTCCGCTCCCTGCTGTACGCCGGTACCGCCACGCTCCTGTGTCTGCTCCTCGGCTACCCGCTGGCGTACATGATCGCCTTCAAGGCCGGCCGCTGGCGCAACCTGGTCCTCGTCCTCGTCATCGCGCCCTTCTTCACCAGCTTCCTCATCAGGACCCTGGCCTGGAAGACGATCCTGGCCGACGACAGCCTGGTGGTCGACGCGCTCAACGTGCTGCACGTCCTCGACGTGACCAGCTGGCTCGGCTGGACCGAGGGCGACCGCGTGCTCGCCACCCCGATGGCGGTCGTCTGCGGTCTGACGTACAACTTCCTGCCCTTCATGATCCTGCCGCTCTACACCTCCCTGGAGCGGATCGACGGCCGGCTGCACGAGGCCGCGAAGGACCTGTACGCGTCCCCCGCCACCACCTTCCGCAAGGTGACGTTCCCGCTCTCCATGCCGGGCGTCGTCTCGGGCACGCTGCTCACCTTCATCCCGGCGAGCGGCGACTACGTCAACGCCGAACTCCTCGGCTCGACCGACACCAAGATGGTCGGCAACGTCATCCAGTCGCAGTTCCTGCGCGTGCTCGACTACCCGACCGCCGCCGCCCTGTCCTTCATCCTCATGGCGATCGTGCTGCTCATGGTCACCGTCTACATCCGCCGCGCGGGAACGGAGGACCTGGTCTGATGCGTTGGATCCGTCGGAACCTTGTCGTCATCGCGGGCCTGCTGACGCTCGCGTACATGATCCTGCCGAACATCGTCGTGATGGTGTTCTCGTTCAACAAGCCGAACGGGCGCTTCAACTACGCCTGGCAGCGCTTCTCGCTCGACGCCTGGAAGGACCCGTGCGGCGTCGCCGACCTGTGCGGCTCGCTGACCCTGTCGTTGCAGATCGCGGCCTGGGCCACCCTCGGCGCCACGATCCTCGGCACGATGATCGCCTTCGCGCTTGTCCGCTACCGCTTCCGGGCGCGCGGCGCGATCAACTCGCTGATCTTCCTGCCGATGGCCATGCCCGAGGTCGTCATGGCCGCCTCCCTGCTCACGCTCTTCCTCAACATGGGCGCCGAGCTGGGCTTCTGGACGGTCCTCATCGCCCACATCATGTTCTGTCTGTCGTTCGTGGTGACGGCGGTCAAGGCGCGCGTGATGTCGATGGACCCGCGCCTCGAGGAGGCCGCGCGCGACCTCTACGCGGGCCCCGTGCAGACCTTCGTACGGGTCACGCTGCCGATCGCCGCCCCCGGCATCGCCGCCGGCGCGCTGCTCGCCTTCGCGCTCTCGTTCGACGACTTCATCATCACCAACTTCAACGCGGGCTCCACCGTCACCTTCCCCATGTTCGTCTGGGGATCGGCCCAGCGCGGTACGCCCGTCCAGATCAACGTCATCGGCACGGCGATGTTCGTCATTGCTGTACTGGTGGTGGTAGCCGGACAGATCATCACGAACCGGCGCAAGAAATCAGCCGCGAGCTGAGTACACCCAGCAACACCTGAAGGAGTTGGAAACCATGGCCCCAGTCGCCATGCGTCTCGCTGCACAATCTCTCTCCGACGCCCAGCCCGTCCCCTTCTGGCTGGAAGATCCCGGCAAGCCCGGAGCCGTGCCCGCCCTCACCGGCACCGAGAAGTGCGACCTTCTCGTCGTCGGCGGCGGCTACAGCGGACTGTGGACCGCCCTCCTCGCCAAGGAGCGCGACCCCTCCCGGGATGTCGTACTGATCGAAGGGCGCGAGGTGGGCTGGGCCGCCTCGGGCCGCAACGGAGGGTTCTGCGCCGCCTCCCTCACCCACGGCTTCGGCAACGGGCTCGCCCGCTGGCCGGGCGAGCTGCCGAAGCTGGAGGAGCTCGGCGAGCGCAACCTCGACGCCATCGAGGCGGCGGTCGCCCGCCACTCCCTCGACTGCGACTTCGAGCGCACCGGCGAGATCGACGTCGCCACCGAGCCGTACCAGCTGGAGGAACTGCACGAGGTGTACGAGGAGATCGAGCGGCTCGGTCTCGCCGACGGCCTCGACCTCCTCGACGGCGACGCGGTCCGCGCGGAGGTCGACTCCCCGACCTTCCTCGGCGGCCTGTGGGACCGGCGCGGGGTCGCCATGCTCAACCCCGCCAAGCTGGCCTGGGGCCTGAAGCGGGCCTGCCAGGACCTGGGCGTACGGATCTACGAGAACACCCCGGGCCTCGACCTGGTCTCCGTCGGCGCGGGCATGGGCGTCCGCACCCCGTACGGCAGGGTCCTCGCCCGCCGGGTCGCGCTCGGCACCAACGTCTTCCCTTCGCTGGTCAAGCGCGTCCGGCACTACACCGTCCCGGTCTACGACTACGCCCTGATGACCGAGCCGCTCTCGGCCGAGCAGCTCGCCGCCGTCGGCTGGAAGAACCGCCAGGGCCTCGGGGACAGCGCCAACCAGTTCCACTACTTCCGGATCACCGCCGACAACCGGATCCTGTGGGGCGGCTACGACGCCATCTACCGCTTCGGCGGCAAGGTCAGCGCCGAGATGGACCACCGCCCGGAGACGTATCTGAAGCTCGCCGAGCACTTCTTCCGCTGCTTCCCGCAGCTGGAGGGGCTCCGCTTCAGCCACGCCTGGGGCGGCGCGATCGACACCTGCTCGCGCTTCTCGGCCTTCTTCGGCACGGCCTACCAGGGCAAGGTCGCGTACGCGGCGGGCTACACCGGCCTCGGTGTGGGCGCCACCCGCTTCGGCGCCGACGTGATGCTCGACCTGCTCGCCGGTGAGCGCACCGAGCGGACGGAGCTCGAGATGGTCCGCTCCAAGCCGCTGCCGTTCCCGCCCGAGCCGATCGCCTGGGCCGGCATCGGCCTCACCAAGTGGTCGCTCGCGCGCGCCGACGCGAACGGCGGCCGACGCAATCTGTGGCTGAAGGCCATGGACTGCGTCGGCCTGGGCTTCGACAGCTAGGGCCTTAGCCGGGGCTTTTCAGGCGCTCTGCGCCGGGGGTGGCGGGGTCACGGCGTCTGCCGTGGCCCCGCCGTGCCGTTCCCGCCCTCCCGCGAGCCCGTCCGCGCCAGCTCGCCCTCGCCCTCGGTGTCGATGTGCGGCAGGACCTTGTCCAGCCAGCGCGGGGTCCACCAGGCCCACTTCCCGATCAGGGTCATCACGGCGGGCACGAGGAGCAGCCGTACGACCGTCGCGTCGATGAGCACGCTCGCGGCGAGGCCGAGGCCCATCATCTTCACCACGATGCTGTCGTTGAGGATGAAGGCGGCGAAGACGCTCACCATGATGAGCGCCGCGCAGGTGATGACACGGGCCGTGATCTCCAGGGCGTGGGCCACGCTCGCCTTCGCGTCGCCGGTGCGCAGCCACGCCTCGTGGACGCGGGACAGCAGGAAGATCTCGTAGTCCATGCTCAGGCCGAAGACGATGGCGAACATCATCATCGGCACGTAGCTCTCGATGGGCACGTCGCCGGAGACGCCGAGCGCTGGGCCGCCCCAGCCCCACTGGAAGACGGCGACGACGACGCCGTACGAGGCGGCGATGGACAGCAGGTTGAGCACGGCGGCCTTGGCTGCGACCAGCGGGCCGCGGAAGACGACCAGGATGACGAGGAACGCCAGGGCGACGACCACCGCGATGATGAGCAGCAGCCGACTGGAGACGATGTCGAGGAAGTCGACCTGGGCTGCGGTGGTCCCCGTGACGTACGTGGCCGCGGTGGTGCCGCTGACCGCCTGCGGCAGGACGTCGTCGGCCAGGTGGTTGGTCAGCGACGTGGTCTTCTCGTCCTGCGGGGCGGCCACCGAGTAGGCCGTGGCGAGCAGGACGTCGCCGTCCGACGTCGGTGTGAGCGGGGTGATCAGGGCCGCGTCGGGAACGTCGGTGAGCGCCTTCTGCGCCTGGCTCGCGAGCGCGGAGCGGTCGGCCGCCGGGACCGAGGTCTGGTCGATCACCAGCGTCAGCGGCCCGTTGGAGCCGGGCCCGAAGGCCGTGGACATCAGGTCGAAGGCGCGCCGGTCGGTGAAGGACTTCGGGTCCGCGCCGTCGCCGATGTGCCCGAGCTGGATGGAGAAGAGGGGGATGGCGAGCACGACGAGGACGACGACGCCCGAGGTCAGGAACCACCAGGGGCGGCGCTCCACGCGCAGGGCGTAGCGGTGCCAGGTGCCGTGCGCCTCGCCGGTCGTCTCGTCGGCCTCGGCGACGGGGGCGCGCAGGTGCAGCCGGTCGATGTGGCGCCCGATGAGCCCGAGCATCGCCGGGACGAGCGTGAGGGCTCCGACGACGGCGGTTACCACGGTGGAGGTCGCGGCCAGGCCGAGCAGTCCGATGAAGCTCAGTCCGGAGACCCACAGTCCGCAGAGGGCGATGATGACGGTGCAGCCCGAGACGAGGACGGCCCGGCCGCTGGTCGCGGTCGCGAGACCGGCCGCCGTGACCGGATCCTGACCGTTCATCAGCAGCTGTCGGTGCCGGGTGATCAGGAAGAGGGCGTAGTCGATGCCGACGCCGATGCCGATCATCGTGGCCAGGGTGGGGGAGACCGTCGCGAAGGTCCACACGGAGGCGAGGAGACCGAGCGCCGCGAGACCGCAGAGGGCGGCCACCAGGGCGGTGACCAGGGGCAGTACGGCGGCGATCAGGCTGCCGAAGCCGATGATCAGGACGACGATCGCGACGGCGAACCCGATCGCCTCGCTCACCCGGTCGTCCGCCTCGGGCCGGGCCAGCTCACCCAGTGAACCGCCGTACTCGACCTGGACCCCGGCGGCGCGCAGGGGCTCCACGGCGCTGTCCACCCCGGTCAGGTAGCCGTCGCCGAGGGTGCCGGGCTGGACGTCGAAGCGGACGGTGATGTACCCGGTCTTCCCGTCGGTGGACAGCGGGCCGACGTTCGGGGTGCCCGGGGGCGGGGCGGGCGGTGTGGCGCCCTGTGCCGGCAGCGGGCTCGTGGCGTTCAGGACGTGCGGGAGCTTCTTCAGCGAGTCCACGGCGGACGAGACCTGGTCGCCGACGTCGGTGAGGGGCTTGGCGCCGTCGTAGAGCACCACTTGGGCGCTGTAGCCGCCGGCGGCGGGCTCGTGCGCCCTCAGCACGTCGAGCCCCTCCTGGGACTGGGTGCCCGGCAGCGAGTAGTTGTCGGAGTACTCGCCGCCGTACGCGTTGTTCAGCGCGATCAGGGCGCCCAGCGCCACGATCCAGGCGACGAGCACGACGACGAAGTGACGGGCCGACCACTCGCCCATCCGCCGCAGCAGCCCCTTGCCCGGCGAGGTGGGATTCGACATGGGTGCTCCCGGGGGCGAGTGCGGCGCGCGTACGAAGGCGGTACGAAGGGCGGTACCAAGGGCGATACGAAGGGCCATACGAACACGCGGCGACGGGCGGCCACGGGAGGCTGCCGAGCCGGGCGGCCGCTGTCCACCCGATCGGGCGCGCCCGAGGGGCGCTCGCGCGCCGGGTGCACGCCCTGGCGCACCCCACTTACTCGGCGTGTGACCCAGTTCACATCCAACTGGTGGCCCGAACCCGCGTAATGATCGTCACCGACCCGGCTCTCTGCGTGTGGACATCGTGTCCGCACACGGAAGGGAGGCCGTAGGCCATGACTGGTTCGGGGGCGGCCAAGACCGCGGTGGAGTGGCTGGCGTCGGTGGCACCGGATCCCGACGCCTGCCGGTGGGAGTGGGAGCGCAATCCGCTGGGTGTCGCGCTGCTCCCGGCCGGCAGGCGGTGGGACGTGCTGATCCTGCCGGGGGAGCTCGGGTATCCCACGCTCGACGTGCTGACCCGGCTCGTGGACCGCCCTGGTCCGGTCCTCGCCGACTTCGGTGAGGCGCGGATGGGCTTCTTCGTGCCTCCGGGCACGGCTTCCCGCTGGCTCGGCACGGGCGTGCGCAGCGCGGGCCGCGGCACCTGGATCGTCGTCCCCTACCCGGGTCGGACGACCGGCGGCGGGGTGCGCTGGCTGGTGACGCCGGACGGGAGCGGCACCCTCAACGACACCGCGCTCCTGGAGCTGGCGATGCACGAGGCGGCGGGCGGACTCGCGCGCGGGGAGGGCGGGGAGAGGGCGTGACCGGAGGAAGAGCGGAGGTCGTGACGGGAGAAGGGCAGGGGTCGTGACGGGAGGCCGGGCCGAGGCATGGGCCGGACGGCGAGCAGAGGTCTTGACCACTTGATTGGTCTGGACCATGCTGTGGCGCGCTCCACCTCGATTCCCCCACCCCCGGAGGCAGTTGTGGACCGCACCACAGGAACCCGAGGCACCCGACCCACCAGACGCACCAGACCGCTCGTTCTCGCCCTGGCGGGAGCGCTCGCCGCGGGCGGGCTCGTCGCCCTCACCCCCGTGGCCCAGGCCGCCGACTCCGAACTCGCGCGCAACGGCGGCTTCGAATCCGGCCTGGACGGCTGGAGTTGTACGGCGGGCAGCGGCGCCGTCGTCTCCTCACCCGTGCACGGCGGGACGAAGGCCCTGCTCGCGACCCCGGCGGGCAGCGACCAGGCCCGGTGCTCCCAGACCGTCACCGTGAAGCCGAACTCCGCCTACACGCTCAGCGGTTGGGTGCGCGGCAGCTACGTCTACCTCGGCGCCTCCGGCACCGGCACCACCGACGTCTCCACCTGGACCCAGTCCGCCCCCGACTGGCAGAAGCTCAGCACCTCCTTCACGACCGGCGCCTCGACCACCTCCGTGACCCTCTACACGCACGGCTGGTACGGCACCGGCGCCTACCACGCCGACGACCTCTCCCTCTTCGGCCCCGGCGGCGACCCCGTCCAGATACCGGCCGTCCCCACCGGCCTCGCGGCGGGCTCCCCGACCTCCACCTCCGTACCGCTCTCCTGGCCCGCGGTTCCGGGCGCCACCTCGTACAAGGTCTACCGGGGCGGAGTTCTGGTGGCGACCGTCACCGGCACCTCGTACACCGCGACCGGCCTCGCGCCCTCGACCTCGTACTCCTTCCAGGTCGCGGCCGTGAACAGCGCGGGCGAGTCGGCGAAGTCCTCGGCGGTCTCGGCGACCACGACGTCCGGCGGCGGGAACCCGGGCGGCGGCCTGCCCGCCCACGCCCTCGTCGGCTACCTCCACGCCAGCTTCGCCAACGGCTCCGGCTACACCCGGATGGCCGACGTCCCCGACTCCTGGGACGTCATCAACCTGGCCTTCGGCGAGCCGACCTCGGTGACCTCCGGCGACATCCGCTTCTCGCTCTGCCCGGCCACCGAATGCCCGAACGTGGAGTCCGTCGCGGACTTCAAGGCGGCCATCAAGGCCAAGCAGGCCGCGGGCAAGAAGGTCCTGATCTCCATCGGCGGCCAGAACGGCCAGGTCCAGCTCTCCACCACGGCCGCCCGTGACGCCTTCGTCTCCTCCGTCTCGAAGATCATCGACGAGTACGGACTCGACGGCCTGGACATCGACTTCGAGGGCCACTCCCTCTCGCTGCAGACCGGCGACACCGACTTCCGCAGCCCGACCAGCCCGGTGATCGTCAACCTGATCTCGGCGATCAAGTCCCTGAAGGCCAAGTACGGCTCCGACTTCGTCCTGACGATGGCCCCGGAGACCTTCTTCGTCCAGCTCGGCTACCAGTTCTACGGCTCCGGCCAGTGGGGCGGCCAGGACCCGCGCGCCGGCGCGTACCTCCCGGTCATCCACGCCCTGCGCGACGACCTCACCCTGCTCCACGTCCAGGACTACAACTCGGGCCCGATCATGGGCCTCGACAACCAGTACCACTCCATGGGCGGCGCGGACTTCCACATCGCCATGACCGACATGCTCCTCACCGGCTTCCCGGTCGCCGGCAACACCGACCGCGTCTTCCCGGCCCTCCGCCCCGACCAGGTCGCCATCGGCCTCCCCGCCTCCAGCCAGGCGGGCAACGGCCACACCACCCCGTCCGAGGTCAACAAGGCCCTGGACTGCCTCACGAAGAAGCAGAACTGCGGCACGTACCAGACCCACGGCACCTGGCCCGCCCTGCGCGGCCTGATGACCTGGTCGATCAACTGGGACCGCTTCAACGGCGGGGAGTTCAGCCGGAACTTCGACGCCTACAACTGGAGCTGACCCCGTCCACGGTGAAGAACGGGCCGGTCGCGCGCGTGCTCGCGCGGCCGGCCCGACGTGTGTCCTGAGGTCAGCCGACCGTCGCCGCCCGCGCCATCAGTGCGGCCCGGTGCAGGGCGCGGGTCATGGCCGGGAGGTCCGGGGCCGATCCGTCGGCGGGGGCGGCGAGGGACTCCACGAGCTCGGGTGTCAGGCGGTATTCCTCGGCGTGCGCCATCAGGGTCTCGGCGGACGTCCCGCCGTCGCGCCGGACGTGCTCGTCCAGGAGACGGAGGGCGCTGTCACGCTCGACGAAGCGGCTCATGCCGCAGTCGAGGCCGTCGTCGTCCAGGTCGTCGGGGTACGGGGCGCGCGCCCAGGCGCCGTCCTCGTACCAGTAGACGCAGCCCAGTTCGTTTCCGTCGAGGCGGTCGCGCAGCTCGTCGTGGGGGAGCCAGTCGGGGCCGCCCGCCAGCATGTCGACGGGCGGTGTGTGCCACTTGCAGGCGCTCGACTCGTCCTCGCCGAAGAGCACCCACCGGCCCTCGCCGACGCGGGAGAACGTCCACCAGGTACAGCCGCAGTCGTCGAGGTGGAGCCCCTCGTCGTCGATCCAGCAGCCGGTCCGGTACCTCGTGCTCTCCTCGGCCTCCGTGGTCGCCTCCAGGACGGCCACCAGGGCCCAGCGCGCCCACAGCACCTCGGGGGACGGCAAGTCTCCCGGAAGTCCTGGCCGTTGAATCGTCATCGCTGCTCCGGATCGTCGGTCGCCGAACGTGAAGGGCGACCGTATCGCGCGGCGATGACGGGCCAGCGCAGGAGGGGGAGGCAGAGGGCGAGCGAGGCGAGGACGTCCAGGGGCCAGTGGTAGCCGCGGAGGATCAGGCCCGTGCCGGTCAGCGTCGTCAGGACGGCCGCGACGGGGAGGAGGCGGTTCGAGACCAGGAGGGCGGCGCCGACGTAGGCCACCATCGCCGTCGCCGTGTGGCCCGACGGGTAGTAGCCGGCGGCCCAGGGCTCCAGGGGGCCGGGGCGGGCCGTCCACTCCTTCAGGGGGATGACCAGGAGCGGTACCAGCGCCATGGAGAGGCCCGCGAAGAGGGCCTGGGCGCGGCGGCCGCGCCATGCCGCGTACGCCATCGCGCAGGCCAGGACCGGGAGAGCGGCCGTCATGTTGCCGAGGTCGGCGCCGAGTTCGGAGACGTGGCGGGGGACGAGGTCGACCAGCTCGCGCGAGACGCGCTCGTCCAGGCGGGCCAAGGGGCCCTCCACCAGGACCTGCCAGGTGAGGACGGCCAGCACGACGATCGCGAGGAAGACAGCCGGACGCCCCGGAACAGGGGGGGTGGTTCCGGGGCGTCCGAGGTGATCGGGCTGCCGCGCGCCCCGGGGGGTGTGGGGCGGGCGGCCATCCGATCGGTGAGGAGTTCCGGAGCACGAGGCTCCAGTGGTGTGCGCCAGGGCGCGACCAGGGCGGGGCTGGGGAGGCTCCGACCTGTTGTCGCCCGCAGTCTCCTGCGAGCGGGGTGTTTCTCTCATCTGCAGAAACCGTACGGCAGAGAGAAGGGGACCGACAGCCGGAACTCCATCCCGCCATCGGCCCCCCACACTCTCTTCACACTGCGTATGGAACGGATCAGATCTGCCCGAACGCGTTCTCGATGATGTCGAGACCCTCGTTCAGGAGGTCGTCCCCGATGACCAGCGGCGGCAGGAAGCGGAGCACGTTGCCGTAGGTGCCACAGGTCAGGACCAGCACACCCTCGGCGTGGCAGGCCTTCGCGAGCGCGCCCGCGGCCTCCGGGTTCGGCTCCTTGGTCGCGCGGTCCTTGACCAGCTCGATGGCGATCATGGCGCCGCGGCCGCGGATGTCACCGATGGCGTCGAACTTCTCCGCCATCGCCGACAGACGGGTCTTCATGACGGACTCGATGTGCTTCGCCTTGGCGTTGAGGTCGAGCTCCTTCATGGTCTCGATGGAGCCGAGCGCGCCGGCGCAGGCCACCGGGTTGCCGCCGTAGGTGCCACCCAGGCCGCCGCCGTGCACGGAGTCCATGATCTCGGCGCGGCCGGTGACGGCGGCGAGCGGCAGACCGCCCGCGATGCCCTTGGCGGTCGTGATCAGGTCCGGGACGATGCCCTCGTCCTCGCACGCGAACCACTGGCCGGTACGGCAGAAGCCGGACTGGATCTCGTCGGCGACGAAGACGATGCCGTTGTCGTTGGCGAACTTCACGATCGCCGGCAGGAAGCCCTTGGCCGGCTCGATGAAGCCGCCCTCGCCGAGGACCGGCTCGATGATGATCGCGGCGACGTTCTCGGCGCCGATCTGCTTGGTGATGTTGTCGATCGCCTGGGCGGCGGCCTCGGGGCCGCAGTTCTCGGCGCCGGTGGGCCAGCGGTAGCCGTAGGCGACCGGCACGCGGTAGACCTCGGGCGCGAACGGACCGAAGCCCTGCTTGTACGGCATGTTCTTCGCCGTCAGCGCCATCGTGAGGTTGGTGCGGCCGTGGTAGCCGTGGTCGAAGACGACGACGGCCTGGCGCTTGGTGTACGAGCGGGCGATCTTGACCGCGTTCTCGACGGCCTCGGCACCCGAGTTGAACAGCGCGGACTTCTTGGCGTGGTCGCCCGGGGTCAGCTCGGCGAGGGCCTCGCAGACCTCGACGTAACCCTCGTACGGCGTCACCATGAAACAGGTGTGCGTGAAGTCGGCGAGCTGCGCGGCGGCGCGGCGCACGACGGCCTCGGCGGAGGCGCCGACGGAGGTCACGGCGATGCCGGAGCCGAAGTCGATCAGGCGGTTGCCGTCGACGTCCTCGATGATGCCGCCGCCGGCCTTCGCGGTGAAGACGGGCAGCACGGAGCCCACGCCGCCGGCCACGGTGTCGAGGCGGCGGGCCTGAAGCTCCTGCGACTTCGGACCGGGAATGGCGGTGACGACGCGCCGCTCCTGCGGGACAGCGTTCATGCGAGGCTCCTGGGGTGTTCTGGACGCTCTTGTGGGTTTCTTCCGCAGGCTAGGCGCGGGGGAGGGAGACGGGCATGCGCCGTTCGGGAGTGTTGAGGGGTGTGTCGTTGTCCGGTGTGGACATGGCGGCGAGGAAACCGCTCCGGGCCGGTCCACGCCCACTAGATTGACGGTGGCACAGATGCGGCGACCTGGCTGGTCAGGGGGCAGGGGTTTCATGGAGACCGAAGGCACGTACGAGTCACGCGACACCCGGGGGGGCGAGCCGCGCGACCCTCGGGGCTCGGAGCCGCGCGATCCCCGGGCAGGCGCGGTCCCGCGCCCGGCGGGCCCGCCCGTGCCGTCGGGGCCTCCGCAGCAGGCCCCTCAGGCCTCGTCGGCCTCGTCGGCACCTCAGGCTCCTCAAGCCTCGTCGGCCCCTCAGGCCTCTTCGGCCTCCCGCGGCCGCGTACCGCCGCCGCCCGCCCACGCGCCCACCCGGATCGGGGTCGCCGAGTGGCTCCGCATCCCCCGCCCCGCCGCCGCGCCCGGCATCTGGCGGCTCAACCACCGCGAACGCCCCGAGCTCGAACCCGACCTCGTGCCCGGCCGCCAACTGGTCACCGGCGCGTTCGTCGCCTACCTCTGCGGCTGGCTCCTCTGGTCGCTCCTCTGGAACGGCTATCTGGAGGGGTGGTGGATCTTCGTCGACGACTGGTGGCTGCTGCCGATGCTGTGGCTCGTCCCCGAGGAGTGGCGCACCCCCGCCAGCCCCGACTTCGCGGTCTACGTCGGCGCGACCTACCTCTGGTACGGGATCCTCCTCGCCCTCTTCGCCGTCGGCTTCGGCCGCGTCGGCAACTGGCGCGAGATCTGGCAGCGCTACGGCGTACCCATCTGGCCGCTCTTCGTACTCCTGCCGGGCGTCTGGCGCGAGATGCCCCGTACGGTCACCTGGCTCACCTGGGTCTCCAACCTCTACTACGTCCTCCTGATCGCCGCCCTCGTCGCGGCCGTCGGCCGGGCCGGAGCCTGGCCCGCCGTGCGGCGACGCTTCGGAACCGGCGGCTCCGCGGCCGCCCCGCCGCCCCCGCCCCGGCCCGAGGCCGACCCCGCCGCATGGCCGGAGCTGCGGGAAGCCGGGCTGCCCGAGGCCGCCGCCCAGCTCACCGAGGCCACCCGCCAGGGGGCCCTCGGGGACGTCGACTACGCCCGGATCCGCCGCGCCTGGCAGGGCGTACGGACCCGGCCCGAGCGCCTCGCGGCCTTCACCGAGGCCGTACGCACCCGGGGCGCCGCCGCCTGCGGCCACCCCTCGGGCCTGCGCGACCTGCCCGTCCGTACCGCCACCCACGACCTCGCCACCGGTCAGGTCCTCATCGGCACCGCCGCCGACCACCCGCGCAACCCCTACGCCCGGCGCACCACCGGCGTCGCCCTGGAGCCCGCCGTGCTCGGGACCTCGCTGCTCGCCGTCGGGCCCGCGGGCGCGGGGAAGACCGTGCGCCTGGTCCGGCCCGTCGTCGAGGCCCTCTGCCTGCAGGCCCTCGCCAACCGGGCCGCCGTCGTCGCCGTCACCGCCCAGGGCGCCGGAATCGGCCCCGACGAGGCCTTCGACGTCGTCGTCTCCGTCGGCCGGCCCGGCTCCACCCACGACCTCGACCTGTACGGCGGCGCCGACGACCCCGACGAGGCCGCCCGGATCCTCGCCGAGGCCCTCGTCGGGGACCTCGTCGCCGACAGCCGCCGGGCCGGTACCGCGCTCGCCCAGCTGATCGGCCCGTTCCGGGCCGCGTACGGCCGCTTCCCCGGCGTGCCCGAGCTGCGCGAGCTGCTCGCGGGGACGCCCGCCTCGCTCGACGCGCTGCGGGCCGCCGTCGCCGACGACCCCGCCCAGTTGCGCGAGCTCGACGCGCGGCAGCGGCAGGCGGACCGCGGCGACGAGACCGGTGTCCTGCTCGCCGAGCGCATCGCCTTCCTGGACCGGCCCGCCTTCGCCGGCTTCTTCCGCACGGACGCGGACGGGAACGACGGGAACGACGGGAACGACGGGAACGACGGGAACAGGGGTGCGGGCGGGGACGAGGGTGCGGAGCCGGAGCGTCCGCAGTTCTCCCTCCGGGCCGTCGAGCATCCGCTGCGCGTCCGTGTCGACCTGCCCGAACGCGGCCACGCCGAGGCCTCCCGGATCGTCTCCCGACTGCTGCTCGCCCAGTTCGCGGAGGCCACCCTCGCCCGCCGTGACCGCTCCCTCTTCGCCTGCCTGGTCCTCGACGACGCGACGTACACCGTCACCGGAGACTCCGTACGGGCCCTGCAGCGGCTGCGGTCCGCCAACGCGGGCGTCGTCCTCGCGCTCCGCAGCCTGGAGGACGTACCGGAGGCGCTGCGCGGGCCGCTGCTCGGGGCGGTCGGCTGCCGGATGGCGTTCGCCGGGATCGCGCCGTGGGACGGCGGACGGTTCGCCGAGACCTGGGGCACCGAATGGGTGCAGACCCGGGACGTCACCAACCGGCAGATCATCTCCGACGAGCCTCTGACCAAGGCCCTGCACTTCATGCGCCGGCTGGTGACCGGCCGGGCGGCGACGGCGGAGGCCGTGACCGTACGGGAGGTGGAGCGCGAGCGCTGGTCGGCATCGGACCTCGCGCACGCCGTCCCCGCCGGGCACGCGGTGCTCTCCCTGACCCACGTACGGGGCGAACACACCCCACCGCTCCTGGTGGACCTGCGGGGCTGAGGCGGGGGCGGCGGGCGCCGTCGGAAGTGGCGGGAAGCGGTCGGAGACGGGTCGCGGGGGCGAAGCGGAGGCGGCCCGAAGTCGACGGCGAGCCGGAGCGGGGGCTCGCGGGCCCTGGCACAATCGAGGGCGCCGCTCGGCTGAGTGGCGCCCCCTCCCCAAAGGTCCGACGGTCCCCAATGCCGCCCACCCTCGCCTCCCTCGTCCAGCACTCGGCCCTCAAGCTCACCGTCCGCGCGGGTGAGGACCGCCTCGACACCCCTGTGCGCTGGGCCCACGTCAGCGAGCTCGCCGACCCGGTCCCGTACATGGAGGGCGGCGAACTGCTGCTCACCACCGCGCTCACCCTGGACGCCGAGGACGCCGACGCGATGCGCCGCTACGTCCGGCGGCTGCTCGGCGCGGGCGTGGTGGGGCTCGGCTTCGCCATCGGCGTCAACTACGACGACATTCCGCCGACGCTCGTGGAGGCGGCACGTGCGGAGGGCCTGCCTCTGCTCGAAGTACCGCGCAGGACCCCGTTCCTGGCCATCAGCAAGGCGGTGTCGGCGGCCATCGCGGCCGACCAGTACCGGGCGGTCACGGCGGGCTTCGAGGCCCAGCGGGAGATGACCCGCGCGGCGCTCGCGGAGGGGCCCGACGCCGTCGTCGCACGGCTCGCCGCGCACGTCGACGGCTGGGCCGCGCTGTACGACACCTCCGGAACGGTCCTCGCCGCGTCCCCCGAGTGGGCGGCGCGCAGGGCCGCCCGGCTGACGCCCGACGTCGAACGGCTCCGGGAGCGGCCCGCGCCCGCGAGCGCGGTCGTCGGCGGCACGGAGGACCGGGTCGAGCTCCAGTCCCTCGGCACGGGACGGCGGGTCAGGGGCGCGCTCGCGGTCGGCACGGGCGCGCCGCTCGGGACGGCGGAACGGTACGCCGTGCACTCCGCGATCGCGCTGCTCACGCTGACCACCGAGCGGTCGCGCTCGCTGCAGGCGGCGGAGGCGCGGCTCGGCGCGGCGGTGCTGCGGATGATGCTGTCCGGCCAGCCGGACCACGCGCGGGCGGTCGCGGGCGACCTGTACGGCGGGCTCCTCGACGCCCCGTTCCGGCTGCTCATCGCCGAGCCGGCGGCGGGGGAGCGGGAGGGCGAGCCTCCGCTGCCGGAGCTGGCCGAGGCCCTGGAGTCGGCGGCGGCGCACGCGGGCGAAACGGTTCTGACGGTCCCGGAGGGCGAGGAGCGCCTGCTGGTCCTCGCCGGGGACGGCGGGGCGGTCGTCTCGGCCTGCGAGGCGTACGCGGAGCGGGACGCGGAGGAGGCCGGTGTCGTCGTCGGGCTCTCCGCCCCGGCGGGCCCGATCGCGGCGGCGGCCGCGTACAAGCAGGCCGAGCAGGCGCTCTCGGTCGCGCGGCGGCGGGGCAAGGCGCTGGTCGAGCACGAGGACCTGGCCGCGGGCTCCGTCCTGCCCCTGCTGGCCGACGACGCCGTGCGCGCCTTCGCGGACGGCATGCTGCGCGCGCTGTACGAACACGACGCGACCGGCCGAGGCGACCTGGTCGCCTCGCTGCGGGCCTGGCTCTCCCGCCACGGCCAGTGGGACGCGGCAGCCGCGGACCTGGGCGTCCACCGCCACACCCTCCGCTACCGCATGCGCCGCGTCGAAGAGATCCTGGGCCGCTCCCTGGACGACCCGGACGTACGCATGGAGCTGTGGCTCGCCTTGAAGGCAACGGGCACGGAGGACGGCAAGTAGGGGGCGGGGGTCTGGGGGCCCGGGGCGCGGAGGCCTGGGGGCGCGGGGGTGCGAAGGCCTGGGGCGCGGGGTGCGGTGGGCGGCCTCCGCGCCTGGAGGCCTGGAGGCCCGGTGGGCGGCCTCCGCGCGAGGCCGGCCGCCCGGCGGCTCCGGCTGCGGCCGTCCGGTCGCGCCCTGCGCGCCGCCTCCGGGGCGCCGCCGGCGACCCACCCCCGCACCCCAGCCCCGCACCCCAGCCCCGCACCCCACCCCGCACCCCACCCCGCACCCCTTCCGGCGGCCCCGCACCCTCATTCCCGTACCAAAAACGGCTTCCGCTGCCCGATCTCGGGCAATTTTCTTGGTCATCCGGCCCTGGATTCCCTAATCTCCTGCACATGACAAGCCCCGCCGAACCGGCAAACGAGGTCCGCTCCGTCACGCCAACCCCCGCCTCAGCGCCCACCCTCACCCCCACCCCCGGTCGGTCCGGTCGCCGGATATCCGGGGCCGTCTGGGCCGGGCTCGGGATCGTGTACGTCGTCTGGGGGTCGACCTACCTCGGGATCCGGATCGTCGTGGAGACGATGCCGCCGTTCCTCTCCGCCGGTCTCCGCTTCGTCGTCGCGGGCCTCCTCCTCGTCGCCCTGATCGCCTGGCGACAAGGCCCCTCCGCGCTCAAGGTCACCCGCGCGCAGCTCGGCTCCGCCGCCCTCGTCGGCCTCCTGCTGCTCCTCGGCGGCAACGGCCTCATCGTCCTCGCCGAGACCTCCGTCCCCTCCGGCCTCGCCGCCCTCCTCGTCGCCGTCGTCCCCGCCTGGGTCGTCGTCCTCAAGGCCGTCTTCGGGCAGCGCCCCACCGCCGGCGGCGTGGCCGGCGTCCTCCTCGGCCTCGTCGGCCTCGCCGTCCTCACCCTCCCCGGGGTCAGCGGCGACGTCCGCATCGGTGGCGTCGTCCTCGTCATCGTCGGGAGCCTCCTCTGGTCCATCGGCTCCTTCTCCTCCTCGCGCATCCCGATGCCCGCCAACCCGTTCACCGCCAGCGCGTACGAGATGGTCGCCGGCGGCCTCGGCTGCGCCGCGCTCGGCCTGATCCGGGGCGAGCAGCACGGTCTCGACCTCGCCGCGATCTCCGCCCGCTCCTGGACCGCCCTCGCCTACCTCGTCGTCTTCGGGTCCCTGATCGCCTTCACCGCGTACGCCTGGCTGCTCCAGACCGCGCCGCTCTCGCTCGTCGCCACCTACGCGTACGTCAACCCGGTCGTCGCCGTCCTCCTCGGCGCCCTCATCCTGGACGAGGCCCTCACCTGGCCCATCGCCCTCGGCGGCGCGGTGGTGGTGGCGAGCGTGTGCCTGATCGTGACGACGGAACGTCGCAGCTGAGCGGGGGTGGGGGCGGTGGTGGGGGCGTGGGCGTGAGCGGCGCGGGCTCTGAGGCGGCCCAGGCGTTCGCCCCGCAGCCCCGCCAATCCGTAAGAGTCGACCGCCCCCACCACTCCACACCGCACAAACCACCGCCCGCCCGCTTCGCCCTAACGTGTCACGAGAGCAATCGCTCGCACCCCCGATACGAAAGGGCCGGGACGCAATGACTGCCACCCACGCCTTCTGGCTCGCCGGCCGCGAGGCCACCGGCGACGCCACCTTCGACGTCACGAACTCCTATGACGGACGTCTGGTCGGCAAGGTCAGCGTGCCCACCGAGGCCCAGGTCGAGGAGGCCGTCGCCGCCGCGCACGCCGTCGTCGACGAGTTCGCCGCGTCCCCGGCGCACGTCCGCGCCGCCGCCCTCGACCACGTATCGAAGCGGCTCGCCGAGCGCACCGAGGAGATCGCCCAGCTGATCTCCGCCGAGAACGGCAAGCCCATCAAGTGGGCCCGTGGCGAGGTCGGCCGTGCCGTCTCCGTCTTCCGCTTCGCCGCCGAGGAAGCCCGCCGCTTCAACGGTGGAGAGGCCCAGCGCCTCGACACCGAGGCCGGCGGCGTCGGCCGTCTCGCGATCACCCGCCGTATCCCCAAGGGCGTCGTCCTCGGCATCGCGCCGTTCAACTTCCCGCTGAACCTCAGCGCCCACAAGGTCGCCCCGGCCATCGCCGTCGGCGCCCCGATCATCCTCAAGCCGGCCCCGGCCACCCCCATCTCCTCCCTGATCCTGGGCGAGCTGCTCGCCGAGACCGACCTCCCGGCCGGCTCCTGGTCGATCCTGACCGTGCCGAACGACCGCATGCCCGCCCTCGTGCAGGACGAGCGCCTCCCGGTCATCTCCTTCACCGGCTCGGACACCGTCGGCTACGCCATCCAGCAGTCCGTGCCGCACAAGCACTGCACCCTGGAGCTCGGTGGCAACGCCGCCGCCGTCGTCCTCGGCGACTGGGCGTCCGAGCAGGACCTGGACTGGGCGGCCGGCCGCATCGCCACCTTCTCCAACTACCAGGGCGGCCAGTCCTGCATCTCCGTGCAGCGCGTGATCGCCGACGCGTCGGTCTACGACCGGCTCGTCCCGAAGATCGTCGCGGCCGTCGAGGCCCAGGTCACCGGTGACCCGAGCGACGCCGCCACGGACGTCGGCCCGCTGGTCAACGAGGACGCCGCCAAGCGCGTCGAGTCCTGGGTCGACGAGGCCGTCAAGGGCGGCGCGAAGCTGCTCACCGGCGGCGGCCGCGAGGGCGCGACCTACGCCCCGACCGTCCTCGCCGACCTCCCGGCCGACGTCACCCTGGCCCGCGCCGAGGTCTTCGGCCCGGTCCTCACGGTCACCAAGGTCGACGGCGAGGCCGAGGCCTTCGCCGCCGTCAACGACTCGGACTTCGGCCTCCAGGCCGGCGTCTTCACCCACGACCTGCAGACCGCGTTCCGCGCCCACCGCGCGCTCGAGGTCGGCGGCGTGATCATCGGCGACGTCCCGTCCTACCGCGCCGACCAGATGCCGTACGGCGGCGCCAAGAAGTCCGGCGTCGGCCGCGAGGGCGTCAAGTACGCGATGGACGACTACACGTACGAGCGCGTCCTGGTCCTCACGGGCCTGGCGCTGTAACCCGTACGCCACACGAACCGACGGCCGGAGCCCACTGTGCGGGGGCTCCGGCCGTCTCCTTTTCCCGCATGACCGGACCACTGCGGTTCGTACCCCGGGCAGGCCGACCAGCTCTGGTGCCGCGAGCGCCGTAGGCATGCTCACGCGCGTACGTGCGTGAGCGCGGCCTCACTCGCCGAGCTGATCCTGACGCCGGCGGTCGCCCTTGTCCGAACGGCGTACCAGCTCGCCCACCGCAAGCGTCACCGCCGCCACGGCGCGCACCCAGCGAGGCCCGCCCCTCTCCGCCCACACCACGCACACGCACCCGCCGATGGCGAGCGCCAGAGCGACGAGAATCGCCGGACCGATCATGTTCCCCTCCTGGAGAGTTACGTCCCGTGATTCTCCCAGGGCGTCTTCTCGCCGTTCCCACCGCTTTCCGTACCGCCCGGAATCGGGTACCACGGACAGTAGCCACAAGGCACTCGACGAGCGGTGAGGTGAGCTCCTCATGTCCGCACCCACTCAGCGGCCCAAGGTCACGGAACGCGAGGCCCGGCAGGTCGCCGAGGCAGCGCGCGAGCAGGACTGGCGCAAACCCAGCTTCGCCAAGGAGCTGTTCCTCGGCCGTTTCCGGCTGGATCTCATCCACCCCCACCCGCTCCCCTCCGAGGAGGCCGTACGGCGTGGTGAGGCCTTCCTCGCCAAGCTGCGCGACTTCTGCGAGACGCGGATCGACGGCCGGTTGATCGAACGCGAGGCCCGCATCCCCGACGAGGTCGTCACCGGCCTCAAGGAACTCGGGGCGTTCGGTATGAAGATCGACCCGAAGTACGGCGGCCTCGGCCTCACCCAGGTGTACTACAACCGCGCCCTCGCGCTCGTCGGCTCCGCGAGCCCCGCGATCGGCGCGCTGCTCTCCGCCCATCAGTCGATCGGCGTACCGCAGCCCCTGAAGATCTTCGGTACGCAGGAGCAGCGGGACACCTATCTCCCGCGCCTCGCGACCACCGACATCTCCGCCTTCCTCCTCACCGAACCGGACGTGGGCTCCGACCCGGCCCGGCTCGCCACCACCGCCGTACCGGACGGCGACGACACCTACGTCATCGACGGCGTGAAGCTCTGGACGACCAACGGGGTCGTCGCCGACCTGCTCGTCGTGATGGCCCGGGTGCCGAAGTCCGAGGGTCACCGGGGCGGCATCACCGCCTTCGTCGTGGAGGCGGACTCGCCGGGCATCACCGTCGAGCACCGCAACGCCTTCATGGGCCTGCGCGGCCTGGAGAACGGCGTCACCCGCTTCCACGGCGTCCGGGTGCCCGCCGCGAACCGCATCGGGCCCGAGGGCGCCGGCCTCAAGATCGCCCTCACCACCCTGAACACCGGCAGGCTCTCCCTCCCGGCGATGTGCGTCGGCGCGGGGAAGTGGGCGCTGAAGATCGCCCGCGAGTGGTCGGCCGTACGGGAGCAGTGGGGCAAGCCGGTCGCCCGGCACGAGGCCGTCGGCGCGAAGATCTCCTTCATCGCGGCGACCACGTTCGCCTTGGAGGCGGTCGTCGACCTCGCCTCCCAGATGGCCGACGAGGACCGCAACGACATCCGGATCGAGGCCGCCCTCGCCAAGCTCTACGGCTCCGAGATGGGCTGCCTCATCGCCGACGAACTGGTCCAGATCCGGGGCGGACGCGGCTACGAGACGGCGGACTCGCTCGCGGCCAGGGGCGAGCGGGCGGTACCGGCGGAGCAACTCCTCCGGGACCTCCGTATCAACCGCATCTTCGAGGGCTCGACGGAGATCATGCACCTGCTGATCGCCCGCGAGGCGGTCGACGCGCACCTCGCCGTAGCGGGCGACATCATCGACCCGGACAAGTCGCTGGGCGACAAGGCGAAGGCGGGGGCGCGGGCGGGCGGCTTCTACGCACGCTGGCTGCCGAAGCTGGTAGCGGGTCCGGGCCAACTCCCCACGTCCTACACGGAGTTCGGGGCCTTGGCGACGCATCTACGGTACGTGGAGCGGACGTCGAGGAAGCTGGCGCGCTCGACGTTCTACGCGATGTCGCGGTGGCAGGGCCGGATGGAGCTCAAGCAGGCGTTCCTCGGGCGGATCGTGGACATCGGGGCGGAGCTCTTCGCGATGAGCGCGGCGTGCGTACGGGCGGAGTGGCTGCGTTCCTCGGGCGACCCGCACGGCCGCGAGGCCCACGCGCTCGCGGACGCGTTCTGCCGACAGGCGCGGCTGCGGGTGGAGGAGCTCTTCGGCCGCCTCTGGTCCAACACGGACGAAGTCGACCGGCGCGTGGTGGACGGGGTCCTTGCGGGCCGCTTCGAGTGGCTGGAGGAGGGCGTCGTGGACGCCTCGGACGACGGCCCCTGGATCGCGGACGCGACACCGGGCCCCACGCGCGAGGACAACGTCCACCGCAAGATCCCGTAGCGCCCGCCCACCGGCGCCCCGTTGCGAGCCCTCCCGCCCGGGGCCGGTGCCCGCTTCAACGGCCCCCCGGTGTGGGCAATCGTCCCGCTGGGCGGGACGGGTGGGCACACCGGGACGGCGCCTTTGCCGGGCCCAGGCTCCCCGTGCCTGCGGTGCCCACGGGTGCGGCGCCGTCGTGGGTTGTGCCCACCCGTTCCGCCATGCGGAACGCCTGCCCACAACCTCGCGGGCGAGGGGAGGGGTGGGCCCCCGGGGCTCATGCCCAAAGCCGGGGGACCTGGGGGCGCCCCCCGACAAGGGACCCGAGGCCACCGGCCACAACCTCGCGGGCGAGAGGAGGGGTGGGCACCGCCCGCAGGGCGGTTACCCACGGCCGGGTGACCCGGGGCGCCCCCCGACAAGGGCCGCGAGGCCACCTGCCCGCAGCCCGGGGGACCCGGGGGCACCGCCCCCGGACAAGGGACCCGGGGGGCACCCCGTCCCCGACGTCGCGTCCACGTCGCGGACGCTCGACACCGCCCCGCCCCGGCCCACGGCACCATGGCCCCGTGACCGTCATCGACATCCCCGGCTCCAAGTCCGTCACCGCACGCGCGCTCTTCCTCGCCGCCGCCGCCGACGGGACGACCACCCTCCTGCGGCCCCTCGTCTCCGACGACACCGAGGGCTTCACCGAAGGGCTCAAGGCCCTCGGCTACCAGGTCCGGCAGGAGCCGGACGGGAGCGCCTGGCACATCGAGGGGCGGCCCCAGGGCCCCGCCGCCACCGACGCCGACGTCTACTGCCGCGACGGCGCCACCACCGCCCGCTTCCTCCCCACCCTCGCCGCCGCGGGCGGCCACGGCACGTACCGCTTCGACGCCTCCCCCCAGATGCGCCGCCGCCCCCTCGGCCCCCTCACCACCGCCCTGCGCACCCTCGGCGTCGACCTCCGCCACCACGAGAACGAGGGCCACCACCCCCTCACCGTGCACGCCTCCGGCATCAAGGGCGGCGCGCTCACCCTCGACGCCGGCCAGTCATCCCAGTACCTGACCGCGCTCCTCATGCTGGGCCCGCTCACCGCCGACGGCCTCGCCATCACCGTCACGGACCTCGTCTCGGAGCCGTACGTCGAGATCACCCTCGCGATGATGCGCGCCTTCGGGGCGGACGTCACCGCGCGCAGCACCCACGACGGCCGTACCTACACCGTCGCCCCCACCGGTTACACCGCGACCACCTACGCCATCGAGCCCGACGCCTCCACCTCCTCCTACTTCTTCGCCGCGGCCGCCCTCGACCCCGTCCCCGGCCGCGAGGTCACCGTTCCCGGCCTCGGCACCGGCGCCCTCCAGGGCGACCTCGGCTTCGTCGACGTCCTGCGCCGGATGGGCGCCGAGGTGGAGATCACCGACACGGCCACCACCGTCCGGTCCACCGGCCGGCTGCACGGGCTCACCGTCAACATGCGTGACATCTCCGACACCATGCCGACCCTCGCCGCCCTCGCGCCCTTCGTCGAAGGACCCGTCCGCATCGAGGACGTCGCCAACACCCGCGTCAAGGAGTGCGACCGGCTCGACGCCTGCGCCGAGAACCTCCGCCGCCTCGGCATCACCGTCGCCACCGGCCACGACTGGATCGAGATCCTGCCCGGCACGCCCACCGGCCCCGTCGAGATCGCCACCCACGGGGACCACCGGATCGTCATGTCCTTCGCCGTCACCGCCCTGCGCACCCCCGGCATCACCTACGACGACCCCGGCTGCGTACGGAAGACGTTCCCGGACTTCCACGACGTCTTCGGAGCGTTCGTCGGAGCGTTCACCCGTACCCCGTGAAGGGCGCGCGGTCTTTGCGGCAAGAATGGGGGGCATGAGCGACCGCCCCTCTCCTCTCGCCGACCCGCACCTGGTCTTCGATCCCGTCGAAGGCCGGCGGGACATCGTCGTCCTCGGCTCCACCGGGTCCATCGGCACCCAGGCCATCGATCTGGTCCTGCGCAACCCCGACCGCTTCCGGGTCACCGCCCTCGCCGCCTCCGGCGGCCGGGTCGAGCTGCTCGCCGAGCAGGCCCACCGACTGCGCGTCGGGGCGGTCGCCGTCGCCCGTGAGGACAAGGCGGGCGAGCTGCGGGAGGCGCTGACGCGGCTCTACGGCCCCGGCGCCACCCTCCCCGAGATCCTCGCCGGGCCCGACGCGGCCACCCGGCTGGCCGCCTCGCCCTGCCACACGGTCCTCAACGGCATCACCGGCTCCATCGGCCTGGCGCCCACGCTCGCCGCCCTCGAAGCCGGCCGCACCCTCGCCCTCGCCAACAAGGAGTCGCTGATCGTCGGCGGCCCGCTGGTCAAGGCGGTGGCCAAGCCCGGCCAGATCATCCCGGTCGACTCCGAGCACGCCGCCCTCTTCCAGGCGCTCGCCTCCGGAACCCGCGCCGACGTCCGCAAGCTGGTCGTCACCGCCTCCGGCGGCCCCTTCCGCGGCCGTACGCGCGCGGAGCTGGCGCACGTCACCCGCGAGGACGCCCTCGCCCACCCGACCTGGGCCATGGGCCCCGTCATCACGGTCAACAGCGCGACCCTGGTGAACAAGGGCCTGGAGGTCATCGAGGCGCACCTCCTCTACGACATCCCCTTCGACCGCATCGAGGTCGTCGTCCACCCCCAGTCCTACGTCCACTCGATGGTCGAGTTCACGGACGGCTCCACCCTCGCCCAGGCCACCCCGCCGGACATGCGCGGCCCGATCGCGATCGGCATCGGCTGGCCCGAGCGGATCCCGGACGCGGCCCCCGCCTTCGACTGGACCAAGGCCTCCAGCTGGGAGTTCTTCCCGCTCGACACCGAGGCCTTCCCCTCCGTCGGCCTCGCCCGCCACGTCGGCGAACTGGGCGGCACCGCACCCGCCGTCTTCAACGCCGCCAACGAGGAGTGCGTCGAGGCGTTTCTCGCCGGAAGGCTGCCCTTCAACGGAATCATGGATACGGTCACGGCAGTCGTCACCGAGCACGGCACCCCCGACCGGGGAACCCCACTGACGGTGTCGGACGTCCTTGAAGCGGAGACCTGGGCCAGGGCCCGGGCCCGGGAACTGGCAGCACAGGCTGCGAAGGCGACCGCGGAGGCGCGCGCATGACCGTACTTCTGACGCTCCTCGGCATCGCGCTGTTCGCGCTCGGGCTGCTCGTCTCCATCGCCTGGCACGAGCTCGGCCACCTCTCCACGGCCAAGCTCTTCGGCATCCGCGTGCCCCAGTACATGGTCGGCTTCGGCCCGACGATCTGGTCGCGGAAGAAGGGCGAGACGGAGTACGGCATCAAGGCCGTCCCGGCCGGCGGCTACATCCGCATGATCGGCATGTTCCCGCCCGGCAAGGACGGCCGGATCGAGGCCCGCTCCACCTCGCCGTGGCGCGCCATGATCGAGGACGCCCGCGAGGCCTCCTTCGAGGAGCTCCAGCCCGGCGACGAGAAGCGGCTCTTCTACACGCGCAAGCCGTGGAAGCGCGTCATCGTGATGTTCGCCGGCCCGTTCATGAACCTGATCCTCGCCGTCCTGCTCTTCTTCGGCAGCGCGATGGCGGTCGGTTTCGAGACGCAGACCACCAAGGTCGCGGGCGTCACCAACTGCGTCATCGACCAGAGCGAGAAGCGCGACACCTGCAAGCCGAGCGACCGGCCCTCGCCCGCCAAGGCGGCCGGCTTGCTCCCGGGCGACCGGATCGTCGCCTTCAACGGCGAGCGCGTCACCGACTGGAACACCCTCTCCGACCGCATCCGCGCCACCACAGGGGCCGCCACGGTCACCGTCCAGCGGGACGGCAAGGAGCTGGACCTCAAGGCCACGCTCCTGGAGAACAAGGTCCTGAAGAAGGACGCGGACGGCAACGTCGTCCAGCCGCTGCAGTACGTCGCCGCCGGCTACTTGGGCTTCGAGTCCGGCCGCGAGGTCGTCCCGCTCACCTTCGGCGAGTCCGCCTCCCGGATGACCGACCAGCTCCAGGCCGGCTTCGAGTCCGTCCTCGCCCTGCCCGGCAAGGTCCCGGACCTCTGGGACGCCACCTTCGGCGACGGCGAGCGCAAGCAGGACTCACCCGTCGGCGTCGTCGGCGCGGCCCGCATCAGCGGTGAGCTGATGAGCATCGAGGCACCGGCGGAGACCCGGCTGGTCTTCTTCCTCCAGCTGCTCGTCATGTTCAACGTCTCGCTGTTCCTGTTCAACATGCTGCCGCTGCTCCCGCTCGACGGCGGTCACATCGCCGGCGCCCTGTGGGAGTCCGTACGCCGTCACACCGCGCGGATCTTCCGGCGCCCCGACCCGGGTCCGTTCGACGTGGCCAAGCTGATGCCGGCCGCGTACGTGGTGGCGGGCGTGTTCGTCTGCTTCACCCTGCTCGTCCTCGCGGCGGACATCGTCAACCCGGTGAAACTGACGTGACCCTCCGGTGGCCGGACCCCCGGGGTGTCCGGCCACCCGCCGCGGGGGCGGTAATCTCGAAGACCTGAGCCCGATGAACCACACCTTGGGGTTGTACAGCTGATGACCGCGATCTCTCTCGGTATCCCGTCCGTTCCGACCCGGCTCGCCGAGCGGCGCAAGAGCCGCCAGATCCAGGTCGGTACCGTGGCCGTCGGCGGCGACGCACCCGTCTCGGTCCAGTCCATGACGACGACCCGGACGTCCGACATCGGCGCCACGCTCCAGCAGATCGCCGAGCTGACCGCCTCCGGCTGCCAGATCGTGCGCGTCGCCTGCCCCACGCAGGACGACGCCGACGCGCTCGCGACGATCGCGAAGAAGTCGCAGATCCCCGTGATCGCCGACATCCACTTCCAGCCGAAGTACGTCTTCGCCGCCATCGACGCCGGCTGCGCGGCCGTCCGCGTCAACCCGGGCAACATCAAGCAGTTCGACGACAAGGTCAAGGAGATCGCCCACGCCGCCAAGGACGCGGGCACCCCGATCCGGATCGGCGTCAACGCCGGCTCGCTCGACGCCCGGCTGCTGAAGAAGTACGGCAAGGCCACCCCCGAGGCGCTCGTCGAGTCCGCGCTGTGGGAAGCGTCCCTCTTCGAGGAGCACGGCTTCGGCGACATCAAGATCTCGGTCAAGCACAACGACCCGGTCGTCATGGTCAACGCCTACCGCCAGCTCGCCGCCCAGTGCGACTACCCGCTGCACCTCGGCGTCACCGAGGCGGGCCCCGCCTTCCAGGGCACCATCAAGTCCGCCGTCGCCTTCGGCGCGCTGCTGTCCGAGGGCATCGGCGACACCATCCGCGTCTCGCTCTCCGCGCCGCCGGTCGAGGAGGTCAAGGTCGGCAACCAGATCCTGGAGTCGCTGAACCTCAAGCCGCGCCGCCTGGAGATCGTCTCCTGCCCGTCCTGCGGCCGCGCCCAGGTCGACGTCTACAAGCTCGCCGAAGAGGTCACCGCCGGCCTGGAGGGCATGGAGGTCCCGCTGCGCGTCGCCGTCATGGGCTGCGTCGTCAACGGCCCCGGCGAGGCCCGCGAGGCCGACCTCGGCGTCGCCTCCGGCAACGGCAAGGGCCAGATCTTCGTCAAGGGCGAGGTCATCAAGACCGTCCCCGAGTCGAAGATCGTCGAGACCCTCATCGAGGAGGCGCTGAAGATCGCCGAGCAGATGGAGAAGGACGGCGTCATGTCGGGCGAGCCGACGGTCGCCATCGGCGTCTGACGCCGGTACGCACGCAGGCGCGTATACGCACACCGCACGAGGCCCCGGCGCACCCCCGCGCCGGGGCCTCGCGGCGTCCACGGCCGCGACGGCCGCGCGGGTCGGCGGGCCGTTTCCGGGGTCCCCGCGCACACACCCGCCGCCTCCGCGACGCTCCGGGTACAGTGCGGAGAATCAAGCAGACCGCATGGTGAGGCCCCCTCGTGTTGACGCAGACCACCACCCGGGTCCTCGAACCCGCCGACCTCGGCGCCGCGCTCGCCGTCCTGGAGAGCGCCCCCGTCGAGAACGCCTTCGTGACCGCCCGCGTCCAGGCCGCCGGGCTCGACCCCTGGCGCCTCGGCGGCGAGATGTGGGGCTGGTACACCGACGGGCACCTGCGCTCGCTCTGCTACTCCGGCGCCAACCTCGTCCCCATCTGCGCCACCCCCGACGCCGTCCGCGCCTTCGCCGACCGCGCCCGCAGGACCGGCCGCCGCTGCTCCTCCATCGTCGGCCCCGCCGGGCCCACCACCCAGCTCTGGAGCCTCCTGGAGCCCAGCTGGGGCCCCGCCCGCGACGTCCGCGCCCACCAGCCGCTGATGGTCACCGAAGCGCCCTCCGCCACCGTGGAGCCCGACCCGCTCGTCCGCCGCGTCGGCAAGGACGAGATGGAACTGATCATGCCCGCGTGCGTGGCCATGTTCACCGAGGAGGTCGGCATCTCCCCGATGGCAGGCGACGGCGGACTGCTCTACCAGGCCCGCGTCGCCGAACTGGTCGGAACCGGCCGTTCCTTCGCCCGCTTCGAGGACGGCAAGGTCGTCTTCAAGGCGGAGATCGGCGCCGCCACCCGCCAGGCCTGCCAGATCCAGGGCGTCTGGGTCGCCCCCGAGCACCGCGGCCGGGGCCTCTCCGAGATCGGCATGGCCGCCGTGCTCCGCTACGCCCTCGCCGATGTCGCACCCGTCGTCAGCCTGTACGTCAACGACTACAACACCCCCGCCAGGGCCGCGTACCGCCGCGTCGGATTCCGCGAGGTCGGCGCCTTCATGAGCGTGCTCTTCTGAGCGCTTGTAAGGTGCGGCGCATGGATGACGCCGACACCCACGTCACGATCGGACCGGTCGACCTCGCCGCACGCGTCGACGACGCCCTCTCCGTACAGGCGGTCGCCTTCGGACTGAGCGAGGACGAGGTCGTCGTCCGCCGCCACATCGTGCTGCGCCATCTCCAGAACCCCGGCGCCCGCGCGTACGGCGCGACCACCGCCTCCGGCCGGCTCGTCGGCTTCGTGTACGGGATGCCCAACGACCGGAGCCACTGGTGGTCCGGCATCGTGGAGCCGTACCTCCGCGCCAACGGCACCGTGGACTGGCTCGACGACTCCTTCGTCATCACCGAACTCCACGTCCACCCCGGCCACCAGGGGCGGGGCGTCGGCCGCGAGCTGATCACCACCATCACCGACGGGTCGAAGCTGCCCCGCTCGATCCTCTCCGCCATCGACACCGAGAGCCCCGCCCGCGGCCTCTACCGCTCCCTCGGCTACGTCGACCTCGCCCGCCAGGTCCACTTCCCGAGCGCACCCCGCCCGTACGCCGTGATGGGCGCCCCGCTGCCGCTGCCACGCCGGAACTGATTTCCGCCCGCGCGGGCCGCCCGGCTAACCTCCTAGCCATCACCCAGTTTTCCGGCAGGAGTACGAGAACCATGGCCAACGCACCGGTCCAGCGCATGTCCCAGTTGATGGCGAAGACGCTGCGCGACGACCCGGCGGACGCCGAGGTCCTCAGCCACAAGCTCCTCGTCCGCGCCGGCTACGTCCGTCGTACCGCCGCCGGCATCTGGAGCTGGCTGCCCCTGGGCAAGAAGGTCCTCGCCAACGTCGAGCGCATCGTCCGCGAGGAGATGGACGGGATCGGCGCCCAGGAGGTCTCGCTGCCCTCCCTGCTGCCCCGTGAGCCCTACGAGGCCACCGGCCGCTGGGACGAGTACGGCGCCGAGCTCTTCCGCCTCCAGGACCGCAGGGGCGGCGACTACCTCCTCGGCCCGACCCACGAGGAGATCTTCACGCTCCTGGTGAAGGACCAGTGCTCGTCCTACAAGGACCTGCCCGTCATCCTGTACCAGATCGCGGCGAAGTACCGCGACGAGGCCCGCCCCCGCGCCGGCATCCTGCGCGGCCGTGAGTTCCTGATGAAGGACTCGTACTCCTTCGACACCGAGGACGAGGGCCTCGCCCAGTCCTACGCCCTGCACCGCGCCGCCTACCAGCGGATCTTCGAGCGCCTCGGCCTCGACTACCGCATCTGCGCCGCGACCGCGGGCGCGATGGGCGGCTCGAAGTCCGAGGAGTTCCTCGCCCCGGCCGAGGCCGGCGAGGACACCTTCGCCGACTGCCCGAACTGCGACTTCGCGGCGAACACCGAGGCGATCACCTACGAGCTGAAGCCGGTCGACGGCTCCGGCGTCGCGGCGGCCGAGGAGATCCCGACCCCCGACACCCCGACGATCGAGACCCTCGCCGCCTCGCTGGGCGTCGCGGCCTCCGCCACGCTGAAGAACCTCCTGGTCAAGGTCGACGGCGAGATCGTCGCCGTCGGCGTCCCCGGCGACCGCGAGGTCGACCTCGGCAAGGTCGAGGCGCACTTCGCCCCGGCCACCGTCGAGATGGTCACCGAGACGGACTTCGCCGACCGCGAGGACCTCGTCCGCGGCTACGTCGGCCCGCAGGGCCTGGAGAAGGTGAAGTACCTCGCCGACCCGCGCGTGGCGCCGGGCACGGCCTGGATCACGGGCGCCAACAAGGAGGGCATGCACGCGAAGAACGTCGTCGCGGGCCGTGACTTCGAGGTCGACGAGTACGTCGACGTCGTGGTCGTCCAGGACGGCGACCCGTGCCCCAAGTGCGGCACCGGCCTGACGCTGGACCGCGCCATCGAGATCGGCCACATCTTCCAGCTGGGCCGCAAGTACGCCGACGCCCTCAAGCTCGACGTCCTCGGCCAGAACGGCAAGCCGGTCCGCGTCACCATGGGCTCGTACGGCATCGGCGTCTCCCGCGCCGTCGCCGCGCTCGCCGAGCAGTCCGCCGACGACAAGGGCCTGTGCTGGCCGGCCGAGGTCGCCCCGGCCGATGTCCACGTGGTCGCCGCCGGCAAGGCCCTCCAGACCGAGCTGGCCCTGGAGGTCTCGGAGAAGCTGCGCGCCGCGGGCCTCCGCGTCCTGGTCGACGACCGCGCGGGCGTCTCGCCCGGCGTCAAGTTCACCGACGCGGAGCTGATCGGCGTCCCGAAGATCCTCGTCGCCGGGCGTCGCTCGGCCGAGGGCGTCCTCGAACTGAAGGACCGCCGCACGGGCGAGCGCGAGGAACTCACGGTCGACGAGGCGATCGCCCGCCTCAGCGCCTGACGCGTCCGCCGTCCGTCGTGGGCGCACGTTCCGCCGGGGCTGAACAGATGGGCACGACGGACGGCGCCCCTGCCCCGCGGAACGATCGCCCCACGACGGGAGTCGTTCCTCAGGCCGCCTCGTCCCGCGTGCCCGGGGCCGGGTCCGCCGGGGGGCCCGCAACCGTGTCGTCCGGCGGGGGCGGGAGATCCGCCAGGTCCGGGAGGTCCGTCGTCGGACGGGGCTCCGGGGCCTCCGCTTCGGCCGGGAGACTCGGCAAGGGGTCCTGGAAGGTCTCCGGCGGCGCCACCGGCACCCTCCGCTCCTCCCGCGCCGCGGCGTCCGCGGAGGGCGCCGACGCCCCCGGCGATGGCGCCGCACGCTCCAGGAACCGGAGCAGCTCCACCGGGAACGGCAGCACCAGCGTCGAGTTCTTCTCCGCCGCCACCGCGACCACCGTCTGCAACAGCCGCAGCTGCAGCGCCGCAGGCTGTTCCGACATGACCTCCGCCGCCTCCGCCAGCTTCTTCGACGCCTGGAGCTCCGCGTCCGCGTTGATCACCCGCGCCCGCCGCTCCCGGTCCGCCTCCGCCTGCCGCGCCATGGAGCGCTTCATCGTCTCCGGCAGTGAGACGTCCTTGATCTCGACCCGGTCGATCGCGACACCCCAGCCCATGGCCGGACTGTCGAGCATCAGCTCGAGACCCTGGTTGAGCTTCTCCCGGTTCGACAGCAGGTCGTCCAGATCGCTCTTGCCGATGATCGACCGCAGCGAGGTCTGCGCCATCTGCGAGACCGCGAACCGGTAGTCCTCCACCCGCACCAGCGCGTCCGCGGCGTCGACCACCTTGAAGTACACGACCGCATCGACGCGCACCGTCACGTTGTCCCGGGTGATGCCCTCCTGCGCCGGAACGGGCAGCGTCACGATCTGGAGGTTCACCTTGTGGAGGCGGTCCACGACCGGAAGGATCATCGTGAACCCCGGCTGCCGGACATCGCTCACGAGCCGGCCGAAGCGGAAGACCACGCCCCGTTCGTACTGCTTCACCACGCGCGCGGCCGCACCGATGTAGACCACGACCGCTACTCCGGTCGCCGCCGCCGCTGCCAACAGCTCCTCGACCATGACGGCCCCCTGAGCTCCGAGCCGAGCGTTACAGCAAGGTTATTCCCCTACAGCCAGCCCGCGAACTCGAGGAGCAGCTCCGCGTCCTGCCGCCGGCCCGCCGTCAGCGCCCGCGTCCCCGACTCGACCGCGCGGAACAGCGTCCAACCGCGCAGCCGCTCCCGGTCCAGCTCCAGCGAGTCCGCCAGCTTGTTGACCCGCCGACGCGCCGCGGACGCGCCCGCCGAGGCCGCCACCAGGTCCTCGACCCGGTCCCGTACCAGCCGCGCCAGGTCGTAGGCGCGCTCGCCGACCAGCGGCTCGGGCCCCACGGCCAGCCACGGCGCGCGGTCACCGGCGAGCACCTTGCCCTGCCGGAAGTTCCCGTGCAGCAGCAGCGTCTCGGGGGAGTGGGCGACCAACTCCGCGCGCGCCTCCAGCGCGGCGGCCGTCAGCGCGCCCGTCTCGGCGCCCGAGCGGTAGGGCTCCATGGCCGTCGCCTGCCGCGCCGTCCGCTCGGCCACCGACTCGAAACCGTGCCCCGCGGGCGGCTCGACCCACAGCTTGCGGACCGTGCCGGCCGCCTCCAGGAGCGCCTTCGCCTCAGGAAGGGACCGCAGCGACTGCTCCGAATGGAGCCGCTCGAGCAGCAGCGAACCGTCCTCGGGCGCCGCGAGGAGCCGCACCGCGCCCCAGCCGTCCCAGTGCGCCAGCGCGTCCCGCTCCAGATCGGGCCGCGCCGCCTCGGGGGCGATCTTCAGCGCGGCGGCGGAGCCGTCGGCCCGCCGTACGAGCACCACCAGGCTGCTGCGCCCGCCGGGGGCCATCACCCGCTCGACGTCCAGGGACGCGTGCTCCACCGCGCTCCCCGCGAGCTCGGGCAGCTTCCCTAGCCACTCGGCCGCGACAGCGTCCCCGTACGTCTCGCCGAGCGTCCGCACCAGTCGCTGCGGCGGTTCGAAACCCATGCGTGCGTTGTTCCTTCTGCAGTACGAAGCCTGGTCAGGGCCGTGAGGGCCCGCCTCACTCCCGCTCGGCGAGCCCAGGAAAGGTTACGTCGATGCCGCGCCAGCGGACGGCCCGTACCGCCGCCTCGCGCAACGCGGCGGCCGCGTCCCGCCGCAGCGGCCCCTCCGCCGCCCGCACCAGATCGGAGTAGACCCCGGCCACCCGGTCCTCCAGGACGGCGGCGAGCTGGACGGCGGCGGCCGTGTCCGGCACCGCGAACGGCAGCTCGTAGCCGGCCGCCGCCGCGACCGGTTCGCCGCCCAGGTCCCGCACGACCCGGCGCAGGCCGTCGCGCCGAGCCCGGTGCGCCTCGTACGCGGCCGTGGCCTCCGCCCGCCGCTCGGCCCCGATCCGGCCGCCGACGACCCCGTACCCGTACACCGCCGCGTGCTCGGCGGCGAGCGCGGCCCGCGCCGCCTCCAGGGCGCTCATGCCCGGCCTCCTTCGGTCAGCAGATACGCGTGCGCGGCGCCCGACGCCGCCACGGAGGCGAGCAGCCGGGCGTACTCGGGCGCCGCCCCGAGCAGCGCCGCCGCGTGCGCGTCGGCGGTCCCGCGCGCGAGGTCCGCCAGCTCCTTCAGCGCGACGGCCGGATCGGCCGGTACGGGAGGAGGGGCAGGGGTCCCCGAGGCCGTGGCCGTCGGGGTCCGCGCGTCGCCGGGATCCGCCGACCGGGTGTCCGCCGAAGGGGCGGCGTTGCCGGCCGAACCCGGAGCGCCGCCCGCCGCCTCGTCCCCCGCGAGGGCGGAGACGTGCGCCGCCACCGCCGTACGCAGCGGGGTCAGCCGCGCCGTCAGCGTCGGATGGGCGGCGAGCACCGCGTCGTAACGTTCCAGCAGGGCCCGGCTCGTCGCCGCCGAGCGGCTGCGCAGCGCCGCCTCGGCCCGCGCCGCCAGTTCGGCCGCGCTCGGCCTCCTCGGCCGCTCGGCGCCGCCCCCGGAGGTGCAGCCGGCCAGCGTCACCGCCCCGGCGGCCAGGAGCGCGCGCCTGCCTACGGTCCCCGTGCGCCCCACATTCACTCCCTCGGCCCGGATCGAAGATCACCGCAGGCGAGCGTACCCGCGGCCCCCGGGGCCGTGGACGGCAACACCCCCCGCGACCGGATACCCTTTGGTCTGACACGCGACGAAACCCACAACAGCACACGCGGCCGAGGAGTCACCCGGATGAGCACCACCCAGAGCGACAGGCTGCGAGCACTCCTCGAGCCGCTCATCGCCGCGCAGGGACTCGACCTCGAAGAGATCGAGGTGGCCTCCGTGGGACGCAAGCGGGTGCTGCGTGTGGTCGTCGACTCCGACGAAGGTGCCGATCTGGACCAGGTCGCCGATGTGAGCCGCGCGCTCTCGGAGACGCTGGACGAGACCGACGCGATGGGCGAGGGCGAGTACACCCTCGAAGTCGGCACCCCGGGCGCGGAGCGCCCGCTCACCGAGCCCCGCCACTACGTGCGCGCCACCGGCCGCCTCGCCAAGCTCCAGCTGAACGACGGCGCGGAGCTCGTCGCGCGGATCCTCGCCGTGGACGAGACCGGCGTCGACCTCGAAGTGCCGGGTGTGAAGGGGCGCAAGCCCACCGCCCGCAGGGCCGAGTTCGCGGACATCGCCAAGGCGCGTGTCGAGATCGAGTTCAACCGCAAGGACAAGAAGGAAGAGGAGGCGTAGCCGTGGACATCGACGTGAAGCTCCTGAAGGGCTTGGCACAAGAGAAGGAGATCTCCTTCGACCTGTTGGTCGAGGCGATCGAGTCGGCCCTCCTCATCGCGTACCACCGCACCCCCTCGGCCCGCCGCCACGCGCGCGTGGAGCTGAACCGGCAGACCGGTCACGTGACGGTGTGGGCCAAGGAGGACCCCTCCGAGCTGGAGGAGGGCCAGGAGCCCAAGGAGTTCGACGACACCCCGTCGGACTTCGGCCGGATCGCGGCGAGCACCGCCCGCCAGGTCATCCAGCAGCGGCTGCGGGACGCCGAGAACGACGTCACCTTCGGCGAGTACGCCCGCCGTGAGGGCGACATCGTGGCCGGCATGGTGCAGCAGGGCAAGGACCCGAAGAACGTCCTCGTCCGTCTGGACGACAAGCTGGAAGCCATCCTGCCGGTGCAGGAGCAGGTGCCGGGCGAGGAGTACACGCACGGTCTGCGCCTGCGGACGTACGTCGTCCGGGTGGCCAAGGGTGTCCGCGGTCCGTCCGTCACTCTTTCGCGTACGCACCCCAATCTGGTGAAGAAGCTGTTCGCCCTGGAGGTCCCCGAGATCGCCGACGGTTCCGTCGAGATCGCGGCGATCGCCCGTGAGGCCGGCCACCGCACCAAGATCGCCGTACGGTCCACCCGTTCGGGCCTGAACGCCAAGGGCGCCTGCATCGGCCCCATGGGCAGCCGGGTGCGCAACGTCATGGCCGAGCTGCACGGCGAGAAGATCGACATCGTCGACTGGTCGGACGACCCGGCGGACATGGTGGCCAGCGCGCTCTCCCCGGCCCGGGTCTCCAAGGTCGAGATCGTCGACCTGGCCGCCCGTTCCGCCCGGGTGACCGTGCCGGACTACCAGCTCTCGCTGGCGATCGGCAAGGAGGGGCAGAACGCCCGCCTCGCCGCCCGCCTCACCGGCTGGCGCATCGACATCCGCCCGGACACCGAGCACCCGTCCGAGGACGGGCGCGACCGGGACTGAGCGGATCGCCCCGGTGCTCATCGCTCCGGGGCGTGTCCGGATCCGAGGAACGGATCCAGCCGCCGTCACGTTGTGCGACGGCGAGATCACGACAGACGACCGTTCGATTCTTGCCCCGAACGGGTGAGGTCGTTACGGGGAGGTAGACTTAAGCGTGTCTGGCCGGACGCATGCCCGCGCGTGCCCTGAGCGAACCTGTGTGGGATGCCGGGAGCGAGCGGCCAAGAGCGATCTGCTGCGCATCGTGGCGGTCGAGGGCGCTTGCGTCCCCGATCATCGCGGTACGCTGCCCGGCCGGGGTGCGTATCTGCACCCCGCCTCGGTCTGTCTCGACCTGGCGGTCCGTCGCCGGGCGTTCCCGAGGGCCTTCAAGGTCCAGGGTCCGCTCGAAACGGCGGAAATCCGCTTTCACATCGAGCAGGCAGCACCGTAAGAAGAGAACGGCACGGATAACCGTGCGGTCAGGTACCTCGCGAGTTGGAAGTAGGTCGAGATTGCGATGAGCACTCGATGAGTACGCGATGAGTACGCCCATGAAGTAGCGACGGTCCGGCGGTAACCGGACCTAAAAGGAGCGAAGTGGCTAAGGTCCGGGTATACGAACTCGCCAAGGAGTTCGGCGTGGAGAGCAAGGTCGTCATGGCCAAGCTCCAAGAACTCGGTGAATTCGTCCGTTCGGCGTCCTCGACAATCGAGGCGCCGGTCGTGCGCAAGTTGACTGATGCGCTGCAGGGTCCCGGCGGTTCCGCCGGCAAGACCGCTGCCAAGCCTGGCGCGCCTCGTAAGGCCGCCCCCTCGAAGCCCGCGGCGCCGTCTCCGGCCGCCGCGGCACGTCCCGCTGCCCCGAAGCCCGGCGCCCCGGCCCCCAAGCCGGCCCCCGCCGCGCCTGCGGCCCCGGTCACCCCGGCGGCTCCGGCGAGCAGCACCCCCTCTCCGGCTCCGGCCGCCTCGGGCCCCCGCCCGGGCCCGAAGCCCGCGCCCAAGCCGGTCACGCCGGCTCCGGCCGCGCCCGAGTTCACCGCGCCTCCGGCGGCCCCCGCCGCCGGTCAGCGTCCCGGTGGCGCCGCTCAGGGACCCCGTCCCACCGGCGAGCGTCCCGCCCGTCCGGGTCAGGGCGCGCCGCGTCCGCAGGGCCAGGGTGCCCCGCGTCCGCAGGGCCAGGGCGCTCCGCGTCCGGGCGGTGCCCGTCCGGCCGGTCCGCGTCCGGGCAACAACCCCTTCACCTCGGGTGGCTCCACCGGAATGGCGCGCCCGCAGGCGCCCCGTCCGGGTGGCGGCGCCCCCCGTCCCGGCGGCGACCGTGCCGTTCCGGGTGCCCCGCGTCCGCAGGGCGGCCCCGGTGGCGCCCCGCGTCCCCAGGGCCAGGGCGGCGCGCGTCCCACCCCCGGTGGCATGCCGCGTCCGCAGGCTCCCCGTCCGGGCGGCGCGCCCGGCGGTAACCGTCCGAACCCCGGCATGATGCCGCAGCGTCCCGCTGCCGGCCCGCGTCCCGGTGGTGGCCCCGGCGGCGGCGGTCGTGGTCCCGGTGGCCCCGGTGGTCGTCCGGGTGGCGGCGGCGGTCGTCCGGGTGGCGGCGGCGGCTTCGCCGGCCGTCCGGCCGGTCCCGGTGGTGGCGGCGGCGGCTTCGCCGGTCGTCCCGGCGGTCCCGGTGGTGGCGGCGGCGGTCGTCCGGGTGGTCCCGGCGGCGGTGGCGGCGGCTTCGGCGGTCGTCCCGGCGGCTTCGGTGGCCGTCCCGGCGGTCCGGGTGGCCGTGGTGGCACGCAGGGCGCCTTCGGTCGTCCCGGCGGTCCCGCGCGTCGCGGTCGCAAGTCGAAGCGTCAGAGGCGCCAGGAGTACGAGGCCATGCAGGCCCCGTCGGTCGGCGGCGTGATGCTGCCTCGCGGCAACGGCGAAGCCATTCGCCTGTCGCGCGGTGCCTCCCTCACCGACTTCGCCGAGAAGATCGGCGCCAACCCGGCGTCGCTCGTCGCGGTGATGATGAACCTCGGCGAGATGGTCACGGCCACGCAGTCGGTCTCCGACGACACGCTGACGATGCTCGGCGAGGAGATGAACTACACCGTTCAGATCGTCTCGCCGGAGGAGGAGGACCGCGAGCTCCTCGAGTCCTTCGACATCGAGTTCGGCGAGGACGAGGGCGGCGAAGAGGCTCTGGTCTCCCGTCCGCCGGTCGTCACCGTCATGGGTCACGTCGACCACGGTAAGACCCGACTTCTCGACGCGATCCGCAAGACTAACGTCGTCGCGGGCGAGGCCGGTGGCATCACCCAGCACATCGGTGCCTACCAGGTCGGTACCGAGGTCAACGGCGAAGAGCGCAAGATCACCTTCATCGACACCCCGGGTCACGAGGCGTTCACCGCCATGCGTGCCCGTGGTGCGAAGTCGACCGACATCGCGATCCTCGTGGTGGCGGCCAACGACGGTGTGATGCCGCAGACGATCGAGGCGCTGAACCACGCCAAGGCGGCCGACGTGCCGATCGTGGTCGCGGTCAACAAGATCGACGTCGAGGGCGCGGACCCGACCAAGGTCCGCGGTCAGCTGACCGAGTTCGGTCTGGTGGCCGAGGAGTACGGCGGCGACACGATGTTCGTCGACATCTCCGCCAAGCAGGGTCTGAACATCGACTCGCTGCTCGAGGCCGTCGTCCTCACCGCCGACGCCTCGCTCGACCTGCGGGCCAACCCGGAGCAGGACGCGCAGGGTATTGCGATCGAGTCCCACCTCGACCGCGGTCGCGGTGCCGTCTCGACCGTCCTGGTCCAGCGCGGAACGCTGCGCATCGGCGACACCGTGGTGGTCGGCGACGCGTACGGCCGCGTCCGGGCGATGCTCGACGACAAGGGCAACAACGTCGAGGAGGCGACCCCGTCGACTCCCGTCCTGGTGCTCGGTCTCACCAACGTGCCGGGTGCCGGCGACAACCTCCTGGTTGTCGACGAGGACCGTACGGCCCGTCAGATCGCCGAGAAGCGCGCTGCGCGTGAGCGCAACGCCGCCTTCGCCAAGCGCGTCCGCCGGGTGTCCCTCGAGGACCTCGACAAGGTGCTCAAGGCCGGTCTGGTCCAGGAACTCAACCTCATCATCAAGGGCGACGCGTCCGGTGCGGTCGAGGCTCTCGAGTCCTCGCTGCTCCAGCTCGACGTCGGCGAAGAGGTCGACATCCGTGTCCTGCACCGCGGTGTCGGTGCGGTCACCGAGTCGGACATCGACCTGGCCATGGGCTCCGACGCCATCGTCATCGGCTACAACGTCCGCGCTGCGGGCCGCGCGGCGCAGATGGCGGAGCGCGAAGGCGTCGACGTCCGGTACTACTCGGTGATCTACCAGGCCATCGAGGAGATCGAGGCGGCTCTGAAGGGCCTCCTCAAGCCGGAGTACGAAGAGGTCGAGCTCGGTACGGCGGAGATCCGCGAGGTCTTCCGCTCGTCCAAGCTGGGCAACATCGCCGGTGTCCTCATCCGCTCCGGCGAGGTCAAGCGCAACACCAAGGCGCGCCTCGTCCGCGACGGCAAGGTCATCGCCGAGGACCTCACGATCCACGGTCTGCGCCGCTTCAAGGACGACGTCACCGAGATCCGCGAAGGCTTCGAGGGCGGTATCAACCTCGGAAACTTCAACGACATCAAGATCGACGACGTCATCGCGACGTACGAGATGCGCGAGAAGCCGCGCGCCTGAGTGCAGCGGTAGGTCGGGGCCGGTCGGCGGAAAGTATTCCGTCGATCGGCCCCGGCCGTTGCGTGTACGGTTCTGGTGTTCCTGCCGGGCGACGGCGTGGCAGGCCACCGAACCCGAACCGGCGGGACATCCGGCATTACATGTACGTGGGGACTCTGTCCTTCGATCTGCTCCTCGGCGATGTTCATTCGCTGAAGGAGAAACGCTCCGTCGTCCGGCCCATCGTCGCCGAGCTCCAGCGCAAGTTCTCCGTGAGCGCGGCAGAGGTGGGCGACCAGGACCTCCATCGCAGGGCCCGACTGGGGGTCGCTCTGGTCTCCGGGGACGTGGGATTCGTATCGGACGTGCTGGACCGCTGCGAGCGGCTGGTCGCGGCCAGGCCCGAGGTGGAGCTGCTGTCGGTGCGACGCAGGCTCCACACTGATGAAGACTGAACGAGCAAGGCAAAGAAGGAGAAGGACCAGTGGCCGACAACGCGCGGGCGAAGAAGCTGGCGGACCTCATCCGGGAGGTGGTCGCCGAGAAGCTGCAGCGCGGCATCAAGGACCCGCGCCTGGGTACGCACGTGACCATCACGGACACCCGCGTCACCGGTGACCTGCGGGAGGCCACGGTCTTCTACACGGTCTACGGCGACGACGAGGAGCGGGCCAGCGCGGCCGCCGGCCTGGAGAGCGCCAAGGGCATCCTCCGCTCGGCCGTGGGTGCCGCCGCGGGGACGAAGTTCACGCCGACGCTGACCTTCGTCGCGGACGCCCTCCCGGAGACCGCGAAGACGATCGAGGACCTCCTCGACAAGGCGCGGGCCTCCGACGCGGCCGTGCGCGAGGCGTCCTCCGGTGCGAAGTACGCCGGCGAGGCCGACCCGTACCGCAAGCCCGAGGACGAGGACGAAGAGGGCACCACCGCCTGATGAGCAACGCAGGGAAGACGCCCGACGGGCTTGTCATCGTCGACAAGCCGTCGGGCTTCACTTCGCACGACGTCGTGGCCAAGATGCGCGGGATCGCCAAGACCCGCCGGGTCGGCCACGCCGGCACGCTCGACCCCATGGCCACCGGCGTCCTCGTCCTCGGCGTGGAACGGGCGACCAAGCTTCTCGGTCACCTCGCGCTGACCGAGAAGGAGTACCTCGGCACGATCCGCCTCGGTCAGACGACGATCACCGACGACGCCGAGGGCGAGATCACGGCCTCCGTGGACGCGTCCGAGGTGACCCGTGAGGGGATCGACGCGGGCGTGGCGGAGCTGACCGGCGCCATCATGCAGGTGCCGTCGAAGGTCTCCGCCATCAAGATCGACGGCAAGCGGTCGTACGCGCGGGTGCGCGGCGGCGAGGAGTTCGAGATCCCGGCGCGGCCGGTCACGGTCTCGTCCTTCCAGGTGTACGACGTCCGGGAGGCCGTCGCCGAGGACGGTACGGCGGTCGTGGACCTCGTCGTCTCGGTGGTCTGCTCCTCCGGTACGTACATCCGGGCGCTCGCCCGTGACCTGGGCGCCGGGCTCGGCGTGGGCGGTCATCTGACCGCGCTGCGACGGACCCGGGTCGGCCCGTACAAGCTGGACTCGGCCCGGACGCTCGACCAGCTCCAGGAGGAGCTGACGGTCATGCCGGTCGCCGACGCGGCCTCGGCGGCGTTCCCCCGCTGGGACGTCGACGAGAAGCGGGCCCGGCTGCTGCTGAACGGCGTACGCCTGGACATGCCGTCGTATCCGGCGGGTCCGGTGGCCGTCTTCGCGCCCGACGGGCGTCTGCTGGCGCTCGTGGAGGACCAGAAGGGCAAGGCCAAGAGCCTGGCCGTCTTCGGCTGACGGTCGATCCCGGCACTCAGCGCGATCACGGTGGTATTTCGTGGGGCGGCACGCATGCGTGCCGCCCCACGTTCCCCTCCCCCAGAGGAGTGTTATCCATTCCGATCGTCATTTTCACCCCTTCGGGCAGGCGCTCGGAGTGAAACGGGGGAGCGCTGGGGGGCGCGTTCGGCCGGTGTGGTTCTCGCGGTGATCACCGCCGACCTACCGTCGACACCATGGGACGCGGGGACCTCGGCACGCTGGTACGGATCTGCGATCCGGTGGGCCGCCCACGCGGAACGGGCTTCGTGGCCGACGACCGGGGGACGGTCGTCACCAGTCACGAGGCCGTCGACGGACTCGTACGGATCCTGCTGCGCGCCCCCGGCGAACGCGACCGCGTCGCCGAGGCCGACGACATCACCCTGCCGCCAGGGACGGGCCTCGCGCTCGTCCGGGCCGAGGGGCTCGGCGTCCGCCCGCTGCCGGTCTCGGCGCGGACCGAGGTCGAGTCAGGGACGTACGTACGGATCGCCGCGCACGGCTGGCGGGAGGCGCGGGTCCTGGGCACGGCACCCGTCACGTACGCCACCGGTGGCCGGCGGCACGCCCTGGGCGGGGCGGCCTGGGAGCTGGCCATCGGCACCGAGGGCGCGGAGGCCCTGCGGCTGGGCGGACAGGCCACGGGCGGGCCCGTCGTGGATCCGGAGACCGGGGCCGTCCTCGGCGTCCTCGGAACCGCGCTGCACGGCGACCACCGCGCCGCCGGATACGCGCTGCCCCTCACGCCCGTGGGCCCGCTGGCCGAGCTCCTGAGACGCAACGCGGCGACCGCCCCCTGCTACGGGCGCGAGCTCAACCTGGCGGGCGTCCTGGAGCTCACGGCGACCGCCACGGCCACCTCGACCGCGACCTCCACCGGGGCCGCCGCCACGGCGGGGAGCTGGACGGCGTGGCCCGCGCCCGTCGAACGGGCCGACTGCGTCCGCGAGTTCGCGGCCTTCGCCGCGTCGGACGCCCGGGTCCTCGCCCTCGTCGGCGCCCCCGGCAGCGGACGCACCACCGCCCTCGCCGCCCACTGCGCCGAGCGGTCCCGGGGCGACGAACCCGCCCCCACGATCTGGCTGCGCGGGGCGGACCTGCGCGCGGAGGACACCTCGGTCGCCGACGCCGTGGACCGCGCCCTGCGCCAGGCGGGCCGGATCGTCACCGCGTCGGGCGTACGGGGAGACATGTCGACCGTGACCCCCGAGCGGGCCGCCGCGCTCGCCCACGAGGCGGGCCGGCCCCTGCTGGTCGTCCTCGACGGCCCGGAGGAGATGCCCCCCACGCTGGCCCACCGACTCCCGGCCTGGACGAAGGGCACCACGTCCTGGCTCGGCACCCACGGGACCCGCCTGATCCTCGGCTGCCGCCCGGAGTTCTGGGAGCGCGCGGTCCGCCTCCACGCACCGGAGTCCCTGCACCGTGGCGCCGGGGCACGCGGCGCCGTGCCGCTCGGCGACCTCACGGAGGACGAGGCGACGCTCGCCCGGGCGCGGTACGGCCTCGCGGCGGGCGATCTGGCCGCCGAGGACGCCCGGCACCCGCTCGTGCTGCGACTGCTCGCCGAGGTGCGGGAGGCCGTGCCCGGGGGAGCGCCCGGGAGGCCAGGGCGGGAGGAGGTCTTCGGGGCCTATCTCGACCTGATGTGCCTGCGGGTCGCCGTACGGATCGCCGCGGGAACCCGCCCCGTCCCGCGCGGAACCGCCGTGCGCAGGCTCGCCGCCCGCGTCGCCGGGCAGGTCCACGAGGCCGCCCGCCGGTGCCTCGGGCCGGGGCAGGGGGAGCTGGACCGGGGTTCCTTCGAGGAGGTCTTCCCGTGGCGGACCGGCTGGGCCTCCGCGGTCCTGACCGAGGGGCTCGTCGTCCCGGCCGGCTCCGGCTACCGCTTCGGCCACGAGGAGCTCGCCGACTGGATCCAGGGCGCCCACCTGGACGTCGACGAGGCCCTGCTCGCGCTGGTCCACCGGCGGGGCGAGGGCGCCCCGGTCCGCCTCCCCGCCCGCCCCGGCTCCCCGCACACGGTCACGGCACCGGACCCCCTCCCCGTACCGCGTCACCGGATCGGCCCCGTCGTCCAGGCCCTTCTCCTGATGGACCGCGAACACGGCCCCGACGCGCTCGGGCGCCGGCTGACCGGACTCGTCGAAGCCCTGGAGCGGCTGCGCGCGGACGGCCTCGCGAGCACCGACGCGGCCTGGTGGGCCTCCCGGCTCCTCGACCGGACCCTGCTCCGCCTCCCGGACCCCAGGCCCTACCTCCCGACGCTCCGAAACCTGGCCGACCACCTGGGCACCCACCCGACCCCCGCCCGGATCCCGGCCCCGACTCCTGCCCGGATCCCCGCCCCGACTCCCGCCGGGATTCCTGCTCCGGCGACGGACCCCGCGACGGCCGACGCGACAGTCGCCGCGACGGACCGCGACCCCGTCCCCACCCCCGACCCCGCCCCCGAACCGGCACCCGCCCCCGAACCGGCACCCGCCCCCGAACCGGCACCCGCCCCCGAACCGGCACCCGCCCCCGAACCGGCACCCGCCCCCGCCCTTGACGCTCCCGCGCTCTTCGGGCCCGCGTTCTGGGCGGCTCTGCGGGTCGGGGAGGGGGAGCGGATCGATCTGCTGCGGCGGCTCGTGCCCGCCGACCCCCCGCCCGGGAGCCACGCCGCGCCCCGGTTCCTCGATGTCGTCGCCGCGCGGCTCGTCGCCGAACCCCGGGGCGTACAGCCGCTGCTCTGCCGCTGGTTCGGCGACGGCCGTCCCCTCGGCGCCGCTCCCCACGCCACCGTCGGCACCGCCGCGCAGGCCCTGCTGCACACCCATCGCCATCTCGCCGTCGACGACCTGTGCGAGGCGCTCGTCGCCACCGCCCACCCCCTGGCCGACGGGCTGCTCGCCGCACTCGCCGAGGACGAGCCGTCCGCCGTCTGCCGGGCCGTCGACCGCTGGGCCCACGACGACGGCAGGCCCGCACGCCGCGCGGCCGCCGCCACGTACGGCGCCCTCGTCGCCGCCCACGCCACGACGAGCCCCGACCGCGAACTCCTGCGCTACGCCTCCCTCGCCCTGCTCGCCCGCCCCGCCGACGCCCCCCTGCACGGCCCCGCCCTCGGCCTCCTCGTCCGCGACCCGCACACCCGGGCCCGCCATCTGCCCCGCGCCCTGACCGACCCCCGGGTCCCCGCCGCAGCGCTCACCACCGCACTCGCCGCCCACCCCGAACCCGTCCTCGCCGCCCTCCAGGGACGGCTGTGCGGTCCCGGGGAGCCCGCCGCGGACACCCTGCGGGCGCTCGCCGAGGTGACCACCCCCGCCCTCGCCCGCCGCGCCGCGGCCCTCGTCCGCGAGTACGTCGACCGCCACCCCGACGGCGCCCGTCACGCCGCCGCCTTCGTCGACCGGCGTCTCGAAGACGGGCCCGCCGCCCGGGCCGTCCTCTTCCCCCTGGTCTGCGGCCTGATCCGGGGCCGCCCCGCCCAGGTCCGCAGCGCCCTCGCCCCGGTGCTCGCCGCGCCCGGCACCGGCGCCTCACGCCTGCTGCGTACCGAACTCCTCGACGTACTCCTCGACCACGAGCGGTACGGGGCACGGGACCTCGGCGTCCTCGACGCCCTGCTCCGGGCCGCGGCCCTCGACTGCGAACGGCGCCCCGAGGTCCGCACCCGCGAGCTCGTCCGCCGCACCGGCCTCCTCCTCGTCCGTACCCCCGAGGGCGCGACCTGCCTCGACCGACGGCTCGTCGAGCTCGCCCGCGAGGTCCCCGCGTTCGCCGCCCAACTGTCAGACTGGCTCGCCGCCGACCCCCACGACTGGGCCGTCGTCGTCGGCCCCAGCACCCGCCGTACGGTCCAGCGGCTCGGCAGTTCCATGCCGATGCGAGGCGATGGCCGTGGGCATGGCAGTCTTAGACCTGCGTAATCGGCGAACAGGCGGACGAGGAGCGGTCACAGTGCAGCGCTGGCGTGGCTTGGAGGACATCCCCCAGGACTGGGGGCGCAGCGTCGTCACCATCGGGTCCTACGACGGGGTGCACCGCGGACACCAGCTGATCATCGGGCGGGCCGTCGAACGCGCCCGTGAACTGGGCGTTCCCTCGGTCGTCGTGACCTTCGAACCGCACCCCTCCGAGGTCGTGCGGCCCGGCAGCCACCCGCCGCTGCTCGCCCCGCACCCCCGCCGCGCGGAGCTGATCGCGGAGCTGGGCGTGGACGCGGTCCTCGTCCTGCCGTTCACGGCCGAGTTCTCGCAGCTGTCCCCGGCGGACTTCATCGTGAAGGTCCTCGTCGACAAGCTGCACGCGAAGGCCGTCATCGAGGGCCCGAACTTCCGCTTCGGCCACCGCGCCGCGGGCAACGTCGACTTCCTCGCGGAGCTGGGCGCCACCTACGACTACGAGGTCGAGGTCATCGACCTGTTCGTGAGCGGTACGGCGGGCGGCGGCGACCCGTTCTCCTCCACGCTCACCCGCCGACTGGTCGCCGAGGGCGACGTGGAGGGCGCCGCCGAGATCCTCGGCCGCCCGCACCGCGTCGAGGGCATCGTCGTCCGGGGCGCGCAGCGCGGCCGCGAGCTCGGCTTCCCGACGGCCAACGTCGAGACCCTGCCGCACACCGCGATCCCGGCCGACGGCGTGTACGCCGGCTGGCTGACCGCCGCCGGGGAGCGCATGCCGGCCGCGATCTCGGTCGGTACGAACCCCCAGTTCGACGGCACCGAGCGGACCGTCGAGGCGTACGCCATCGACCGCGAGGGCCTCGACCTCTACGGCCTGCACGTGGCCGTGGACTTCCTGGCGTACGTACGCGGCATGCTCAAGTTCGACACCCTCGACGACCTCCTTGAGGCCATGGCCGGCGACGTGAAGCGCAGCCGCGAACTCACCGAGGCGTACGACCGGCAGAGCTGACGCGCCGGACCACACGCCCGGCGCGCCTCGCCCCGCCCATGCACGTCACCAGGCGACGACCAGCTCCTTCGGGCCCCTGATCAGGCCCTTGGACTGGAACACCGTCTCCTCGGCCGGGCCCGCGAGCCGCAGCTCCGGATAGCGCCGCAGCAGCGTGGAGATCATCACCTCGGACTCCATGCGGGTGAGCATCGCGCCCATGCAGTGGTGCGGCCCGTGGCCGAACGACACATGTCCTGTGCCCTCCCGGTCGAAGTCGACCTCGTGCGGGTCCTCGAAGACCGACGGGTCGCGGTTGGCGGCCAGGTAGGACGCGTACACCGCCTCGCCAGCCCGGATCAGCACCCCGCCGACCTCCACGTCCTCCGTGGCGATCCGCGGCAGCCCGACGCCGTTGCGGTGCGGGATCCACCGCAGCAGCTCGTCCACCGCCTGCGGCAGCAGCTCCGGCTCCGCCCGCAGCCTGGCCATCAGCTCCGGCCGGGTGAGCAGCAGGAACACCATGTTGGCGCTGTTGTTGCGGACCGCGTGCGCCCCGCTGATGAGGATCGCCATCGCCAGCGAGACGGCCTCGTCGAGGGAGACCCGGCCCTCGGCCAGGGCCTCCGCGAGCTCCCCGGCGAGATCCTCCTGCGGCTCGGCGCGCCGCCGGTCGAGCAGGCGGGTGATGTAGCCGTGGATCTGGGCCTTGGCCGCCCGGCTGCTCTCAGGACCCGGGCCCGAGGAGAGGATCAGGTCGGGCCAGGAGGCCAGCTCAGCGCGGTCCTCCTCCGGGATGCCGAGCAGATCGCACACCACGGACATCGGCAGCGGGCCGTGCAGATGGCGCATCAGGTCGGCGGGGCTGCCCGCCGCCTCCATCGCGTCGAGCAGCCGGTCCGTGCTCGCCTGCGCCATCGGGCGCAGCCGCTTGGCGTTGTGGCCGGTGAACGTCTTGGTCACGGCCTTGCGCAGCTGGGTGTGGTACGGCGGATCGGCGTAGTTCAGGGCGGCCTTCGAGGCGACCATGTGGCCGGTCATGCCGGTGACCATGCGGTCGAGGAGGGCCGTTCGGCTGAACCGCGGATCGGAGGTCACGGCGCGTACGTCCTCGTACCGCGTGACCAGCCACGCCTCGTTCTCGGCGGCGAACGGCAGCCGGATGCGGGCCACCGGCTCCTCGTGGAGCAGTTCGGTGAGCAGGGGGTCGAACTCCAGCGCGGGCAGGTCGTCGACCGCCCAGGTGCGGACCGGCCGGGCTGCGTCGGCCGTCGGTTCGGAGGTCATCTCGGAGGTCATGAGGAGGATGTTCCCGGTGCGGGGCGGCCGCGACACGCCGAGCGATCACTGCCCCCCGGACGGAGCAGGGCAGGGGGCGCGGCGATCACGCTCCGTATCACGTTCCGTGTCCCTCCGGCGACGCTCGCGGTTGCGGGGTACGCGTCACCGGGTGAGTGTGGCGGCAGTTCGCGGTGTACGAGAACGAAGGAGCGACTGTCGTGGTGACTCTGTGCAAACCCGCGGTGTCCGTACCCGAGTACGTGATCACGAGGGAGGAGACGCTCGCCCTCGCTCGCTCGCTGCACGCCGACCACCCCCAACTCCCGTTGGCCCTCCGGCTGATCGAGAACACCGGCGTCACGCAGCGGCACATCGTCCAGCCCATCGAGGAGACCCTGAGGCACCCCGGCTTCGAGGAGCGCAACGCGCTCTACGAGAAGGAGGCCAAGGCCCGCGTCCCGAAGGTCGTCGAGGAGGCCCTGCGCCACGGCGGGCTGCGCCCCGCCGACATCGACATGATCGTCTACGTGTCGTGCACCGGCTTCATGATGCCCTCGCTGACCGCCTGGCTGATCAACACGATGGGCTTCCCGAGCCACACCCGGCAGCTGCCGATCGCCCAGCTGGGCTGCGCGGCCGGCGGCGCGGCGATCAACCGGGCGCACGACTTCTGCGTGGCGTACCCCGACGCGAACGTCCTCATCGTGGCCTGCGAGTTCTGCTCGCTCTGCTACCAGCCCACCGATCTCGGCGTGGGGTCGCTGCTCTCCAACGGCCTGTTCGGCGACGCGGTCGCGGCGGCGGTCGTACGGGGCAGGGGCGGCACCGGGATCGCCCTGGAGCGCAACAACTCCCATCTGGTCCCGGACACCGAGGACTGGATCGCGTACAGCGTCCGGGCCACCGGCTTCCACTTCCTGCTCGACAAGCGGGTGCCGACGACGATGGAGCCACTGGCTCCGGCGCTCCGCGAGATCGCGGGCGCGCACGGCTGGGACGCCGGAGCGCTGGACTTCTACATCATCCACGCCGGCGGACCACGCATCCTCGACGATCTGAGCCGCTTCCTCGAAGTCCCGCCCGAGTCGTTCCGGTTCAGCAGGGCGACGCTCACGGAGTACGGCAACATCGCCAGCGCCGTCGTCCTGGACGCGGTGCGCAGGCTCTTCGACGCCGGCGGGCTGCCGGAGGGGGCCCGCGGGATCATCGCCGGGTTCGGGCCCGGGATCACGGCGGAGATGTGCCTGGGGCGGTGGACGACCTCGGTCGTGCCGTCCCTGGAGCCCGACCTGAACGGCCGCCGGATCGTCGGCTGCCCGACGCCGGTCCAACCGGCCCCGACGACGACCTGAACGACCTGAAGGCCTCAAGGCCTGAACGACCCGACGACCAGAACAACCTGACGACCTGACGGGCCACCGGCCACCGGCTACCGACCCCTGGCCACGGGCTACCGACCACTGGCCACGGGCCACCGGCCGCTGTCTGCCGTCGGCGCCGAGCCGCCGACCGGGTCCGCGTGGCGGGTCCGGTCGGCGGGTCCGCCACGCCCGGGCCGACTCCCCGTCCCTGTGTAGTCCGCTTCCGCAAGCCCGTTCCGCAAAGGAGACCCGCATGCCTGTCACGCCACCCTCCCTCCGCCGGGCCGTGCGCGGCCCGGCCGCGCTCACCGCACTGCTCGCCGGAGTCGCCGCCGCGTCCCTGGCGGGTGCGCCCGCCCAGGCCGCCCCGCCCCACCAGGGCAAGGTGCCCATGCACCAGTGCTGGGTCAACGGCGTCTCGGCGCCGCCGGGGGAGTTGGTCAGCGGCACCTCGGGCGACGACTACATCTTCTGCGACAGCGACCTGGACAACGTCACCGTCTGGGGCGGCTCGGGCAACGACATGATCGAGGTCCGCGGACTCGTCATCGACTCCGCGATCAGCGGCGGTGACGGCGACGACGTCATCCGCGCCAAGCACCTCGTGCCGCAGAACGGCTTCAGCATGGTCCGGGGCAACAAGGGCAACGACGTCATCAAGGTCGCCACGGTCGTCGGTGACGGCGCCAAGGGAGCCGTCGTCCACGGCGACGACGGAGACGACAAGATCACCACCGGGTCCGTCTCCGGCGCGCCGACCAAGTTCAACCGGGGCGGCGGCATCGTGACGGGCAACGACGGCGTCGACACCATCAAGGTCGGTGCGATCGACTTCTCCGGCCGGGTCCTTGGCGGCAGCGAGAACGACACCATCGAGGCGAAGTCGCTGGGAGCCGAGTCGGGCGGCCTCATCCAGTCGGGCCCGGGCGACGACTCGATCAGCGGCCCCGGCGGGAGCGTCCTGATCGTGGGCGAGCACTGGGGCACCGTCGACGCCGGTGTCGGCAAGGACGACTGCAAGGTGCAGTCGGTCTCGACGCGGACGTCGATCAGCGGCTGCGAGATCCTCCCCGCGGCCACCACGACCGGTACGGGCCAGAAGCCGGCGAACCCCACGGCCCCCAAGCCGGCCCCGGCCGACCCGGCCGCCAAGCCCGTCGCCCCCGGCCACTGACGACCGTACGACGCAGGCACCACCCGCCGGGCCCCCACGGGTCCGGCGCGGCGGCTCTCTCAGGCCCTCAGGGGCCCACCCTCAGCCCGCCACCCGTCAGCGCGCCACCTCTCAGGCCCGTACCCCGTCAGCCACCACCCACCGCCCCCGCTCCCTCCCGTACCCAGTGGCAGGCCACGTCCCGTGTGCCGCCGCCGGGGAGGACCGGGAGGTCCTCGGTGCGGCAGCGGTCCGCCACCGGGGCCGCCTCGCCCGAGGCGAGCACCTGACACCGGGCGTGGAAGCGGCAGCCGGACGGGATGCGGGCCGGGTCCGGGGGCTCGCCCGTCAGGACCACCGGCGCGCCCTCGGACTCCGGAAGGACCGACAAGAGCGCCCGGGTGTACGGATGCTGAGGATCCGTCAGTACGGACTCCACCGTGCCGGTCTCCACGATCCGCCCCAGGTACATCACCGCCACCCGGTCCGCGATGTTCCACGCGAGACCCAGGTCGTGCGTGACGACCAGGGCCGAGAGCCCCAGCTCGTCCCGGAGCCGAAGCAGCAGCGCCAGGATCTCGCCCCGTACCGACGCGTCCAGCGAGGCCACCGGCTCGTCCGCGACGATCAGCTCCGGCTGGAGCACCAGCGCGCCCGCGATGACGACGCGCTGCCGCTGACCACCCGACAGCTCGTGCGGGTATCGCAGGAAGAAACGCTCCGGCGGCCGCAGGCCGGCCCGTGCGAGCGCCTCCGCGACCGCCGCCCGCTCGTCGCCCCCGTACCCGTGGATCCGTAGCCCCTCGGCCACCGCGTCGTACACGGTGTGCCGTGGGTTCAGCGAGCCGCTCGGGTCCTGGAGGACCAACTGCGCGCGCCTGCGGTACGCCTTGAGGGCGCGGGAGCTGTACGAGAGCGGTTCACCGGCGAAGGCGACCGTGCCGGCCGTCGGCGGCACCAGACCGAGCAGCGACCGCGCCAGCGTCGTCTTGCCGCACCCCGACTCGCCGACGAGCGCCACGATCTCCCCGCGGCCGATGTCCAGGTCCACGCCGTCCACCGCGCGCGCGGCCGGCGCACCCCGCCGCCCGGGGAAGGTGACGCGCAGTCCGCTCGCCGACAGGAGCGGTGCGGTGGCCTTCGTCTCCGTCGCGACGGCAGTGGCAGCGACGAACTCCGCCGCCCCGGACTCCGCCACTCCGGACTCCGCCGCCCCGGACTCCGCCGCTCCGGACTCCGCCGCTCCGGACTCCGCCGCTCCGGACTCCGCCGGGCCCGTGCCGGTGCCCGCGCCCGACGGCGCTCCGTCCGGTGTCAACGGGTTCATGAGCCACTCCCCACATGTACGCAGGCCGCCCGGCGTCCCGCGCCCGCGTCCCGCAGTTCCTGGTCCTCGGCCCCGCAGACGTCGGCCACCGCCACCGGACAGCGCGGATGGAACGCGCACCCGCCCGGCAGGTCCGCCGGGTCCGGCGGGTCGCCCGGCAGCCCGCGTGGCGCCCGCCGGGACGCCGGGTCGCCGATCCTCGGGAAGGCCGAGGACAGCGCCCGTCCGTACGGATGCTCGGCCGCGTCGTACACCGCCCGCGCCGGGCCCTCCTCCACCACCCGCCCCGCGTACATCACCGCGAGCCGGTCACAGGTGTCCGCGAGGACCGCCAGATCGTGGCTGATCATCAGCAGACTGATGTCGTCGTCCGCCACCAGTCGCTCGATCAGCCGCAGGATCTGCGCCTGGATCATCACGTCGAGCGCCGTCGTCGGCTCGTCCGCCACGATCAGCTGCGGATCGCAGGCGAGCGCCATCGCGATCATCACGCGCTGCCGCTGCCCTCCCGACAGCTCGTGCGGATAGGCCGCCGCCCGCGCCGCAGGCAGCCCGACGTGCTCGAGGAGCTCGCCGACCCGCTTCCGCGCCGCCGCGGGCGTGGGACGCCCGTGCACCAGCAGCGGCTCCGCGATCTGGTCGCCGATCCGTCGCACCGCGTTGAGCGAGTGCATCGCGCCCTGGAAGACGATCGACGCCCCCGCCCAGCGCACCGCCCGCAGCCGCCCCCACTTCATGGTGAGGACGTCCTCGCCGTCGAGCAGGATCTGCCCCGTCAGCCGGGCCGACGGCGGCAAAAGCCGCAGCAGCGCCAGCGCCATCGTCGACTTCCCGCACCCCGACTCGCCCGCGACCCCGAGCTTCTGCCCGGCGGCCAGGGTCAGGTCGACGCCCCGTACGGCGGGGACGGCGGATGCCCCCGACCCGTACGTCACGCTCAGGTTCCGTACTTCAAGGAGGCTCATCGCCCCACCCCCAGCTTCGGGTTGAGGACGGACTCGACCGCGCGCCCGCACAGCGTGAAGGCGAGTGCGACAAGGGCGATCGCGATCCCGGGCGGGGCGAGGTACCACCAGTGGCCGGACGACACCGCGCCCGCCTCCCTGGCGTCCTGGAGCATGCCGCCCCAGGAGACCACCGTCGGATCGCCGAGGCCGAGGAAGGCCAGCGTCGCCTCGGTGAGGATCGCGGTCGAGATGCCGAGCGTGGTCTGCGCGAGGACCAGCGGCATCACGTTCGGCAGCACGTGCCGGCTCATGATGTGCCCGTGCCCGCCGCCGAGCGCCGTGGCCCGCTCGATGTACGGGCGGGACTCCACCGCGATCGTCTGGGCGCGCACGAGGCGGGCCGTGGTCGGCCAGCTGGTGACGCCGATCGCGACGATCACCGTCCACATCGAGCGGGACATCACCGTCGCGAGCACGATCGCCAGGACGAGCGTCGGCATGACGAGGAACCAGTCGGTGATCCGCATGACGACCGTCGAGAACCAGCCGCCGTAATGCCCGGCGATGATCCCGACGAGCGTGCCGATGGCGACCGAGAGCGCCGCCGCGAGCAGGCCGACGAGCAGCGAGATCCGCGCGCCCCAGATCAGCAGGCCGAGCAGCGAGCGCCCGAACTGGTCGGTCCCGAGCGGGAATTCGGCGCTCGGCGACTCCAGGGCCGTCCCCGGCGCGTTCGTCACCGACTGCACGTCCGCGCCGACGATCAGCGGCGCGGCGAGCGCGAGCAGGGCGATCAGGGCGAGCCCGGCCAGACCGTAGAGCCCGACGCGATGGGAGCGGTACTGCTTCCAGAAGCGGGACACCGTACCGCGCCGGCGTTCCCACGCGAGAGACGAGAGTGACGGAGAGGTCATCGGCCCACCCGGGGGTCGAGCAGTGGATAGAGCAGGTCGGCGATCAGGTTCATCACGATCATCGCGCCGGCGAAGACCACGAAGAGTCCCTGGACGAGCGGGAGATCGGGCACGCTGAGCGCCTGGTAGAACAGCCCGCCGAGCCCCGGCCAGGAGAACACCGTCTCCACCAGGATCGAACCGGCCGCCACATGGCCCAGGTTGATGAAGACCATGGTCACCGTCGGCAGCAGCGCGTTCGGTACGGCGTGCCGGCGCCGTACGACGTCGTCGCGCAGCCCCTTCGCCCGCGCGGTCGTCAGATAGTCGCTGCCCATCTCGTCGAGCAGCGAGGAGCGCATGACCAGCAGCGTCTGCGCGTAGCCGACCGCCACCAGGGTCACGACCGGCAGCACCATGTGGTGCGCGACGTCGAGGACGTACGCGAAGCCGGTCTCGCCCGTGCCCGACTCCATGCCACCGGTCGGGAAGAGCCCCGGGATCGGGCCGATGCCGACCGAGAAGACGATGATCAGGAGCAGTCCGAGCCAGAACGAGGGCACGGACCACAGCGTCAGCGCGACGCCGGTGTTGATCTTGTCGCCGAGGCGGCCGTGGTTCCAGGCGGATCGGGTGCCGAGCCAGAGCCCGAGCGCCGAGTAGAGCACGACGGCGACCCCGGTCAGCAGCAGCGTCGCCGGCAGCTTCTGCGCGATGAGCTCGCCGACCGGGGCGCGGAACTGGTACGAGGTGCCGAGATCGCCGCTCAGCGCCTTGGCGCAGTAGTCGGTGAACTGCTGCCACATCGGCAGGTCAAGGCCGAACTGCCGCCGCAGGGTGGCCAGCTGTTCGGCCGAGGTCGGGACGCCGTGGGTCATCGCCTTGACCGGGTCGCCGGGGATGATCCGGAACAGGAAGAAGCTGGTGACCAGCACGGCGAAGAGCGAGACGGCGGCGCCGCCCAGCTTGCCGGCCACGTATCGGAGGTACTGGAGGGTCGTACCGGTGCGGGAGGCGCCGTCCGTGGCGCGGACCGGTTCGGTCCGCGCCACGTCGGCGGGGGTGCTTGGCGTGCTTGCCGTCGTCACGTCGTCGCTCTTCGCTCGTCGCTCATCACTCGTCGGACTTCACTCGTCGCCCTTCGCCCGTCTACTCGCGGTCGTCGGCGGTGGAGCGGCGCCGCATGCCGAGGAAGATCCCGAACCCGACCACGACGACCACGGCCGCGCCGATGCCGACGATCACTCCGGTGGACGAGCCGCCGTCGGACCCGGACTCGGACCCGGCCGAGGACGCCGCGGGCGCGGCCGACCACCAGCTCCAGTAGCCGTCCTGGCCCCAGAGGTTGCCGGCGGCCTCCGGCATGGTCGTGATGGACTTGATCTGGTCCGTGCGGTACGCCTCCAGGGCGTTCGGGTAGGCCATGATGTTCATGTACCCCGTGTCGTACAGCCTGGACTGCATCCGCTTGACCAGATCCGCCCGCTTGGCGGCGTCGTACTCCACCGCCTGCTGCGCGTAGAGCGTGTCGAACTGCGGGTCGCAGATGAAGTTGTCGGTGGCGCCGGTGTCCTTCGGGGTCGCCGGCAGGGTGCCGCAGGTGTGGATCGACAGGACGTAGTCCGGGTCGGGGTTGACCGACCAGCCGTCGAAGGCCAGGTCGTAGTCGCCCTTGGTCCACGGGTCGCCGACGTTGTCGAGGCACTCGACCTTCAGCCCGATGCCGAGCTCGCCCCACCACTCCTGGAGGTACTTGCCGATCGCCTTGTCGTTCGGGTCGGTGGCGTGGCAGAGGATCCGGAAGTCCAGCGGCTTGCCGTCCTTGCCGGCCCGCTTCCCCTCGCCGTTCTTCTTGTACCCGGCCTGGTCCAGGAGCTGGGCCGCCTTGGCCGGGTCGTGGCCGAGCTTCTGCCCGGCGGCCGGCTTCCAGAAGTACGAGTCGAAGCGCGGCGGGATGTAGCCCTCGCCCTCGACGGCGTGGCCCTGGAAGACCTTGTCGACGATCGTGGTCCGGTCGACGGCGAGGAAGAGCGCCTTGCGGACGGCCGGGTCGAGCAGCGCGGGATGGCCGTTGCCGAAGGTCTTGCCGTCCTTCGAACGCGCGCCCGGGTTGGTGGCGATGGCGAAGAAGCGCCGGCCAGGAGCGTCGTTGACCTTGATGTTCTTCATGGTCTTCAGGGCGGCGGCCTGAGCGGGCGTCAGGTTCGAGACGAAGGACACCTCGCCCTTCTGCAGCGCGGCGACGGCCGCGTCACCGTCCTTGTAGTACTTGAAGACCAGCTCGTCGAACTTGGGGGCGCCCCGCCAGAAGCTCTTGTTCGGCTTCATCTTGATGTACTGGTCGACCTTGAAGTCCGTGATGACGAACGGGCCGTTGCCGACGATCGGGAACTGCTGGTCGTTGTTGAACTTCGAGAAGTCGCCGACCTTCTCCCAGACGTGCTTGGGCACGATCGGCACGTCCAGCGCCGTCATGGTGGCCTGAGGCTTCTTCAGCTCGATGACGAGGGTCTGCGGGTCGGGCGCGGTGACCTTCTTGAAGTTGGCCGTGAAGCTGCCGTTCGCGGTGGCGGCGTTCTCGTCCGTCATCATCTTGTTGAAGGTCCAGGCCGCGTCCTCGGCGGTGGCCTGCTTCCCGTCGGACCACTTCGAGTCCTTGCGGATCGTGTACGTCCAGGTCAGCTTGTCGGCCGAGGACGTCCACTCGGTCGCCAGACCCGGGATCGGCTTGGCGTCCTTCGCGTCGTAGTTCGTCAGGTACTCGTACGCCAAACGGTGGATGCTGGTCGAGACGAGCTTCTGGGCGAGGAACGGACTCAGGGAGTCGACGCTCTGCGAGACGGCGACGGTGAGGGTGGTGCCGCCGCTCTTCGCGTCACCGTCCGCCGCCTGCGCGGGCGGGGCCGTGACCTGCGGTACGGCCAGGAGCGTGGTGGCGGCGACGCCTGCGGCGAGGAGCAGCCGGGGGAGCCGTCGAGAAGCGATTCTTCGGGGGGCGGCGGGGCGGGGCGGGACCTTCGTGACCATGACCATAGGACGTACCTCGCGTCGTGGATCTTGGGCGCCAACTGGTGAAGCGAAGGTCTATCAGCGGTGGACGAGGGTCGTCAACGATGACTCAAACCCCTTGTGGGCTGCGGGAATACAAGAAGGCCCCGCACCGGGGAGCCGGTGCGGGGCCTCATTGGTCTACTCCTATGACGCCTTACTGCTGAGGGGCTGGCGGAGCCTGCGGAGGCGTCTGCGGAGCCTGCTGCGGCCAACCGGGCGGAGGCGCGGGAGCGTTCGGATCGACCGGCGCGGGCTGCGCCTGCGCCTGCGCCGGGGGCTGCTGCCAGCCCTGGGGGACACCGGGCTGGCCCGGCTGGCCGGCCTGGTCGTGCTGCGGCGGGTAGGGCTGCGGCAGCCCCGGGGCCTGCGGGTAGGGCTGGGGCTGGGGGTACGGCTGGGGCGCGTACGGCTGTCCCTGCTGCGGCGGGTACGGCTGCTGACCGGAGTCGGCCTGGCCGGGCATCGGCTGGCCCGGGGCGGCCTGCCCCGGCATCGGCTGACCGGGCATGGGCTGACCCGGCATCGGCTGCTGGGGGTACGGCTGCTGACCGGGCATGGGCTGACCGGGCATCGGCTGACCGGGCATCTGCTGGCCCGGGACCTGCTGGCCCGCGACCGGCGGGGCCATGTGTGGCGGTACGGCGCCGCCCTGGCCCACCTGGCCGGCCTGGCCCGCGTCGCCGCCCGTCCACAGCCCCTGCACCTGCTGGGCCCGGACGAAGTCCTCGGCCACCATCGCCGACAGGTGGAAGTACGCCTCGCGCGTCTTCGGCCGCATCATGTCGAGGTCGACCTCGGCGCCGGCCGACAGGTGCTCGTCGAACGGTACGACGACGACTCCCCGGCAACGCGTCTGGAAGTGCTGCACGATGTCGTCGACCTTGATCATCTTGCCGGTCTCGCGGACCCCGGAGATGACCGTGATCGAGCGCTGCACGAGCTCCGCGTACCCGTGCGCGGAGAGCCAGTCGAGCGTGGTCGACGCGCTGGAGGCACCGTCGACGGACGGCGTGGAGATGATGATCAGCTGGTCGGCGAGGTCGAGCACACCGCGCATGGCGCTGTAGAGCAGACCGGTGCCGGAGTCGGTGAGGATGATCGGGTACTGCTTGCCCAGGACGTCGATCGCCCGCCGGTAGTCCTCGTCGTTGAACGTCGTCGAGACGGCCGGGTCCACGTCGTTGGCGAGGATCTCCAGACCGGAGGGCGCCTGCGAGGTGAAGCGGCGGATGTCCATGTACGAGTGGAGGTACGGGATCGCCTGCACGAGGTCACGGATGGTGGCCCCGGTCTCGCGCCGCACCCGGCGGCCGAGCGTGCCGGCGTCGGGGTTGGCGTCGATGGCGAGGATCTTGTCCTGCCGCTCGGTGGCCAGGGTCGCGCCCAGTGCGGTGGTCGTCGTGGTCTTGCCGACACCGCCCTTGAGGGAGATGACCGCGATCCGGTAGCAGGACAGGACGGGCGTACGGATCAGGTCGAGCTTCCGCTGCCGCTCGGCCTCCTCGCGCTTGCCGCCGAGCTTGAAGCGGGCGGAGGGGCCGGGGTTCCGGCTCGACTTGGCCTTCTGCTTGTTGTTGCGCAGCAGCCGGTCGGAGGAGAGCTCGACGGCGGCGGTGTACCCGAGCGGAGCGCCCGGCACGGACCGCTCGCGCTGGTCGTGCGCGACGGGCGTGGGCCAACCGGCACCGCTGCGCGGGTCGACGGGCGTCTGCGGCGGCATCTGCCCGTCGTGCTGGGGCTGGGGCTGCGGCTGCGGCTGCGGCGCCTGCTGAGCCTGCTGCGGCACGGGCGCGGGCATGGCCGCCTGAGGAGCCTGCGGCTGCTGCGGCGCGGGCTGCGCTCCGGGGTGCGGGAAGCCGTACCCACCCTGCGGTGCAGGGGCGTCAGGCGTCTGCGGCGGGATGGGCTGCGGCAGGGCCGGGTTGGGCTGCGGGAAGCCGTACCCGCCCTGCGCCGGTGCCTGCGGCTGGGCCGGTGCCTGCGCCTGCGGGGGTACGGGAGCGGGCTGCGGCTGCGGCTGGGGGAAGCCGTAACCGGGCTGGGGCGCGGGAGCGTCGGCCGCCTGGGGCGGGATGGGCTGCGGCAGCGCCTGGCTGGGCTGCGGGAAGCCGTAACCGGGCTGGGGCGCAGGGGCGTCGGCCGCCTGGGGCGGGATCGGCTGCGGCAGGGCCTGGTTGGGCTGCGGGAATCCGTACCCGCCCTGCGGCGGCACGGGAGTCGGCTGGACCGGGGCCTGGCCCGGCTGCGGGAATCCGTACCCGCCCTGCGGTGCGGGGGCGTCAGGGGTCTGCGGCGGGATGGGCTGCGGCAGGGCCGGGTTGGGCTGGGGGAAGCCGTAACCGCCCTGCGGAGGTACGGGAGTCGGCTGGGCCGACCAGTCGGCCGGCTGCGGCACGGCGGGCTGCGGCGGCGCGGGCTGGTCGCCCGTGGGCGCCTGGGCGGGCCACTGCGGTACGGCGGGCGGAGCCGCGGGCTGGAACGACGGCGGCAGCGGCGGCAGGCCGTCGGCGCCCTGCGGGGCGCCGGGGCTCGCGGGCGGCAGCGGGGCCGGCAGGGGGGTCGGCAGTGGGGCCGGCGCCGGAGCCGCCGGGGGAGCGTCCTGCGGCTCGGCGGCGGGCGGCGCGACGGCCCCCGCGTCGACCGGCTGGGGCTCCTGGCCCGCAGGTGCGGAGTCGCTCGGCCGGGCGTCCTCGCTCGACGACGCGGCCGACTGCGGAGCCTCGTCCTCAGGGGCAGAGGCAGGGGCAGCGGGCGTGGGCAGCGCGAGCGCGTAGCCGCTGTCCGGCTGAGGGGCTTGGTCGGCAGCGGGGGCGGACGCCTCGCCGGCTTCGGCGGTCGGCTCGGCGGCGCCGCCGGGGGCCGAGCCCGTGGCCTCGCCGGACGGGTTCGCGTCGGGCGCCGCCGGGGCACCCGTCGCAGCGCGCTCGGCGATCTCCGCCATCTCGCGCCGGAGCGCGGCCGAGGAGAAGCGCATCGTCGCGCCGCTCTCCACGTCCCCACTGCCGGGCGACCCGCCGTCGGCAGACGCGGCGGAAGCGACAGGAGCGGCGGGAGCGACCGGAGCAGCGCCGGGCTGCACCGGACCAGGCTGCACCGGACCAGGCTGAACGGAGCCCGGCTGTACCGGCCCGGGCTGCACCGCACCTGGCTGCACCGGCCCCGGCTGACCAGGGGCCGTCGGCTGAACCGGCGGCGCGGGCTGAACCGGAGCCTGCGGGGTGTGCGGAGCCTGCGGAGCGGGCGGAGCCGTGGGGTTGGGCACGTTGGGTTCGAAGCCGCTGCCCGCCGGGAGCCCCGGGACGGCAACGGGCACATCGCTCGGCGGCGGCGGGGTCACGTCACCCGCACCGCTCGTTCCCCCCGCGTTCTGCGTGTACCAGGCCGGAGGGGTGTAGTCGATGGTGAACTCACCCGTCATCTCGGCGGGATCCGCGTCGGACTGATCATCGGCGGGTGGATTCCAACCCCCGTGGATCTCGTCCCGATCGCCGTTCACTTTGCCTCCTGGTGTGGTCGCGCACCCTTGTGCTGTCGTGGGCGGGCACCTCCCACCCTAAACGCCAACCGTGTCCGTCGGGCAGGCCCGACCGCCCGCACACGCCTGTCCCCTAGGTCACGTATCGCCCCCAAGTGACCTGCCCGCGCCGCAGAGTGAAATCCACAGCGTCAAGAGACGCTCCAAATCCATACAAAAACGGACGGACTTGGTGGCGCGCTCCCGGGTCAGTCCATCCGCCGCGCGCCGCCCAACAATCCGGTCTCGGCGTCCGTCGCCTGTGTCATGACGAACTGGCGGTCACCCGGGGTACACCACAGGGTCACCCCGTCGGCCAGTGTCGACAACGCCTCCGACTCCGCGCCCGGCAGCCCCATGAGCCGGCCGATCTGCGCGGCCTCGTCCGGCGAGACCCGCTGGATCCCCACGAGGGAGGACTTCTCCATCAGGCGCGGTGCCACCGGGCTCAGATACGGCAGCAGCGTCACCACCGACTGCCAGGGCCCCGACACGACCCGGCCGCGCGGCGGACGCATGCCGCAGTCCCGCACCACGACCACCGGGCTCCCGGCCGACGCGCCCTGCGGCGGGACCCGGCCGACGTCGTGCAGCGTGATGCACGGCTGACCGCCGCCCGCGGCCTGCGCGAGCGTCGTCCAGACCTGCGCCCGGCCGGTCTCCACGGCGACCCGCGCACCGGTCGCGGCCGCCCGCAACGCCATCACCTGGGCCGTCCACAGACCGCCGATGAGCGTCACGTCGTACGGAGTGGGCCGGTTGATGCCCAGGACGGCGGGCCGCCCCTCGGCGTCGACGCCGATGACCACGCCGTCGTCACCCACGGGCAGGCTCAGTGCGCCGAGCTGATCCAGCTGTACGGAGTGCCGGTCGCGGCGCGGCCCGATGAGCCCGAAGCCGAACCGGGGCCGTGCACCCCGCCCCGTACCCCGAGTGCTCCGACCGGACCGACGATTCGTCGGGGACAAGGACATCAGCGCGCACCCCCGAGCGGCAGCGAAGCCAGCATTCCCGGAACCTGTTCGCGGTCGAGCCGTACCAGGCCCGTCTTCACCCCACGCGCCGCCCGCTCCAGCTCGTGCCGTGCCGTCACCAGCTCCTCGTCGCTGCGCCCGGTGATCCGTACGTGCCCGGCCACCGTCACCTCCTGGCGGTCGCCGCCGCTCAACGTCAGGCTGAACGTCGTCGCGAGCGCGGGAAGCGAGGTCAGCAGCGCGATCAGCTGCGGCATCGACGCGCCGGGACCGCCCGCGCCCCCGAGGTGCGGCCAGCGCCCCACCCAGTACGTCGTGTGGCGGCGGTCGTCGACCCGCCAGGTCCGCGCGGTCTCCTGGGTCCGCCGGGCCTGCGCCTGGCCGCGTCCCGCCTGCGTGATCGCCATCGGGCTCGCACAGGTCGAGGTGGCGAGCGCGGCGGTCAGTTCCTGCTCCGTGAGCACGGTCGCCCGGAACCCGGCACCCGCGAGCCGGCTCGCCAACTGGTCCGCGGCCCGCACCACGCACTTCTGCGCGCCCTCCAGGCCGCCACCGCGCGCGGCGACGGCCTCCGGGCACAGCTCCGGGTCCAGCTTCAGTGCGACCCACGTCACGCGTACCGCCGGAGAGCCCGTCTGCGCCTGCAGCGGGGCGTAGTTGCGTGCGGCCATCGACTGCGCGGGCAGATGCGGGGCGGGCGCGGGCTGGGTGTGCTGCACGATCTGCGCGGACTCCAGCCGGATCCCGTCCACGTCCAGGACGTCACGGACGAGTCCGACCGGCAGCGGCCGCGCCGAGCGGTCCGGGCGCAGCGCCGTGGCCTCCGAGTCGACCCGGACGAGCACCGTGAGGAACGTACCGTCGCCGATCATCCCGACAGGACGGCGTTCCCGGTCGCTGTACGCGTACGTGCGCAGCGCCGGATCGCACTCCACGACCGGGGCGAGACCCGGTTCCGTGCCCTCGGGGACGACGAAGGAGGCCGCCCGCCGCGTACGCGCCCGCAGGGTGAGGAACGTGCCGAGCCACTCCGGCATCGAGCGGCGGTGCCGACGCACCACCGCGAGCAGGACGAGCACCGCGGCGAGGAGTCCGGCAGGGACCAGGAGCATCGGTTCGACGACCCACGCCACGAGCAGCAGAGCGGCCGCGCCCTCAATCAGTACGAGTTGTTGCAATCGGAACGATCCGAAGTGTCCCGGACGTGCCTGGAGGCGGGGCGAGACGGCCGCCGACGCGCCGGTGGTGGGGGGTGTGGCGGAACGGGAGGAGGGCCTGGCCGCCGCGGACCGCGTCCGCGTCGCGGATGCCATCATGGAGAATCCCCCCAAATTCGTCCCGATCACCCTGGCCTGCCAGGGCTTTGGCGGCCCGATCACCCTACCCGCCCCCCAGGCGCCGGGGGACAGCAGGCATAGTAGGGGGCCGGTCCGACAGCCGGAGCCCGGGTGCCACGCCCCCCGGAGGCATCGGCGAAGACTGCGCCTGACGAAAAATGGGGACTCATGGCATCACGGCGGGATGAGCTCAACGCGTACACCTTTGCGAAGAAGCGCACGGTGGCCGCATTCCTCCAACCTTCTCCCTCCGGTACGGAGGAGGGGGCGCCGAGGCCGCTGCGCGCGGTCGTGCCCGGGCTCATCGTCGGCGCGCTGGTCCTGGCCGGTTTCGGCGCCTGGGGCATGTTCAGCCCCAAGGCACCCAAGGGCTGGGACAAGCCCGGCACGAAGGTGATCGTCGGAAAGCAGTCGACCACCCGCTACGTGGTGCTCACCACCGGCAAGGGCAAGGACAGCAAGACCCTGCTGCACCCCGTCCTGAACCTCGCCTCCGCCCGGCTCCTCCTCACGCCCCAGTCCTTCTCGGTCATCCAGGTCGCCGACGAGGTGCTCGACGGCGGCAACCCGCCCCGCGGACCGATCCTCGGCATCCCGTACGCGCCGGACCGGCTCCCCTCGCCGGGCGACGCCGGCACCGCCAAGCGGTGGGCCGTGTGCGAACAGCCCGGCGGCGGCAAGGGGAGCAGCGTCCAGAAGGCCACCTTCGTCTTCGCCCAGCGCGACTTCAGCCGTACCGAGGGGGCGGGGCAGTTGAAGGACGGACAGGTCATGTACGTCAAGGGACAGAAGGGCAGCGCCCGCTACCTCATCGACCACCGCGGTACGAAGTACCTGATTCCGGGCGCGCCCGACGAGTCCGCCGGACTCACCACCGCCCTCGTCGGCCTCAACAAGCAACCGCAGCAGGTCACCGACGACTGGCTGGCCACCCTGCACACCGGCAGCCCGATCGCGTTCCCGCGGATCCCCGGCCAGGTCGGCACGGACGCCGGCGTCGGCGGCGGACTCTCCCAGACCGAGGACCGGGTCGGCATGGTCCTGCTCGCCCAGACCGGTTCCGGACCGCAGCACTACGTCGTCCTGCCCGGCAAGGTCCAGCCCGTCTCCGAGTTCACGGCCTGGCTGCTCATCAACTCCCCGCAGACCGACCCGCTCGACATGGACGGCCGGGTGAACACCGTCGACGCGGCCTCCTTCACACCGGACGCCACCACCTTCGGCACCCAGTACCGCTGGCCGTCCCGCAAGTCGGAGCAGGTCAACACCACGACCGGCGCCGGCGCCCGGGACACCGTCTGCAGCGTGCTCAACCACGTCGACGACAAGGGCGGCTCCATCCTCACCACCTGGGCCGGTACGAAGTACCCGGCCGAGATCACGGCCGGCGGCACCAGTACGTACGTCACCCCCGGCAGCGGCCTGCTCTACACCCAGGTCCAGGGCAACCAGACCAAGCCCGACGGCTCGCTCTTCCTCGTCACCGACACCGGACTGCGCTACGCGGTGCAGGCGAACGGGGACAGCGACGCCGCCCACTCCGACATCGGCGGCGGAGACCGACCCCAGCAGACGGACGGCCGCCCGGAACCGAGCGAGGCCCAGACCCGTCTCGGCTACGAGAAGGTCACGCCGGTCCTCGTCCCGATGGCGTGGTCGGAGTTCCTCTCCAAGGGGCCGAGGCTCGACACCAACAGCGCGCGCCAGCCGCAGGGTTCGTAGGGCGATGACACCGGTGGTGACACACGTGACGTACCTCAAGGCGGCCCTGCTCACGGTCACGACGCTGACGGCGGTGCTGGCGGCCCCGCAAGCGGGGGCGGCGGAAGCAACCCCTGCCGCCCCTGTGGGTCTGAACGGCAGCGGCGAGTGCACCTTCCCGATGAAGAAGCAGATCGAGGGCATCCCCTGGTCGCTCCAGCGGGTCCTCCTGGACGAGCTCTGGCAGGACACCAAGGGCAAGGGGATCCGGGTCGCGGTCATCGACACGGGGGTCGACGACGTCAACCCGCAGCTGAAGACGGCGGTCGACGCCAAGGCGGGCAAGGACTACCTCAAGCCGGACAAGGACAACCCGGGCTCGGGGGACGACAAGCGCGGCAAGACGGACGGCACCGTCGACGAGGTCGGCCACGGCACCAAGGTGGCGGGCATCATCGCCGCCCGCCCCCGCGCGGGCACCGGCTTCGTCGGGCTCGCCCCCGAGGCGACGATCATCCCGATCCGCCAGAACGACGAGAAGAACAGCGGCAAGTCCGACACGATGGCCCTGGCGATCGACCACGCCGTCGACCAGGACGCCCACGTCATCAACATCTCGCAGGACACCACGCAGCCGCTGAGCCCCGACTCCGCGATGGGCAAGGCGGTGGCCCGCGCCCTGGCGAAGGACATCGTGGTGGTCGCCTCGGCGGGCAACGACGGCATGGACGGCAAACTCAAGAACACCTACCCCGCGGCCTTCCCCGGGGTCCTCGCCGTCGCCTCCTCCGACCGCGACAACGAGCGCGCGGAGTTCTCCCAGTCGGGCACGTTCGTGGGCGTCGCGGCGCCCGGCGTCGACATGGTCTCCACCGTCCCGGGCGGCGGCCAGTGCGTCGACAACGGCACCAGCTTCTCGGCCCCGTACGTCTCAGGCGTCGCCGCGCTGCTGCGCGCCAAGCACCCCAAGTGGACCCCGGCCCAGATCGTGGCCCGCATCGAACAGACGGCGGTACGGTCGATCAACGGCCGCGACAACCACGTGGGTTGGGGCGTGGTGGACCCGGTACGGGCCCTGTCCGACGCCCCCGAACCGGCACCGACCGAACCCACCCCCGACCCGGGCCCACCCAAGCCACCTGCCCCGGAACCCGCCCACCTGGCGATGACGGAAACGTCCCAGGAACGCGCGGAGCGCCTCGGCACCTACGCCTTGGGCGTCGGCGTCGTCCTGGTGGCCGTGGTCGCGGGCACGGCGACGGTGATCAGGGACAGCCGACGACGGAGCCGAAGGGCGGCCAGGTGACCCGCGTCTCCGATACGACTTTGCAATTGGAACTGTCGTACCAAATGGCTAGAGTGGTGAACGAGTTCATGAGCCTGACGAGGGGGCACTGACGTGGAAGGGCCGGCCGGGGGCGGCAAGCAGGGGCTGGAAGTCGGAGAAGTGACTCTCCAGAGCTTCTACGCACGCATGCAGAAGCTCGTCGAGGAACTGAAGGGTTCGCCCGCCGAGCACACGAAGATCGGCGAGCAGAAGGTCACGGCCGCGTCGTACGGCACGGGCTTCACCGCCGCGACGGAACTGCACAGCGCGTACGAAAAGGTACGCACGCGACTCGAAGAACTGACGCGGACGTTCGGCGAGACGATCGAGGGCATGGGCCTCGCGGCCACGATCGCCGACAAGGGCTACACGGGCGTGGACGAGGAGGAACGCGAGCGGTACGCGGCGATCCAGAAGCGCACGCAGCAGGAGTACCGCGAACGCCAGGGCGGCGAGGGAACGGGCACCGACAAGGACAAGCCCGAGCAGCCCACCAAGGACACGGGCGGCACCGGCGATTCCGGCGGATTCAGCTAACGGGGGAGTGGCAAGACATGGCAGGAGAGTTCGAGGGGAAGTCCCTGGACGCCCTGTACGCGATGATCGCGTCCGCCAAGCCGGAGGAGATCACGACCACCGGCTCGGCGCTGGCGTCGGCGGTGCCGAAGATCCTTGAGATCGCCGCCGACCTGCGGCTCTACATCGGCCGCGTCCAGTGGGAGGGCGAGGGCGGCAACGCCTTCCGCACCTGGGGCGCGGGCATGGTCTCCGAAACCCTGGTCCTCGGCGACTTCACCAAGGTCGTCGCGGACGAGATGCAACGCGCGGGCCAGGCCCTCTCCGAGGCGAAGGCCGCCGTCCCGAAGCCGGCGGGCATGTGCTTCGCGGACCCTGAGAAGGAGAAGGCCCGCATCGAGTCGGAGACGGGCCCGAAGCTCCAGGAGGCGATCCACCAGCTGGAGCGGCTGTCGTCGTACTACGACGCGACGCGGAATCGGATGGGGGCGGAGCGGGAGCCGGAGTTCAAGCCGATCACAGCGATCCGCGGCGGGAACGAGCACCAGTACGGGACCGGAGGCGGCAGCAACGCCAGCACCTACGCCTCCTCGTCCGGCGGGGGGTCGGCGTATGGCGAGTCCTCCTCTTCCCGTACCCCCGACGCCGCGACCCCGAGCCGCACGACCCCTGACGTGTCGCTGCCTCCTGCTGCGACGAAGCGCCCGGAGAACGAGGTGAACACGAACCTCGACTCAGTGACCATCACGCCGGAGGCTCCGCCGCGTACCCCCGCGCAGCCGCCCACCGCGCCGCCGGTCACGACGGTCGGCCCCACTCCTCCGTTGCCGCCCCTCGCTCCGCCGGTCGGCCCTCAGCCGACAGCTGGTCCGCCTCGCGCCAACCCGGGACTCCCGGGCCCTGCGAACGGCGGCCTGAAGGGCCCCAGCCCCCTTGGCATCCCGCCCCGCGCAGAGGGCATCACCGGCGGCCGTCAGGTACCCGGTCGAACAGGCCTGCCCGGCCAAGGACCTCGGCTTCCGATGGGCCCTGTGATCGGCGAGGAGCGTGCCAGCCAGTACGGTCGGGGCGCGGGTGGAATGCACGGTCCTGGCGCCGGAATGCACGGTGCGCCGGGCGGTAACACGGGCGGCGCGGCGGGCCGTCGGCTGGCCATGCAGCCGGGTGGAACCGTCGGGAATCCCACCGGTTCCAGCGGGCGGGCGTTCACCCCCGGCGGCACCGGACTCGTCCGACCGACCTCGTCCGAGCGGGGCGAGGACGAGCGCCGCGCAACCCGCTCCCGCCCCGACTATCTGACCGAGGACGAGGAGACGTGGGCCCCTGGCCAGCGTCAGATCGTCCCGCCCGTCATCGACTAGGAGTCCTTCGCACATGTCCCCGCTTGCTCGTGCCTTCCGCAGCCGTGCGGTCGGCCTGCTCGGCGCCATGACCGCCGTCGTCGCGACGTGGACCGTCGCGGCGCCGGCCGCGCAGGCGGAAGACATGCGCGGGCGTCAGTGGTACTTGGACGCGATGAAGGCCGACGACCTGTGGAAGGTGGCCACGGGCAAGGGAATGACCGTCGCGGTGCTCGACACCGGGGTGGATTCCACGGTGGCGGAACTTCGCGGGCAGGTTCTGTCCGGCGCGAACTTCTACGACGCCGGTGGGGGCGATGGCCGTACGGACACGGAACGCCACGGCACGAACATGGCCATCGCCATCGCGGGCAGCGGGGCCAACGGTGGAGTGAAGGGCATTGCACCCAGCGCCAAGGTCCTGCCGGTGAAGGTGGGGGAGGGCGCCACCTTCGGCCTTGCGAAGCAAGGAGCGAAGGCAATTCGCTACGCCGTGGACAAGGGCGCGCGCGTCATCAGCATCTCCATGGGCGGCGGAGCCGACGAATCCGAGGCCCCGGAGTGGCAGGCGGCTGTGGACTACGCCCTTGGGAAGGGCACTTTGGTCTTTGCGGCATCGGGGAACTCTGGGTCCGAGACCTACCAGGACTACCCCTCATCCATCCCCGGCGTGGTAGCTGTCGGAGCTCTGGACACCAAGGGCAAGGTCGCCAATTTCTCCAGCTACGGCCCGCACCTCGCCCTCGCTGCCCCGGGCGTCGAAATCCCGGGCCTCTGCACCGCAGACAAGTCGAAGTACTGCGCCCATGAGGGCACAAGCCAAGCCACCGCCATCGCCTCCGGCACCGCCGCCCTCATCTGGTCCGCGCACCCCGACTGGACCGCCAACCAGGTCCTCCGCGTCATGATGGAGACCGCCGGCCACGTGGGCGCGGTGCCCGACAAGTACATCGGCTACGGCTCCGTCCGGCCCGCCCAGATCCTCCTGGAGGGCAAGGGCAACCCGGGCGACCCCGACGTCAACCCGCTGCTCGCCGCGCAGAAGCAGCAGCAGTCGCAGTCGCCCACACCTCAGACTTCCCCCTCTCCTGACAGCACGGGGGCAAGCGGCACCAACGGGCCGACCCAGGACTCCAAGAAGCCCGAGTCCGCGGCCCGGCCCGACGAGGGCGGGTTTCCGCTCTGGGGCATCGCCGTGAGTGCCGTCGCGGTCGTCGCCGTCATCGGCGTCGCCGTGGCGGCAGGCAGACGCAACAGGAGAGCGTAGCCACGAGCTACGCGCACAAGCACAAGCACGCGCACGAGCACCTTCCCGACAACGAGGAGCGTCACATGACCAGCCCCGCAGGTGGGTTCGGGCTTGCCGAGGATCCGGTAACCCAGGCCAAGAACAAGATCATGCAGACCGGTGAAGAGGTCTCCAAGCAGGCCCGCGAGATGGCCAACATCCTCGAAACGGTCCACGCGGGCTGGACGGGTGCGGGAGCTGCCGGCTTCAAGACGGCGCAGTCGGCCCTCAACGAGGACCACGACACCATCCGCCGGCTGCTCAACGTGCTGCTCACGGCGGTCAACGAGACCAAGAACCTGAGCGCGGCGAACGACTTCGAGGTGTTCCAGACCCTCAAGGCCAACAACTCCGCGCTGAACAACATCTGAGCCCGAGGAGAGCACGATGTCCGGCATCGACCAGAACACCAAGGTCCGGTACGAGAGCGTCCAGGAGATGGCGAACCGCCTCCGGGTCGTCTCATCGAACATCATCAAGGACCTCGAAGAGATGAACGCCGCCCTCCGGGTCGTCACCGACACCTGGGACGGTGAGGCCCACGCGGAGTACGTGATCCTCCAGGGCAAGTACAAGAAGCGCGCCACGGACATGAAGGAACGGCTCGAGCTGGTCGCCAAGCAGATCGAGCAGGGCAAGGACAGCTACCGCGGTACGGACATCAAGGCCTCGCGCCTGTTCACCGAGGGTTTCTGAACCTCCCTCGCGCCGCGCGTCGAGAAGGGGCCCGTTCCAGCCGGAACGGGCCCCTTCTCGTACGTACACAGGCAGGCGACCTACGTCAGGTCGAACTCGCCGTCCTTCGCGCCCAGGACGAACGCCGTCCATTCCGCCTCGGTGTAGCGCAGGACGGTGTCGGGGTCGAGGGAGGACCGCATCGCCACGGCTCCGCCGGGCAGATGGGCGATCTCCACGCGCTCCTCGTCGGGGCTCGTGCCGGGCGCGCCCTGCCACTCGACGTCGCTGATGTCGAGCGCGTACAGCTCGTCCTTCTCCTGCTGAGTGCCCATCAGTCTCTGCTCCTTAGTGCGGGTGGAACGTCGTCGCGGCTCAATGATCGACCCCCGACGAGCCTCGTGTCAGACGGAACCGTCAGATTCACTTCGCCTGCGCGGCGAAGGTCCGCGCCAGCTCCTGTACCTGTTCCGGCTTCAGAGCGCTCTTGTCCTCCTCGCCGACGGTCAGCAGCAGGGCCACGTCACCCTTGCCACCGGAGTCGAGCCGGACGGTCACCACGTTTCCGCCCCTGCTCGCCGCGGGCTCGCCGAACTTCGCGTCGGCGGCCTTCGCGTGGAAGGCCTTCACGTCCTCGACGGACATGCTGCCGGCGTTCTGAGCGGTGGGCAGGAGAATATTGATCGCACTGCCCGCTTCCGTACCGACGGTGTGGATCGTCAGGTCCTCGCCGCCGACGTGGTACGAGCAGGAGATGAGCCCACCCGGCTTGCCCGCGAAGGCCGACTGCGGATCCGACGTCTTCCCGCCCTCGCCGGTCGCCATCGGCTTGCCCGCCTCAGCCCCCGCCGCGCCGGCCTCGATACCCTCGCCGACCTTCGCCGCCTCGGCCGCCTTGCCCGCGTCGTACGGGATCGGGCACGCGTCCGCGCCGTCCTTGCCGACCCCCTCGGCGAGCTCGACCACCCGGTCGACACCGAGGGAGCCCCCGGCGTCCGCTCCGCCGCCGCCCCCACAGCCGACGAGCGTGGCCAGGAGAACGGCGCACGTGAGGCCGAGCGCACGGTGCTTCGACTGACTCATGACGGACTGCTTTCGGTGAGGGGCTTCACGGCCGGATCCTTCGCCAGGGGCTTGTTCTCGCAGCCCAGAACCTCCGTGGCCGCGCGGGTCATGTAGTAGAGGAACGAGAGCTGTTCGGCCTCCCGGGCCTTGTCCACGGTCTGGCCCCGGTTGACCGTGAGTGCCAGGTCCGCGCGCAGCACCGCCTTCCGCGCCGGGTCGCTCAGCTCGCCTCCCAGCACGCAGCTGACGTAGAGCCCCGAGGAGAGGTTGCCGATCTCCCCGGTGGCACCGTTCAGGTCGTAGAACGTATTGCCGCTCTGAGCGCGTTGCCTGCTCGGCTGGTCGGCCGGGGACCAGGCGAAGTCGAGGAGCACGTGGCCCTGGCTGCCCTCCGGCACGTACTTGCACACGAAGGAGGGAGAGGTCGAGTCCCTGCCCCCCTGCCATTCCCGCAGGTCCTTCTTGAACTCCCGGACGAAATTGTCGTCCGACCTGAGGACCTCCGCCGTGAAGTCGTCCGTCCGCAGCACCTCACGCAGCGACTTGCCCGCACTCGAGTCGGCGGACGGGCCGCACATTCCCTCGACCTGCGTGCCGGAATCCCCGGACGAGCAGGCGGTTGCCACGAGAGCCAGCGCCACCGCACTCGCCGCCGTCGCCGCCCCGCGCACGAGGACCCTGGCGCGCCTAGTTCCCCAGGTGGGCGGCTGCCGCACCCCGCCCGTCCTCGTATCCGCTGTTCGCGGCATCCTTCGCCGAACCGTACGCAGCACTGTGCAGATTTCCTTCCGTGTCCTTCCACCCCTGGAAGAGGTGGTTCAGACCGTCCTTGCCGGCCGAGTAGTTGTTGCTCGAATCCTTCTTCCCCTGCTCCTCCGCCGCGTCGGTGACATCCTTGACCCACTCGTACTTGACGGTGTCGACGATGGCACCGGCGGCCGAGCCGGCGAACGGGATCTCGCCGACGACGCTGTTGACGCCGTTCGCCGAGTATTCGGCGGTCGACTCGGCCCACTTGACCTTGTCGTCCTCCTTGTCGATGTAGACATCCGCGCCGATGCCGTTGAGCGCGCCCATCGCGATGCCGACATCACGCGACCGCTGGTTCCACTCGGCGCTCTCGCCGTGCTTGGCGTCACCCGTGAACGGAGGCGCGTCGGCCAGCTGCTGGGCAGAGTAGGCCCGCTCAGCCTCGTAGATCAGGGCGAAGGCCTCGGAGTCGTCGCCGACACCGCGCATGACGCGCATCAGGCTGCCCTGGCCCACGGCCATGTGCGCGTTGTCGCCCGAGCCGTAGATGGTGTCCTTGCCGCCGCTGCCGCCGTAGTTCGAGTCCTCGCCGTTGAGGATCACGTGCGTGTCGCTCACGTAGTCCGCGAGGGCGTGGCCCATCGGCTTCTGGAGATTCTTCAGGTCGTCGGGGAACTTGTCGCCGGCCATCTCGGAGTCGAGGAACCTGACGGCGTTGTGCATCACCCGCGCCTGCCCCTCCGTGTGCGGGCCCACGTCGCCGAGCTTCTCGCCCGGCGCGTGCCCCGTCGCCGCCGACTGGATCGCCGCGCCGAGGCCCGTCGCCTTGAACGGGTCCTCCATCTCGTCGACGTAGCCCGGCGCCGACATCCACGGGTCGACCCACTTGCGGTCCGTCAGCAGGTACTTCAGGTGGTCGTTCTCGTTCCCCGGAGCCTTCGGGTCGAGGAAGTACTCCGCGTCCGACGGGTCCTTGCTCATGATCTTGAGCAGGCCGTCCACCGGGTCGTGCATCAGGTTCGGGCGCTGGCCGTCGAAGTGGTGCGCCCAGATGTTCTCCTTGTCCTTCTCGACCCGGATCATGTCGTTGCCGATCTCGTTGAGGAACTCCTTGCCGTAGTCGGCGTTCCCCTGCGACATGAGCGTGACGAGGTGCTGGTACCCGTGCGAGGGCCGGAGGTTGCCCGTGATGTTGTCGTCGCCGATCTCCTTGAGACCGTCGACGAACGGCCGGTACGCGTAGCTGTTCGGGTCCTTCGTCCCCGAGGCGATCGTGTCCGCGAGGCTCGCGTTGATCGAGTTGTACAGCTTCTTGTCCGCGTCCGAGATGCCCCGCTCGTTCGCCGCCAGGTTCATCTCGTCGGCGATCTTCAGCGTGTCCTTGGCGCCAAGCGCATGCAGGTACGCCTCGCTGAAGTGCTTGTCCTTGGCGTTCTTCTCCAGGATGTCGCGGTACTGCTCCAGCTCCTTCTTCGAGGCGTCGCCGTTGCGCACCTTCTCCGAGAGGGCCAGCGCCTCCACGGCCTCCACGTCGCCCACCGGCTTGGAGTTGAAGCCCAGCGGCGCCGTGCCGTCCGCGCCCGAGGCGTTCAGGAGCGCGGTCTTGACGTCCTTGTCGAACTCCGTGACCGCGTTGACCGCGTCGTTGATCTTCTTCGTGTACGACTGCTCCACCGACCGCAGATCCGGGTCGTGCCGGATCGTGTAGGCCTCCTTGTCGGTGACCTTGCTGAAGTCGTAGCTCGCCACGCCGGACTCGGAGACCTTCATGCCCGCGTCGACCGCCTCCTTCACGGCGGTCGTCACCCGGCCCTTGAGCTCCGTGAGCGTGCTGTGGGCGTCGCGCAGCAGCGACTCCATCGCCTTCGCTTCCTTCTGCGCGGAGTCGAGCTCACTCCGGGTGATGCCGAAGTTGGTCGCGCCGATCTGCTGGGCCTGACCGGTCCACAGCGGACCGCCCGACGCGACCTTCTGGACGTCCTTCTCGTACAGGTCCTCGACCTTCTTGAACTTCTCCGCCATGGACTTCCAACCGTCGGCGGCGGTGCTCAGCTTGCCGAGGTCGGTCTGCATGATCTCTTCGTACGTCGGCATCGCGATCCCCCTACAGTCCCGAGATCTTCGACTGCGTCACGAGGCCGTTCCCCGTGACGATGTCGTTGCTCTGGAACAGCGTCGACGCGCCCCGGAGCGCGCCCTTCTCCGATTCGAGGCGTGCGTTCAGACGCTTCACCTGGCTGTCCCAGTGCTCGTGCGCCTTCTTCAGTCCGGCGGCCGTCTCCCAGCCCTTGAACGCGCCGATGGCGCTGCTGGTGGACTCGTCGGCCGCGTCGGCGGCCGTCTTCAGGTCCGGCTGGATGTGGTTCTCGATGCTGTTGGCGGCCTGCTTCTTCTTCGCGGGTGTGGTCGCGAGATCGGCGGGGCCGGTGCCGCCTCCCCCGTCCGCGGGGACCTGGTTGAGGCGCATGTCCGCCGACTGATTCGCGATCGCGGCGTTCTTGGCCTGGGCCCACTCATCGTTGAACGACATTGATTCCCCCTCGCTGGATCAGGGTGATGTTTGCAGTGCTGAAGTGTTCATGGCTGAAGTGTTCACGTCCATCGGCGACGACGTCACGGGCCGCCTCACGGTTCTCGGCGCCGGACTCGTCCCACGTCTCGTCGCATGTCCCGTTGCACGTCTCGCCGCACGTCTCGTTCCCGTCATCCCCGTCATCCCCGCCGTCCCCGCTCTCATCGCTCCGGCATCCGCCCCGTCTGCACCAGCGACGACCCGCCCCGGCGCCCCACGAAGAAGCCGCGCCCCGGCGGCATCGGCCGCGGCCGGGCGCTGCCGAGCAGGTCGCCCTCCTGCGGGTCGCCCGAGAGGACCACGCCCTGCGCGCCCAGCTCCTTGATGCGCTGCATGAACGCCTCGTACATCGAACGGGAGGCCCCCGCGCTGTTGCGCGCGATGATGAAGCGGACGCCCGTGTCCCGGGCGAAGGGCAGGTACTCCGCGAGCGCGGCCAGCGGGTTGCCGCCGCTCGTCGCCACCAGGTCGTAGTCGTCGACGACGATGAAGACCTGCGGCCCCGACCACCAGCTACGGTCCCGCAGCTGCTGCGGGGTCACGTCCTGCGGCGGCTGGCGCCGGGCGAACACGCCGGCCAGCGCCTCCATGTGCATCTGCATCGAGCTCGCCATCGGCGCGTACTCGAGCAGGTGCTCCTCCGGCAGGCTGCCGAGCAGCGCACGCCGGTAGTCGCCGACGACGAGCTTCGCCTCGTCGGGGGAGTACCGCTCCGCGATCTGCTTGGTGATCAGCCGCAGCAGGTTCGTCTTGCCGGACTCGCTCTCGCCGAAGATCAGGAAGAACGGGTCGGTGTCGAAGTTGACGAAGACGGGCTCCAGGCGCGTCTCGTCGATGCCGATCGCGATGCCGTGCTGCGGGAACTCGAAGCCCTTCGGCAGCTGGTCGGCCGGCAGCTTGTGCGGCAGCAGCCGGACGGCCGGCGCCACAGGACCCGTCCAGGAGCCCCGTACGGCCGCGACGAAGTTCTCCGTCCCCGACGACAGGTCGACCGACGAGCCGGAGCCGTCGATCCGCGGCAGCGCCGCCATGAAGTGCAGCTTCTCCGGCACCTGGCCGCGGCCGGGCACCCCCGTCGGGACGTTCGCCGCCACCTTCCGGTCGAACTCGGAGTCCATCACGTCACCCAGACGCAGCTCCAGACGGCTCAGCATCTGGTCCTTGATCGCCGCCCGCACCTCCATGTACCGGGCGGCGGTGATGACGACGTGGATGCCGTAGCCGAGACCGCGCGCCGCGATGTCGGAGACGATCCCCTCCAACATGTCGTACTCGTTCCGGAAACCGCCCCAGCCGTCGATGACCAGGAACACGTCGCCCCAGGCCTCGCCCGGCAGTTCACCCGCGGCGCGCTTGCGCCGGTAGGTGGCGATCGAGTCGATCGAGTGCGAGCGGAAGAACTCCTCGCGCCGGTTCAGTACGCCGAGCACCTCCGCGACCGTACGGCGCACCCGCTCCGGGTCGAGCCGCGACGCGACCCCGCCGACGTGCGGCAGTTCGGCGAGCGACGACAGACCGCCGCCACCGAAGTCCAGCGCGTAGAACTGCACCTCGGCCGGCGTGTGGGTGAGGGCGAACGACGAGATCAGCGTCCGCATCAGCGTCGACTTGCCCGACTGCGGACCGCCGACCACCATCATGTGGCCCGCCGCGCCGGAGAAGTCCCGGTACAGCACCTCGCGCCGCTGCTCGAAGGGCTTGTCGATCAGACCGAGCGGCACCGTCAGGCCGCCGGGCCGCGTGTACTCGGTCGCCGTCAGACCCCGGAGCGGGGTCGGCGCGAGCCCAGGAAGCAGCTGGTCGAGCGAGGGCGCCTGGTCCAGCGGCGGCAGCCACACCTGGTGCGCGGGCACGCCCTGCCCCTCGAGACGGCGCACGATCACATCGAGGACGGTGTCCGCGAGCGCGTCGTCCTCCTCCTCGCGCCGCGCCGCCAGGTACGCAGGGTCGGGCGCCGCGTAGACCACCGGCACCGGCGTCGCCGTGAAGACCGCCGGCCGCCGCTCGATCGGCAGCTGCCCCGCCTCCAGGCGCGGCCCGCCCGTCCGGTACGTCCCCGAGACGTACGCGGCCTTGAACCGGGTCATCTCGTCCGTACCGAACTTCAGATAGCCCGAACCCGGCACCGACGGCAGGTGGTACGCGTCCGGCACACCGATCGCCGTACGCGACTCGGCCGCCGAGAACGTCCGCAGACCGACCCGGTACGAGAGGTACGTGTCGAGGCCCCGGAGCTTGCCCTCCTCGAGGCGCTGCGAGGCCAGCAGCAGATGCACACCCAGCGAACGGCCGATCCGGCCGATCTGGATGAACATGTCGATGAAGTCCGGCTTCGCCGTCAGGAGTTCCGAGAACTCGTCGATGACCAGGACGAGCGAGGCCAGCGGCTCCAGCGGGGCACCGGCCGCCCGCGCCTTCTCGTAGTCGTGGATGTTGGCGTAGTTGCCGGCCGAACGCAGCAGCTCCTGCCTGCGCTGCAGCTCACCGCGGATCGCGTCGCCCATGCGGTCGACGAGGGTGAGGTCGTCGGACAGGTTGGTGATCACGGCCGCCACGTGCGGCATCTGGGACATGCCCGCGAACGTCGCACCACCCTTGAAGTCCGCGAGGACGAAGTTCAGCGTCTCCGAGGAGTGCGTCACCGCCAGACCGAGGACGAGCGTGCGCAGCAGCTCCGACTTTCCGGAACCGGTCGCACCGACGCACAGCCCGTGCGGCCCCATGCCCTCCTGCGCCGCCTCCTTGAGGTCGAGCATGACCGGCTGGCCGTCCTCGCCGACACCGATCGGCACGCGCAGCCGCTCGGCGACCGACCGCGGCCGCCAGGTCCGCGCGACATCCACCGACGCCGCGTCGCCCAGGTTCAGCAGATCCGTGAAGTCCAGATTGGCGAGCAGCGGCTCGTCGTTGTCGCCGCCGCCCATCCGCAGCGGCGCCAGCTGCCGCGCCAGCGCCTCGGCGGCCGGCAGCGAGATCCCGTCCGGCACACCCTCGTACGCGAAGCCCCCACCCGACTCCAGGCGCAGCCGCCCCGGCCGCACGATCACCGAGAGGCCGCCGCGCGGCTCGTCCAGCTCACCGTGGACCACCTCGACGATGGTCACGCCCTGCAGACCCTCCGGCGCCGCGAAGAGCGAGTCCGGCGGCACCATCCCGCCGTCGAGGACCACCACGACGTGCGGCTGGTCGAGGACCGGCTGGCTGTCCCGGCTGAACCGGGGCCGCCCGTCGAGCCGCGAGCGGACCAGCGACTCCAGCTCACCGAGGTCGTCGCCGAACAGCCGCCGCGTGCCCGCCCCGTCGACCTGGCCCGGCACCTGCGCGTGCGGCAGCCACTTCGTCCAGTCCCAGCGCTCCTGCGCACCCCGGGCCGCGACCACCGCGAGCATCAGGTCGTCGGGGGAGTGCAGCGTCACCAGCTGGGAGACCAGAGCGCGCGCCGCGGCCTGGGCCGACTCCGGCTCACCCGAGACCGTCACGTGGTAGAACGCCCGCATCGAGACGGCCATCGGCAGCCCGTCCAACGAGCCGTGCACGGCCAGGAACTGCTGCATCGCACCCGCGCACAACGGCTCCAGCTCGTCCACCGGCGCGGTGTCAGGCGCCGTCAGCGGCGTCGACAACTGCTGGGAGCCGAGACCGATCCGTACCTGCGCGAAGTCGCTGTCGCCCACCCGGCGTTCCCACACCCGCGAGCCCTCGGCCACCACGGACCACAGCTGCTCGGGGGAAGGGTGCAGATACAGCTGAGCGTCCCGCTGCTTGCGCGCCGTGCGCCGGACCGTGCGCCGGGTCTGCGCGAGGTATTTGAGGTAGTCGCGCCGGACATCCGCCATTTGCCCCTGCGTACCCTTGCGGAACCGCACGAGCTGCGCGATGACCATGCCGACCGTCGAGACGAGCATCAGGATGCCCATGATGCGCATGAACGGATGGGCGCCAGGCATGAAGAAGAACACCACCGACGAGCCCATGCCGAGCATCGGCAGGAGCTGCATCAGCATGCCCTCCTGCTGCCCCCGAGGCAGCTCCGGAGGAGCCTCCAGGACCAGTTCCTCACTGGGTACTTCAGGAGGAAGGGACCTCGGCGGGCGTTTGACGACGATCTGGCTCACCGGCGCATCAATCCCTCGTTACGGGCGGACTTCCCGCGGGAGTTCCGCACCGGCGCCCCTGCGCGACGGCCTCCCCCACGAGACCGCGATCCTACTTGCAGGCACTCGGGCCCGTCCCCGGTAGGGTGGCGCGCGCACCGTGCGCAACCGCGAATCAGGGGGTCCAGACACGTGAGTACGACCGCAGCGACCGGCTTCTGCCGCGTCACCGTCGTGGCGCCGGACAGCCGTATCGACGTCGCACTCCCCGAGGACATCGCGGTCGCCGACGTCTACCCGGAGATCCTGCGGCTCACCGGTCAGACCCAGGCACCCGGCACCCCCACCGGCTACCACCTGGTCCGCCGCGACGGCACGGTCCTCGACGGCGCCCGCACCCTGGTCGCCCAGCGGGTCCTCGACGGCGAGGTCCTCTCGCTGCGCCCCTTCGCCCAGTCGCTGCCGCCCGCCGTCTACGACGACGTCTCCGACGCCGTCGCCTCGGCCGTCACCCGTGACCGCCACCTGTGGAGCGACGACCTGCTGCGCGGCGCCGGACTCGTCGGCGGTGTGCTCCTGCTCGTCCTGATGGGCTTCGTGCTCTGGTTCGCCGACCCGGTACGCCACGACATGCACAGCCTCCCCGGTGTCGTCGCCGGCGCCATGGGCGTCCTGCTCACCGCCTTCGCGGGCGTGCGGGCCCGGGTGTACGCCGACCGGGCCACCGCCATCGCCCTCGGCCTCGGCGCCCTGCCCCTGCTGCTCATCGCGGGCTCCGGCATCGTCGCCCCCGACGCAGGCCACGGCCCCGGCCGCCTCCAGTTCCTGCTCGGCTGCGTGACCGTCCTGGTCGCCTCCGTCACCCTCGTCGCGCTCACCCCCAGCGGCGACGCCCCCTTCGTCGCGGCCACCTTCCTGGCCACCGTCGGCACCCTCGCGACCTTCCTGGCGATCGTCGCCGAGGCCTCCGCCACGGAGACCGCCGCCGTCTGCGCCCCCGTCGCCGTCGGCCTCGTCGCCTTCCTGCCCGGCCTCTCGGCCCGCTTCGCCCGGCTGCCCATCGGCTACGCCTCCCCGCGCAGCGCCGCCGACGACGACTTCCACGCCGAGCCCGGCCGCGCCGCCGAAGAGGCCCAGGCCGTCGACGGCGAGCGCATCGCGCTCCAGGCCCGCCGCGGCCACGAGATGCTCCTCGGCCTCGTCGGCGGCTGCGCGGCCGTCGTCGTCGGCTCCGCGGCCGTCCTCGGCTTCGCCGGCAACGTCTGGGGCCAGCTCCTCGCCCTCGCCGCCGGCCTCGCGATGCTGCTGCGCGCCCGGCTCTTCCGCTACACCTCGCAGGTCACCTGCGTCCTCGTCGCCGGTATCGCCGCGATCGCGCTGCTGATCCTCGGCCTCTCCCTGAACCCGCCGGCCGACCTGGTCAAGGACCTGCTGATCCACGGCGACCGCGGCGGCCTGGACATCCGTACGATCTGGCTCACCGCCACGGTCGCCGCCGGCGCCGCCCTGGTCACCGCCATCGGGCTGATCATCCCGAGGAAGGGGCTCTCACCCTTCTGGGGCCGCCTCCTCGACCTGACCGAGGGATTCGTCCTGCTCTCCCTGGTCCCGCTCTGCCTCGCGGTCCTGGACGTCTTCATGGCGGCCCGCTCCCTCACCAGTAAATAAGGGCACTCCGGTCACCTGGTACGCTGTGTGACGGCCGTTTGTGTACGCGCTCCCGGATGCACCGGAATCTCCGGACTTCTCTGGAAGCTGCGCTCATCGGACCTTCGCCTCCGAGTCACGGAAGCTCCCCTGAGAACGAGACCAGGGGCACTCGTGGGCGCACGAACAAACATAGGAGTACGCATGTCGCTCGACGCCGCTACGAAGAAGCAGATCTTCGCCGAGTTCGGCCAGAAGGAGGGCGACACCGGCTCCCCCGAGGTCCAGGTCGCGATGCTCTCCCGCCGCATCTCGGACCTGACCGAGCACCTCAAGCAGCACAAGCACGACCACCACTCCCGCCGTGGTCTGCTGATCCTGGTCGGCCAGCGTCGCCGCCTGCTGCAGTACCTGGCCAAGAAGGACATCCAGCGCTTCCGTGCCCTGGTCGACCGCCTCGGCATCCGCCGCGGTGCGGCCGGCGGTGCGAAGTAAGTATGCCGTGAAGGGAGCGGTTCCCACTTTTAGGGGGCCGCTCCCTTTGCTGTACGTGCGCGATGTACCGACCGGCACTTAGTCTGGTCGCACAACGCCACATCACGAGCGAGGAGCCGCCGGCACGCCGCCGGTCCTCGGTAGTGGCCCCCGGACCCCACAATCCCCGGGTGCTTCGATCGAAGACCGGCCCGCATCCGAAGGCGCGCTTCTCCTCCACCACCGTCCCCGGCCACACGGGCCGACGGACGAAAAGACGAACACGTAGGAGAAACCGCTAGTGGAGAACGAGACCCACTACGCCGAGGCCGTCATCGACAACGGCTCCTTCGGCACCCGCACCATCCGCTTCGAGACGGGCCGCCTGGCCAAGCAGGCCGCCGGCTCCGCCGTCGCGTACCTGGACGACGACACGATGGTCCTCTCCGCGACCACCGCGTCGAAGAAGCCCAAGGACCAGCTCGACTTCTTCCCCCTCACGGTGGACGTCGAGGAGCGGATGTACGCGGCCGGCAAGATCCCCGGCTCCTTCTTCCGCCGGGAAGGCCGCCCCTCCGAGGACGCCGTCCTCACCTGTCGCCTGATCGACCGCCCGCTGCGCCCCTCCTTCAAGAAGGGCCTGCGCAACGAGATCCAGATCGTCGAGACGATCATGGCGCTCAACCCCGACCACCTCTACGACGTGGTCGCCATCAACGCCGCCTCCTGCTCCACGCAGCTGGCCGGCCTGCCCTTCTCCGGCCCGATCGGCGGCACCCGTGTCGCCCTGATCAACGGCCAGTGGGTCGCGTTCCCGACGCACACCGAGCTCGAGGACGCCGTCTTCGACATGGTCGTCGCCGGTCGCGTCCTGGAGGACGGCGACGTCGCGATCATGATGGTCGAGGCCGAGGCCACCGAGCGCACGATCGAGCTCGTCAAGGGCGGCGCCGAGGCGCCGACCGAGGAGGTCGTCGCCGCCGGTCTCGAGGCCGCGAAGCCCTTCATCAAGGTCCTCTGCAAGGCCCAGTCGGACCTCGCCGCCAAGGCCGCCAAGCCCACCGGCGAGTTCCCGGTCTTCCTCGACTACCAGGACGACGTCCTGGAGGCGCTCACCGCCGCCGTCAGGAACGACCTCGCGCAGGCGCTCACCATCGCCGGCAAGCAGGAGCGCGAGACCGAGCTCGACCGCGTCAAGGAGCTCGCCGCCGAGAAGCTCCTCCCGGCCTTCGAGGGCCGCGAGAAGGAGATCTCCGGCGCGTACCGTGCGCTGACCAAGAAGCTGGTCCGCGAGCGCATCATCAAGGACAAGGTCCGCATCGACGGCCGCGGCATCACGGACATCCGTACGCTCGCCGCCGAGGTCGAGGCCATCCCGCGCGTGCACGGCTCGGCGCTCTTCGAGCGTGGCGAGACCCAGATCCTGGGCGTCACCACCCTCAACATGCTCCGCATGGAGCAGCAGCTGGACACCCTTTCCCCGGTGACCCGCAAGCGCTACATGCACAACTACAACTTCCCGCCGTACTCCGTCGGTGAGACCGGCCGCGTGGGCTCGCCCAAGCGCCGCGAGATCGGCCACGGAGCGCTCGCCGAGCGCGCCATCGTGCCGGTGCTGCCGACGCGCGAGGAGTTCCCGTACGCGATCCGTCAGGTGTCCGAGGCCCTCGGCTCCAACGGCTCGACGTCCATGGGCTCGGTCTGCGCCTCCACCATGTCGCTGCTGAACGCCGGTGTGCCGCTCAAGGCCCCCGTCGCCGGTATCGCCATGGGTCTGATCTCCGAGGAGATCGACGGCAAGACCCACTACGTCGCCCTCACCGACATCCTCGGTGCGGAGGACGCCTTCGGCGACATGGACTTCAAGGTCGCCGGTACGAAGACCTTCGTCACCGCGCTCCAGCTCGACACCAAGCTCGACGGCATCCCCGCCTCGGTCCTGGCCGCCGCGCTGAAGCAGGCCCGTGACGCGCGTCTGCACATCCTTGACGTGATGAACGAGGCGATCGACGTTCCGGACGAGATGTCCCCGAACGCGCCGCGCATCATCACCGTCAAGATCCCGGTGGACAAGATCGGTGAGGTCATCGGCCCCAAGGGCAAGATGATCAACCAGATCCAGGAGGACACCGGCGCCGACATCACGATCGAGGACGACGGCACCATCTACATCGGTGCCGCCCAGGGCTCGCAGGCCGAGGCCGCCCGCGCCACGATCAACGGCATCGCCAACCCGACCATGCCGGAGGTCGGCGAGCGCTACCTGGGTACGGTCGTCAAGACCACCACCTTCGGTGCCTTCGTCTCCCTGATGCCCGGCAAGGACGGTCTGCTGCACATCTCGCAGATCCGCAAGCTCGCCGGTGGCAAGCGCGTGGAGAACGTCGAGGACGTGCTCGCGGTCGGCGCCAAGGTCCAGGTCGAGATCGCCGAGATCGACCAGCGCGGCAAGCTCTCCCTCGTGCCCGTCATGGCGGACGAGGACGCTGCCGCGGAGGACGCGAAGGACGACACCGACCAGTGACGTCCCGTAGTTCCGTGACGACGGCCCGCCCCTCTTCGGAGGGGCGGGCCGTCGCCCGTACCCAAACGCTTCTCCCGGGCAGGGACGGCATCGGCACGGTCCGCCGCACCACCCTCCCCGGCGGCCTGCGGATCGTCACCGAGACCCTGCCCTCCGTGCGCTCCGCCACCTTCGGCATCTGGGCGCACGTCGGCTCCCGCGACGAGACGCCCACGCTCAACGGCGCCACGCACTACCTGGAGCACCTCCTCTTCAAGGGCACGAAGCGACGCAGCGCCCTCGACATCTCCTCCGCGCTCGACGCGGTCGGCGGCGAGATGAACGCCTTCACGGCGAAGGAGTTCACCTGCTACTACGCGCGGGTCCTCGACACCGACCTGCCGCTGGCGATCGACGTGGTCTGCGACATGCTGACCGGCTCGCTCATCCTCGACGAGGACGTCGACGCCGAGCGCGGCGTCATCCTCGAAGAGATCGCGATGACCGAGGACGACCCGGGCGACGTCGTGCACGACCTGTTCGCGCACACCATGTTCGGCGACACCCCGCTGGGCCGCCCGGTCCTCGGCACCGTCGACACCATCAACGCGCTCGACCGGGGCCGGATCGCCCGCTTCTACAAGAAGCACTACGACCCGACCCACCTGGTCGTCGCCGCCGCGGGCAACATCGACCACGCCACCGTCGTACGCCAGGTCCGCCGCGCCTTCGAGAAGGCCGGCGCCCTCTCCCGTACGGACGCGACCCCCGTCGCCCCGCGCGACGGCCGGCGCGTGATCCGCACCGCGGGCGCCGTCGAGGTCCTCGGCCGCAAGACCGAGCAGGCCCACGTGGTCCTCGGCATGCCGGGCCTCGCCCGCACCGACGAGCGCCGCTGGGCCCTCGGCGTGATGAACACGGCCCTCGGCGGCGGCATGTCCTCCCGCCTCTTCCAGGAGGTCCGCGAGAAGCGCGGCCTGGCCTACAGCGTGTACTCGTACACCTCGGGCTTCGCCGACTGCGGCCTCTTCGGGGTGTACGCGGGCTGCCGCCCCAGCCAGGTCCACGACGTGCTGAAGATCTGCCGCGACGAGCTCGACAAGGTGGCCTCCGACGGGCTCACCGACGACGAGATCGCCCGCGCCATCGGCCAGCTCTCCGGCTCGACCGTCCTCGGCCTGGAGGACACCGGCGCGCTGATGAACCGCATCGGCAAGAGCGAGCTCTGCTGGGGCACCCAGATGTCGGTCGACGACATGCTCGCCCGGATCGCGTCCGTCACCCCGGACGACGTCCGCGAGGTCGCTCGTGATCTGCTCGGACAGCGCCCTTCGCTGTCCGTCATAGGGCCGCTGAAGGACAAGCAGGCGGCACGCCTGCACGAATCCGTCTCCTAGAGAGAGTTCAGAGAGCAATGAGCAAGCTGCGCGTGGCGGTCCTCGGAGCCCAGGGCCGTATCGGCTCCGAGGCGGTACGGGCCGTCGAGGCCGCCGAGGACATGGAACTGGTCGCGGCGCTCGGCCGCGGCGACAAGCTGGAGACGCTCGCGGACGCGGGCGCCCAGGTCGCGGTCGAGCTGACCACCCCGGCCTCGGTCATGGACAACCTCGACTACTGCGTGAGCCACGGCATCCACGCGGTCGTCGGTACGACCGGCTGGACCGAGGAGCGCCTCGCGCAGCTGAACACCTGGCTCGCCGCCTCCCCGCGGACGGGCGTCCTGATCGCCCCGAACTTCTCCATCGGCGCCGTGCTGACCATGAAGTTCGCCCAGATCGCGGCCCCCTACTTCGAGTCCGTCGAGGTCGTGGAGCTGCATCACCCGCACAAGGTCGACGCCCCCAGCGGCACCGCCACCCGTACCGCCCAGCTGATCGCCGCCGCACGCCGCGAGGCCGGCCTCGGCGCCCAGCCGGACGCGACGGAGACGGCCCTGGACGGCGCCCGTGGCGCGGACGTCGACGGCGTCCGGGTGCACGCGGTGCGCCTCGCGGGCCTCCTGGCCCACCAGGAGGTCCTGCTCGGCGGCGAGGGCGAGACCCTGACCGTCCGTCACGACTCGCTGCACCACTCCAGCTTCATGCCGGGCATCCTCCTGGGCGCCCGCCGTGTCGTCACCACCCCGGGCCTCACCTTCGGCCTGGAGCACTTCATGGACCTGGGCTGAGGCGGACGGGCCATGGGTGGAAAGATCACGTACGTCTTCCTCGCCACCGTCCTCGTCCTCGTCTTCGGCGTGGTGGCGATGGAGGGCGTGCTGCTCGTCCTGACCGGCGAACCGGCCGCCATGGGCATGGGCGCGGTGGCGTTCCTGCTGCCCTGCGTGGGCGGCTGGTTCCTCTGGAAGAACACCGCCTTCGCACGGAACGCGCAGCGGCTCGCCCGTGAGCTGGAGGCCGAAGGCGGCTTGCCGGTGGACGAGTTGAAGCGCACGGTCGGCGGCCGGATCGACCGGGACTCGGCCGACGAGGTGTTCGCGAGGCGACGCGCCGAGACCGAGGACTCACCGGAGGACTGGCGCTGCTGGTTCCGGCTCGCGGTCGCCTATCACGACGCCCGCGACACCCCGCGCGCCCGCAAGGCGATGCAGCGCGCGATCGCGCTCCACGCGGGCCGCACGGTCAGCGCGTAGCGGCGGCCGGTACGGCGACGCCGTACTCGGCGTTCCACGCCTCGACCGTGTCGGCCGCGCGGTCGAACGCCTCGATGCGGGAGAGGAAGTCGGCGTTGTGGTCGGTGAGCAGAGTGATCTGCTCACCACCCCGCTGTACGAGGATCAGCGCCTGGCCCTGCACCGTGCGGGGCAGCCCCAGCCACCGCACCGGCTGCTGGACCGTGCGCGCGTGCGCCACCCGGGCCCAGGTCACGGTGGACGTGGAGAAGAAGCCGACCCGGCGCACGCCGTGCCGGCTCACCCACGTGCCCACACGCAGCATCCGCAGCGCGGAGAGGATGACGAGCACCGCCAGACCGAACGTGACGGCCGCACCGCTCACCGCCCCGGCGGCGGTGATGATCACCGCGGCGAACAGCACGAACGACGCGAGCAGCAGCGCGAGCGCCGCCGCGCCCACGCGCCAGGGGCCGGGGCGGTAGGGCCGACGCCACTGGTCGTGGTCGTCGAACGGCAGCGCGACGTCGTCGGTCGCGTCAAAAGCGCGGTCGGCCGTCAGAAAAGGCAGGGGCACGACTGATCCTCACTCACAAGCACGCTCGAAGGGGCTGTGCCCGGTGAGGCTACCCAGGTGGTCTCGACCGGGCCACCTCAGGGGGGCCGAACTGCTCAGCGGCCGTCGGAGGCCTCGGACTGCTGCCGCTGCCCCTCGGCCCCACCCGACTGCATGGACGGCATCCCGAAGAGCAACGAGCCGACGAGACCGGCCACGACGGTCAGCCCGACCAGCGTACGGCCCACGAGCTCGGAGACACTGAGGCGCTCCCTTGGCGGCGGAGTGACGTTACTGCGGAAGCGGTCGGCCTCCGCGACGAACGCGAACGGGACGTCCTCACGCCGGCGGAACATCAGGGTCACTCTCCTAGGAGCTCGTGCGATGGGGGTCACAGTGAAAGACGAGCAAAGTCATCATTCGGTGCCCGATTTCCCCGAATTGGCCAAAGAATGTGGTCCGGGTGGGTGTGGACGTCCGCTGTCAGTGGCTCCCCGTAGAGTGGGCGCCGCCCGAGCGACGCACTTTGGAAGGACCCCGCCGGTGAGCGACACCCCCGCAGCAGATCTCAAGCCCAGCTTCCGCAGCGATGTGACGGTCGAGCTGGTGAAGCACAGCGCCGCCGACTCGGACGTGCTGTGGGCCGCCCGTGTCTCCACGGCGGGGGAGCAGTCGCTCGACGAGCTGCAGAAGGACCCTGAGCGGTCCAAGGGGCTCATCAACTACCTGATGCGGGACCGCCACGGCAGCCCCTTCGAGCACAACTCGATGACCTTCTTCATCAGCGCCCCGATCTTCGTGTTCCGTGAGTTCATGCGGCACCGCGTCGGCTGGTCGTACAACGAGGAATCGGGTCGCTACAGGGAGCTGGAGCCGGTCTTCTACGTCCCCGACGCCTCCCGGAAGCTCGTCCAGGAGGGCCGCCCCGGCAAGTACGTCTTCGTCGAGGGCACCGAGGCCCAGCAGGAGCTGACCGGCCGCGTCATGGAGGACTCGTACGTCCAGGCGTACGCGGCGTACCAGGAGATGCTCGCCGCCGGCGTCGCCCGCGAGGTCGCCCGCTCGGTCCTGCCCGTCGGCCTCTTCTCCTCGATGTACGCCACGTGCAACGCACGCTCGCTGATGCACTTCCTCGGTCTGCGCACCCAGCACGAGCTGGCCAAGGTGCCGTCGTTCCCGCAGCGGGAGATCGAGATGGTCGGCGAGAAGATGGAGCAGCACTGGGCCGAGCTCATGCCGCTGACCCACGCGGCCTTCAACAAGAACGGCCGTGTGGCCCCATAAAGCACAGATGTACGACCACGTCGCGCGAAGTGTCCGTATTGCGACGTTTCACGAAGTTCATCTAGGCTGATCAAACGGACCCGGCACTGCTTGAACCCCCGAGCAGGCAGTGCCGGGCTCCTTTCACACGTCCCCCCGAGGGGGCACCGGGCGATGAGCAGCGAGTAGCGTGTTACCCATGGCTCCGATCTCCACTCCGCAGACCCCCTTCGGGCGGGTCCTCACCGCCATGGTCACGCCGCTCACGGCTGACGGCGCACTCGACCTCGACGGTGCCCAGCGACTCGCCGCCCATCTGGTGGACGCAGGCAACGACGGCCTCGTCATCAACGGCACCACCGGCGAGTCCCCGACCACCAGCGACGCGGAGAAATCGGAGCTGGTACGGGCGGTACTGGAGGCGGTCGGCGACCGCGCCCACGTCGTCGCCGGCATCGGCACCAACGACACCCACCACTCCATCGAGCTCGCCCGCACGGCCGAACGCGACGGCGCGCACGGCCTGCTCGCCGTCACGCCGTACTACAACAAGCCCCCGCAGGAGGGCCTGTACCGGCACTTCTCGGCCATCGCCGACGCCACCGAGCTCCCGGTGATGCTCTACGACATCCCCGGCCGCAGCGGCGTCCCGATCGACACCGAGACGATCGTCCGGCTCGCCGAGCACCCCCGGATCGTCGCCAACAAGGACGCCAAGGGCGACCTCGGCCGCGCGAGCTGGGCCATCGCCCGCTCGGGCCTCGCCTGGTACTCCGGCGACGACATGCTCAACCTGCCGCTGCTCTCCGTGGGCGCCTGCGGCTTCGTCTCCGTCGTCGGCCACGTCGTGACCCCCGAGCTCCGCGCCCTCCTCGACGCCCACCTGAACGGTGAGGTCCAGAAGGCCACCGAGATCCACCAGCGGCTCCTGCCGATCTACACCGGCATGTTCCGCACCCAGGGCGTCATGACCACCAAGGCCGCCCTCGCCCTCCAGGGCCTCCCGGCCGGCCCGCTGCGGCTGCCGCTCGTGGAGCTCTCGCCCGACGAGACGGCCCAGCTCAAGATCGATCTCGCCGCCGGCGGGGTATGTATCTGAGTACAGACTTCACAACTGAATATCCGATCGGAAAACGATCGACCGACAACAGCAAGTGCACGAATGTCATGCGCGCCACGTGCCCAAGCGGTACGTGGCGTGTGTGGTGAGGAGAGTCTTTTGAGTCATCCGCATCCTGAACTCGGCGCCCCGCCGAAGCTGGCCAAGGGCGGCCTGCGCGTCATCCCGCTCGGCGGGCTCGGTGAGATCGGCCGCAACATGACGGTCTTCGAGTTCGACGGCCGTCTGCTCATCGTCGACTGCGGCGTCCTCTTCCCCGAGGAGGAGCAGCCCGGCGTCGACCTGATCCTGCCCGACTTCACCGTCATCAAGGACCGCCTCGACCAGGTCGACGGCATCGTGCTCACGCACGGCCACGAGGACCACATCGGCGCCGTCCCGTACCTGCTCCGGCTGAAGCCGGACATCCCGCTCATCGGCTCCAAGCTGACCCTCGCCCTGATCGAGGCGAAGCTCCAGGAGCACCGGATCCGCCCCTACACCCTTGAGGTGAAGGAGGGCGACCGCGAGGCGCTCGGCCCGTTCGACTGCGAGTTCATCGCGGTCAACCACTCCATCCCGGACGCGCTCGCGGTCGCCATCCGCACCCCCGCGGGCATGGCCGTCGCGACCGGCGACTTCAAGATGGACCAGCTGCCGCTGGACGGTCGGCTCACGGACCTGCACGCCTTCGCGCGGCTCAGCGAGGAGGGCATCGACCTCCTGCTGTCCGACTCGACGAACGCCGAGGTCCCGGGCTTCGTCCCGCCGGAGAAGGACATCTCGAACGTCCTGCGGACCGTCTTCGCGAACGCCCAGAAGCGCATCATCGTGGCCAGCTTCGCCAGCCACGTGCACCGCATCCAGCAGATCCTCGACGCGGCGCACGAGTACGGCCGCCGCGTGGCCTTCGTCGGCCGCTCGATGGTCCGCAACATGGGCATCGCCCGCGACCTGGGCTACCTCCGCGTCCCGGCCGGCCTGGTCGTCGACGTGAAGACCCTCGACGACCTCCCGGACGACGAGGTCGTGCTGGTCTGTACGGGCTCCCAGGGCGAGCCGATGGCCGCCCTGTCCCGGATGGCCAACCGCGACCACCAGATCCGGATCGTCCAGGGCGACACCGTGATCCTGGCGTCCTCGCTCATCCCGGGCAACGAGAACGCGGTCTACCGCGTGATCAACGGCCTGACCCGCTGGGGTGCCAACGTCGTCCACAAGGGCAACGCCAAGGTCCACGTCTCGGGCCACGCCTCGGCCGGCGAGCTGCTGTACTTCTACAACATCTGCCGCCCGAAGAACCTGATGCCGGTCCACGGCGAATGGCGCCACCTGCGCGCCAACGCCGAGCTCGGCGCGATGACGGGTATCCCCAAGGACCACATCGTCATCGCCGAGGACGGCGTCGTCGTCGACCTGATCGACGGCAAGGCCCGCATCACCGGCAAGGTCCAGGCGGGATACGTGTACGTGGACGGCCTCTCGGTCGGCGACGTCACCGAGGCCCACCTGAAGGACCGCCGCATCCTCGGCGACGAGGGCATCATCTCGGTCTTCGTGGTGGTGGACTCCTCGACCGGCAAGATCGTGGGCGGCCCGAACATCCACGCCCGCGGCTCCGGCATCGAGGACTCGGCGTTCGACGCCGTGATCCCGAAGGTCGAGCAGGCTCTGAACAAGTCGTTCCAGGACGGCGTGGTCGAGCCGCACCAGCTCCAGCAGCTGATCCGCCGCTCGGTCGGCAAGTGGGTCTCCGACACCTACCGCCGGCGCCCGATGATCCTCCCGGTCGTCGTGGAGGTCTGAGCACCGGCAGGCCCACGGGCCTGACCAGCGCCAACTGAGAGCGGGGGGGGGGGGGGGGGGGGGGGGGGGGGGGGGGGGGGGCGGGGGGCCGGGGGGGGGGGCCCCCCGCCCCGGGGGGGGGGGGCCCCGGGGCCCCCCCCCCCCCCCGCGCGGGGGGGGGCACCTTTTGTCCCCCCCCCCCCCCCCGCTCCAGTACGTTTACGTCTCCGCCAACAAGGGAAGCCCGGCACACTCGTGTGCCTGAACGGCCGACCGGACGGGGCGGGGAATTCGACTCCAGAACTTCTGATAAAGTCGGATCAACGCCGGAAAGCGGATCGGGAAAACCGAGAAGCCGGAAAGCACCGAGGAAATCGGATCGGAAAGATCTGATAGAGTCGGAAACGAAAGACCGAAGGGAAAAGCCCGGAGGAAAGCCCGAGAGGGTGAGTACGAAGGAAGCGTCCGTTCCTTGAGAACTCAACAGCGTGCCAAAAAT